>NZ_LMFK01000013.1:20144-94582 GCF_001426785.1 Ensifer sp. Root142
AGACCGAACGTGCTTGTCCAGCGGCTTGCTATTGCGGAAAGCAAACTCTCTCGGATGCAGAAAATTTTGGCCGAGCGGGATTGATGCGGGAACCTTTTTCCGGACACTATGTTTAAGTTGTTCCCCGAACCTTGATTAGGCCCCTCTTCCCCGGGGCCTATTTTTTGCGCTCAAACACGTCGACATTGTCGGCCAGCTCGCGCAGCCCTTTGAACGATGGATGCCGTAGCTTCCTGTCGCTGGTGATCTCGGTATAGGTGACCTCGGCGACGAATACCGGCTCGCAGAACACGGCGTTCTTCCGCTTCAGCGCGACCGGCGGCACCTTCGCCGGCAAGGCTGCCAGCTGCTTGCGAAGGTCGCGGGCCATCTTGTCAGTAAAGCCGGTCCCAACGCCGCCGACATAAACCAGCTCGTCGCCTTCGCCAGCAGCAACCGCGAAATCGCGCTAGGCATCTCCTCTCGTATTCAAACCTTCGCGCTCCGATAATTGCTAGCGCCTTTCAGGTCCGGCCAATTCGAACGTTTGTCGTTCGGGTCGCACCATCGCCTCCGCCACCAGGTTCCGCGTTGCGAATTTGATCCGCCCAGCATAGATGTCGACCATCCGTTGGCGCCATTCATCTATTGAAGGCGCGACCCTCTTGCCGTAGGCAATTGCGCCCTCGCTCAAATGCCGAACGAGTTCGTCGTTTTCCATCAATGCCATTTTCTCGGCGAGTGAGTCGACGTTGCCACTCCGAAACATCAACCCTGCCTGGTTTTTCTCGATTTCTCTGGAGATCAACGCATTGCTGCTGGCAAGCACCGGAATGCCCGACATCATCGCCTCAGCGGCAACGAGGCCATAAGGCTCAGGCATTCGCGACGGCATAAGAAGATAGCGTGCCTTGGCCGCGAATGCCTTAACCTCGCAATCATCGAGCCATCCTGGGACATAGCAGTGGGGAAGTGCCTGCTGTATCTTTTGGAGCAGAGGCCCTTGACCTATCAAGGTTGCCGCTCTGCCCGTCAAGTTGAGCGCCTCGGCGAGCGCCCACACACCCTTTTCCACCGACATCCGGCCCAGAAACAGGGCGCGTTCATTTTTCCAGGCCGCAACCGGGAATTGGGTGAGTGGGGTCGACGGAGTGCGCAATGTCAGGAAATTTTGGAGGGGTCCGTCGGTCAGGTAGGGCTCCATGCCTTCATGTGCCAGAATGACGCCGACCCGGCCCCAGAACGCCTCTCCCGCTGCACACTGGGTCACCGATCGCGCAACTCGCCACAGTTTGTTTAGGTAATTGCGCTTGTCGCAGGAGCTGGAAAGGCAGCCGGCAGATAGCGGTTTTTCAGGACAGATCTCGCCCCTCCCATAGTGAACATAGGCCCCGTTGGGGCAACTCAGGAAGAAATCATGTGCAGTAACGATCACCTTGGCGTCACTACGCGCCAGCGCATGAAAAATCGAGGGGGACAGGATCTGCGACCAACCGTGAACATGAACGACCATGTCGCCTCCGGACTTGAGCAATCGGCGCAAGGCGCGGTAGGCGCGGCCGTTGAAATTCCTATCGAACACGTTTGCGAAGCGGACGCCGTCGCGCAAGGGGCGCTCGCCCAGCGCCTCGACCTCGACGCTCGGAAATCGCGAGCGAATGCCTGCGCCGTCGTCGCCGACCAGAACGGAACATTCGAGCCCTGCCTTAACGCCTGCCTCTATGCACTGGAGCGCAACCTTGGTCGCACCGCCCACAGCCACTGACACGTCGTTGACAACGATAAGTCGCATGACATTGCCTCTCGGAGACTTTAACTTTGCGACCCGGATCTGCCTCCATTTGGCCGCCTGTTGCCTCCGACCGCAAGATATCAATTCGCGGTAGATAGTTCGTCGGAGTGTATGATCTCCGCCATCGATCAGGCGCGCTGTCTACCCGCAGATCTGCGAGTTGTGAGCACGTGGGAAGTCACGGAACAATGCACTGCCGCCGGCGTTTGGGCGCATAGGTGTTGGTATATTGTGAAGGCAACCCAACGCCGACCCCGGGCGGTCTGGCTGCGACACTCACCGCCTGGGGTCCCCCGTATTTTTCACAGTTGAATTCCGCCTGAGCCGGCGCACCTTCTCCGGGGCAACTGCGACCAGGGCTACGGCCAAAACGGTTGGATCTCGCTGAGAGTTAATTACGTCTGACGACTTCTCGCCTTTGACAGCGAGGAGGCCGATGAGCTTGCGGCGCACCTGATCAGCCTGTTTCAACGCGGAATCCACGACCACGACGCGCTGAAGCAAATGGCTGGTTATTCGTGAGGGTAGCAGCCTGACCGGCGGGACTACTGAAAAAGAGCGGCCTTCTTTTCGTGGCTCTGGGGGAGAAGGCCGCCGTCAATATCAGCAATGGCTAAATATACGACTGGATGCGACGATTGGCGAGATGAATCCGCGTCACAGAGTAAGTCGTCGTCTCGTGAGCGTATTTTAAGCCGCGTTGTTCCGCGAAAAATTGGAACAATTTTCCGGCGGGCGCGTTTTATGCGCACCCCATGGATAATGGCAGTCCCCCGCAGCCATTGTCCCATACTCCCGGCCCCCTCAACAGGGGGCCATTCTTTTATCCACGACCAGCTATCTGCGCGACGGGCTCGGCTAGTCTATTGGACGGCTAGACCCGATAGGTGCGTTAGTCGACAGTCGTTCGTTAAATTAGCGAAGCCTTGTAGAACGCAAAGTGCGCCCTATCCTCCTCGGCAGGAGGATACGCCATGTCGAAAATTCCCGCGCCGACGCTTCCGGAAGGCCACCCAGATCGCGTCCTCCTTTGCCAGGACTCGTTGGAGGCAGAGTTCCTGTCGCTCTCCGATCGAGCGCAACGGGCCGGTTGGTCACGCGAGGAAGTCGCGATGGCGTTGATGGAGCTTGCAGACTGCTATTTCCTCGTGAGTGCCGATTTCGAAACATTGGAGCTTGGTGGCGGCCTTGTCCGTCTCGCGAGAAAGCTGCACTAGGATTAACGGCGCACAGTCACGGCCGCTGCATTGTCCCCTGATGGAAGAGTATTTGCCATTTCTTCCCGTCATGCTTCCAGATTGAACTTCGCAAGGCGGATCGTTCGGACCCGTCGCGATACGTGAGATGGCTCTGGTACGTCAAAAGCACCGCATTTTGCGAAATAGGCGCTAGAGCATAGTTGGACGTTCGGAGAATGCTGTCGGATTCGTCCTCCCCCTGACTCAAAAGATTGATGACCTCTGCTCGACGATATACGCGTCCCGACGCACCGAACTCGACAAAATCTTCTGCAAGCAAGGCTTCGATTGCTATCCTCGAATGCCTAACCGATGGTCGGTGCAGTGCTTCTTCGAGAAACTGGATTTCGGCGAAGTTGGGATCGGCGCTCGACAAGGGTGGTCACTCCATTGGGCAAGCTATCGTTGGACTGGTCAGCCCGCGTTGTCCGACGCCAGCGATCGAGGCGGATGTCGTGCGGGTGCCTGGGCGATGCGACCGCGAGGATACCGAACCAGCCACAAAGTGAGAAGTTCCGCCATGGGACTTCAGTCTGACTCACCGTCGGCAAAGGTCTGAAGTCGATTGTTGCGAAGTCGCGTCGCGCTAAATTTATCACTAAGCCCATGTCGCTGAAGACCCTCAGAGAAAAAGCCATGGGTGGTATCGGCCCAGAGCCGTTCGAACGTCCCTGCGAGCGGCTCTGGTGCTACCGGTTAGAAGAGACCATGGGAGATATCAGGATGTACGAAAGGCACAGATATAGGCAGCCCGAAAAGACCGCAGCAACCGGGCTGCCGATCGGTGTGATGCTTCTCTCGGTAGCAGCGATAGCCGTTTACCTGATTGTTGGAGGCGAAATTCTCAACGACAATAGTGGGGACGTCGCCGTGTACCTTCCCCAGGTAGAGGCGAAATAGCTTTACTCAGGCCAAGGGAGGCGCGGAATGAGCTTATTAAAGCTAGGGCGGGCTCGCTTGGGGATGGCGCTACCGCGCCATCGTGGGTGGTTGCTCACAACCAAGGACCCGCGGTTGGACGACCTGTTTGAGTGCTACGCTCTGGCATCAACGGCACTGGATAATCTTCAACGCGAACTTCCCCGCCGGAAGGCGCTGATCGAGGAATACGAGGAAATCTGCCGCAACCTTCAGGCGGATGTAGTCGAACTGCTTCCCCTGCTAGAGGCGCGATGGCTTCAGCGAAACCAGTAGCCCGGCGTCCGGTTTGGCTGCCCCTTCCCCGAAGGGGAAGGGACGCCGTCTATCAGAGCTAGTCGATAACCCGAACGATCTTGCGGGTGCCCGGGTCCACCAGCACCGTGCGGTTGTCAACGACCACATATCGGTAGGTGATGTCCGGTGCATCAATGGTCTGCAGTTCCACCGTTTCGGGGACCGTCGAACCGACATTGAGCTCCACTCCGGGAAGTTTGATGGAAGCGAGGGGCTTCTTCTTCACGTATTCGCGGACGACCGTTTCCTGCTCTGGGGTGACAATGACTGTCTGAGCCAGGGCGATGCTCGAAGCGCCGAGCAGAAGCAGTGCTGTGACGGCTGAGCTGACAATTTTCTTCATTTTCTTCTCCAGGCTGGTGTTGTATTCCCACACTCGATGCGGGAACTTCTTACCAACGCCGCTGGGCTATTGCCGTTCCGATGGCCAGACTTCAGTCGCATGGGGTTTCGACCTTAGTCTGGCGGGCCTTTAGGACAATAGTCCGGGAAGTGCGTTTATCGAACCTGCGACTTCGACACATTTTAAAGTGGGCACCGCATTGGAAAGCGAGAGGCTGAAGCGCTTGCCGCCTGTCTGATCGGCCACGACCAAAGCGGCTAGCCCGTCATTTAGCCACTAGAGCTCGTCGGGACAGCTTCCCACAGAGAAGCGGTCCCCCCGCTGTGGAGGCAGAGCGGCCCTCGTCAATCGCATCTTCGAGCATCGTCCGGCGCTCCCGCTATTCCATGGCCGCGCAGGTCGTGACCGCCAAAGCTGATTGCAGTCGCTTTGGCGAACAAATTGGCGCGTATCCCCTGGGCCCTTATGGGCCCCGGCGGCGTCTACCGAGCTCCGACCCTTGGTCCTGCCCAACGCAGCGGCCAGAAGCGGTGATTTCAAACGCCCAGTCGCCAGCGGCTGGCACCCTCTTGGCTAGCAGCGCAAGGCAGGGCTTGACGCGGTCCGGGGTGGGATCGAAAGACAGGCACGGAGGGTCGCGCGGCCTCTTCGTCCGCCCGCGAAGCACAGCGTCATCATCGAGGAGCAATTGCTTCGGGCGCTTGGCTTTCGCAGGCACTTTAGGCATGGCTTATTAAACGCACATTGCGCAATGATTTACGGGAACCTTTTTTACCAAACGCGATTTTTGCTGATCAAGCAGTCCGGTTACGTGCTGCGAAACCCCAAATGTCGAGACTACAGCCATGCAACATGAAGACACCAGACAACAGTATAGCAAGGTGGTTCGCGGCTGGAACACGCGGTATGACCTGGAAGAATTCATTAGCGCGCACCGGCTCACCCCCCTTGTCGCACGCGAACTGTTCGAGAAATTCGGACCGTACAAAATCGACCTCGATCGCAAGGTCGCCGAGCTAAGAGCAGCAGGAAAATCTAATCTTGGGCATTAAGACTAATTGGGAACAAACCGACCTCTCGGCAGTTCCTCTCCGCCCCTCTAGACAGCCAGGCGGTCGCTACCTTCCTCTCCGGCGGCCGCCTGGAACAAACTACGGCTTACAGACAACGGCCGCCCGCGGCGTGCGGATCTCCCCCGAAATTCCAGAGTTGAAATCCCCCGGCGACGGCGCATACTCAACGCGGGGCTAACGTCGGCCTGTTCCGCCCCGGGCCGGCTGGGATTAGGGCGATGAGCAAAGTGGTTGGATCTCGCATCGAGATAATTACGCCTCACGACTTCAAACAGATAGAATGTGTTTTCCGGGAAATCGTCCAGGAAAGGCACCTCGCCGTTGATAGCGAGGAAGCTGTTGAGCTCGCGGCGCGTCTGATCGGTCTTTTTCAAAGCGGCATCCACGATCATGATGCGCTGAAGTTGATGGCTAGTTGACTGTGGCTACCGGACCATTTGACAGAAAAAAGCGGGTTTCACCCGTGTCCGAGTAGTTGGTTGAGGCTGTGTGCAAACACCCGCCCGTCGGCAAGCTTATCCACCCGAAGCCGTCCTTCCAGCACCTGCATCGCATCTAGTTCCGAATTCCTCAATCCGCTGGAATCAACGCAAGGACGAAAGACTGAAACTGCACGATTCCTCGGTTCGAACAAAGATAACCGGCGATCAGGATGCTCTTCACCAGGTTCGCTAGCTACTTGTAGCTATATTCGGAACATCCCGCTGGTGTGACCGTTGCCCGTACAATTCTACGGAGTGACAAGCCATGAAAATCGAAACACGCGCGACCACTGTGGCCGAAATGGTGCCGGAGCTTCGAGCATGGGCTCATTCGTTGCGTTCGTCGCAAATACTAGCCGATGAGCTCGTCGAGGACACGCTCGAACTCGCGATTAACGACCTCGACCAGATCGCACCAAAAGCCGATACGCGCCGATGGCTCTATAGCTTGATGGTGGACATCCATAGCGGCCGCCGCAAAAGCAGAGCTGCCGCCGCCCGAAAGCTCATGCGCGGATAGCGCAGCGCCCTCGCCCCTCAAAAAAAGCGGCCCCCGCTGTGGAGGCCGGAATCTATGCGTACCCAGTACCTAACTTTACAACGATTTTAGGTGTAGCGGAATACCGCATCTATCAGCCAAGCTTCACCGAAAGCTTATGAAGGGTTGAAATCCTGCGGACGGCAAAACTTCGTTGTGAGAAGCCAGTTACCTGATCCGTATTACGCCAGCAGTCCCGCAGCACTGTCCCACTCTCACGACCCCTTCCGCAGGTACCTATTTCAGTTCAAGCTGCTTACTGCACTTTCTCAACTCTCATATGTGAGAATTCCCATGCGCCAGCGGCTGCGCATATTACACACACAGGTGCTAGCGACAGGGGGATACATATGGGTCGGACGACGGCAGATGCGGGGAAAGCGCTTTCCAGGCAGATGGGCCAGCGCAGTAGAGCCATACGTATGATGCGAGGGTATTCCCAAGGGAAACTCGGAAGCTTGATCGGCCTGTCGTTTTCAGCAGGTTCAGAAATACGAAAATGGGACAAATCGCGTCTCCATTCCAGTGTTGATGCAAATTTGCGAGGTGTTGGACGCACATCCAATGGATATCATCGGTGAAGGTCCGCAAGATGGACGGAACAAGAGAGTAAACGCTTTGCTGCAATTGACGCCGCAGAAAACAAGCTGAAGATTCTACAAAGCAAGCTGGCGCGGATGCAGAAAATATTCGCCGAACCGGATTGATGCGGAGGACAATCACCCGTCCCTATAATCAGAGAGACATCTCAGGTGGGGTCGCAAGAATTATTATCCGGCAACTTGCGTAAGGCGATCGCAAAGAAAATGCGGCCGCCGAGCGGAGGGCCTCGGAAGCCGCAATGGGAATTGCCTTCAACACCTCAATGATACACCCGCATTCGCTCTGATGCGAGACAATTTGCCTGCACTCCGTTGTTGTCAAACCTTCCCAATGATCACCAACACGATGCGTCGAATGGCTTCGGCAAAACTCACGCCAAGCGCCCTCGCTGCAATGCCGGCGACCCCGAGTGCGCCGATGCCCATCAGCTTCCAACGCTTTACGTCATCGGTGACCGGTTTCATCTCCGCGCGCCCGCGCCGCTACCGACGCCTCGACATCACCGACCCGGTCGACCAGCTGATCCATACGGGTGTGAACGCCGGCCCGGCTCGCTGCGGCCTTGTCTTCTGCCCCTCCTCTAATGTCTGATCGAATCTTGCAGACCGCGCATGCCTGCCACCAGCTCGCCGAGCTGCCTGTGTACTACCCGCATCAATATCCGCAGGTGCCATCTAGCGCCCTTCCCATGCCTCACGCATTCCGCATTGGTCCAGATGCCGCCGGCGCAAAGGCCGACGACGGTCCGGTCTACCATTCGCTGATCTGCCGGCGTCGGCCCGCGCGCTGACCAGGTCAGTTCAGACGACCCGCCGCAGGCCGTCGACACTTGCTGGCTGCGAAGTCCCACAGCCAGTCAGGACAAGTGTCATATCAGAGCGGCATCGCCCGCGGAATGTGCCGCCGCATTGCTTTGCCTCTCGAATGCGTTGGTGACTGATCGTGCGCCATCCTCCTGGAGACGAACTCTCTCTTAGCCCAAAGACCAGCCTCAGCCGCCCGCCGGTTGACGAGACCCTTCACCCACTTCTCAGCTCGGCCGGCACGGCGTCGTGGTCGCCTTTGTCCAGTTTCTTCAGCAGCGTCGACTTGCCGAGCGAGCCTGTGTTGAAATTAGAGGACACGAGCACGGCGTGCTGATTGCCGGTCAACGGTACCTTGACGAGGCGCGCAACTCGCTCCTCAAACATGGGCGAGGTCGGCGCGCAGGATCTCTTCGGCGCGTGCCTCGGTGATCACCATCGTGGGCCTCACCTCTGCCGCGCTGGTGTGGCCATATCCGATGGTCCAAATTCCGCCTACGTCGCGATAGGGCTTCGTCTTCAGGCCTTCCCACTGCTTGGCGAGCGCAAGGCCCGCCGCCTGGATGCGTCGGTTCATGGTGTTAACCTCTTTTATTTTCAGGGAAACATGCGATAGTTGATAGGCGGGAAGGCACGGTCAGGAGAGACCGTTATGAACCTTGAAAGGATCGGTAGATCCCGTCTGAAATTGAAGCTTCCAGCGTTGCGAGCGTTGATTGATGCGCAACAGAGCCGGGCCTTTCGTGCGTTATGTGAAGAATACGCCCTCGCCGCCATGGCTATAGATGAATTGACCGCTGCGGTCAGTCATGACCCCGTCGATCTCGACGGTTTGGAAGCCGTCTGCACTGAAATCGAAAGCGAGGTCGATCGACTGCTGCGAACATTTAACGCGAGCAAGATCTGGCGGTAGTTTATAGCAATGTCCTTGATGGGAATCGCCAGATCAGGGCTGGCCATGTGTTGGAAGAGCACGGCTCCGGCTCGCTCTCCAAGCCTATCGTGAAAAGCTACAGTCGATCCACACCGTGGTATTCCTCAATCTCTGCGAGTTCTATGCCGCGTCGGTTTTGATGATCGACGATATACGCAAGGAATATCCCGTTCGAGCTGAGCTGCTGGCCGAATACGAGACCATGTGCCGCGCAAGGGAGGCCGACGCTGTTGCCATGATGAATGGCGGAAAGAACGCGAGGTGGCGGCAGGCCGCCAGCCGTCCTGATGCTTGCGCATAATCACCTGCCCTGTCGGCTTGATGGCAAGATCTCTCGCAATTGAAATTTCGGTTTAACCCTTCCTTGGTGGCGCCATCTTAGATTGCACCGAAAGGGAGAGGAAAATGCAGAACCTTAGCGAATTAGGACGTCGCCGTCTGTGGGCGAGACTGCCGAAGTTTCGACGCGCGCTCGAAATTGGGACCCGTTCGGCGGAGCTGAATGACCTTTTTGAGGCGTATGCACTCGCAGCCGAACGGTTGGCCGAACTGCGAGAGCCAGAGCAGCCAGACCAAAGTCTTCTATTCGAGTACGAGGTGGCAAGCAGAGGGATCGAAGAGGAGGTAACCCGGCGTCTGACTGAGATCCACGGCGATCCGGTCAACAACTCCCTGTCTGCCACATCCCATGAAAGTGGCCTTCTTCGAAGTCGCATACGGATTCGAGCTAGCTGGCAATCTTCATACTGAGAGGTCCTGTTCGAAGCACGCGGCGCAGGTTGTGACGAGAGCGCTGAGACGTAAAAGGCCCCTTCTCCTACGAATAGGACAAGAGGCCCCGTCTGAGCGTTCGAATTCACAGACACTTGCATTGTATGCCCCGCTTCAGGCGGAGCGCAAGCCGAGCTTTTCAGCGCCTCCAATTTATCCGCCAACATTGTGCCAGCACGGACGGTAGGCTGTCGCTGACGATGCTGGTCACAGTTTCGTGGGTGTGCAACTGCGGGCTCTGCTCAGAACCCATCTGAAACGGGCTGTGAGACTCAACGGCTGAGCAAAACCGAGAGGCGAATGCGGACACTGGCGACATGGTTCGCGTCGTGTCGATCCAAGACCAGTGCTTCGTTGAGCATGTTGGCCAGGTTGGTGAGCCCATGAGCGTGCCACTCATTTTCTTCCAACAGCATGTTCTGGCGTTTGAGCAAGTTGACGAGGAGGACATTCTTATGCCTCCAACCTATCACTTCGAAACCGGGGCTTGCTCACGCCTGTTCGTAGGTACCGGTCAGAGTTGCTTGGGAAAGGATGTGTTTTTGAGCCATGTTCCACATCGCCTCGATACCCGCCACGGCAGGCACTGCCAAACTTGGAACTGAGCCGCGAGGCAGGACCTGTAGCGGTGGGGGCCGTGACCCTTTGGGGGCTCGGGACCGTCATAACGGGAATTGCCGAAATCATTTCGACAAAAACTCGGGCCACCGCCAGGTGCGGTGTCGGAACTTTGCGGTAGTTCACTCCAGTCGCGGGGTATGTTGAAAACACCGCAGTGCCGGAACACGCCTCGTGGTGCGTCCGGATCTTCGACGATCAACGCGAAGCTTTTGACACCCTCCCGAGCGCCGGTCCACTTGAGCGCCGGCATAAGGTTTTCACCCATACGGGTATATGTTTCAGGTATCAACTCGCCGTCCGCAAAAGCGGGGCTTATCAGTGTCATGGTCATCTGAAATCTCCGGTGGCTTGAGGCTCCATTAGGGCGGCTTCCCCCAAACCTCAGACTTCCTCCATGGTTCCAACTCCGCCGGCTGCGATTCTGGGAACATCTGGCGCGGCAGCTAGTTTGAGCGGCGATGGTCAGGTAACCTGTAAACAAGAAAGATAATCAGACTATTCAGCCCGAACCTGGTGAAGGTCTCCCTGAGGGGCCGGTGACGTTCCGAACCAATTTCCGTTCGACAGATGAGGCACTTGCGGCGTTGCGCGAACTTCCGGCCCGATCATCGGTGAACGTTCTTATTCCCCGGCAGGGATTTTTTCTCCAATCCATCCAGAATCACTGCCAGGCCATGATCGAACGCTGCGTCAGGGGCCAGCCTCGTCGAGGATGTCCATCGCGACCGAAGCAGCGGACACATCGCCATCGAACTGATGACGCCGTCACGCTCGCCATCGTCCTTCTCCCTGGCCTGTTGCTCCAAAACCGCCCCAACGGTGAAGTAACTGATCGTCATCAAGGCATGGGCCGCATCGCTGGCCGAGAAGCCGGCGTCGCACAGGAGCGAAGCTGCGCCTCGGCCGCTCCCAATTGCGGCGCGCTTGGCCGGGTGCCGGCATGAATGCGCGCGCCGTCACGATAAGCCAGTAGCGCCAGCCGGAAGTGGGCATGGGACAGCAATCCTGAGCAAGCTGGGCGTTTATATTAGAGATATCGGAACTATGTACGATTATCTGTGTTAACGAAGGTAATCAAATGGCGCACTCTGGTCTCAGCCTTTGCTAGGACGTTTTCTCACCGTGATTGAAGGCTAACCGCGCTTAGGATGAAGAGCGGATTGTCTGCCGATTCCGAGTGCGCCCGATTGGGAGGCCCATGATGCGAGGTGATAATACCAGCCATCAAAATAGCAAGCTCGTCGGTCCCTGGTCCGATCGCTACGATCTGGAAGAGTTCATCGCTGCCTATCACCTGACACCGCTCGCCGCCCGTGAAATCTTCGTGAAATTCGGTCCCCAAAAAGCTGAACTCGACCGGAAAATGAAGGAACTTGGAGTCCCCGCCAACTCGGGCCACTAGCCAACGCGCTTAGAACATCCGAACAATCGCCATGTGAGTGTTGGAGTTGTGTTGAGGCAGGCCCCACAGGAAGCCCAGGCGGTGGTGCGTACGCACCAGAAGATGACCAGCCCTCGTTGCTACGCTCAGATTTTAGCCTGTACTCCGGTGATTTCGCTCACGTGTGGGCGGGAACGGAATGATTCTGGCCCCGAACTTGAGCGGCGAACAGCGATTTGACGCGATAAGGCGGTCGAGGCGGTCCTCGATGAGGTAGTGGACCACAAAACGTATATCTGCTTGCTTCAGCGCAGGGAAACAGGGGGTCGCTTCAATGACCAGCATGTCGAAGATCGTTTTACCGCCGTAATTCGAGTGGAGCAGTGTTGTCAGCCTTTGAGCGAGCCACCCCATGGCTTCGTCTACGCAGACAGCCACATCATGGGTCGGTTGCATAGTTGGTTCTTTCCCAAGATAGTGTCACTGACCTTTCCTAGCCCTCCGATCCTCCAATCCGGTGAAAACGGGAACGCCAATTTTATGAAAATGCGCCTCTCTTCTGACGGCGACAGCTTGGCAAACGCTATTCGACTCCGAGCAACCCTTCTCCAGAGAGATCGGATCGCACTGCTATGGGAATCAAATGCAGTTGCACTCCCGCCCGTGATTGCTGCGCCAGGACAGTAGGATGAGGGAGGATTGCCGCCTTCCTCCTTCAGCGGTAAGATCGTGATCGAGAAGTTTAGCCATTCAAAAGGACCATTTCATGCCAACCGGTACTGTTAAATTTTTCAATCAAGACAAAGGATTTGGTTTCATCTCGCCTGACAATGGCGGCACGGATGTTTTCGTGCATGTTTCGGCGCTTTCAACGGGGGACCTGCTGCGCGAGGGCCAGAAGGTCAGCTATGAATTGGGTCAGGACAGAAAGACTGGAAAGTCGAAGGCGGAGAACGTAAGCCCGCTTTGAACCATATTGTAGCTAGCGACGCTTTCTTAAGCGTGTGACCGCAGTAAGAGCTCGGCGAGGATCGCGATTCCGTTCTGCGCTAAGCCTCGCGAGCTCGATTACCGCTGTCCTGCCGTAACGCAGCGCTTCCTGAACATGGTGGCCAGGGCGAGGCCTGCCAATAGCAACGGCTTACATCATCTGGACCGACCTGGGAGCGGTTGGCGTCGCGATTCTCGGGATGATTGTTCGGCCAGCGAGTGAATCGCCTTCTGCTTCCATCAGTTTGATCGTCGTTGGGGTCGTCGGGGCGAGGTTATTCGTCTCGGCGTGAACTGGCCGCCTTCAATGATATCCGTGCTCGGCCCGTTTGAGTAGGGAACCAGAGGTCACGATTGGCGTTTGGGATTCAGCAAGGAGGAGGACATGGCGAAGATGAAAATCCCCAAGAAGGTCGCAGGCTATAAAGTGCCAAGGACCATTCGCAAGAATGCTCTTTTAAAAACCCTGCTGGCGAGCAATGCGGGGCGAGATGTACTTGCCAAGGCGTTGATCGCGGGTGCGGGTGCGGCTGCAGCCATCATGGTTGAGGAAAAGGACGAGATTTCGGACGCGGCCAAATCCGGAAAACGAAGGGGTCGCAGGGCTCTCGGGCTGCTTGGCCGGGCATTCCAGCAGGGATCAGATGCCGCGCTAGATGTTGTGCGGGAAACCGCAATGGCCGCGATCCCAAAAAAATACCGAAAGGCGAAGCGCGAAAACCCTCGCAAGGGCGTCGTCGTCCACTAGCGACAGCGCCGCCCCATTCCAGCCGGTTGGAACGGTTCGCTCGAAGCCGCACGGGCAAGGGGTTGGTCAAGCAGGCCAAAGCTGCCGCGGCGGCTAAAATTGTCAAAAAGCTGGTTCGTGAACATCCGTTGATAGCCGCTGATCTCGTGGTTGCTGGCCTCTCTCGCGCAGCGCGGGTCGGAATTGAAGAAGCCTGGGAAAGCGTAAAACCCGGACGACCGGCTGGCCGCAAATAGCATGATGACGAGGTGGGCGTCAGGCCGTCCAGTCAACATAGAAGCGTCGGTAACGAAATATGCCTCATTGTGTATTTGCTTTCGGCACCCTGAAGAAGGGCTTTCCATTTCATGAAAAGGGCGGTCTTTCCCAGGCGGAGTTTCTTGGTGCCCACCGAACCCGAGCGTGCTTCCGCTTGTCATCGCGGGGCCAAGGTTTGCGCCGATGATTCAACGAACCAGGGACGGGGCATCGCGTACGCGGTGAATTGTACCGCGTTGACGACCGGATCCTGGAAGTCCTCGATCGATTAGAGTCAATTGGTAAGCCCGGCAATTTCCGATTCCTCATTGAAGTTGAGCCGGACAAGGGCGGAATTCACTCTTGGGCTCTCGCCTATATGAAGATCCGTAGCCTCGCCGCTTCTCCTTCACTCGAACTACCTTGAGGTCTACGAAGACCGACGCTTTATTTGTCCGGAAGGCACGGTTAGCGGGCTTGGGAAATGCATCAGCGTTTAGACAAAGCTTCGCGCTTCTGTGGCGCGATCACCGCTGAGATTGTGGGGGAGCCATGTTGGATCAATTATGACCACGATCGCGATTGCAGAAAAGCGATTGGAAGTCCGCTCGCCGTTTGGATGGCGGCACCAGGTCAGGTTCGCCAGCGGTGTTCCCTCCACCTTCTCCAAAATACCTGGCGTGGAGAGATCGTTTTGCGCCGATCGCGGGACGTCCTCGGATGCGACGACGGACCTAACGATGAGATTTGGCTGACGATTGGATTTATGGACAATCCTGAGAGATTTGAGCCTCGCGCGCATGGATACTGGTGCATGAAGTTGCCCTGGTTCCAGCTGTCGGACACCCTCCCACGATACGACGCCTATACGCGCCGACGAGATAAGGCCGTGGCTATCCAAGGGACAGGTAGATCAACCAACTCTGGCCAATTGGAAGCGTTCTCTCGTGGCTGCTGATGGAACGAGGCTTGGGCGAGCATATGCTCGCCCAAGCCTTGCGATTTAGAAATCATAACGCATTACGATTTCGCCATCGATGATCTCCCCGGTGACCTGAAAACCGGCGTTCTCGTAGAGACGACGTGCGCGCTCGTTTTCGGGTTTTACACCGAGAACAATGCATGAGCAGTCAGGCAACTCCGCGAGCTTTTGGATGATTCTGGACAGGGCAGCACGGCCATATCCCATACCCTGAAAACGCGCGTCGATCATGAGGCGATAGACCCAGTAATTGCCGTCGTCTTCATCCAGGGCGTACATGGCAAACCCGACCGGCTCACCTTGTGCCCGGATGACGAGCGCCGTGCAAGCGGGGTTTTCGTCGGCTTCTTCCAACGAAGCGGCGTTGCTAGCCACATAGGAAAGTTCGTGAGAATGCGGCTGTAAGGCCAGCACGCAGGTGTGATCTTCCGGCTTGATCCTTTCAACGGTGACGATCGAGGTTGTGACTTGAATAGGGTTAGAGTCTTGCATGAAAGCACTTTCTCTGCGGCGCCTACAACAGCGCCAAGATATCGAGAGGATTGAACACGCGTAGCCGTCAGCCTCGGTAATTTCGGGGCTTTGCCAAATACGCGGTGCAGATGATGTGCTCGCTTGAGAAGCCTAGTGCAAACAGCCTAGATCGGAACCAGCGAGCGCTATTGTTTTGTTTGATTTAGGCATCGGGCCGCCTCCTCTGGTTGCTCTTTGGGGGAAGCGCACTTAAATCGATTTCTTGCGCGGACAGCAAGCTTATTTGACAACCGACGCCGGTAACCCAAGCTGCCACCCGCAGGCAAGAACGGGATCGACGCGGCGGCTGAAAGTAAGCGATCCCACCGGGTATGCCCTGATTTCTACGAGCCGAACCAGTGGAACTTCCATCCGTTTTCGGTGTTCTTCGGGAATGAGAACGATAGCCCAGACGGATACATCAGCTTTGCCGCAGGCTCGCGACATCTATACCCTCCACGAGTTCGCTGCCGTCTACGATCTTGGCATTGGGCGTGCGCACGAACTTTACGAGCGGTTCGGGCCAATGCGATCAAGACTCGACACATTGATGCTCGTAATAAGCCTGTCCAAAAACTGGAAATCGTAGCTAACTGCGCTTCCCCAACCCGGCCAATAGGTAACATGACCCTTCCGATGACGGCGAGAGGGAACCTTAACGGTCGTTCGCAGTTCGAGGAAAAGAAAGAAACCGGAGAAGGAGAAATCTGATGCCTCGTGGCGACAAATCCGCTTATACCGACAAGCAAAAGCGCAAGGCTGAGCATATCGAAGAAGGCTATGAGGACCACGGTGTTTCGAAGGACGAAGCGGAACGGCGGGCTTGGGCTACTGTAAACAAGGAAAGTGGCGGCGGCAACAAGTCCGGTTCTGGTCGCGGTCACGAGGAAAGTCATGCCTCGTCAGAGAAGGGCGGTAGAGAAGGCGGCAAAGCCTCGGCTGCAAGATCAAAGGAAGCGCGTTCAGCGTCCGCTAAAAAAGCGGCTGCGACCCGCAAGCGCAACGAGCAGCATACCCATCACTGAGCAACTCGAGCGATGAAGAAACTGCTGGCGCTCGATGAGAATTGGCGCGGCACGCCTAGCCTGCGTGCCCCGCCGATTTCCATTGAGATATCTCTATTCCAGTGCACAGCGGGCGCCAGCGTCAAACCGGTCTCGTCTATTGCTGCAGCAGTTCCAATAGCCGCTTTGCATTCTTGATAGCGTGGCCATCGCGATCGTTGTTGAAATAGGCCCAAACAGTTTTCGCGTTGCTTTTTCGGATGCGTTCAGCCCATACCGCCAATTCAGCGTCACTATAGTCATGCCGGTACCACTGCTTGACTCCATGAAAGCGTATATAAATATCATCGGTCGTTTGCACGAGCTCCTCGGGCAATCGAGGACCGCTGCAGGAGCAAAAAATGACCCCCGCGTTTCGGAAAGCGCTGAAAACCTCGGCGTTCCACCAGCTCTTGTGGCGGAATTCCAGAACGTTTCTCTGCCGAGGATCGAGCTGATCAATAATGGTGCGTAACATCTCGGGGGAGTAGCGAATGCTGGGAGGCAGTTGAAAAAGAAAGCAGCCCATCTTTGGGCCGAGCAGATCGGCAATGTAAGCGAAGTCCGCAATTAAGATGCGGGTATCATCAAACCGCTTTACGTGGGTGATGAGCTCGCAGACCTTTACCGTGTAAACGAACTTGGGATTCGCTTGGCGCAGCCAGGTCCTGACTGTCGCAAGTGTGGGCCAGGAATAGAACGGCGCGTTGAGTTCGACCGTGTCGAATTCCTGAGCGTAAATGGAGAACCATTCTTTCGAAGGTGCATCCGCCGGATAAAGCTTCCCTTTCCAGTGCCAGTAATACCAGCCGGAACAACCGATATGGAGGCCGTTCAATGGGGGCTGAACGGAATCCGAGCCGGCATTGCCCTCCCTGGCAAGACGGGCCGACTGCATTTTCCTCGCGCGCTCGACATTGGCAATCCGCTGCTTCTGCCTGCGCTCCGCACGCCGTGTTCGCCGTTTCTCAATTTCTTCAGGAGAGCGTTCCGCCACCGAATAACTCCACGTTTTCAGATGGCAATTCTCGAGTGCGATGTTTGTTCCTCTGGCCAGTTCGCAGAGTTGCTTCTTGGCAGAGCGACGCAGCTGTCCGCGCATCGGCGTCGTTGCGGTTGGCACACGATACGCGCAGCCGAGCGCCCCTGCCGTGTCACGCCGCTTCCGACATTCAATGGCATCGAGCATCGACTTCGAGAACTAACTCAAATTTTGGCCGGGCGTCGAACAAGGCTGCGGCGATTGCTGGGCAAGATCGGGCGCCGTGGGTCCATGAACGAATGCATCCGTCGCACAGTCCTGATGTTTATTTGCCGACCCGTGCGAACAAAAGCCGAAAGCAAGCGTTTCCCAATCGTACAGCAACTGGAGGAACCGCAAATGGACTGGGATCGCGTCGAGGGGAATTGGAAACAGTTTAAGGGAAAAGTAAAAGAACAGTGGGGCAAGTTGACCGATGACGACCTTGACCAAATCGCCGGCAAGCGCGACCAGCTTGAGGGCAAGATTCAAGAACGCTACGGTCTCGAAAAAGACCGCGTCCGCCAAGACGTAGACAATTGGTATGGACGTCAGGATTGGTGATCCTTGACCTGCCCCGCCTTGGGCGGGGCATTACTATGTCTAGTTCACCGACACGATGTCGAACGCACCAGGCTTCTGCCAAGCAACGCGACGGTCTCTTGCGTTCCATTAGGGAGTAGATGATGGATTTCCAGAACGTTGGGCGAGCCCGCCTGATGATCCGGTGGCCGCAACATAGCAAGCAGATTTCCGACGCCAATTTTCCAGCTTTTAATGATCTGATGGAAGCCTATGGTATCGCGGTTTTGAGCCGCGATGAGGTGCGCGGGCAGCGCAAGCCAGATCCAAAGATGTTAGAGGATTACGAAACGCTGTGCCAACAGCTGGAAGGCGATAGTCTTAAGATTCTGGCTGATGTAGCCAGGCATGATCCGTTAGCGGACCGTCGTGCATAATGTGAAGCGCATAGAGCGAGTACGAAACGCCAAGGGCATCGGATCCCTGAATCCGGGTCAACAGCTTTCGGAAGCTTGAAGAAGCCGGCGACACAACCGCCGATTTCCTTGCGGGCAGCTGCCAGCGCTCTCGGATTCTCTTGGTCTTTGAAGACGGTGCCGCGCACGTCATTATTTCATCCAGGCCCATCGGTGCCCATCCCGCGCTTTTGCGCTCGGACGTCATGTGCCAAATTCTCCGGGTTCAGTTCCCCAACCGGATGATCGGGTTCTCGCGAAGGCGGAAATCGACCGCTTTGTTTTTCTGGACACGAAATCGCCCCGTAAAGTCGAGCTCAACTACCGGAACGACAGAGCTCTGAGGACAACTAATCCTCGACCGGCAATTGCAGGCGCTGCTCAACTAAGAGAGATACGGCTCTGTGCCGATCGTTGCCAGTCACGGTGGTATTTCGTGCGGAACTCCGAGTTGCGGGCCAAGATCTATGCTATCATGTATGCCGGGTCCCAAGAGAGGGCGTACACGTGGGTAAGATATTGACCGAAACGTCAATGGCTTTGTCCCAGCAGATTGGTGAACGGCTCAGAGCGATTCGCCAAACTCGGGGGCTTTCCCAGCAAAGGGTCGCTGCTGCTGTCGGTCTGACGTTCCAGCAGCTTCAAAAGTATGAGCGCGGCACGAATCGCATCTCCGTGCCAACTCTGATTCAAGTCTGCACAGTATTGAATGCGCATCCAATGGAAGTCATCGGCGACTTTCCTCGTGAGGACGGCACCGCACCTCCAAACGTTTTGCTTCAGCGACTTGAGATTGCGGAAAGCAAATTGGCCCGAATGCAGAAGATCCTGGCTGAACGGAACTGAAACAAAGGCGCGGCCAGGAGATGCCCTCCCGCCGCTCGCTGCAGGGGGTCAACAACCCTCATCGCAAAGTCTTTTAATACCAGCGGCCGCGTCCGTAAAAGCCACCGGTCAGGACGAGAACAATCAGAACTATGATGAGCAATGTGGTGATATCCATTGAAACCTCCTTGGTGGAGTGTCCTGTCGCCATCGATCACAATAATCGATGATGCAAACTCCACTGGAATTTAACGCGTTTGACGTGTCTTCGTTCCGATTCCTGGGCCGACCAGAAACGGCTACGTTCGCCGCTGG
Organism: Ensifer sp. Root142; assembly: GCF_001426785.1. Classification (NCBI taxonomy): domain Bacteria; kingdom Pseudomonadati; phylum Pseudomonadota; class Alphaproteobacteria; order Hyphomicrobiales; family Rhizobiaceae; genus Ensifer; species Ensifer sp. Root142. The sequence goes on from NZ_LMFK01000013.1 coordinate 39,569, forward strand.
GATCGCGTGATGCCGGCCCGGCAGCACTGGGCAATCTCGGCACGACGCATTTGCCGCCTCGAGGTTGGAGTTCTGGATCGCTCGCTATGCATTTCGCTTCGTTTGAAGTTCAGCCAGCATAATCTTGGCGAGATCGATGAACTGGCCACGCGGATATTTGGCCAAATATGCTTTGATCATTTCTGCATTGCCACTGTCGCGCACGGTTTCCCAGAAGGAGACTTCGATACCGGGGTCTGGTTCCCCAGAGCCACCCTGTTCGACGCGAGCGCTTGCCAGTTCAGCGAACTGGCCGTTCGGGAACCGCTGCAGATAAAGAAGATACTCGGCTGGGTCATCACTCTCCTGCACCGATGCCCAAAAGGCGATCTCTACGCTGCGCGCCTCATCATTGCTATCATTGTCCTGGGAGAATGCTTGTTCAACGGAAGAGAAGCCCTCCGGCGTCTCTGGGGGAAGCGGCTCCCAATTAAAACTTGGCTCTCCTCGCCGGTCGAATATAACGCGAAAGATGCGGAGAGGGCGGGCAATGTTTTTGATCCGGTGTTCTCCCATATCCTCGAAGGTAGCATCGACGCGATCGCGCAGGTGATCGCGTACACCCCTTGTAACGCAGATACCACCCACGTCCGCGAGGCTCTCCAGGCGGGCGGCGATATTGACGCCGTCGCCGAAGATGTCGCCGTCTTTCACCAGAACGTCGCCTATGTTTATTCCGATGCGAAAATTCATCTTTCGATCGTCTGCGAGATCTTGGTTGGCGCGCCACATCGCTTGCTGAATGGCTACAGCACAATTGAAAGCATGGAGGATCGAGGGAAACTCAGCCAATACACTGTCGCCAGCCGTTCCAAATATTTGACCGTGAGCTTTTTCAATGAGCCCATCAACCACAGCGCGATGTGACGTCAGCGTCGCGAGCGTCTGTTCTTCATCAGCGTTCATCAGTCGGGAATATCCCTCAACATCGGCCGCCAGAATGGCTGCGAGCTTTCTCTCAAGTGGCGGTGCTTCCATGCGAGCGGTCCGATCCAACGCCTTTTTTTCCTATGAGTCTATTATCTTCAACTGATGAGAATGTGCGTTTGTTCCCTCTTTGAGCGGGGCGCAAACCAAGGCTGTGTAGCGATATCCAGACATCGCATCTTTCGATTACCGCTTGTTCAAACGACGCTCTATTGATTAGCTGCGCAGGCTTAGCAGCGCGGATGCCAACGAAGGACAGACGCTCGCAGCGGCGGCGGAACATTTAACCCGCACGGGAGTTATGCAAACACCCAAGAATGTACATCTCTCCAAGGCCCCTGCCCCGGGGCCTATTTTTTGAGCTCGCAACGACGATCCTGGAATGAGGTGTGAGGCGAAATGAGAAATTGACCCCCCTATTGCCTCACCGCCTGATGTTACCGAGTGCTGCAGGGCCGACAGTGTCTGAATCACCCTCCCCATAGTAGCAGATGATAGGGGGCTCGTTATCTAGCCGCCATCGAGAATGACTAGCCCAGCAAGTTCCACCGGCCGCGCGGCGCTCCTGTAGCATCCCGAAGTTCGAGCGGCCGGCCCCGTCGAGTACAACGGCCTCGCCGCCGAGGATCATGGCCGTGGGCCAGTGCCTTTGCCGCCGTCTCTCGTCAGTCGCGGCCGCCATGGGTAAGGATGGCACGGTTCACTTCGATATGTGTCGCCCAGGCGGTATCCATCCCACTTGATTTCGAATGCCTAATCGGCAGCGTCCGGAACCCTTTTGGCAGACACAGCGAGGCAGGGCTCGACAAGCTCGGGCATGGGCTCAAATGGCATACGAGGCTGATCGGGGCGCACAGCTTGTGCGGCTGGCCTCGCAACGTCTTCAATGCCGTTGTAAAGCAGGCCTTGTCGAAAACCGTGGCCGGATACTTTAACCATAACCCATTAGGGGACGCCCCGCTCACCACAGTCACCATACATTAGCAAACGGAACAATGCCTTCTGACCCGCGTTTTAATTGCATAAGCGTTGGCGAAATGTGGAGGCAACCCAACGCGGAGTCCGGACGGTCTGGCTACCCTCTACCCCAAAGACCGTCTGGATCTCCCCCGCAATTTCACAGTTGAATCCCGCCTGCGCCGGCGCATACTCGAAGTGGGCTAACGTGGGCCTATTCAGCCCTGGGCTGGCTGGGATTAGGGCTATGAGCAAAGCGCTTGGATCTCGCACAGAGATGATAACGCCTTACGATTTCGAGAAAATAGACGGCGTCTTCCGGGAAATGGTTCAGGAAAGGAACCTCGCCTTTGATAGCGAAGAAGCAATCGCGCTCGCAGCGCGGCTGATCAGCCTTTTTCAAAGCGGCATTCACGATCAGGCTGCGCTGAAGCTGATGGCGAGCTAACTGAGAGCGTAGCCGACTCCACGCCGGGACACGTGGAAAAGAGCGGCCTTCTTTGGAAGTTCTGTGGCGTAAGAAGGCCGTAGCAATATCAGCAATACCTAAATATACAGCTAAATCTGACGATTGGCGAGAACAATCGCGTGCAAGGCGTTTCGGGCGGAGACGAACAAGCTCTCTTATTTACGCGTGTTCGCCTCGTTGAATAAGGGCGCCTCGAGCGGGTCGTCGGCACGCTTGTCCACTCGAGGTCACCCGCTCCAATCCTCGAAGGCGCGTAAGTCCAAGTCCACCCCGACCACGAATGGCACGTCCGCCCCGGCAACGGTAATAGATGTCTTGCCTTTCAGTTCATCATGCGCGGAACCGGGCCAGCACATGAACGCTCGTCTCTTCCGGGCACTTTCATAAAATCAACGATGAGGGGAACGACCAGCGCCCTGGTGTCGATCGTCAGTAGGGGGGCATTGCCGAGATGGTGCCGAAACTGCGGGCGAAGCATCGCCGCGCAAATCGTCAGACGAGGGTCCGGTGGAGCGGACGTTTAACTTGGGCCGCTGGTTCTATATTCAGATGGTCGACGCAACGGCCATCGCGTTATGAGAGACCAGCCTGCAAATGACGACTGCCTGAACCATTGGCCGGCTACCCCGGCCCTTCCCTTCCGCCATCATTAGGAGGCGGATCGGCAAGCTGCACTTTCAACCTCGGCAATTACGTCGCTGATTTCCCGCTCTGCTTTTTTCTCGATGCCTATGAACCGGTTCTCAGCATTTTGGCTCGTGAGAATGAGTTCATCCAGCTTCGCTTGAATTGCTTCATTGTCGCGATTTTGCGTGTTCTGCAACACGAAGACCATCAGAAACGTAATGATGGTAGTGCCCGTATTGATAACAAGCTGCCAGTTTTCGGAGAACCCGAAAAAAGGCCCGCTTACGGCCCACACAGCAATTAAAAGCACGGCCGCGACGAAGATAACAGGCTTCCCCGCCCAATGGGCAATCGTGTTGGCGAAGCGCGTGAACAAGTTTTCCATTGTTGCTTATCCGTTGTTGTAGTTTCCATCATTTCAACGGCTTAGATAGATCTTTGTTCCGGCCTGGCAGGGGCGCAGAGAAAGTGGCTCTGTTGGCCAAAAGTTGGTGCTTCATGTGTCGCAATCGCGCTGGATTGGCGACGCTGCGCGCGACGATCAAAGCTTTTCGAATTCAACGAGCCTGCGGTCGAGTCATACTGGATTGCAGCCGCCGACGTTGCGGCGATCCCAGATAGCAATCGGTCAAGGCACTGTACGTCAACTGAGCGTGATCCGGTGCGACCAGAATCCAGGCCGCTCTGGGTCTGCTGTTTGGTGAAGCGCCGCCGCACCGCTACGATCTGCGTAAGTCGTCTCTGCTCAGCCGCAATGAGACGGAGCCCGGGTTAGGTCACCGCTGCCTATTTTCAGTGTCCAATTGCTCAATCGGGGCCGTGAGATGCTTTCCGTTCTAGCTGCGGCCAAAAAATTGTAACTGGGGCATATTTGATGGCACGGCAGAGATTGCGATGCTCTTGAAATTACCTATTGTTGTCGTGGAACACCGTTATGAGGCTAATGCTGATATGCGCGTTTTCGTTCTGCTGATGGGCTTGCCTGGCGTCGGGAAGCTGACAATTGCTAAAGAACTAAGCACCCTCGTTTCTGCAAAAGTCATCGATAACCATTGGTTCAACAATCCGATATTCCGCCTCCTGGACGATGACGGGATTACGCCCCTCCCGAACGGGATATCGGAATACACTGGAAGAATCCGACAGGTAGTTCTGGACGCGATTGTGGCCTACAGCCCCACTTCGGCAAGCTTCATCTTCACGCAGGCCCTTGTCGAAGGCAATCAAGGCAGTATTCGCACGTTTGAACAGATAGCCGGCGCGGCGCAGCAAAGTGCGGCGCCGCTCATTCCCATAAGATTGCTTTGCGATGAGGACGAGTTGGCGCGCCGTGTTTCCACTCCCACACGTCGTGAGCAACTAAAGTCGATTGACGCAATAGCCTCCAGACAGAGAAGCAGAAAAGCTCGGGTCTTCGATCCCCAACACCCGTTTGCCTCGGATTTGGACGTCACTTCGAAATCAGCGAAGGCCAGTGCAGCGGCGATCCAGCAACATGTTATCCGAGTGATTGCCGGTGATTTTGGCCCACCTCGAACGAGAGGTTTCGTTACCTAGAATTACGATTGGTTCTCCCGGTATTGTCCACGACCAGTCCCGACATGTGTGCATAAGTCTCTGCTTTGGACCACCTGAAGCCACGGAGGCTTCGATAGCCGCGGCGATGGCCAAGTTATTCCGCCGCGTCACCAAGCGGCAAAGACGTTGGGCTGGAGCGCCTCGATGACAAGGCGGTCGCCCGCCTCCGCGGCCCTGGCCGCCGGCCTGCATGGCGACCTCAGTGAGAACGAGCCTGCGGCCAAATTCTCCGGTCATTCGTTGCGCGCGGCCGGCCCCCTCGGGCGAGGTTGAGCGTCATGTGCAAAAGCTGATCGGCCATGCGAGCGCGGATATGATCCGCAAATCCCAGCGCCGACGCGACGGATTTAGGTTCAATTTGACGAAGGCCGCGGGGCTGTAGGGACCTTATCCCGCCAGCATACGTGCGAGCATATTTCTGATGTGGTCCTGCGCACCGTAGAAGATAGCCGCTATAATAATTGTGCGGCTATGTTCTACCGGTAGAAACCAAATAGCCCTGTTGTCCCGCCGAAGAAACCGCATCTCGGGATCAATATCGGGCCGCAGCGTCCCGATATAGGGCGTATCGACGAGGCGATCGATTTCGACACGCAAATTGCGGATCCGTTCAGCGGTACGCTCCACAGCCTCGCCAGGCGGGTCCCCGAGTTCGACATAGGCGTCGAACAGATGATCGAAGATCAACTCGAAATCGCGTTCGGCATCTTTAGAATATTCAAGAGCCCACACGAACAACCCGTCGCTTCCGCTCGATCATTGCCGCGACGCGGCTTTCCATTTCCGTCGCAGAAATCATCGGTCCGTTCAATCGCCGCTGGAGCAATTCCCGAAGCGCTGCCGTTTCAACGGCCTCAGTTTCCGTCTTTTGCCGAAGCAGTTCGAGGCCCTGCTGAAGAACGGAACTCATGCTGGAATACCGGCCGCTCTCAACCAGCGAACGGGCAAACGCATCCTGCTGGTCGGTCAGCGAGATCGACGATTTGACACTCATCGGTTCAACTCCTTTGAGCTTAACTTGCTACTCAGTAGCACATTTGTCAATCTACGAGATGATCCGTTAGGGCGACAAAGTCAGGGATGTCGGACCGGATCGCCTCGATGGCAAGGAGGTGGCGCACCTGGTCGAGCGAACCGTGATTGCCGCCGTCGCGGGTGGCGACGCCGCCGAGACCGAGCGAGGACTTGAATTCTTTGGCCACTGGCTGCCCGCGGGTCCAGCGTTTCGACGGGTTGACGAGCGATATGTGCAAAAGCATCGGCGGCACGCTGAAAAAGGACGCAGCAAATATCGCGCCGACGCGACCGCTGCCACACCAATCTCACGAAGGCGTCGGGGCTTTGAGAGCCCTCCCCTGCTCCCGGCGCGAAACGTTAGGTCAAAATTCAGATCGGGTTTTCAGCTTGGCGCTTCAATAGAAATCGGAAGAAGCACAAACCCACTGAAGTAACACCGCAAATTCCCCAAACGGAAGTTAATTACCAGTAAGGTTCCCTCATTCATGTGCACGTCTTTACTCGCCTCATAATTGCCTGCTCACTTTTGAGCGTGAAATGGACTATTTCCGTTGGCCAGCCCGCATCGGCCGCGTCGTTGTTTCTAAGCGCCTGCGCTCTCGTCCGGATTGTTTTTCTCGAAAACAGACACTACCAACCCGCCTTTCAGCTCTTCTGAAGATCCAACGGCACCGTCGTCACACTGGTCGGCCTAATGACGAGCCGCCGCCAACCAGCTTGCTCCACACATACGCGCATCATGCGTTTACGAAATCCGGCCATCGGCGATACGTGGGCTCGATCGCTTAGCACAAGCTGCATACGTCCCTATAAAGGAGAGCCTAACGTCGCGGCGCGATTACAATCGTGATTGGACATTCGCCAAGACAAGCGTAACGCTTTGAGGACGGAAATGGCTGGCGCCGGTCGTCTGAATGGAGGCGAACATGAGGCACCAAACACGCGAGCAATTACCGGTAGTAGCGCAGGTCGAACAGGGGCCTGCAGCAAATGACCCTTTCTCGCAACGACCGCTTGGAGCGCTGGGCGGGACTTCTTGAGCAGAAGCCGCAGCAGCTACTCTCCACGCCGCCCGAAATCGAGTATCAGCCGTCTCGTCTGCGCGACAAAATGCGTTGCGATAACTCGCCATCTCGGTTGCGTCCGAAGACCCCGTTTTGCGCTCGGCCGGGTTGAAAAACGATACCTTCGGCGAAGCAAGGCGCTTTTTCGAAGTGAGTGCCGAGCAATTGCACGAGGTGATCTGCTACTGCCATTTCGGCACAACTATCAGTGGGGCGAGCTGCTCGGACTGTCAGATCACTGCTGCTTTAGAGCGTTGAACATTGGCAACGACCGTGAGCGGACACCCCTGCTGACCATTGCCGGGGTGTCCGTCAAGAACGTGAAGGCGCGACCAATCGATGCGAAAGCCGCATTTTTGTGAGGCGACAGAGCACGATTCAACGAATTCAGGCATCAAAGGGATGCTGAAGACTCTTGACTGAATCTCGTGGAAATGCGAATCTCACCTTGCTACAGATCGAGAAGGGCTCCACGACGGAAACGTTTGGGGCCTTTTTCTTTATCCATCAGCCTCCTGAAGCCTGACTTTGCTGGAACTCCGCGTACAACTCATCGAGCTTATGCTCGACGAATGAACCGAAGTCGGCTGCTACGCGCTTGTCGAATACGATGCTCAGGCGCTCGCCATTTTCCGAAACCCGCACGGCCTTCTCGCCCGAACCGTCTTTCCACACCGATTTTCTAGCCGGCTCTGGCACCTGCTTCAGGCAGTTGTACACGGCGAGAAAGCGGTCATCTGACGAGAAGTTTTTGAAAGCTGGCTCTTCGATCAGCTTCAACGCTGCCTGGTGCTTTGGCTTATCTTCCATCAGATCCGCAATATCGGCCCAACGGGTACGGCCGAACCCCGGAGCTGGCCCTACTGCCTCGATGAGGGTGCCCGGTAGCCGTGTGACGAGGGCGATCATGCGTGAGAGCGCTGCCTTGTCGACGCCCAGAGCCGACATGATGACGTCCCTGCTGAACTCGCGTTGCTCAAGGCGCGAAGCGAAAAAGGACCGCTCAATGAAGGAAAGATCGGTGCGCGCGTTGTTCTCTTGTCCCTGGCTGACGACCAGTTGCTCGTCGCTCAGATCCCTGACAACAGCCTTGATCGTACCGCCGATCTGACGAACGGCCGCTAGGCGCCTATGGCCGTATGCAACCTGATAACGGCCATCGCTTGTCGGGTGCGGCCTGACGAGGATTGGGACCTGCTGGCCATGCTCGCGAATCTGAGCCTCCAGGAGATCCTGATCGTCCTGGCTAACGCCCAATCGATCCGAAACGAAGGAAACGTCGATCAGCTCTGGGTCCAGTTCGACGACAGCCTGACCCTTGGCCAACTGCTTTTCAAGGTCCTCGACGCGTTGCGCGCGTTCGTTGATGCCACCCAGAGATTGCGAGATGGCGCCAACCGGTGAAGCGCGCTTCAACGGCTTTTCAAAACCCGCCAAAGGGCGCAATTCGGCAAGCGGGCGCTCATGTTGCACATCGAGCGACGAGGGGAGATCCCCCTGTTCTATTCCGAAGACATTTTTGCGCGCCATCGCTTATTTCCTTCCCCAGGTCTGCTTCACGAGTTCCTCGATTTCGGCGTTTACCGCCGTCAGAGACTCGAGTGCACGATCGTATGTGCCGCGGGTAAACTGGTTTCGATCGACTTCGTACAACGTCTGCTTGGTAAGGCCGGCATCCGATACCGCCGTCGACTTGACCATCGCATTTTCGAGAACGCGATTTCCGAAGATCGAGCGCATGAAGCCCGCCATTTGCGACTGAGGGCCATCATTTGGCTCGTAGCGCGTCACGAGGTAACGCAGCCAGTCGTAGTCCATCGTGCCGCCGGCGTTCTCGACGACCTCGAGTAGGTCGCCTGTCATGTGCAGGAACTGGCTCATGGACATGACGTCGAGCATCTGCGGGTGAACCGTGATGAGAACCGAGGTCGCCGCGCAGAGCGCCGACAGTGTTAGGAACCCAAGCTGGGGAGGGCAGTCGATAACGACGATGTCGTAGGCGCTTTCGATTTCGGCCAGGCATTCGCCGATGCGGGCAAAGAACATGGAATCGCTGCGACCACGAGCGATCAAAGCCTTGGGGGTCTCGTGTTCGAATTCCATCAATTCCAGGTTCCCCGGAATGATGTGCAAATTGGGCGTATATGTCGCTCGAACGATTTCGGTTATGTCTCTTCGCTCTTCATCGTAGCGGATTGCGCCATAAAGCGTCTCGTTTTCGCCTACGTCGAGCTCTGGCTGATGACCGAAGAGCGCGGATAGCGATGCCTGCGGGTCGAGATCGATTGCAAGTACGCGGTAGCCGCGAAGGGCAAGGAATTGTGCGAGATGGGCAGACGAGGTCGTCTTACCCGAGCCACCCTTGAAGTTCATGACGGAAATGACCTGGAGCTTTTCGCCATCCTGGCGATGCCGGATATAGCGGCGAGGTCCCTTTCCGCCCTCGTCCAGCAGACGGCGCAGCTCCTGAATATCTTCGACGCTGTACAACCGTCTGCCGTTGGGGAGCGGCTCTGGGCCATGCCCTTCCGAAACAATCTGCCTGAGGTAACCTTGATGAATTCCGATGAAGTCGGCGGCTTCGGCGGGTGTGAAGCTGCGTATCGTCTTGCGTGCGGTCGGTGGGAAGGTGCGTTGCTGATGCGCCTGCAATTGACGCGACAATTCCTCTGCGTCAGAAGCGATTAGGGAGCGTAGTCCACCAGCATCTTTCAGAGGTTTGTTGAGCATCGGTTTCTCTTTTGTCCTATCCGCGCTTATTTGCGGTTTTGACGGCAATATGCGCTGATCAGGAGTAACCCGATTCCAACATGGGCTGCAACCCTCTCGGTTGCGTTGTGCATGTACAACTTATCTCAATCTCCTTTGGGTCACGGCTGCGCAGTTGTACGTGTACAACAGACGGCAGCAGAATGGACAGCGCCCGCTCGCTTCGCTCGAGGTTGCGTTCGGCAGGCGGGTCGGTGTTTGGAGCCGAATACTTCTTCGATGCGTCCATTGCCTGATTTTTTGCCCTGGTGGATGCCCATTCTGTTCAGTAGCTGGCACAAAATCCAACCGGAGTTGCCCAAGGAACATGCGCGGCTAGCCTACGTTGCCCACAGTTATGCGAGTTTGCGCGATCCGCCTTTGCCAGGGAGCCTTCCTTTGAGCGCAGGCAACATTGTTCGCAGGCTTGTTTCGTCGTTGCAGGCAACCCGCTCACGGGTGGCGTGGCCACCTTTTGTATGTTAGAAAGTGAGTCCTAGCGTTCGATGCGCCAAAAAATGGATGAATCGAAAGCCGCCGTAACGTCCGACTGACGGAACGTAACGTGCTATTAGTTTCCGTATACGTATAAGTATCAATTATATCAAAGGGTTGGGGCCGCTGTGGTTGGCCCAAGAACCGCGCATTTGCGCGCGGTTTGTCCTGCAACTCAGTTTACGCCAGTTTTATCAGGGCAAAAGTTATTCCCGGGTGGTTGTACATGTACAACTCCGGAATTGAGGCGGTGTTAACAGGCCCAGGGGCAGGAGCGCAGTCATGAAGGCGGATGGCCGTTCAACCGCGTTCGCGCTCGATATGCTTGGAACCGTCCGCTTCCCGTTCGGATTGCCCAGAACGCTAATAACTCGCCGGTATCATTTATCGTTCCGAAGGTTGGCAATCGGGAGCGCTCACGGGGAGCAGAACCTACACCACAGCATCCCCCTTCACACCGGAACTGGCTCCAATTGTTGACGTTTGGTAGGAGACGAGTTCCGGAGGCCGAACATGCGCGAAACGTGGGAAGAATGCGTCATTGTAGAGCTGCAGCAGCCACACGGCGTTCAGATCGTGTGGGACCCGGCGCACGCAGCCCGTCTCCTTACCGATTGCTGGCCAGTTCAGTGCGGATTTCGCTATGGAACGGCGCTTAATCGCTGCACAGACGCTGCGTTCGGCACATACCCCTGGAAGCAGGCTCGGTCTGCATTCATCGCGGCTATCGACGAGGAGCGAGTTAGAAAATTGCGCTGAGGTCGGTGCGAAACCCCGGGCTTCGGAACATTTCCTAGTGAACGAAGTTGGTAGCCTTCATGAAGAGCACGGAAGAACAGGCAAAAACCGGCATGATAACGTTCGTCGCGGCAATATTCGCGCTCGCGCTCATTATCGCCGGAGCATATTTCGTGTTCTGGACGCCAGCTGAGCCAGAGGGCCAGCGAGCGCCTCATGCGATTGATCAAAGCAAGTAGAGGCGATGGATCCGCGCGACACACCCACAGACCTTCCCACCTCCACAGACATGCCCTGGCAGAAAAGACGAAAACTGTTGGCGGGTCGCGGGCTTGCGGTGATTGTCGGGGTGGCGATCGGTGCCTTCGCTATTTACGGCTTTATCGGGTAATTTCGTTAGCAGTCAGTAGGCGCCTGGTTGCTGGTGTCGAGGGTGCCGGGACCGCTGTTCGTGCGGTGAAACCACGTCAGGCCCCGATCGCAACGGCGTCAGGCTCCCAAGATCGTCAGCGACGCGGGCAACTCGCGCGAAAGGGCGAATGCCACGGCCGGGGCGATGAAGCCGCCCGAGCCGAAAGGGGGCGGCCAAGCGGCAACAAGATTTTTTTCGACGTCTTCCTTTTCATACCCTTGAAGTGCCGATGAGCGTTTCCAATATCGATTTCGTCTTCTTTTCATCCGGTAGAATGTCAAGGAGGAACCAATGCACATTCCGGAGATGCCATGGTCGGTGCCGCTGTTGGTGCGGCTGCAAAACGGTACGAGCCGAGTTTTCTCCTCGGTCTACGATGCACTCGATTTTCTCGAGAATGAATGGCCACTTCGACGTGGACAACGCTACGAACGGGCGATTAGGACCTGCCGCGGCGCGCTCAATGGATCGACACCAATAGCGGTGGCTCGAGAAGCATTTATTGCTGCATGCCTGGAAGCTGGTATGCCGGCCACCGGAAGGTTCGAGCATCTGCGAACATCGAAGCGCAATGACGACAGTCCGCAAAGAGCGGCCTAGTGCTGCCAAAAATGCGTCCAATGGACAGCATCCACTCCTGGCCCCTACGTGGGGCCCTTTCTTTGTTAGCTGATATGCCGTTCATCGGATGGGAGTGCCGGCATCGAGCTTGCGGAACCTTCTTGAGGCAAGGGGGTTCGTCTCTCGACTAGCGTTTTGTGGCGGGCCGGTAGGGAGTTGGCTATGAAATTGGAGAAGATTGGCAAAGCAAGGTTGAAGCTCCGCTTGCCATCGTACCGGCATGTGCTGTCGGAGCTGAGAAGCCCGGCCTTAACCGAAATCTGCATCGCTTACGCAGAGGCATCGATGCAGCTGGATAGACTCCGCTTCTGTAGCTGCCCTGATGTGCTCCTGATTGACGAATACGAACGTGTTTGTCGTGAGCTCGAAAACAGCATTGAACCGTATCTTCGTATGTTTCGGCCTCCCCTTACGTCTAAAGTACGATGATGTGATCGGAGGCGCCCCCTGACCTCCGCAGGTAAGCTTCTGCCGGCTTCCACGCAATATGGGATTTGCCATCCAGCCCGAAGCCGGAGACCCTGCGCGCTCGCGAATGGACGTCGTTCGGAACTCGCGCCGCTTCTTCACGTTCTAATAAGATGAAGATGACTTCAGACGAAGACAGCGCCTTACTCGCGACGTTGCGGGCCTCAGCTCGCATCCATTTCCCCGATGCAGACGAGGCTGATGAGCTTGTGGCGCGCGCACTCAAAGTCGCCATTGCCGAAACGGAAGCAGGTCGAGCAAAACGCGACAGGAAACGCTGGCTGCTGCGCCTCATGGACATTCCCTGATCACTTGGAGACCGGTTCGAGAGCGCTTTCCCGAGAAGCCGGTCGGTGTCTCAGTGCGGCGCGTCCACACTGGCCGCAAGCAACCGCAAGCGTTCGCCAGGAGCCGGAACGATGAAGCCGTGCCTGAAGGTGGCGATTGCGAGCAGCAAAACACCTGCCCGCTGCGAATCGCGTGCCTGCGAAAATCACCGGCGGCACGGTACGAGCGCCGGCGGATATGCCGATCCAAGTGGATCCCCAAAATGAGGCACAGGATGGATACTGTAACGGTTAAAAGCAGATTATACCGTTACAACTTCATCTTGCCAATTTTGTTCCCAAGTTCGATAATTGATGGATGCAGCCCAGACCGATCGCCGAACTGCGCCTCCTTGGTGGACATCCCGTGCTCGACTACGTCAACACCGTGGACAGCCGCAAGGATCGCATCGGACCCGACGCCCTTGTTTCGTTCAATCATTTGCTCGAATGGGCAACCCGGGTTGAACTCATAGGCACTGCCGATGCAGCTCGGCTCGCTTCAAAAGCCGCGGCGCATCCACAAATCGCGGAAAAAGCATTTGAAGAGGCACGGGCCCTACGAGAGGCTATTTACGTAATCGCGCTAGCCGAAGTCCGGGGCGAAGCACCGCCGGAAAAGGACCTGCACTTGATCGGTCGCATGGCGAAACGATGGCTTGCCGGCCGATCCATCCTGATGCAACAGGATGGACAGATCGCCTGGAGCGAATCCGTGCAAGACCCCCAAGACATCGCTTCCAAGATTGCATGCTTGGCCGTTGACCTGTTTACAACCCGCGACGCCCGTCGCGCGATCAAGCAGTGCCCCGGTCACAATTGTGGCTGGCTGTTTCTCGATCACTCGCGATCCGGCCGAAGACATTGGTGCTCGGACGACATCTGCGGGACATATGCCCGAGTGAAGCGATACCGTTCGAAAGAATCCAGCTAGAGGCGTTTTTCACCGCCGCGGGCACGGGTTTTAGCCGTTGGACCGTATTTCTGGGCCTCCGGACTTTGGCTCGGCTGCCACGGATGGCAACCCTGGAGCGACCGAGGAACACACAAGCCCTGGCGGCGTTCAGTTTGTATCGGATTCCAGGAGGACCTCATGATCATTACCAAGGTCAATGAAAAGCTCAGCATCATGGCTCAGCCCGCGACGGACGAGTTCCAGTCGTTTGCAGATCAGGGCTTTACCGGGCTGATCAATGTGCGGCCCGATGGAGAGGACGAGGAGCAGCCGGGCAGCGAGCAGGAAGCCGCCGCGGCGAAGAAAGCTCGGATGTCCTACACCTTCATCCCCGTGACCCTCCCCACGGTAACAGAATCCGAGGTTGCCGCATTTCAAGAAGCTCTTGATGAAGCCGAGGGACCGGTCGTGGCACATTGTAAGTCAGGAAGGCGTGCCCTCCATCTGTACGCGATCGGCGAGGTCCTCGCCGGCCGCATGCGTCGCTCCGAGGTCCAGGAATTCGGCCATCTGCATGGTTTTGACCTGACCGAAGCTACCGCTTGGTTGGAGAACCATTTTGCGCAGCGACCCAACGTCAGGGGCTTTTTCGACGAGCGCACTTGCAGCATCCAGTACGTTGTGTCCGACCCTGAGACGGGCAGCTGCGCCATCATCGACCCCGTCCTCGACTATGATGAAAAGGCAGGCGCAATCGGCGCGATGAATGCCAATGCGATCCTCCAATACGTCAACGAAAACGCGCTCTCGGTCGAGTGGATCCTCGACACTCATCCCCACGCCGATCATTTCTCGGCCGCCTATTACCTCGCAGGGCAGACTGGCGCCCCAATCGCGATCGGCGATCGGATCGTCGAGGTTCAGAAAATCTGGAGAACTATTTACGAGTGGCCGGACCTGTCTGCCGACGGGTCGCATTGGAACCGGTTGTTTGCGGACGGCGAAACGTTCAATGTCGGCTCGATCGATGCCAGGGTCCTTTATTCGCCAGGTCACACCCCAGCCTCCGTCACCTATATCATTGGTGATGCCGTTTTTGTTCACGACACTATTCTGATGCCCGATAGCGGCACGGCTCGCACCGATTTTCCAGGTGGAGATGCGAGCTCCCTATGGCAGTCGATCCAACGAATCCTAGCTCTTCCAGAGGCTTCGCGGGTGTTTACCGGGCACGATTACCAGGCCCACGGGCGCGCTCCCCGGTGGGAAAGCACGGTGGCGGAGCAAAAGCAGACCAACATTCATCTCGATGGTTTTTCGCTTGAAGACTTCGTTAAACTTCGCGTCGAAAAGGACGCCCAGCTACCTTTGCCGAAGCTCATCCTTCACGCCCTTCAGGTCAATCTTCGCGCGGGTCGCCTTCCCGAGCCCGGAAGCGACGGCAGGCCGCATCTGAAAATCCCAATTGGCGCTTTCGACGCAGCGGCCTGGCGATAAGAAAGCGTCTTTTACGTTTAGCGAGACAACAATCCACACGCAGCATGGCTTCTGATCTTTTTTTCTCGTTTAGATTGAGGCATTCTCCCGCCGCGTTACAGGAGAACATCATGTCCTACGATTGGGAAGGTGCGCGCCGCCGGCGATACAGACAGGCAAGGCTTTGGCTCCTGGTGGCTCTGGCCGCATGGTTAGTTGCGCTTGCGATGGCGCCGTAGCGACCGCTCAAGGCTTCTCCCCACCCAAAAGGTGCGTCTTCGGAACATCGGCGTGTTCAATGGTTTTGGTGGCACTCCATCATGTTTCTGAAAGCTGGCCTTTTCATCTTTTTTGAAGAGGCCGTTTTTTCAGCACATTTCGTTTCGCGCTGGCGAGCATTTCTCGGCTTCGGGCAAGGTTCGGCCTGCCCTCTCGAATGGGTCGGCCTTTGCGCTGGCGGCGTCTGGACGAATGCGGAATGTGTAAGGCACGAGGAAGGGCAGTAGATGGCAGCCACAGAAACAGCAGCGACGGTCCATCGCCAGCTTGGCGAACTGACGGCAGGACTGCGCGCCTTGCAGGACACATTGCGCCGGATCGAAGAGGGCGCCGACCGCGCCGAGGATAAGGCGGCCGAAAGTCGCGCGGGCGTTCATCGCCGCATGGATGAGCTTGTCGGTCGCGTTGGTCATCTCCAAACGTCAACGGCAACGATTGTTGCCGACGTTGCGGAGATGAAACCGTTCACCGATGACGTGAAGCGTTGGAACCTGATGGGGGCGGTGCGCTCGGGGTCTCTCCGCGCGCGAGTTTCGCCGAGGCAATCAGGCGCATTGTTTTTGTAGTAAGGGGTAACACGGAGCGCCTTCAGTCGGCCAACCCGTCGCCCACGGCGCGGGTTCTGATTGCTATCTAGTCACCCGTGGAGCCATTGTCAGTATCGCCGCCACCGCCGAAGCCGGAATCACCACCGCCATTGCCAGGATCGCCGCCGCCGCCGAAGCCGGAATCACCGCCGCCATTGCCATGATCGCCGCCACCCCCGAAGCCGGAATCACCGCCGCGAGTACCAGGATCGCCACCACCGCCGTGGCCGGAATCACCGCCGCCAGTACCTGGATCACCACCACCGCCGTGGCCGGAATCACCGCCGCGAGTACCAGGATCGCCACCACCGCCGGAGCCGGAATCACCGCCGCCAGTACCCGGACCGCCGGCACCGCCGCCAGTACCCGGACCGCCGGCACCGCCGCCAGTACCCGGGCCGCCGGCACCGCCGCCGCCGGTACCCGGACCGCCGGCACCGCCGCCGCCCGGGGGGGTCCGACCCGTGTTACTATTCGATGTTGCGATTGCATTTATGGCCGGGATCGGCTGACATTTTTCTCCTCCGCCATCATTGATGATGTTGGCCGCTCCACGCGCGCTACACTGACCCGGGAAAATGGAGCGCTCAGTGATTTGCCCTTGCGCCGGGACGGCTATTGTTAAGAAACCTGCCGACACCACGGCCAGACCGGTGCTTATTAGAAGCTCACGTACCACGTTCATTTCTACCTCACTAAATTAGATATCGGTTAAATAACCTTGAGTGAGGAAAATGGTTCCTTAGGGCGCTCAGCTTGGGATCTTTGCAGCTTAGACGTTTTCCGCCTGCAGTGCGTTAATGCGTCATGGCTAAAACCTTAAGAAAGAAACCGCCTCCTGGGCCAACGGCGGATCCCATGCCGGATCGCGCCAGCTCTTTGTGGATCGCGTCAAAGGCCACAAGCAGCTGATGAAACTCGCAATCGAGGAGATGGAAAATTTTGCAAAGGAGAAAGTTAACGAAATTCAGTCGGGATCGTCCAGCCAGAGCCTGGCAGGGATGTTGAACACTGAAATAGCAACACTATTGCGCGGAGGAAGAGACATAGGCCCGCGTGAGCCCGAGGAACTGCAGTGGAGAGCAGGATTCTATGTCTTTGGCGCGCGATATTCAGGTCGCCGAGCTGAGTTTCGTGGTGACTGGCAACCCAGCGAGGAAGAGGCGCGGGCTCAGGTCACGCCTGGTGGGACAGAGAAAACGCGACTGCACGGATTGTGCACGTGCAAGCCGTGCAATTCGCGATTTGTTCCGCGCAATTATCCGCTTTGACGCTCACATGCCCGGCGGTATCCGTTTCATGTGAGCGTCTGTCGCACTTGTCTTCGAAGCCCGGCGCGGCGCTATTCGTCTACGTAGCGGAGTTCGTACCACCACCGAACATTGCTGCAGGTAGGGCAGTCACCGTAAAGAACACTGCCGCCACAGGTGGTGCAAGTGACCAATACTTGCCTCTGCACGCGCCTCCTGGGCTGGGGCGCGCGGCTGGCTTTACGCACTTTTGGTGGGAAGGGTGTGTCGTCAGCGACCTTGGTGATGACCGCTGATACGATGCTTGCGATGAACAAGTATCCAGCAATCCAACCGAGGTCGCCGTCTTTATAAAGGAGCGCGAAAGCGCCGATCGCCATTGCAGCTACACAGGTACCTCCGCTGACCCACCGAAAAAAGGGAAAGCTTAACTTGCGGTGCCAGTAGACCCACACCCACGTGGCGACCAACAAAGCGGTTCCCAGCAAAAATTGGTCGTTTCGAGAGATGGACGTCGTTGTAAGTAGGCTGGCCCACAGCACGGCGATGACGCAAATCGATGTGATAAAGCCTGTCCAACCCACCAGCTTGCCTCCTGAGAGTGAAGCTCAGCATTCTCTAGGTTGAAAATTTTTGCAATTCGCCCGTTGGGACTACCTGTGATCGAAGCTCATATCCAGTTCGATCTCTCCCGCTTTGAGCGGTCGTTGCCCTGGCGCCTTCGGTGCGGCCGGCACGGTATTGCTGGAAACGAACTCGCCTTTGGCCCAAAGGCCAGCCTCGGCGGCGCGCCGGTTAGATCCGTGGATATAGCCGGTTCGATCGAGGAATTCTCTATTGCCGCCTTGTCGAGATTCGGCCGCCCAAACCCATCGAGTTCCGCAAAGTCCTTGGTCCAGAAAGGAACTGAAGCCGCATTCAGTGCCAACGCGGCAAGATGCGCCGCCGTATGTGTGACCGAAAGTGGCTTACGTCTGCGCGGTTCAACCGCGAAGCGTACTTCCTCACTGATATAGGCGCCGAGGTCGCGATCTGACTGAACGATATATGACCACGCCCTGCCATTCGCCCTCCCCCTTCCTGACGGTTTTGGCTTCCTCCCCAATCAAAAGCACGCCGGCGTCAGTATCGACCAAGCCTGTCCAGGCATCTGCAATCTCAACGACTTCCCATCCGCAAAGATGACCTGCCCTAGATCGGCGGGTTGGTCCGCCTTGTCCGGTGGGGCACCGCCCGGGAAGGTAACGAAGGTGCCGGTCTTCATCGAAGTATCGAATTTCATGCGTCTGCCTTCTCGATATGCGCGCCAATCGATATGTTGGGCAGAGAAAGCGTGGCTTCCATGAAGGTCACAGCGTTGCCGCGAAGATTAACGCGGTCATTGGTCAGTTCGCAGTCTAGCCATCCGCCGCGTGCCGACGCCTGATAGGCCCATGAGCTTGTCGTGGCCCAATCGCGCAACCCAATAGGGCACGAGCGTAGCGTGGATTGACCCCGTAACCGGGTCTTCGGGTATGCCCGCGCCGGGGGCGAAGTAGCGCGACACGAAATCCGCCTTTGCGCCCTCGGCTTCCTGCCCCGTCACAACAAGGCCGACAGGGCCGAGGTTGGCAATGGCTGCAAGGTCGGGAACGAAACCGCGCACGGGCTGTCGCAAGGGTGGCGTGCCCGCAGAAATCGACCTCATGAGCCGGGGCAAACCAGCGCAGATCCCACGCCCCATCGGGGCGGGCTTTGACGAACGCCGTCTCAGCCAGGTTGTTCTCCTGTGTAATCGCCAGCAGTTCATCCGGTAGCCAGTCGTCAAGCACAATAACGGCCGCGGGGTTCCCCGCGAAGAGACGGTCGGTGAAAGCGTCGACCTGATACATGCGCATGGCAAATTCCGTACTGCAGATGATTTATCTTTGTTACTATCGGTCTGAATATCAGTCCGGGACGCAATAAGGCATCGGCGGATTCAGCCAAGGCCCTTCAGAGCTTGTATCAGATCGTCGATGATGTCCTGAGGATGCTCCAGCCCGACCGAGAGGCGGAGCAGTCCCGCCGGCGCCATTGTTTTCGGGCCTTCGACGGATGCGCGATGCTCGATGAGCGTGTGTGTCCCGCCGAGGCTTGTGGCCCGCGTCACGAGCTTGAGCCGACCGGCGACCCCCATTGCGGCCTCGGCCCCACCGCGAATAACGAAGGACAGCATTGCGCCGTAGCCGCTCATTTGCTGCTGCGCGAGCCCATGGCCCGGATCGTCATGCAGGCCAGGGAATAGCACCTTCTCGACATCTGGATGAGCAACCAACGCTTCCGCTATCTTCTGCGCACCCTGGCAATGTGCCCGCATTCGGATCGGCAAGGTCTGCAAACCCCGCAGAGCCAACCAGCAGTCGAAGGCCGCAGCCACACTTCCCTTGTGTCGCTGGATCATGCGCAACGGTCGCTCCAGCGGCGATCCCTCGGGAACGACGACGACACCCGCCATGAGATCGGAGTGCCCGCCAATATATTTTGTCGCCGAGTGCATGACGGCATCCGCGCCCAGTTCAAGCGGACGCTGAAGCACCGGTGTCGCCCATGTGTTGTCCACTACGGCAAGCGCGCCGCCCTCGTGCGCGATCGCACATGCCGCCTGGATATCGACAACACGGATCAGCGGATTTGACGGAGTTTCGATCCAAACAAGCCCTGTCGGCGCTACCGTGACCGCGACACGCAAGGCATCGAGATCGCGCATATCGACCGGCTTGAATTCAAAACGCTTGCCGATGTCCGTCTCGTCAATGAGCGAGCGGATACCAAAATACATATCGTCCGGAACGATGATACGGCCACCGGTGGCATGCCCCTCGAACACGGCGGTGATCGCCGCCATGCCAGACGAAAAGGCCAGAGCCGCGCTCCCGCCTTCGAGCGAGGCCATCGCAGCCTCGAAGGCGTTGCGCGTCGGGTTCGCATCCCGGATGTATTCAAAGCCGGAGGGAAACGTACCGTCAGCGCCGCGTTGAAAGGTCGTACTCGTGTGCAGGGGGAGCGAAACCGCGCCGGTCGCCGGATCGACGCTGGGGCCGATATGGATTGCCTTTGTCTCGATACGCATCCGCGAACCTCCATGTTGGATCTCGACGGCGAAGTTGAAAATTGCGACGCCGGTCATTATAGTGACCGTATAAGGCATGAGGACGGAAAGTCAATATAATGACCGATATGATGATGGTGGCTGAGACGGAACAACAGCTCGGCTCGGTGCTTGCGAGCCGAATCCAGAATCTCCGGCATGAGCGGACGCTGAGCCTCGACGCACTCGCCAAGCTCACCGGCCTGTCCAAAGGCACCGTGGTGGCACTCGAAAAAGGCAAGGCGAACCCCAGTATCGGCGTCTTGTGTCGGCTGGCTGCCGCCTTTTCACTCTCTGTCTCCGATCTCCTGAGCAATCAGGTAAATGACGCGCCCGGTAGTCCGCTTGAGCGCACCACACCAAAGATACTGTGGAGCAGCACCAATGGCAGCCAGGCACAGCTTCAGGTGTCCACGTCCGGCCGGACCATGTTCGAGTTGTGGTCGTGGACCATTATGCCGGGCGAGGAGTATCGAGCCGATGCACACAGCCCGGATACACGCGAGCTGATTTCCGTTGCTGAAGGCAGCCTCATCGTTCGCGTCGGTGCCGAAACCTTGATCCTGAATGCTGGGGAAGGTGCCCGGCTGGTCACGGATCAGGAACACTCCTATGCCGCAGCGGGCAATCGGCCCGCTCGCTTCACCATGGCCGTTCTGGAACGGGGAGGACCGGCCGGCGAAACGCCATCCGTGGAGAACTGACGAAATGCCGAATCCGCCGGGCCAACCTGCCGGTCCGCGACGATCCCTTCGCTCGAAAACTGCGGCTTACCTCGTCTCTCTCGACGGTCGCAAAACGGCAATGTTTCGAGATGTAATTCCGCTGTTTCCGGGTGTTGATCAGGCCCCCCAGGGGGAGCACCCTGTTTCGTATCTCAGACCAGCCTTGACGATAGCCCGCCAGTGCAATGCGTGACCGAAGCGCTCGATGAACAGTTCGGGGCCAAGCGGGATGAGCGCGAAGCGTGATCACGCATTTCTCCTTATGCTATCTGCTGGGGTGGCAGTTTAGAACGGTATCCAGAAGGACGGAGCTTCGACATTGGTGGACAGTATCCCGGCGACCGCCATCGTTTCACTGATGGGCCCGTCCAAGCGATGTAATGGCCATCCAACACGCGCAAGAAGGCGCTCGAAACGAAGATCGGTCACGGTGGCGATTTCGATGTAACATTGGCCACGAACCACTCGATGATGCCTGCGGGTTGCCCCGTGGACGCCCCTCTTCCCTCCGCCGGGGCAGCGTCGACGCAGAAACGCGAGCTCTCGACCATGAAAGGGTGTCCGACCTCCCGCTTGGCAGAAGCGATGGCCCCAAGCGCGGGCAGAAGTCCAGCGCATCCTGCAACCTCGCCACTCGTCGACAGCGCAAGGATATAGTCAGGTTGAAGTGCGTCGAATGCGTCGGTTTCCCGACCATCGGTGACAGCGACTTCCCAACCTATTCTGCCCGAGAACACCTTAGCTCGAAGCCTATGATGGGCGTCGAGTAGTTGTTGTTTGGACGTGCCCTGCTCTTCCGAAATCGCGATGACCCGCATGCCTTTCTGGACTACGGAAATCGCGGTGGAGATGAGCACGAAATAGAATCGCTGCGCTGTGGTTGGATTATACAGGCTCCAAACAGGTGTTCGGGTCCCAATGCGGTGCGAAGAGATCTCTGTCGCTGCTCGATGATGACCTTCGCTCGTGCATGATTCACAGTAGAACAATTTGCAGCGTATTCGCGCTAACAAACGGAAAAGATTAGGGAAAGACCAGAAAGTCCACCTGCAGTCCTGTGCCAGAAGGCCGGTGTCGTTAACCTTTTGTTAACCCTAAACTTCTGGACCGCCTCGGAGAAACATGTCTATCCTTGGCGGGTAACGGCCTTCAAACCGACCGAAGGCCGCCAAGAGGTAAAAATGGCGATAGCAAACCGAGTAGAACCCGTCGTGGGCACCAAGGAAGATGCCGGCGACAAAATCATGCGGCATGCCGGGATTCTGTCCGGGCAATTGCAGCAGCTCAGAACTCGCATGTATCCGCCAAAGTCGGAAAAGGCCCTGCGTTCGTTCCTCACCAATGAAGTGTCGAAACTGACGTCCATACCCAATTCCACCCTCAAGCTCCTGTCCACCGAAGGACGTGGACCGGTGCCCAATCGGCTCGAGAACAATCATCGCGTTTACACGCTGTCTCAGATCAATGAGCTGCGGGAATTGTTCGCCAAGCAGAAGCCGGCGGAGGCCTTGCGGTTCCTCCCACGCCGCCGTGCCGGGGAGCATCTCCAAGTTGTTGCGATTGCCAACTTCAAAGGCGGCAGCGCAAAGACGACGACCTGCGTCCACCTATGTCATTATCTGGCTCTCCACGGCTACCGCGTCCTTGCACTCGACCTGGACCCTCAGGCGTCCCTGTCGGCCATGTTCGGCGCGCAGCCGGAGGTCGATGTGGGGCCAAACGAAACAATTTACGCCGCACTTCGCTATGATGAGGCCGAACGTCGGCCAATCCGCGATATTATCCGCAAGTCATATTTCGATGGCATCGACCTGATCCCGGGAAACCTGGAGGTCATGGAGTATGAGCACGAGACACCCCGCGTTCTGGCAAACAAATCGGGTTCTGGCGCCATCTTCTTCGAGCGATTGAAGCTTGCACTCTCCGAGGTCGAGGCCGATTACGACGTCGTTATTCTGGATACGCCGCCGTCGCTCGGATTTCTCACGCTGAGCGCGATATACGCCGCGACCAGCATGATCATAACTGTCCATCCAGCCATGCTCGATGTCGCATCGATGAACCAGTTCCTCCTGATGATGGGCGATCTCATCAGCGTTCTGAACGAGAGCGGAGCCCAGCTGGATCAGGATTTCATTCGATACCTGATAACACGGCACGACCCTAATGACGCCCCGCAATCCCAAGTCGTCGCGATGCTGAGGCACCTGTTCGGTTCCGATGTGCTGTTGCCGACCGCCATTGAGAGTACTGCGGTCGAGGCCGCGGGGCTTGCAAAGCGCTCCCTCTATGAACTCGAGATGGGACAGATTGGACGCGATACGCAAAAGCGTGCCCGTGAAGCTGTTGACGCAGTAAATGAGGCAATTGTTCGCTTGATCAATGACAGCTGGGGACGGGTATGAGCAAATCTCCTCGCAAATCAATCGTCGCCAGTTTTGGGCTGCTGTCAGCGGAGCTGGAAACTAAATTGGTCGAGCAAAAGCCAGCTACCCCGGTGCCGTCAGGCGGCAATCGTGTCGGAGCCGGTGTCGTCGCCGCCGCGCACCGCGCAATCGACGACATCCGATCAGAACGGGACCGGCTGAAAGCCCTCGTTGAGTCGGGTGCAGCCGCCGTTCGGCACTTGGATCCCTCACTCGTTGATCCCTCCCCGTACCCGGACAGACTGCCTGATGATGATGGGGCGAACTTCGAGGCATTTAAGCGCTCGATCGAAACCGAGGGACAGAAGGTTCCGGTTCAGGTCCGCAAGCATCCCTCCAGTCCCGATCGCTTTCAGATTGTCTACGGCCATCGCCGTTGGCTTGCTGCTCGACAGCTTGGCAGGCCCGTACTGGCCCTCGAAGTCGAAATTTCGGATCTCGACCTTGTCCTCGCACAAGGCATAGAAAATGCGAACCGCCAGGATCTCACCTGGATCGAGCGGGCGTTGTTTGCATCGCGGATGGACCAGGCAGGGATCAAACCGCGCTATATCTACGCTGCTCTGGCGATAGAAGACGCCGAATTGGCGAGAATGCGAAACGTATACAGGGTCGTTCCTGCCGATGTCATCGAGGCTATCGGCCGTGCCCCAAAGATCGGACGGCCACGTTGGCTCGAACTTGCCAAGACGGTTAGCGACGTCCCGACGGCCATCGAAACACTCCGGGCTGCGCTGGTGGAGAAATTAGACGCGACTGAAACCTCCGATCAGCGTTTCCAGCGTCTTCTGAACACCGTCAAGCCCGTCCCTTCAAGGAGGGTTGCGCCGGCGATATCGGATAAACGCGGTAGGCGGCTTGCCACCTTGGTGGCATCTCCAAAAGAGGTCCGAATTGCAGCCGAGGGATCGCTTGGGAGCGAGTTTCTGAAGTTTCTACAGGCGGAGTTGCCCAGCCTTGCTGAGCGCTTTGCCAGTGAACATGAACAGGAGAAATCCTGACAGCTGTCAGGGTTTTCGAGACGTAACAGGAAAGGAAGCGCTGCAAAAGAAAAAGGCCCCCTAAACGTTGCCGTCGTGGAAGCCTCTCTCAAAGTGTGACAACTCGAGAATCGCATTTCCCCGAATCCCAGTCAAGAGTCTTGGCACCGTTAATTTGGTGAGCGGATTTCTTTTGCCTCTTGAAAGGTGAAAGAAAATGGAGAGCAGACATGTGACGACGCCCTTTGGGCGGCGGCCGATAACGCTTGCCTTGGTGAGCCGGCAGATAGCGACGAAAGAAATCAGATCCGACAAAACGACAGACAAATGGAAGGTCCTCCGCGATGCATCCGAGGCGCGGAAATTCCTCGGCCTCCAGGATCGCAGCTTGGCGGTCCTGGAAGCGCTCCTCAGTTTCTATCCCGAGAGTGAACTAAGGCGGGGTTGCCAACTTGTCGTTTTTCCGTCGAACGTGCAACTGACCCTCAGAGCCCACGGCATCGCGGGCGCAACGCTTCGTCGACACTTAGCGCTGCTCGTCGAAGCTGGGCTGATTGTTCGAAAGGACAGTGCCAACGGCAAGCGCTATGCGCGCAAAAACAAGAGCGGCTCGGTCGAGAGTGCCTTTGGATTCGATTTATCGCCGCTGCTCATGCGCGCGGAGGAGCTTGCCCAGATGGCACGGCGAGTTTGCGCGGACAGGATCGCATACCGCAGGGCCAAGGAAGATCTCACGATATGCCGGCGTGACGTCCGCAAGCTCATCTCCGCCGCAATCGGAGAGGGGGCCGACGGCCATTGGCAGAAGCTGGAGTCAGCGTACGTCGAGCTCGTGCGCCGAATCCCACGTGCACCCCTCTTGTCCGATCTTCATGGCCTGCTCGGGGAGATGGAGATGTTGCGTGAAGAAGTGGTCAACATATTGGATATAAAGCAAAAAGCGGAATTTCTGAGCGCCAATGATGATCAGAATGAGCACCACAAACAGAGTTCAAATACCGAATCCCTCTATGAACTTGAACCGGGCCGTGATGTCGAAGAGCGAGCTATGCCTTGCCAAAACAGGGAACCGATAGCGCTGAAGGTGTTTCCATTGGACATGGTGTTGCGGGCCTGCCCTGAAATCGTTGCATACGGCCCGAATGGGCGGGTAGCCAGCTGGCGGGATCTGACGTCGGCATCCGTCATCGTCAAGTCGATGCTTGGTGTTACTCCATCGGCGTATCAGGAAGCGTGCGATGCGATCGGACCTGAAAATGCGGCTGTCATGATCGCCTGCATCCTCGAGCGGGCAGGGCACATAAACTCGGCAGGCGGATACATGCGGGCTCTAACTTCGAAATCAAAACGAGGGCAATTTTCGCTGGGGCCGGTTTTGATGTCGTTGTTGAGGGCGAAAGGTATTAGCGCTCGCAGCGTTCATGATCACGGAGCGTTGCCATGACCTCACAGAAAACCCTGACAGCTGTCAGGGTTTCCAGAGCATGGGATCTCTGACCCGCCAGAGCTGTCGAACCGGCGAGCATTTACTGTCAGCAAGCCAGGGGGCCGGCGCCAGCGGCGTCGAGAACCTGCCCCTGTCGCCAGGGGGCGGTGGGTTGGCCGCTGCTAGTAGACAAACCTCAAAGGTGACATCCAGAGACTTTTCGCGGCGGGCCCGAAGTCCTCCACCTGACCATCCTTGAAGATGTAGACGGTGCTGCAGACCTCCTGGACGACCGCCAGATCATGGGAGATGAAGATCATCGTCATGTCCCGCTCGGCGATCGTGTCCTTCAGAAGCGCGACGATTTCGGCCTGAACGGACACGTCGAGCGCTGATGTCGGCTCATCTGCAACAATGATCTGAGGTCTAGCCAGCAAGGCCCGGGCGATACAAACGCGCTGCTTTTGTCCGCCGGAGAGCTGATTCGGATTGCGGTTGAGCAAGCTTCGGGCAAGACCCAGCCGATCCATGATGGTCGAAAGGTCGGGGAGCGCTCCCCTGGGGCCTATCCTTGCGCCGAACCGAATGCTCTCGGCAAGCGTCTCGTCGACGCTCATCCTGGGGTTCAAGGATACGGAGGGATTCTGGAAGATCATCTGCACGCGACCAAGCAGGCGGCCGCGGCGGCCGCTCTTCGAGACATCAAACTCGATTCCATCGATGGCAACCGTGCCAGCTTGGGCACTGTTCAAGCCTGCGATGATGCGCCCGATCGTCGTTTTGCCGCTTCCACTCTCGCCGACGATGCCGGTGACAGTGCCGCGCGCAAGCTGAATTTTTATGTCTCGCAATCCAAACGTCGGCGAGGGCTTTATGTGTGTCGGCAACATCGCGAATGGCTCCTTGGATCGAGGCTGCGGCGAATGTCTTCGCCGACCAGATTGAAGCATGCAATCTGGCCGAAGAGTGCGAGGCCCGGGAACAGGCTGATCCAGTACTGTCCGCTCAGGAGGTACTGGAACCCGTTTGCGACCGCGGATCCGAGCGGCGGCTTGTCGATCGGAACACCGAAGCCAAGGAAGGAGAGCGTTGCCTCAAGCGCTACAGCGTGACCGACCTCGATCGGGATCAGGGTGACCGGCGGCGCGATGCTGTTGGGCAGCAAATGCCGGAAGATGATCCGGAAGGTCGGTAGCCGCAGCAATCTGGCCGCATCCATGTAGGACTTGTTCGTCACACCTGGTCGGCCATCACCAGTTCGGTTGCTTCAGCCGCGCCGCGTTTCGCTCCGGCCCCACTTCAATGCCCTCCGCCTTTGCAAGCATCTGGTCGAAGTGTCTTTGCGATACTTTCCGAAGTTCAAGGCACCGGTCCGCTCGTCGGACTCGGCGACGCCAGAAGCGCGTGCAGAATGAAGTGGACCGCCTCGCCGGAGGTGCCGTCGTATCAGACGGCATAGTCGCCGGGCGCCCGTTTCGTGTTGAACACCGAGAAGGGTGCTGCTGCCGGCTGGGCGATCACGCCAAGCCCAGCTTTGTGCGACAGCCTGAAGGCTTTCGGCGTCGCCGGGATAGCGACCGGCGGGTCCGGCGAGGATAAGATTGAAGCCATCAGGGAAGCCGGCCTTGGCCAGAAGCGCCTTTGCCTCGTCGTAGTTCGGCTCCTGCGACTGCAGTTTCGCCAACGTGCCCGGCAGGCCAGTGGGAAACACTTGTGCTGCCGCCGTGCCGTAGCCCGCCAGGATCTTGTCGATCAGAATGCCCCGGTCGACAGCCAGCGCATGGGCCCGCCGGACCAAGGGGTTCTTGAATGGATTGGGGATCTGCTCGCCCGACTTAGCCTTCACACCTCTCGTGCGACATCGAACTGCACGAAGTTGACGCGGCAGATACCACACTCGACCTTCGCGTTGCGCTGTTTCACGGAAGCAACATCGCGAGCCGGAATGGCATCGGCTACATCGACTTCACCAGTGCTGCGCGGCGCCACACTCGCGGCGGGATTTTCGATCACCCCAAACGCAGGCTTGCCGCCCCAGTAGCTGTCGTTTCGCTCGAGTTGCAACGTTTCGCCCGAGCTCCAGCTCTCGAACCTTTACGGTCCTGTGCCAACGGCGCTACGACCTGCGTTCAAGTCTTCCGTCGTCTGAAAACCCTCGGAGGGCCGGTTCATCACGAACATGGAGGAGAAAAAGAGGGTAGGTTGGGAACGGCGCCATTGGTCTCGATGACGACGGTGAGGGGATCCGGTGCCGAGACCGATTTGATGGCGCTCACATAGGAGCGAAAGCCGCCGCTGGGCGGTTTGAGAAAGTCCCGAATGCGCTCGATCGTGTAGACGACAGCGTCCGAAGTAAACGCTGAGCCGTTATGAAAGCTGACGTCGTCGCGGAGCTTGAACTCCCACTGGGTGTCCAGACAGTGGTCGTGTCAGGACGTCGCAAGACCAGGCTTCAGCTCCAGCTTCTCGTCCTGATAGACGAGCCGCTCGTAGATGTGCGACAGCAGCGAGGTGTTCTCGTTGAGATTGGCGTATTGCGGATCGAGCGTCATCAGCTTTTAGGACGTGGCGATCCGCAGCTCTCCGAGATCTTGTGCCTCGAACGGCGTCAACGGAGCACTTCCGAGCATGATCGAGATCACAAGTGTCGAAAATAGGCGTCGGCGAAAGGGGCTTCCCAGTTTCATGTGCGGTTCCTTGTTTTGGTTCTTGATAGAGTCGGAACGCCGCGTTGGAGTACTCCCCAACGCGTGGCTCCCAGGGCGAAACGCATGCAAGGCGTAGTCGCGCGGTCTTCTGTCAGACTGACGGCGAACCGGGGATCACACGCGCACTTGGGACATCACTGTTCAGCCGCCCTGAAACATCGACAGGCGCTGGGACGACAACAGCTGAATGCGCCGGTCCCCCGGCCGAGGCGCTATTGATCTTCAGGAGATCGGCGATGACGGAGCGGATTTGTGGCCATGGATCTTCTTGGCTTGTGGGGGACGGTTGCGACCTGGTAACAACGGCTTGGAGCTTGGCCGTTGCACCGGCAACAGATCGCGCCGGAGTATTCCACAAGTCCTCCGCTGCTCGGTCCTCTGCAATAGACGCACGGTCCTCTGCTTCGAGGGCCTCGTCGTAAGCCCGCGAAGCCGCAGTTGGCGCGGATCGGGATGCGTCCCGGATTGCCGAGGCAACCGAGAGGAGTGACGTTTCGAGTCGCTGCTGACGCAACTGTGATTCGTCCAGACGCTGCCACGCAATGCGCCATTGATGCCAAACCGCGAGTACGGGATCGTCATCGAACGGTCCTAAGGTCGGGGTCATGGTCGCGGAAAGCTCTTGATATGTGGGTAAAGGGGCCGTCGATCCGAGGGAAGGGAAGTCTTCCATCGTGACGGCAGATAAAGTTCTGCTATTGTCGGAATCAGCCATGATCCGAGCTCCCTACAGCTTAGGTTGTGGTCAGGTTGAGCAGGTGTTCCAGCACCTGTTCGACCGATGGGGCCATTCTTCTTACAAAAAGTACGAAGTCAATCAGAAAGTTTGCCTTGAGTAACATAATTCTTTCAATCGAGCAGTGCCGTGGGGCACGGGCTATGCTGGGTTGGAGCCAGGCAGAACTTGCCAAGGCGGCCAGCGTATCTCGTCAAACCATTGCGGACTTTGAACGCGGAGTGCACGTGCCCATAAGCAATAATCTCACGAGCATTATAGCGGCGTTCGAAAAGGCAGGAATCCTGTTCATCCCCGAAAATGGTGGCGGAGTGGGTGTTCGCTTCAAGAAGTAGTTCAAGTCGAGCAGTGCATAAGTTCCGGGGACTTCATCGCGCGCCGGACCACACTCGAACAAACATTCGACGGCGGCTGACGAACCCAGCTCCTCGGCACGTTTGAGAACCGGATCCCCGCTGATCAACTTGCCTGCCGCTTCTGCCACCGTGGTCTCCCTTGCCTTCTATAGCCCGCGGATTGATGATTGCGACACCGGTAGCTTCGAAGTCGGCGACATTGCGGGTCGCCAGTGCGGCGCCGCGTGAGAGGGTTATGGCGGCAATCTGTGCATCGAATTGGCTGATGNCGACACCGGTAGCTTCGAAGTCGGCGACATTGCGGGTCGCCAGTGCGGCGCCGCGTGAGAGGGTTATGGCGGCAATCTGTGCATCGAATTGGCTGATGGGGCGGCCAGCCTTGCGTCGCGCGATGGCGAGCGTCGCATAGGCGGCAGCTGCGTCGCTGTCGAAGGGTAGAATTCGGCCGGCCAGGTCTTCGCTGAATATCGGCATGATCGCCGCTTCCAGGCTCTGCCGCCTGCGCCCGTCCGGCATCAACCCAATACCATATCGGATTTCAGCTTCGGTAACGGCAGTCGTGAAGACAGAAGYCGGCGGTTGGTCGCCTAACCAAGCTTCAACAGCAGGCGAGGGCACGGGGCCAGGAGCTCCGGCAAAACATTGGTGTCAAGAATAATCACGCGCCAAAATCCGGAGCGTCACGAATCGGGTCGCGTGCAGGTAACTTGAGCTCTACGCCCCCGAGGGGTTCGATACGGGCGCGAATGGCACGCGCCAGATTGGTTGGCCGCTGGCCGGCNGATCGCCGCTTCCAGGCTCTGCCGCCTGCGCCCGTCCGGCATCAACCCAATACCATATCGGATTTCAGCTTCGGTAACGGCAGTCGTGAAGACAGAAGTCGGCGGTTGGTCGCCTAACCAAGCTTTAACAGCAGGCGAGGGCACGGGGGCGAGCAGTTCCGACAAAACATTGGTGTCAAGAATAATCACGCGCCAAAAAGTCACGAATCGGGTCGCGTGCAGGTAACTTGAGCTCTACGCCCCCGAGGGGTTCGATACGGGCGCGAATGGCACGCGCCAGATTGGTTGGCCGCTGGCCGGCGGTGGATAGCGCAGCCCGCAGAATGTCGCGTGCTTCGTCTTCCATCGATCGACCATGCGAGGCGGCGCGCATCCTCATTCGCTGTTTAAGCGCATCGTCGAGATTTCGGATCGTCATGCTGGCCATCGGCACCTCTCCTTCATCTTGATTGCAGTTCGTCATTGATTGCGTGAATTTCAATTTAGCTAAGCGGCCCTTGCCTCCAGCGCAGCATCAATTTCTGCATCCGTCACGTCAACCGCATCTAGGTTTGATCATTTGCATCGGAGGAATTGCCGCAATGTCAGTAATTGCGCAAAGATCGTTATTGTTGCATCCTACCAGGCGATAGGAGGTGCGACATGAACGTATCTATTGGTGACCGCTGGGAAGCCTTTGTATCCACCATCGTGAAGGACGGTCGTTACGGTTCCGCCAGCGAAGTTGTGCGCGAAGGTCTGCGCCTGGTCGAGGAACGGGAACAGAAGCTGAGGGCTTTGACTACCCTGCTCAATAAGTCGATTTCCGATGGCGGTGAAGCGTCGGATGCAGAAATTGATGCTGCGCTGGAGGCAAGGGCCGCCCAGCTGACCAAGGACGGCTTCTAAGCGTGCCTGCTTCGCATGCTGCCTTCGGCACTCACTGACCTGCTCAATATTCTCGAATACATCACCCGACAAAGCGGCAGCTTGGTGGTGGGCCGTCGCTTTATCGGGGAACTCCGACAAAAATGTCGGACACTGGCCGACCTCCCCGGCACGCTCGGCCGATCACGGCCAGAATTACGAGCCGATATCCGCAGCTCGGCGTTCAAGGGATATGTTATCTTCTTCCGCTAAGTCGACGAACGTTTCGAGGTGGTCAACCTCATCGGGGGACACCGTGACATCGACGAGCTGTTTTCCTCGGCCGACACGGACGAGTAACACCCCGAGACCCAGCTACCAATATCCTCGCGCTCTGCGGGGTGATCGCCCTCGGCAATCAGACGGCGCCTTTGCGGCTCACCATTGCGACAATGGGGCAATGGCTCCGCACAACTGGAAACGCTGGGCGAAACGATCCACTTACTGACCAAAATTTAGATTACTGCCAAAGATATAAAGTAGGGTCAGTTGATCTCGACTGCGGATCGCAACTTTCAAGGACAATGTAAGAACCTGTTAAGCCGTGACATTGCGGGCAGGGTAGACGCCGAGCTTTTCGACTCCAAATCCTTCACTATCGATACTTGAAACCTATCGATAGTGATAGAGTGCGGAAAATGGCGTCCGGGTGGCGGAAGCTTGGCGCTAATTGACTTCCGTTTATGAAATTCAACACGTTAATTCATATGCTTAACAATCGCCTAACAAGACAAAGGTGCGTTTTGGGGGCGTCGGGTGTTGCGAATGGGACCGTCCTTGGAAGAGAGCAACTTCATTCCGAAAAGTGTCGCGCGTCCGCTCATGATGGAGCAGGAGCTGCCCGTCTGGCAATGGTCGTGACGGGGCTGAACGGTGGGAGACAATGCGGCCTTATCTCCTTGGCGAACCAGATGGAAGCCGAAGTTCCCTGTTTGTCAGCCGGAATACGGCGCTCGCCTTGAAAAAAATGTACTTGGCAATGGCAGAATCCGGCATGTTCGGGCCATCGAAGTAGCATGCGATTATCGATCAGTCCTGGAGGGGAGGGGCGCGGCACGGAATGGCAAAGAAACAGATCGACATGGAAGGCGAGTCAGCCGGACAAATCGCACAACCGATTGTCGGTAAGAGTGCGTCATATCCGTTCCAGGTGTCCATTGCATGCTGGATCGACCTGTTGGGTTATGGTGGCATGATTGCAGCTGCGGACTTCAATCCGCTCCACGTCAAATCAAAGGAGGCGTTGAGGCGGCTCCGCGATTTTCATAAGATCGTCGCAAGCCATAGTGCGCGAAATTTTCCCACGCTGGTCATGAATGACGGGGCGGTTGCCTATCGCGATCTTTCGCTGAGATCCCCGTCGGTCACGTACGATTTCCTGATACGGTCTTGGAAACTGTTCAGCGAGATAAAATCCTTCGAAGCCGCAGTCGGACATCCGGGTGCTCGCATGGTGCTGGCCTGCGGATTTCGCATGCGCGGCAGACGAGCCGGCATGGATGCCTCGGCTGGCCAGTTGCGATCCATACTCGCGCGATTGCAGGGGGGCCGGATCAACTCTGAGCAGGCCGTTCGTGAAGCGGCATCCGTGCGACCTACCTTCGACATCATCCCGCAACTCCAAGCGAACTTTGCCTTCACCAAGGCCTATGTCGCCGAGTCGTCAGGAAAGGCAGGCGGGATAGCCGGTGCAAATTTCTACGTCGATCTGGCGATTTTCGATCGACCAAGGTTGGGTTGGATTACCCTCGGCGAAACGATCAACTGGTCTCATTCAAGGCTCGCCCTATCCGCAGACTTTGCGTCGGTGCTGCGTGTCAATTCGCAAGATCGGGCGCCCGTAGCTCCTGAGGGCGTTTGTGATGGTCTGCAAATCGCTGAGCAGCTGACAGGTGATCCCAATGTCCTTCAGGCCCTGAGGCAGGCCCAGAAGCTATAGAACCGCGCGCGGTTGACCTGCACGCCTTGAAGGCACACGACATTGACGACCGGGGGAGCAGAATGCCTGGAAGACCTTCTGTGCTATCGACGGCGCAGTGCCCAACTGTATTCTTGAGTTCCATACGATCGCGCCTTCGGCAGTCGATCATGCGACCGTGCTGATGCAATAACGCGCGGGCTTGCCCGCCATGATGTGCCGGGCTTCAAGCTTGCGCGCCCGGCTACCGCCCGCCCGGTTGCCGGTCAGAGACTGGGAGGCCAGCTTTTGGCCGCCGCACTGCTGCGCTGGCTACGACTTCAGGAGAGGGCGGGGGACTGCTACTGATCGTCGATGCCGGGCAAGGGCGCCGCCAACTGATACGCTTCCTATGGCGCCGTACCGCTGAAGGACAGTAACCGCCCGATTGGCACCGCCTGCCGGATAGCGCCTTGATGGCCTAAGACACGTGCTTAGCGACGTCGTTAGCGACGTGTCTTAGGCGAGGGTATGGGATGCGTGTCGAAATTCTTGGTCAGGAACGGCGGCGGCGTTGGGGTGACGAGGAGAAGCTCGACATCGTCATGTCGGTTGGGCTCGACGGTGCGACGGTGACTGAGGTTGCCCATCGGCACGATGTGAGCCGGCAGCAGATTTACGCCTGGCGGCATGAGCTGAAGAAGAAGGGTTTGTTGCCGCCCACTGCCGATACGGTCTTCCTTGCCGTAGACACGTCCGCCATGCATGGCGCCCCGCTCGTGCGTGAGGACGTTGCGCGCGTGCCTGCAATGATCGAGTTGCGGTTGAACTATGGACGCAGCCTTCGCTTCGACAGTGGCGTTGATGCCGCCGTCCTGACTCGGCTCATCCGAGCGGTTGAAGCAGCATGATTGGACCAGGAACCGGTGTTCGAGTGTATCTCGCCTGCGGGATCACGGACATGCGCAAAGGAGTTGAGGGCTTGGCTGCGCTTGCGCAGGATGTGCTACGCCAGAAGCCGACGGGAGGTGCAGTCTTCGCGTTTCGGGGACGGCGTGGCGACCGCCTGAAACTTCTGTATTTTGACGGCCAGGGCTTCTGTCTGTATTACAAAATTTTGCAGAGAGGGCGTTTTCCATGGCCTTCAGCAGCCGATGGAACGGCGCGGCTGACAACGGCGCAACTGGCCATGCTTTGGGAAGGGATTGATTGGCGACGTCCGAACTGGGGCGCTCCGCCGGCGCGTGTCGGTTGATTTATCTCACTGAATCTGCTTGTTTTTATGGATACTTGTCCTGACCTATGGTAGTCAGGATCATGTCGAACGCGAGCCAAAATCTTCCCGACGATCCGGCCTTCCTGAAGGCGATGATCGCCGCCCTGCAGGCGGAAAATGCGAAGATGTCGGCGACGTTGCAGGCGCACGACCAATTGATCGGCGAACTGCGGCTGCGCATCGCCAAGCTGAAGAAACAGGTCTTCGGCAAGTCCTCGGAAAAGATCGAGCGGGAAATCCAACAACTGGAACTGGCGCTTGAAGATCTCTTGATCGCCGCAGCGGAAAACAGCACGAAGCCGTTCGATGAGGTCGATGAGGCCGTGCCTGCCGCGCCTGTGGCAAGCACGCCCGAAAAGACTATGCGCCGCCGTCCGCGGGTATCGGAAAAGGCAGTTCGCGAGCGCTGGGAGCTCGATCCCGGTACCTGCTGCCCCGATCGCGGTGGTGAATTGCGCCTTGTCGGCGAGGACGCCAGCGAAATCCTCGACATGATCGCTGCGCAGATGAAGGTCATCGAGGTCGCTCGATTGAAGAAGTCCTGCCGCTGCTGCGAAAAGATGGTGCAGTTGCCGGCACCCAGCCGTCCGATACCGGGCAGCATGGCGGGCGCTGGTCTTCTGGCGTACATCCTGGTCTCCAAGTTCGACGACCATCTGCCACTGTATCGTCTGAACGAGATCTTCGCCCGCATGGGCGCCGATATCCCCGATAGCACACTGGTCGATTGGTGTGGTCGTGCGATGCAGGTGCTCCAGCCGCTAATCGAGCGGATCGAAGCGGCGATCATGGGCAGTGACCTCCTCCATGCCGACGACACCCCGATCCGGGTGCTGGATCGTTCGCTACGAGACAAGGGATTGGGTAGAGGCGTGAAGAAAGGCAGGATCTGGACATATGTCCGAGATCAACGTCCATGGGCGGGTGCTGCCCCGCCTGGGGCGGTCTACTACTTCGCCCCGGACTGGAAGCAAGAACACGTCCATCGTCACCTCCGGCAGGCAAGCGGTATCCTTCAGGCCGATGGCTACAAAGGGTACGGGAAGCTCTATGAACCTGGAGCTGATGGGGCGCGCCGCTTCCGCGAAGCGGCCTGCTGGGCGCACTGGCGACGCGACTTCCATGATATCTGGACATCGAACAAATCCGAGATCGCGCGAGAGGCTCTCGATCGTATCGGCGCGCTTTAC
This sequence comes from Ensifer sp. Root142, assembly GCF_001426785.1. Lineage (NCBI taxonomy): Bacteria > Pseudomonadati > Pseudomonadota > Alphaproteobacteria > Hyphomicrobiales > Rhizobiaceae > Ensifer > Ensifer sp. Root142. The sequence continues at coordinate 75,059 of NZ_LMFK01000013.1, forward strand.
GACATCGAGCGCGACAATGCCGGTCAGCCTGCCGATATCCGCCTTGCCGCACGTCAGAAGCACAGTAAAGCAAAGGTCGAAGCATTCCGCGTCTGGGCCGAAGCGCAACTGACCCGCATTCCAGGCAAGGGCGATTTGGCTCAAGCCTTCCGGTATGGCCTGAGCAGGTGGTCCTCGTTCTGCCTGTTTCTGGACGACGGCCGTGTCGCCATCGACAACAATACCGCTGAGCGCGCCCTGCGTCCGATAGGAGTCGGAAGACGCAATTGGCTCTTCGCAGGAGCCGACACCGGCGCGGAGACCCTGGCGCGTGCCATGACGATCATCGAGACGGCAAAGATGAATGGAATTGACCCACAGGCCTATCTCGCCGACGTGCTCGACCGCATTCAGGATCACAAGATCAATCGCCTCGACGAACTGCTTCCTTGGCATTGGTCACCTGTCGCCACCATCCGCGCCGAGGCAGCCTAATGGCAACAATCACCTATGTCCGCACGCTCAAATATGTCGCCGAAATTCTCGGCGAGGATCCGGAGCTTCTCCGGGCAATCGTCTCCAACGATGATAACCTGACCTACGGCAGCATCATCAGCGTCTATAACGGGGAGGACGAATCCGTCACCGCTCTAACAGACGACGGCATGGAGGAATTGGAACAGATGCTCTCCTACGCCCGCCGTTCAACCGACGAATGGAACGACTTCCTCGACAGCTTTGTCGACGACGAGGAGCTGATCGCCCGCCTCAAAGCGAAATCTCCGCGGTAACAATCGGTCGGTTACGAAGGACAAGCCGCTAAGTCTCGTGATGGCGATCAATACCTTCGCGGCCGACTTGCGTGCAAAAGATCTCATTTGATCCCGCAAGGCGCGCGGGTCATCCTGAAGACCAGCTATATCATCAATGGCCAAATGGAGAGCCGGGCGACTGCAGCAGCCCGGCTAGAGAGGGAAAAGGCCGAAGCGGCCTTCATCAGCCATTCCGGAAAAATGGATGACCCGATCGCCGAGTTCGACATCAGACGGCGGATCCATGTTCTCAACAATGATGGCTTGTCGATCACTCTTGAGACCGAGAAGGTATCTGTAAAAATTCCCGTTTAGATTCGTCTCGCTGAGATCGTCGTCTGCCCCATCGGGCTCGCGGTAAGAAAGCAGCGGAGAATCAAGCGCGACGAACCCGGGGTGTGCCAGATTGTTGTCGGCGCAATATTGCAAAAGCGAGATTGTGAAAGCCGACTGCGTGATGGCCCTGAGCCCTTTTCCGTAGGACGTTCTCGCTTTCCCGGAGACTATGAGATCTTTGGCGTTCGTATCAAAATACACATGCTCGACACCGGGGAAACCCCATTGCTGGAGCACGCTTTCAACGCGTTCCGCGAACGGGGCGACAACGGTGCTGGTTAGACGATTGCTGGACGTGGCATCGCCCGAGCCACTCTCGTTCTGCCGTTCCAAGGCAGCTTTACGACTGGTCAAATCGCTCAGATTGGCAAAAAGCCCGAGCGCCTCGCGTACATTCGCGCCCTTGTCTGCGAGCTCTTTGTATGTTGCGCGTTGCTTTCGCAGGTCTTGCGATACGACAGTCTCAATTTCAATCGAGAGTTCGCTCAGTGAATTCCTCATATTGGGAAGCGACTTCTGAATGGATTGCGCCTCCGTCTTCAACGCGCCGATCGTTGTCATCAGCTCGGATTGCCGAGACTCGATTTTCTGCATCTCCGCTTCGGCCGCTGAGACGGTCACTGCGACATCACCGTGGCACACTTCACTGGGATCGTGATGGTCGGGCAAGGCACCGCAGGTGGGGCAAACCTCCTGCTCAAGTACCGAGAAAAAGCTCCCCGCCTCCCGAATGCCGAGCAGACGCTCATAGTCCGAACCGTAGTGTTCTCGCAAAAGATTGAAACGCTCGAGCAGAGTGGTGATTTCTGTGTATCGATCGTTGGTCGTTTCGAGCCTTTGGATAATGGCACGTCTCTTGGTCGAGATCGCCTTGAACCTTTCTTCGGTGAAGGCGAGCTGCTCGGCGCGATTGTCCATCGCTCTCGCGAGTCGTTCCTCCTGATCAGACAGTTCGTCGCGTGAGCCGGATATCGTCGTTATGCGTTTTTGAGCGTCCGTGATCAGTTGATCGAGAAGATCAATTTGCGCCAGGCGCTTCTGCTCCTCGGCGGAGGTACTTTTGCGTGAAAGGAGAGCTGTGTCATCGACGCCGGTCAACAACATCGTGAAGACGGAGGTGTTCGCCGTATTTGCCGTGTAGTTCCCATCAGACAGTGGCGAACGCTTCTGGATTATCTCCTCCTCGTTCACGATCGCCAGCCGTGCGAGATTGCGGAAGCTCAAGGCCTGAGTTTCATCCTTTGCATTCTTTTTGATCCGTTTGCCTGCCAGGCCGATCTTGGAGAGAAGAAACGACGAGAGGTTCGTCTCATCTCGCTCGTTGTGTATTTCAGCAAGGGGGCTGCCCTCTGCATCCGGGATCGACGTGTGCAAACCCTCGAATGCCTGGAACTGTCCACCGGCCATGTTTCTGAGCAATGTGGTTTCCGATCCGTCATCGAAAGCAATCGCAAGTAATATGCGATCATAGCCCTTTGCCTGCGGGATATCGGGGAGAGGGCCCTTGCCCCCGAGCATAAAATCGATCGCTTCAACAATGTACGACTTCCCGGTGTCGGAAGCCCCGTAGACGACGTTAAGGCCAGACTGGAACGAAACGACTGCTGGTTTTCTGTCTAAGCCGTGGAAGGAAAGATGACGAATTTGGAAGCCTGAATATGTCATAGTGCTGGTCCGGACGCTTCGTCTTGAAATTCAGATACCCAATTCGTGAGGAGATTGCGCATTAGATCGTCAAAAGCATCATCGCTGTAGTTCTGGAAGTAATCCGCCAGCCATTCGGCGCGATCGTACAATTGTCGAAGGTATGGCGTCTGAAGCGCGGTGACAAAAAACTCCGCATTGTCTCCGGCCTGAAACAGGATCCCGCTTTGATCGACAACCTGTTCGATGAGCCCCCGGGACATCATCAGGGCCACGGCGGACTGAACGGACTTTCTTCGAACCTGCGTGACAGGTGACATGATCGGCGTCGGGGGATGCAAGTCCGCTGGTCCTTCGAGTACGCTGGTTCTAACAACAAGATAGTCCATAGCGGTCAACCGGTTCAGATCCACCGCCCGGGGAAAATGTGCATGCAGAACAAAGACCGCCCTCACGCCCGTTTCGAGCGGACCGTTGAAAGCCGAGGCCGAAGGCATCAGCGTCGCCATGTCAACTTCCCATCATTCGCAAGCTGATGACAAATGCCCCGGCGATCGATGGGAAAAGCGCTTCTGTTCAGCGGATGAGCATCGAGAACCATAGACTGCGCTTTCTCGGTCACGGCGACGACTCGCGCATATCCGTCCGAGTGTTCACCATCATGAGTGTCCAAGACCCCGTCCAGGATTTCTGTCTGCAACCCCTCGAAAGTCCCAGGCTCCACTTTCTCGCGCACGAAGACCCGTAGGGACTCCGCATGGTAAAACGCCTCGCGGGAGCGCTGGAAATGGGACTTCAAATTCGCCCACTTATCGAGATGCGAGGCCGCAGCGATCGTCTCGCCCTTGTGCTCGGCATAGGCATCGAGCAGCTTGCTCGTGTAGGTCGCCTCTGTCTCTCCAATCTCGACTGGAACAGCGTCGGGCCGCGGGCGAGCGGGCAATCCACCACCGAAACGGCCTATGTGATAGGGAGTTTTGGAATGGGCCTCGATAATCGTTCGAGGCTGTTCAGCCGAAAAGATCCGGAAATCGAAATCTCTGACGTGGTCGAGAAATTCTCCATCCAAAGCAACTGGACCGGTTGAAGTGATCTTTCCGGAGATGGTTTTGTCCCATTCCGCAAGCACCTTCGCTTTCAGTCTGTCCGCATTGGCGAGCAACAAAGATAACGATGTCGAAGCCCCTTTCGGTGCGATGAACCGGCATGCTCTTGGGGCTTTGTATTCTCCTGAGAACGAATACCAGAGCATCTTCCCCATCTCAGGCCCGACCACACCGAAACTCAAGGGTGAGTTGTAATGCTTGCACTGGTGATTGTCCCAAGTGCCGAGCAGCTGGTCGGCATCGCAGAAGCCGGCAATATCGATACCTTTGTCGCCGGCGCCGGTCGGACGCATAACGCTGATGTACGTAGATTTGAGCGAATGGACCCATTCGTCAATGAACGTTTCCCATTCACTGGCTTCATAAGTCTGGATGATTTTCAGAGGATCAATCTTTGGCCCGTTCTCGAATTCGTTTGCCAGAAGAATTCGTGCTGACGGCAGGTCTTTCACCGCATTCTGTAACGACATCAGAGTTGCCTGCATTTCAGCCTTGCGCTCGAACCAAAATGGTAGGTGGAGTAAGATCTTAGTCATAACAGTCGCGAGGATACATGCAACCGAAAGTACATCGCTTGGACGGTCAGCCCCATTATTTTCAACCGCCTTTCATCTCTCGCGCGAGACCGGATTGACGGCAGGGCAGGAAGGTCACCCTGGCGACAGTCGAAGGCCGGGGAGCAGGTATAGCCATCCAAAAAACTGGAACTGAAGTTTGATTGCCGCAATAGCGTTGCCATCCGGTGTACTCAAAGCAGACTCTGCATTTGCAACGCCAAGACATCGGTCTTGTATGATGGTTGGGCCGAACTCAGGCTCGGCACAAAGAACTGCGATGACTGCTCTCCTTCTTTGGGTAGTGAAGCCGATCGTGAGCTATTGGCCCATCTCGGTTCTTCGGTGTAGGACAAGCTGACACTCCCCGCTTAGAAAATTCTGAGCGTTAGGTCTTTCCAACCTCGGGTCGCTGGTTCTGATCCTTTTCAAGGCGAGAGATTTAAAGGGACGATCACGGTACAGCCGCTGGTCTATCCGATCGTTTCCACAGGCGCGCCTTCTTCTGCCAGCCTCTTCACGAGCAGCCGGATCGCGTTTCGCTCCGGCCGGGTAAGTGAAGTCAGCCCGCGGTGAAGTTTTTCAAGCGCGCTGCTTGACTTCGGCGATAAGAGACCACGGCGATCTGCTGTCCGCCGGACAAGATCTGCCTTGCTGACCAACGATAGCAAAAAGATATCCAGGTCGATCTCTGAATCGAGTCGAGCTGTTGAACGGGCGCTTTTTTCCTCCGACTTGCTATCGTCGGGGTCTATCGTCAGGTGATCAGGGACCTCCGGCAAGTCAAAGCGTCGCTTTGAGATTTGCTCCCAGCAAGCCTGTGTTTTACAGTATTCTCCAACGTTCATCAGATTCTCGGGCGTTTCGCGGATAGCTCGTGCAATCTGTTGAGCGAGAATCTCGATGATTTTCTGGAGCTCTGACGGCACATCCTGAAGCTTCCAGATTTGGTTGAAGTCGAGGCCGGTTTTTCCATCGGCGATGACGTGGTTGGTAAGCCAAGCGAGAGTGTAAGTGACCGTCTGCGATTTATAAGCTCGATCGCTCGCGTACCAGTCCGATCTTGCAACCATTTTGTCTGTCCAGTTGAACAGCAAGGCCATTGAGCAGGCGTTTCGATACCAGTTCTCGTTGAGGCTGGACTGGCTTGTCTTCCATTGCTTGGAGGTCTGGTCGGCGAAGTACATGAAGCATTTCTGAGCATGCTTCGAGACGATGTCCGGTCGGCAATCAAAAGTTACGACGTATTTTGCAAGATCGGTCTTTTCGATGACTTTCTCTTTAGGAAACTCAAGCTGGTATTTCCGTTTTTCGCTCTGGCTCTTATACGCCATTCCGTCCCTGTACTGGCCACGTGCCCGTTCATAAAACCATTTCGATCCGGAAAGAGCGCCGGCTTGCGGCGGTGCGGCGATACGACGTGAAAACCGTTCCATCTGGAGATGGAAAGGGTGACTGGAGAAGAAGTCAGCTTCAGAAATCCGATTTTGCGTATTTGCGAAACGTGAAATTTTCGGGACAATCTGCTCGATAGCAGTTTCGGGAACAACCGAGAGCTTAAGCGGGACATGCACCCGCTCAAGCGGGCTGCCGGAAACGTCTTTCGCGTAAAGTATCGACGCGGTTGTCTGCCCACCATTGACTATCTGCAGGTTACTGATAGCTGCTATCGCAGGCTGCCCATCTTGCAGCTTTTCCAGTCGGACCGCAGATGCCGTTGCAGTGAGGCCGTTATTAAACGCGAAAAACATCTGGGGCGAATCCTTGATGGTAGTAAGGATGCCCCTGTTTACCTTCGTCTTGGCCTGAAGATATGTGCGAACGTTCTGTTCGAGAAGGCGCGCACCATAAAGCCCATATATCCCAGCCAGCACATCTCCGGGAACCGCAAGCAAATACGATTCATGTTCTTCCGAGCTTGATGAAGCTCTCAGACAGGGGATCGGCCCTCCGGCAATCGTGGCAACATCGATCTCAATGGCTACTGGCGTCGAGCTGGCGCCTTGTATTTCGGTGTATCGGGCGAGATCGATTACGCTAAATACAACAGGGATACCCGCGGCTTCCTCGGCAAGCTGAGGCGCTCGTCGGGCGACCAGTCGCGCATTGGAAAAAAGAACAATCCGGAGCCTCTTGATGGAAGCACGATTGGTAAAAATCGGATAGGCGACGGTGAAGGCCGCGCTGCTTTCCTCCAGCGCATTAACAAATTCGGAGCGGAGTGAATTCTCGAAAAAATTTTTCACCCGCCGTATCGCCGTATCGATTTGCGCCGCGTTTAAAGTTTCGAGTTCGGTACCGTTGCGGAAATCGCACACTGCCAAATAGAGAATGCCGCGATCCTGGTCGAACGCATATCCATCCACACGGTAGGGCTTTGATCCGCCGTCGCGATGGCAGTGCGCATGTTCAAGATCAATGGCGTCGCCGCTATCTGAAGCTGCTTCTGCGTAAAGCTGGAAAAAAGCTTCCTGCTGAAAAACACCGCCTGCCTCGGCTTCTAGCATGACATCGTCGCGGAGCTCATCAAGGGCTGTTTGAAGCTCGCTCACACCGCAATCTCCGAAATCGTCTCTTCGAGGTTTACGCGGTATTGTTCGCAGTCTGCGACACGGATGCTGTACGTTACCAACTCTACGCCGGCTCGCAGGTCATTGCGCTCAATCCGGGGAAAATCCCCAATCACCGCGTAAAGCGATCTGTCGACCGAAGTCCACGCTTCCTCGTCGTATTCATCTTTCCTTTCGTAGCGAGCATTCAGCAAAGCGATTTCGAAAAGGTCGACGGTCGAATGCCCGTAATCGGTCGCGAGACTGCAGAGGTCACCCACTAGTGCATTCAAGGTGCGGCTCGCAGGATCGGTCGTCGGTAGCGGCGCAATTCCCTGATTGCAGATGAAAATTCGCCCCTGAAACGGATCGAGCTGGTCCTCTGACGAGATGCGAATGCGCCGATCCGCTGTGACGATTTGTGTTTTCACCTCAAATATTGTGCCGCCGACTACAAAGTCCTGTTCGTGACCTTCATGCCCGATCCAGCACCGCAGCGCTGACAGGATGCCGAAGCGCGGGACGAGAACGTCACGCAGAAACAGGAGCTCCCCGACCAGACCAATGATCTCAGTGCGGGCAAGGAGCCGCTCGCGTCGTTGCCGCAACATGTCTTGCCAACGACGGAGCTCGTCAAGAACAACGATCATTCCGCGGTCGGACTGAAGCGGGCTGAGATTATCGGTGGCGAGCATAAGGCCCATACACATGAGCCGAAAATTGCGAAAATCCGCTGGGTCGCCAAGCGTAATGGAAAGCCGAAAGCGATCGCTTGCAATTGGCTCGAACGAGCAGTCTATCCCGGTGAGCTTGGGCACTGACTTCTTGAGTTCGGGCGTGCATAGCGCATCAATCTGGAAGACGTACTCTGACCGAAAGTTCTTGCCTATCCTGAAATCAAGTGGATGGCTGCTGTCCGCAAGGCGCACGTTACATGCGCCAGGCTCACTCGCAGGCACGATCTGGTCCCATTCATCCAGCATCCTGGTCTCCATTGATCAGCTCTTCGTCATCATCAGTTTCGGAGAGCATCTCCAGCTGCTGCCTGTACACAGCGTTGACCTGGTAAATCCGTGCTTTGGATGGCTTTCCGGTTTCCGGCATACAGAATGAAAGCGTGACGACCGGATTCGCTATTTTCAAAACGTCGTCAGACGGCGAGTCCTGATCGGTTGTGAGGCTGGCATTGAAAACGTGGATCAGCAAAAGGGGCCGCTCGCGTACGCTGCATGCAGCACGTTCCCGGCGATAAACCTCATTTGCAATGGCTTGGTCTGCCTTGTCCTTCTGGTCTTTGCTAAGATCGATCCATGCATCCTCGGGATCAGCCACTCGACTCCGGCTGCCATAGACGCGGTAGACGCCGTTCTGCACCGTCCCCTGATCGCGATTTCTTCTGCCGATCTTTAGTCCAGCAAAGTTATCATCCGAATTTGTTTTCCGGTTTGGAATAGCGACGTCCCAATGAGAGAGTTCGTCGCCTGATCGGTCGAGAATGTAGTCCTGAAACAATGAACGATCGGAAATCGGCGCAAGGTCCGTATGATTGCCGAACCGGAAGGATCGCAATAGTCCTTCGATGTGGCTAGCATCGACCTTCCTCCAGAGAACATAACCCGGCTTCACTTCGGTTGCCGATCCGACAGTGTCGAGAAATGTCTCAACAGCCCTGCGGTTCGCGACAGCTGTGTCGGCATCGTTCAAGAGAGCATGCCCTTCAACGTGTCTTGCCGAATAGTCTTGCGCGATCGTAAGTTCCTTAGCTGTACGCATCTTGTTTGCCGCTGTAACACGAAGCGCGAGCTGGCTTTGCCTGACTTTCAGGCCAAAGTCTGCGGGTGTCCTTTTGCTCTCCATCATTCGCTTGACTTCGCCACGCAACTCCTCGGTGGCTTCGTCAACGTACTCGTAGTGATCTAACGAGATCTTGGGCAGGTAAAGCCGACAAATTTCTTCATAGCCGGGCCTGTAACCGAACCATCGAGCCATCTGCATCAGCGTATCACTGGCTGCGGTATTGCGAAGAAGGTAGGAAACCGTCAGGCCTTCCAGTGTCAGACCGCGGGAAAGAGCAAGGCCACCGATGGCAATCACATGGAGGCCATGCTCCCGGTTGCGCGAGTAGTCCAGCTGACCGCCACGCATGTTCACCGTCTTGATCTCGATGCTCTGAACCCCTTCGTTCAGGGCGCCAACAAGGTCGGACCAAGGAGCTGTATGACCGGCAAACTCCTTTTCATAACTTGCCTCGAGATCATCCATCACCGGGTCATCGATCTCACTTGGCGGCAGCGCGGCATGAACGGAAATGGCGTCCTTGAGTTCGCTCACATACTCATAAACTAGCCCCAGAACCTTGTCCTGAATTGCATTAAAGCGGCTGACATTGATCATCATCGAGCAATGTGCTCGGCCTTTACCCTGCAGGACGCGCGACGCACGCGAGATGCAGAAAATCCGGATGGAATGCCGAAGGCTTTCTGGTAGAGCGACAACGGCGTCTCCACTCTTATGATTAAGTGGCAGCAGCGTTTTATAATCGTCGATGACCCTAACCATCCCTTCTCGCAGATTGCCGCCTGGCCGGAACATTCGATGGGATCCGACGTAGTTGCTGGGAGGATCTAGAGCCTTGATGAAATTGGCCGGAAACAAGTCGTGATTTTCCATCACTTCCGTGGTTTCGGGATCGATGAAGATATTTGCGAAAGGTGTTGCGGTGTATCCGACATAGACCGAGCGAGGGAAGCGGTGAAGGATTCCGCGAATGACTCCGTTGATCGCTGTTGTCCGGTTCGGTTCCTTGGCTGTATTGATTGATGCGTTATCAGCCTCGTCGTCAATCAGCAGCAGCGGCAGGTCGTATCCTCCGGTTTCGCTTTGATTCTCGATCCACTTCTCAAGCCGGTCGAGGACCGACTTGTTCTTCTTTGTTACAAAGATCATCGGTTCCTGGTGACCGGTGAGCCCGAAGTAAATTCCATCGTGCCCTGATGAAAAATCAGCTTCGCGGCTCGTGCCGTATGAGGGGATACGGCGGCTGGTGGCGTAGTTTTGAATAGGAAGAGATTGTTGGACTGCTGCAGCGAAGGCTGATATGCGCCCTATGAATGTCTCGTCAATGCGCTCCTGTGTCTGCGTACGAAGCGAATTCGTTATTCCCGCCAGAAGGATGATCACCCGGTAACCGGCATCAGCTGCCTTGCAAATCAACGCGGAGTAGTTTGTCGTTTTACCTGACTGGACGTTACCCATTACCATTCCGCGCACTGCACCAACCGTCGGAACTTTCGGGTCTCCGCAGAGGTCCAGCACCTGGTCAGTATCGGTGTCCAGCGTAGCAATTACGGTCGAGGGAAGGGAGCCGGTCTCAAGATAGAACTTGCGTAATCTGTTCCAGTAATAAAAATCGAGGTCCGGCTTCTTCGCCGCAAGCCATGGGCGATGGCTCTTGCTGATAACTGCGCCGCTTCGCTGGGTTACCGTAAAGCTGGCTTCGAGCTCACGGATTATGAAGATGATGCCGCTTTCATCCAGATGTACAAACGGCCCACTTCGTACGAGCGCCGTGATTGCGCCCTCTGGCACACCCTCGTTCCGTGCAAGGGCATCGGCAAAAGTTGCGCCTACCTGCATACGGAAATAAGCAATTTCGCCTTCAAGCATCCTGCCACCAGCCCTTCGATTTCAAATGTTCCTTGACCAGAAGCCCGTGGCTTGCCCAAGGCTCGGTCGTTTTGAGAAGCGTCGTCAATGTCACCAGCTTTCCATCTGCCCGATGCAGAAGGCTCGGCAACACCGCGTCCAGTCGTTCGATGAAGGCCTCGCGATCGATAGCGCCCTGATTGATTAGGGCCCCTTTCGCATGGACGTCCTCTCCGATGCTGAGCACCGGAAAGCTCTCCTCGATGATGCCGATAGCGGCTCCAACTGCGGACGCCAGTCGTTCATCCTCGGCTTCCAGGAGGTCAGCGAGGAGAGGGTGTTCTCGATTGATATAATAACGGACTTCACCATTTCGCACGTACTTCGACCAGACTGGCGTGGTTCCTGAACCCGGGCGGATCCGCGCGCCCCGCGACTGAAAAACCTTTCCGGATTTTCCACGAAGACCATCAACGATGTCCTTGAGCCTTGCGCGCAGCCCTGATGGAAGCTGTGCGTCCGCCTTGTCGAGCGTAATCTTCCACACCTCATCAAGCGAATTCGGGATATTTACTGCGATACGGACAAGCTGCGACAGCTCACCATGACGCACCAGCCTGAACCATGTCCCGTGCATAATGAGACGGTGTTGACGGTAAATGTAGAAGCCCTGGTTTCGAACGAAGCCTTCTTCTCCACCCAGTCTTTCGTGATCGGCAGACGTCAGCTTCGAGTAGTGGGGCAGCACAAATGCCTGGACGTCGATAGGATAACCCCGAAGCTGAAGGACCTCGCGCGGAAGCGATTGCGTTGCTTCATGATTGCGCAGAAACGGATCAGCGGCCTTGAGGTTGTCGCCGTTGAAGCATATCGAAAGTTTCCGGATACCTTCCTCACCCGTCAGGTAGCGATGGAAAGTCATCGCAAGCTGGCTCTTGGCGTGTGCCACCATGTCATTGAAGCCACGGCCTTCTATAGCACCGTCTTCGGAAAGGCGGTCGCACCGGGTCCAGATAATCTCTGTTCCGCTCTCGAGTTTCAGCCGTGGATTCATCGCCGCTGTAATTTCATCCGGCTCCAGGATACCCATCTTCCAGTCTGCGAGATCATCTAGATCCCAGACAGCACCCGTGTGGATTTCACCGTTATGAGAGACGACGGTAAGTCGACGGCACTGTGAGAGTGAAGCCGACTTCATTCCCCAGCCGAAGCGGCCAAGATCATCGGGTGCTCGCTCGGTTGTGGGGTTCGTACTTGCAGGTCGCATCGCTTGATGAAGTTCCGCTGCAGACATCCCGTGTCCGTTGTCCAGAATCCGGACCTCGGCCTCGCCATTACGCCGCACGCAGAGGATATCGATATGAGTCGATCGGGCTTTTATGGAGTTGTCCAGCAGATCAGCGATCGCACTGGAAAGGTCATAGTTTCCGAAGCTTCTAGCCGAGCTCATCAACGCTGAGGCATCAGGAGGATTATGAGTGAACTGCATTCGTGCTTCCTGATCAGGCTATCTTGGTCCACTGTTCATCACGAGACACCTCGATTGTTCGATTGATTGTCATTTCACTATTCCCGTACCCAGCTCGATGAAGGGAGTTGACCGTGGCGGGAGCCTCGGTGCAATCGGGCGACAATTTTCAAATCGCAACAAAGACTTGTCTCGTTACTTGCTCCTTGAAGCAAGATAGCGCCTAAGAGATTAAAAAATCGACATGTTTGCTATTGAAAGTTGTGATTAGCGCCTGGCAGGTGCGATATCGAAATCTTAGTCTGAAGGCGTCAGTCACGCGAGGTGCCAGCAGGCGAACAAATAAAAGATTGTATTAAGCGCCACTGTGCAGAGAACATTAGCGGAACATGCCTTGCTGTCTGGGTGGTTTTTTGCCAGTTTGTCAAAAAATGACCCAGTGAATGGTAGGTGATTCGTGCAGGAGACGCAGCAGGACAACGACGGGTTCAATCATTTGTGCCAACGGGCGGGGCTGACCCCTGGCGAGGCCGCTTCAGTTTTGTCCGTGTCTGATCGTACTATCGCCCGATATATGAGTGGCGACGGTCGTCCAACCGATCTCGCGATGAGGTTCCTCAGGGAGCTTGCTGATCAGAAGTCCGCCGGGAATGGTCCGATCTCATTCCGCTTCATTGATCTGTTTGCGGGAATTGGCGGCTTGCGCATCGGCTTCCAAGGTATCGGCGGACATTGCGTATTCACGTCGGAATGGGATCAGAACGCCCAGAAGACGTATGGTCTGAATTTCCGTGATAATCATCGCCTGGCGGGAGATGTCCGGGAATATTCCGAAAACCCTGATTTGATTCCGGAGCACGACATCCTGCTTGCCGGCTTCCCTTGCCAGCCGTTCTCGATTGCCGGCGTTTCGAAGAAGAACGCGCTTGGTCGCCCCCACGGCTTCCTGTGTGATACGCAAGGTACGCTTTTCTTTGATACCGCCCAGATCATCGCGCACCATCGGCCCGCAGCTTTCGTGCTCGAAAACGTGAAGAACCTTGAAAGACATGACAAGGGACGGACGTTCGCGACGATCATAAACGTCCTGACAAACGAGCTTGGCTATCATGTGCAGACACGCGTGATCAGCTCCGAGCACTGGGTGCCGCAGCGTCGCGAACGCATTTTCATTGTCGGTTTCCGCGAGCCGACCGATTTCGATCTGAAATCTCTCAAGCTCCCGGATAACGGACCGACACTTGGCAGCATCCTCGAGCCGCACGATGAAGTCGATCCGAAATACACCCTGACGCCTCGCCTCTGGGAGTATCTGCAGGCATATAAGGAGAAGCACACGTCAAAAGGCAACGGGTTTGGATACAGCCTGTTTGGCCCAGATGATGTCACGCGGACGCTATCAGCCCGCTACTACAAGGACGGATCAGAAATCCTTGTGGCACAGCCCGGTAAACGACCACGCCGGCTGACCCCGCTGGAATGCGCCCGTCTCATGGGTTTTGATCGTGGGGAGCGGCGCTGGAAGATAACGGTCTCCGATATGCAGGCCTATCGCCAGTTTGGCAATGCTGTGGTCGTGCCGGTAGTCGAGTTCCTTGCCGATGCGATGAAGCCATTCATCGAATCCGCTCTGCTGAGAGAGGCGGGCCGTTCGATGGAGGCACCGGTAACCGTCACCCGCCCGGATCGCGAGCCTGTATCCGCTCATGGTTGATATCGTCCCGGCTGAGGTTCGCAGCCGGATGATGTCGGGGATTCGCGGCACCAACACGAAACCGGAACTGCAGCTGCGCAAAGGGCTTCACGCGCTCGGCTTTCGTTTCCGGCTCCATGATCGCTCGCTTCCTGGGAAGCCGGATATAGTTCTACCGCGCTATAAAGCCGTGATTTTCGCGCACGGTTGCTTCTGGCATGGCCACGACTGCCATCTGTTCAAATGGCCATCGACCCGGCCCGAGTTCTGGCAGGCGAAAATAGCGCGCAACCGCACGGTCGATGAGAGGACAGAAGCAGCTCTTTCGGAGGCGGGCTGGCGACAGGCGATCGTCTGGGAGTGTGCGCTTAAAGGCAAAACACGGTTGCCTCTTGAGGAAGTCCTTCTTGCTTGCGCTGAGTGGCTGAAATCTGACCGGGCGCGACTTGAAATCAGGGGAGGGTAAGATTGCGCCGCGGGTTTTTGTCGGATCTGTTTACAGGCGTTGTCGCCAAGCGGCTGACGCTGGTGGAGACCATTACCAGCAAATCGAACCAGCACGAGTTTCAGGGGACAAAACCCCTGCGCCGACTTTTGGGTGATGATGACCGTAGAGGTATGGAGACGCGCTTCATATGGATATCCGGCGAACAGGAAGCCTTGGCCGAAGAAGGCTTCATGAGCTGGTCGAACGTTCGCAAGGGAAAGCCTCGCGCTCCGGAGTATCATCTGTATTACTCCTCCAATGCAGTCACCGAGCTTATGCAGCCCGGAGATATGTTGTTCCTCGCCCTACAGAGAGACGGCTCGATCCTTGTGGTCGTCACACCATCTGCGACGATCCAGAACCAGTTGCTCTGGCTGTTTGCGCTGGAGGAGCAACCGGAGTTCGCTTTCACATTCCAGGACGTCGATGGCGCGCACAATGCCGAACTCGATTTCGCGGCACGCTACATTCTTGATGAACTCGGTATTGAGCCGGAAGAACCGGATGCTGATCGGCTTGATACGCTGATCGAACGCTTCGGCCTGGAGTTTCCGAAAACACGGGTGTTTTCGGAGCTCGCTCGCACATCTATGCCGGAGGTTTCGGCTGCGGATGATCCGGACCTGGCGCTGATCTCGTGGATGGATCGCGAAGAGCAACTGTTCAAGCGCCTTGAGCGGCGTATCGTGGCCGCGCGTATTGGCAGTGGATTCGGCGCATCTGACGGCGCTGACGTTGAGGGATTTCTGGCGTTTTCGCTAAGTGTGCAGAACCGGCGAAAGGCGCGAGCGGGGCAGGCACTGGAGAATCATCTAGAAGCTGTGTTTGTCGCCCAGCGAATTCGATACGTCCGCGGAGCGGAGACAGAGAATCGAAACAAGCCGGATTTTCTGTTCCCCGGACAGGACGAATATCGTGATCCGCTTTATCCGGATGCAAGGCTGACGATGCTCGGCGCCAAATCCACTCTGAAGGATCGCTGGCGTCAGGTCCTATCAGAGGCTGTCCGGATTCCTGAGAAGCACCTGTTGACCCTTGAGCCCGCTATATCTGAAAACCAGACAGACGAGATGCAGGCCAAGAAGCTTCAGCTCGTGTTGCCACGCCGATTGCACAATACCTATCGACTGACGCAGCAGGCGTGGCTGATGGATATCGCCGGTTTCATCGCTGTCGTCCGGTCGCGGCAGGATCCCTGAGCACCTCCAGAAGCTCATCAATCCGGGTGCTTTCGACAGAACCGTGCGACGCTCCTGTCCCGGGCTGGTTGCACGGCACACGGAACGGGACATAAGGGGCCAGTCGGTCCCGCTTCTCTGACGACCGCTATGCCGAAGCTCCTGCGGCTGGCCTGTTCCCGTCTGTCCCGTGTCGAGAACTCCCGAAATCCTGCCAGAGGCGGCGCCATGCTGATTTCTCCGGTACTCTTCATTACTCAATTGTGGGTCCGCCAGACGGCGGTTGAGACGGCTGGTCATACTTGGACCGGTACCTGTCGTCAGGTGCCCGCCAGTTTGCCATGAAGTCCAGTGGGTCTGTGCTACCCATCATCTGGCGAGCGAGCTTCAGCCGTCCTTCCAGATGCTGTCGGAGCGCTTCATCGACCCCTTCCAGCCGTTGCTCTACATCAGAGAAGAAGCGTTCAACAACCATCGCCTTGCCCCAGCTCTCGATAATTTCTGCCAATTGTTGCTGGCTATCCTTGATCGCCTGGGCAAGTTTGCGTTCATCCTCTCGCCGCTGGTAGCGCTCCCACTCCTCCTCCCGCTCTTTTTTCCTTCTGGCCTCAGCTTTATCTTCTGCTGTCATTAGGGTTTGCAGCTTGTCTCTGGCCCCCCGTAACGTCTCGACAATTTTCGGAATTGCTTTGGTTAGCGGTTCCGTTTCCGTATCCTGCCAGCTCAGAGACCATTCAACGCCATTCTTCGGGGAATAGGCAATTATCCGGAAGCGCCCTGAAGGCATATCCTGCTCGGTTGTCCAGGAGTGCGTCAGCTGCCAGGTTTTCATCGACTGGACGAGCCTGCTGTCCTCACGGTGGTAGTCGCCGTTTAGATACCGCATCGTCACCCGCTCAGTCATTTCGGTGATAGCGACACCGATCGGCACTGTGTCGATGTAGAAAATCGTTGGCCTGTCTGGTCTCCAGATACTGCCGAAATTATATCGACCGTACTTTCGATCCTTCAGCTCAACCTCCTGCTCCTGAACATGAATGCGGCGGTGGTCTTCTCCGGCCGGGGCGATGTGAACGCGATAGCCCTGCCTGTCGAGCGCGAGGTACAGGTCATTGGCGATCGATAGCGCTCGAAGCAGGGCGGCTTCTGATGAAATCACGTCAGGCAGAATTCGCTTGTAGGGCCGAAGAAACTCTCCGTCTTTTGCAGCGCGCGATCTCCTCAGATGCTCTTCGGCGCCAAAAAGCAACGGGTGATGCTCGAGGCGGCGGGTCCTTGCAACGGATCTCTTCTTTTGGGGTGTATTGGCTTCGGGTGCCTTCTGCTTCCGCGGCTTCGGGGTCACCGGCATGATTTCGATGATCTCGTCTGAGCCGTCAGGTAGCGCAGGCAGCTCTGCAGAAAGGCCAAGTGATTTGCGTGTCCAGTAACCCGATCCGGGATATGGTATCTGATGTTGCCTGCACACGGCGGCCAATGCCGTGCCGGTGAGACCGAATTCCGGGGCAAGCTTGCTTAGCGGCGCGTCGCATACCCGGCTGTAAAGTTCGCTACGTTTCAGCTGCATAAGTAGGTCCGCATTTCCAACACGTCGATATCGCACCACGATGACAAACTGGCGAACGTTGAGAGCGGACATTTCATCTGATGACAGAATGCCTGGCTCGATGCTCACGTCATTCCTTTACTCTGTAAGGAGGCATACCTCATTGCGGAGGCGCTTGCCGGAGACCACAAGGGTGGACCCGATAAAGGAAATGAATTCCGGAGAAATCCGAACCAGTTAGCCGTTTGACCGGACATCAAGGGGTGCGCGAGCTTCGTTGGCTCGCGCCTCCAATGCTGTCAGATCTCCCTCGATCTTAAGGAAAGTCTCACGGCCTGTCTGAAACAGTCTTTTCGCTCAATACCAGATCCGGTCAGCCAAGGAGCCACAGACCACTATGACAACCATGGCTGCATGCACACGGGCTGACAAACCGCATCATTGGAACCGGGTCGGCTCGCTCGAGAATGCAAGACCTGCGACGGCAGAGACCCAGGCACTATAGGCTTAACCTTTGATGCCGGTGTTGCAATATGGATGCGTGATTTGGCCATTAGCTGAGCTGCCACCCCCGCCTTCGCTCTTGCGCGTAATGTGGTCGTAGGATGCTGATTTTGAGGCGTCGATCAGCCCATCGCATATGGCGCATGTCAAAGCTTTGTCCAGCGATTGGCGAAGATAAATTGCGGATTTTGCTTCGTCAGTGAAATTCGACGCGATTCCTTCCAGCTCGGCTGCGACAAGTTTTCCTTGGAGTCCCAGCAACTGCAGTAATCGGTCAGTATCGACCTCTTGATTCTGTGTGAATGCATCAACGAGACCAATCACTAGCGCGCCCAAGCGATCAACTCGCTGAGAGCTTCCGATCTGCACAATGCCTTGGTTGATCAAGGCTTTGTTCTCGATCAAGAATTTCTCGAGACGGCTACGTTGTGCAGTAAATTTCTTGAAAAATGTACTATTGTTGTCTTGGAGAGCCTTGGCGAACACCCCTACGACTGCGAGGAAGAGATAATCGCTATGCTTGCCACGATGGTTGTAAAAGTAAACTGCTGGATGCAGGCCTAGACTCCCGGCTTCGTTCCCCGTAATCCGCTTCATAACACGCGTGCACTTGTTTAGGGCTTTAATGGTCGCTGAGCCGTCTTCATCAGCAACATTTATCGACCATTCCTTCTCCGGTGTACCCGGCTGGCTGGCTGCCATCGAGATGAAATCCATCAAAAGGTTCAACGCTCCGATAGGGGAAGATCGGCCGCCCAATGGTAGATCAAGGGTTTTGATCGGCTCATTGATTTCAGGTTGGAACAGGAGCCGATGCAACTCGACAGCCGATCGTTCGATATCGGCCTTGGTTTTATCGTCGAAGCGTGACCAGTACTTGTGACCAGTGCCGGCCCGCACGATGGACCTTGCCGCAATTGCAACAGGATTGCGTCTCTCACGCAGAAGACGCTCTTCCGTTTTGTGCAACGGTGTGCCTTGGGTATTGATCTTAAAGAATGATGTCTCAGCTTTCTCGGCGTCACCTTCCACCCATTGAAGAGATAGAGACCTCGTTGCTAAATTGCGTGCTCGTTTCTTCAGTAGGTCGTCATTGTATTTATCCGGATCGATCATGGCGGATCGAACCATCGCGTATGTTCCGATCTCTTTAGTAATCAGGGTTCTGACGCGTTTGGCGACACGCTTTTGATCCTCTGGAAGTGCCCCTTTGTAGAACTTCGAGGAAATCGGCCCGTCGCCATAGTCATCTTCAATCCACGCTCTGAGCGTGCTGATACGATGGCCGCCATCAATGACGAATACGTGACTCGTCGACTGCCAAAGAATAACCGAGGGAACCAGTTCGTTGTCTAGGTAACTTTTAAGGAATACTAAGATCTGTTGGGGATCCCAATGATTGGTCTCACGCTGAAAGTCTGGCTTTCGCAGCCGATGCACGAGAAGGGAATCCTGCTTCAACTGTTCAATTGAAAACGACTGTATCTTTTCCGCCGAACTTTCATCGGAAGAGGTCGCGGCAAAATCTGCACGAGGGATCATTGCATCAAGATTGACCTTGTCAGCCATAGACTATTTTCTCACTTAGACGGGTATTTAAACTGATAGTTTAGTGCTCATGCCTATTTTGATGCTGGAAATTGAAAAATCCGTTTACTGATTGGATTTCTGCATTGGCGAGTGCACGTGGATCAGAACGTGGCGGTAACCGGGGGCGTGAGCCGGTATAGTGGTCCCGCATACAGCAGGTGGGATTTTCCGGCAGGGTCCCCCCCTCAAGAGCGAAGTTGCACCTCTCTGCCTACGCAATCGATGCCGTCCCGTTCACTGTGAATGGTTAGCTCGCGCCGTATTGCGCCGTCGCGGGCAAATTGAAGTTGCGGGAATCGAGCTAGTGTTGAAGTTTGCCAGAACTGACTTGGTTAGTTGTCTTCTCTATTCGGCGTGGTGAGGTCAAGCACCTTCTGACTGTCCGTAGCTATGGTTGATTGATGTCTTCGCAGTATCGCGCTTCTCTCCGGGA
>NZ_LMFK01000014.1:0-88832 GCF_001426785.1 Ensifer sp. Root142
CACGTGCCCTTCGGTGGCCGCAAGGGCTCCTCCCATGGCTCGCGCGAGCAGGGTCGCTACGCCGCCGAATTCTACACAACCGTCAAGACCGCATACACCCTGGCTTAATGGGCGCCGTCGCAGGCCCGCGTTACGGCGCGGGCCGCTCAAGGAAGGATAAGATGAAGAAGAAAGCTGAGTGGCCGCGCAAGCTGCGTTCGCAGGAATGGTTCGGTGGCACGGGGAAGAATGCCATCATGCATCGCTCCTGGATGAAGAACCAGGGTCTGCCCGCCGATACGTTCGACGGCCGGCCGATCATTGGCATCTGCAACACCTGGTCGGAACTGACGCCGTGCAACGCGCATCTGCGCGATCTCGCCGAGCGAGTGAAGCGCGGGGTCTACGAGGCGGGTGGTTTCCCGGTCGAATTCCCGGTGTTTTCCGTGGGCGAGAGCACGCTACGGCCGACGGCGATGATGTTCCGTAACCTCGCGGCCATGGATGTCGAAGAGGCGATCCGCGGCAATCCGGTCGATGGCGTCGTGCTGCTCGGCGGCTGTGACAAGACCACGCCGAGCCTGCTCATGGGGGCGGCGAGCGTCGACATCCCGGTCATTCTGGTCTCCGGCGGCCCGATGCTGAACGGCAAGTGGCGCGGCAAGGACGTCGGGTCCGGTACCGCCATCTGGCAGTTTTCCGAAATGGTGAAGTCCGGCGAGATGTCTCTGGCCGAATTCATGGATGCGGAGCAGGGCATGGCCCGTTCGGCCGGCAGTTGCATGACCATGGGCACGGCCTCGACCATGGCGTCGATGGCCGAAGCGCTCGGCATGACGCTGCCCGGCAATGCGGCAATTCCCGCTGTCGACGCCCGCCGGCGGGTGATCTCCCAGCTTTCCGGCCGCCGCATCGTCGACATGGTCAAGGAAGATCTGAAGCCGTCCGATGTCCTGACCAGGCAAGCCTTCGAAAACGCCATCCGCGTCAACGGTGCCGTCGGGGGCTCGACCAATGCCGTGCTGCATCTTCTGGCGCTCGCCGGTCGTATCGGCGTTGACCTGACGCTGGACGACTGGGACCGGCTTGGCCGCGACGTGCCGACGATCGTCAACCTGCAGCCGTCGGGCAAGCACCTGATGGAAGAGTTCTACTATGCAGGCGGTCTGCCGGTGGTCATTAGGGCGGTCGGCGAGATGGGCCTCCTCCACAAGGACGCCTTGACGGTTACCGGCGATACGATCTGGAACGGCGTCAAGGATGTCACCAACTACAATGACGATGTCATCGTGCCGCGCGAAAAGGCGTTGACGCAGTCGGGCGGCATCGCCGTGTTGCGCGGCAATCTGGCGCCCAAGGGCTGCGTACTGAAACCTTCGGCTGCGTCGCCGCACCTGATGCAGCACACGGGCCGCGCCGTCGTCTTCGAAAGCATCGAGGACTACCACGCCCGCATCAACCGCGACGATCTCGACATCGACGAGACCTGCGTCATGGTGCTGAAATACTGCGGCCCGAAGGGCTATCCCGGGATGGCCGAGGTCGGCAATATGGGGCTGCCGCCGAAGGTGCTGAAGAAGGGCATTACCGACATGATCCGCATTTCCGATGCGCGCATGTCGGGCACCGCCTATGGCACCGTCATCCTACACACCGCACCGGAAGCGGCGGACGGCGGCCCGCTGGCGCTGGTCGAGAACGGCGACATGATTGCGGTGGATGTTCCCGCCCGCACCATCCGGCTCGATGTTTCCGATGACGAACTGGCTCGGCGTCGGGCGGCGTGGGTTTCTCCGGTGAAGCCGCAAAAGGGCGGTTATGGCGGCCTTTACGTCAACACGGTGATGCAGGCCGACACCGGCGCCGACCTCGACTTCCTTGTCGGCACGCGCGGTTCTGTCGTCGAACGCGACAGCCACTAGCAGTTTGAGCCGCCACGGCCCGCCGATGCCGATTTATCCCGGCTTCGGCGGGCCGTGGTGGCTTTATTTTAGCGCATTCTTAAGATTGTCGAGTTCGCGAGTTTCACGCCGCCGGTATCCGGTGTAATGATGCAAGCGGAGTAGAATTTTGGGGACCGTGACGCTTTGCTCTCTTCCTGTCCGCAGGAGGCAGACGAGCGTCGCAGCATTGCATCTCAGACTATTGATTTAAGCTTCGTCTGTATTCGCGGGAGGTGTGTGTTGCTCTGCCGTGGTGCCGGTCGTTCACTTGCAGCAAAGCGGGTGATGCATGATCCTACGTGAACGGATCGATATTCCTGCCGACAAAACGTTCGACATTTGCATCGTCGGGGCCGGTGCGAGTGGATTGACGATCGCGTCGGATTTCGCCGGTGGACGCGTTTCCGTCTGCGTGCTCGAAAGCGGAGGGGCCGATGCGATCCCGACGGCCAGTGATCTCTCGGCGGGCGAAAGCACCGGGCTCACCTATGCCGAACTCGATACATGCAGGCTGCGCGGCTTGGGCGGCAGCACCCAGGCCCTGGGCTGGGGTGGTCTCTGCAAGCCGCTCGACGAGCAGGATTTCGCGGTACGCCCCTGGGTCCGGCACAGCGGCTGGCCCTTCGGCCGCGAGCATCTCCTTCCCTATTACCGACGCGCGCAGAAAACGCTAGGGATTGCGGATGTCGAGGCGCTTGGCCAGCGGCAGCCGCTGTTTCCGGGGAGGTCCGACATCATCTCCGTCGATCATCTCGAGCTCTGTCGGCACAATCGGCCCGGCAAACGCCTGCGTCATGCCCTCGAAAACGCTGACAATATCAGCATCCTTCTGCATTCCACGCTGCTCTATCTTTCGTTTGATGAAGAAAAGCGCACGGTCGGATCGGCTGTCGTCAAAAACGGGGCTGACGAAACCATTCACATCCGAGCGCGGACGTTCGTGCTTGCCGCCGGTGGCATCGAGAACGCGCGTCTCTTGTTGCTGAGCGGCGGACCGGGGAGCGACGACAGAACCACTGGGCGGTTTTTCATGGATCATCCGCGATTTTCCATCGGCACGCTGGTGCCGGCCAATGGCAGTGTTCTGAGAACTCTCAACGCTCTTGATCGAATCCGGATCGCGCGCGGCCAGCGGATCCGCGATGCGTTGAGTTACACGCGACAGCGCCCGTATCTCGTCAACGGGCTGACGCTGCCGGCGGAATTGCAGCAGCGCGAGGAGCTTCTCAATTATCGAGCATGGCTCGAGCCATGCTTCATCGGCCAGGACACAGCCAAGCTGCAGGCGATGAAAGAGAAACTGCTCGCTTACAGGGAGCAGCGGCTGCATGGCGTGGAGGCGAAGTCGGCGGTCCGCGCGGCGGGCAAGGAGGGTCTGGTCAGTTGGACCTGGCTCATGCATCTCGTGCGGCCCTCAAGCCTTCTGCGTTCCTTTCGCCTGCTTCACATCGTGGAGCCGGAACCGGAACCGGAAAGCCGCGTCATGCTGTCGAACAAGAAGGACCGTTTCGGATTGCCGATGGTCAATCTGCGCTGGCAGCTTTCGGCCAAAACGGTCGATTCCGTCATGCGTACGATCGCAATTTTAGGCAGCGAGTTGACGAAGACCGGCCTGGGCAAGCTGATCGTGAAACCAGAGGAATTGACCGGGCTCGAAAAGCCGATGTGGACCTGGCACCACATGGGCACGACACGGATGCACGTGGACCCCGGTCAAGGGGTCGTGGATACGCAATGCAAGGTCCACGGAACGGATAACCTTTTCATCGCTGGCAGTTCAGTTTTTCCGACGGCTGGAAATGATACGCCAACCCTTACCGTCGTGGCGCTCGCCCACCGCCTCGCCGACCATCTGCTGCAGGTGGTTGGCGGATAGCTTGTCGGTGACTGGGGCGGTCGACGCACCAGCCAGCGCAATCCTTCTCAAAGTTTCATCCGACCCCAGGAAAAACAGCTGCGCCGCGATCGTACGGCTTCATTTTTCCGTCGGCGCGCTGGCGCCGGCCAAATCCGGAAAGCCGCGTCATGCGGACGACCCTAAGCTGAATTTACGGCGTTTCAGGAGATGGTTCTGGGGGACCTTTAGGCACAGGCACGAGATGGAATTGCTCAGCCCAATGGCATAACCCCACCGCTCCAGCGTTGAGCGCTGTCCCGCTTTCCGTCAGTGAATAGACGACCTTGGTCGGGGAACCCGGATAGACTTTTCGGTTCACAAGCCCGTCGGCCTCCAGTTCACGCAATTGCTGCGTCAGCATCTTTTCACTGACCGCAGGGATAGACTGCCGCAGCCGGCCAAATCGACGGGGCGCTGTGCCGAGCTCGCAAAGGATAGTTATCTTCCACTTGCCGGCGACCATCTTCATCGCTGTCGAAAAACCATTGTCCATAGGCCAGTCCGTCCCATTCGCCTTACCTGCGGGTAACCACTTACGCTTCTGTGCGTATTGGCACAGTACTCTTCACATCGTAGCTCTCTCAACGGCAAGCGTACCGAGCGTTGTGCCGACCAATATGGGGTGTCGGAATGAGGCCTGCAATCAGTGTTTTGGGGACCGGACGCATGGGATCGAGGGACCGAACAGCATCTTGCGGCCAGCCAGCCGACCCCATGACGGCCAGCTGGTTCCGGCAAAAGAAGGAGGACGCGCTCGGGTCTTGTTGCCTGCGCAGCAATTCAAAGTGCTACAGCGACCTTTGGGCGTCAAATAAGACGCGCGGCGCTGTAGTCAGACCAATGATCCATAGGAGTAGAATAAAATGCCTTTAGCGCATCTCATCGATTCGTACTGCGCTGCATGGTCGAACGAGGACGGCGAGCAGCGGCGGGCGTTGCTGCTGCCGATCTGGGCCGACGGCGCAACGTATACGGATCCAACAGTTCATGCTGCTGGCGCAGAAGAACTGCTCGCGCACATCGCAGGAATACAGGCCAAGCATCCTGGTGCACGCATTGCACGGACAAGCGACGTGGATGTTCATCATGGGATCGCACGCTTCGCGTGGAGGTTTGTGATGCCGGACGGATCATCCTTCCCTGAGGGGCTGGACATCATCTTCCTCCACCCTGGGCAGGAGCGGATAACACGGGTCGTGGGCTTTTTCGGGCCGTTGGTAAGGTCTTCAGGGGCATAGGCCCCCAATGGCGTGCTGTGGAAGCCGATCTGCAAAGAGGGTGTCGGCCCGATGCACCGGCGTTTTCGGCATTCGATATCGTCGAACGAGATCGAGAATTGATGCCGGACGGAGTTCGATGGGGCGCACTGCGGTGCGCCCCATCGCCAACCTTATTGGCTTTGCGTCTGGCTCTGGCTTTGCGCCTGCTGCTCGACGGTCACCGATACCTTCAGCGTCTCGTTGGCCTCACCATGGATCAGACCCGATATCGGGGCCGCATCGCGGTAGCAGAGGCCGGAGGCGATGCGCACATAGCGGTCATCCGGGCAGATCTTGTTGGCGGCATCGAAGCCGACCCAGCCGAGGCCAGGCAGATGGATCTCGGCCCAGGCGTGGCTTGCTGTCTGCTCCGTTTGCCCTTCCATCATCAGGTAGCCTGAGATGTAGCGCGCCGGCATGTCGAGCGAACGTGCCGCCGAGATCAGGATATGGGCATGGTCCTGGCAGACGCCGTGGCCGGCCTCGAGCGCATCCTCGGCCGCCGTCTCGGCGTGGGTTTCGCCGGCCTTGTACTCCACCGCCTCATGGATCATCGCCATCAATGCATGCATGCGGGCAAGATCGGTGTCGCCCTCGGCCGATTTCGCCAGGTCGCGGATCAGCTTGCCCCCCTTGGTCAAAGGCGTTTCGCGGGCATAAAGCCAAAGCGGGACGTAGGACTGATGCGGGCCCAAGACGCCGTGGCGGTCCTCGGTGTGGACTTCGCCGCTGGCGGTAATGCGGATCGCCTCGCGGTCGCCATCGACGCTGACGAGATGGACGCGATTGCCGAAGTGATCGTCGTAGCTCACCTCCATCACAGCACCGTCGACGAGCGTCTGCCAGCCGAGCACGGTCTGGCCGACCCCGGTGATCGGCGTCAGGCGCAGCCGCTGCAGCGCATACTGCACCGGCTCGTCGTAGTGGTATTCGGTCGTATGGCTGATTTTCAGGTGCATGCTGTCCTCCCGAAATTCAGTTGAAACGATAGCCGTCGGAGATTTCCTGTCCCAGAAGATTGTTCTGGCTGATGAAATCCTCGAGATATTCGTGCAGGCCCTGGTCCATGATGTCGGTGATCGAGCGGCTGCGCAGCGCGGCCAGCGTACGTTCCGCCGTTTCGTGCGCCTCGTGGCGCTCGCCATATTCGCGCTCGAGATAGCCGAGGTTGCTGGCGATCTTTTCATAGCAATAGGCAAGCGAACGCGGCATGCGACCGTTGGAGATCAGGAAATGGGCGATATTCGCCGGCTTCAGTTCGGCATCATAGACCCAGCCGTAGGCGCGGTGGGCCGAGACCGAGCGCAGGATCGATTCCCACTGCACATTGTCCATCGACGAGCCGACGGCGGCGACCGCCGGCAGCAGTACGTAGTATTTGACGTCGAGGATGCGCGCGGTGTTGTCGGCCCGCTCGATGAAAGTGCCGATGCGTGAGAAATTGAAGATCTCGTTCCTGAGCATCGTGCCGTGGAAGGCGCCGCGGATGAGGCCGGCGCGACGCTTGATCGTGTCGATGATCTCCGGCATGTCGGTCGGACGCGCTTTCCTGGAGAGCATCGCCTTCATCTCGAGGTAGCATTCGTTGGTCGCTTCCCACGTCTCGCGCGTCAGCGCCGTGCGCACCATGCGGGCGTTGTGGCGGCCCGCCTCGATGCAGGACATCACGCTCGATGGATTGCTGCGGTCGCGCAGCAGGAAGTCGATGGCATCGATGCTCGTCAGCGCCTCGTGCACTTCGTCGTAGAGTTCGCGCACACCAGCGCTTTGCAGCACGCCGTCCCAATCGCCTTCCGTTGCGCCGCTGCGCGTCAGCGCCATGCGCAGGCCGGCATCGATTAGCCGGGCGCTGTTTTCGGCGCGTTCGATGTAGCGGAACATCCAGTAGAGACCGTTTGCAGTTCTTCCCAACATGGTCTCAGTCCTCCAGCACCCAGGTGTCCTTGGTCCCGCCGCCCTGGCTGGAATTCACGACAAGCGAACCAGCCTTGAGGGCGACGCGCGTCAGGCCGCCGGGAATGATCTGCACCTTGTCGGAGACAAGGACATAGGGACGAAGATCCACATGCCGGGGCGCGATGCCCTTGTTGACGAGGATCGGAACGGTCGACAGCGACAGTGTCGGCTGGGCGATGTAGTTGGTCGGGCGTGCCTTCAGCTTTTCGGCGAAGAGCGCGCGCTCCTTCTTGCTGGCTGTCGGGCCGACCAGCATGCCGTAGCCGCCGGAGCCGTGCACCTCCTTGACGACAAGTTCTTCCAGGTGTTCGAGCACGTATTTCAGGCTTTGCGGCTCGGAACAGCGCCAGGTCGGCACGTTTTCTAAGAGCGGCTTGCGGCCGGTATAGAACTCGACGATCTCGGGCATGTAGGAATAGATCGCCTTGTCGTCGGAGATGCCGGTGCCGGGCGCGTTGGCAATGGTGATGTTGCCGGCGCGGTAGACATCCATGATGCCGGGAACGCCGAGCGCGGACTCCGGGCGAAATGTAAGAGGATCGAGGAAGTCGTCGTCGACGCGGCGATAGAGGACGTCGATCGCCTCGTAACCGCGGGTCGTGCGCATCTTCACCTTGCCGTCGATCACGCGCAGGTCCGATCCCTCGACCAGCTCGACGCCCATCATGTCCGCTAGGAAGGCATGTTCGTAATAGGCGGAATTGTAGATGCCGGGGGTGAGAACGGCGACGCGCGGCTTGCCGCTGCAGCCGGGGGGCGCCAGCGACGCCAGGCTCTGGCGCAGCAGGTTGGGATAGTTCTCGACCGGGCGCACGCGGTTCTGATGGAAGAGTTCGGGGAACATCTGCATCATCGTTTCGCGGTTTTCCAGCATGTAGCTGACACCGGACGGCGTGCGGGCATTGTCCTCCAGCACGTAGAACTGATCCTCGCCGGTGCGCACGATGTCGGTGCCGACGATATGGGTGTAGACGCCGCCCGGCGGCCGGAAGCCGATCATCTGCGGCAGGAACGCCACGTTCTTCTCGATCAACTCGCGCGGCACCCGTCCGGCGCGGATGATCTCCTGCTTGTGGTAGATGTCGTCGAGGAAGGCGTTGAGGGCGATGACCCGCTGTTCGATGCCCTGGGCGAGCTTGCGCCATTCTCGACCTGAAATGATGCGGGGGATGAGGTCGAAGGGGATGAGCTTTTCGGAGCTGTCTGCGTGTCCGTAGACCGCGAAGGTGATGCCGGTTTTCCGGAAGATGTTCTCGGCGTCCTTTGATTTCGCTATGAGCCGATTTCTGTCCTGGCTGGCATACCATTCATGATAGGTCGAATATGGCTGGCGCGGACTGCTGTCCGCATTCATCATTTCGTCAAATGCCAAAGGCGTGATCCCCTTATTTTTGACCATTTGAGTACAACGCTGGATGCAATGCAAGAAGCGTGCACAGTCGCGGGACAAGAAAGTTTTGGCGCGTTATCCCGCCGCTTCCGGGCAAGGCGATGCTCAACAATGGGGCGGGGACGGCCAGTCACCCGATCGGCCCCGACTTTGGCGTCTTAGAAAATAAGCAAATGCTTGAAATTTGGGCGTGTCTGGGAAGCTAGCCCAGGCCGAACACGGTGATTGCGGCGGCTGCCAGACCGGCCAGAACCAGCAGCGACAGCATGGCGGCGGCGCTGGCGCGCGGCCCGGCATCGGCGAGCTTGCGGATGTCGACCTCCAGCCCGAGTGCCGCCATGGCGATGACGGTGAGCCATGTGGCGAGGTGAGCAGCACCGGCGGCGGCCGCGTCGGGGATCATCCCGCTGTTGCGGGCGACCGCCACGGCGAGGAAGCCGAGAATGAACCAGGGCACGAAATACGCAAACGTGGCAAGGCGCACGCGGCGATTGCCGGCAGGCAGGTTAGGCGCCAGGGGATGCGCCTCGCTCTCGCGGTTGATGATCGAGAAGCACAAGACGACCGGGCCGAGCATCAGCACGCGCACGAGCTTGACCAGCGTGCCGACCTGGACGGACAGGGCGCTGAACGGAGCGGCAGCGGCCAGTACCTGCGGTACGGCGTAGACGGTCATGCCGGCCAGAACGCCGAAGCCATAGGGCGACATGTCGAACCAGCCGCCGATCAGCGGCAGGGATAGAACGACGGCAATGCCGAGAATTGCGGTGAACGAGATGGCGGCGGCGACGTCATCGCCCTCAGCACCGATGGCCGGCGCGACGGCGGCGATCGCCGAATTGCCGCAGATGGCATTGCCGCAGGCGATCAGGGTCGCCATCCGCTTTGGCAAGCCGAGCAGCCGCGCTATCAGATAACCGGAGACGATCGACAGAAAGACGATGCCGACGATGGTTGCGAGCAGCACCGGGCCGCTTGCCAGGATCGCCTTGAAGCTGAGGGTCGCGCCGATGAGGACGATCGCCGCCTCCAGCAGCAGCCTGGAGGAAAAGCGGATGCCGGCCATCCAGCGATCGCCCGGTGTCCAGAAGGTGCGCAGCAGGGCACCGAGAAGGATGGCGATAACAAGCGCTTCCAGCCATGGCCGGCCGGTCCAGCTTGCCTCGAGGCGCTCAAGGCCGAAGGCGGCGAGTGCTACGAGACAACAGAGGATCAAACCCGGCGCGATGCGCGCTATGCGGGAAGAGAGCGTGGGTGCGGGGGCGGCCGATGGGGAATGCGATCTGGACATGGCCGCAACCTAGTCCGATTGATGAATCAGTCTAACGGATTGTTCTTGTCAATTCGATCGCTTTTTGCGATTGATTTTCCATGACCCTTGATCAACTTCGCATTTTCGTGGCTGTCGCCGAGCGTCTGCATATGACACGCGCGGCCGAGGCAATGAACGTCACGCAGTCTGCCGCCAGCGCGGCGATCGCGGCGCTTGAAACGCAACACAACGTCAGGGTGTTCGATCGCATCGGCCGCGGGCTGGCGCTGACGGAGGCGGGGAAGGCGTTTCTGCCGGAGGCGAAAGCCGTGCTTGCGCGCGCGACGGCTGCGACCGCTTGCCTCAACGACCTCTCGCATCTGCGCCGCGGCACGCTCGCGATCGCCGCAAGCCAGACGGTGGCAAGCTACTGGCTGCCGGCACGTCTCGCCCGCTTCACCCATGATTATCCGCATATCGACGTGAAGCTGACCGTGCGCAACACGGCGGTGGTCGCCGAGGCGGTCGAGGAGGGAACGGCGCAGCTCGGCTTCGTCGAGGGCAGGGTCGATGCGGAAAAGCTGGACCATCGCAGCGTGGCGGTCGACCGCATCGCGATCTATGCGCCACCCCGCCACCCGCTTGCCGGAAGGCCGGTCGATCTCGAAGCGCTGCTTGCCGCACGGTGGGTGTTGCGCGAGGAAGGATCGGGGACGCGGGCAATGTTCCTGCAATCGATGCGGGCACATGGTGCGGATATCGATCAGCTGAAGGTCGAACTCGAATTGCCGTCGAACGAGGCGGTACTGACGGCCGTCGAGAGCGGTCCCTTCATCACCGCCGTTTCCAGGCTCGCCGCCCAGCCTTTCGCCGATAGCGGCCGGTTGGTGGAATTGCCGTTCGAACTTGCCGAGCGCAGCTTCGAATTGTTGACGCATCGCGACCGCCAGTTCAGCCGCGCGGCCCGCGCTTTCGTCGATCTGCTCTAGGCGAACGCGAAGGCGATTGCCATCCGGTTCGGCTGCCCTAACAATAGTCGCGCCGGTCCCGGGCGGGCCGGTTCTGGTCTTGCCAGGAGGTGCACCGTGTTCGAAATCGTCGAAAGGCCGGCGCAGCGGATTGCCGGCTCCTTCTGGGAGGGGACCTTCGTCGAGGCGGCCGACGGGGCCGTTCGCCGGCTGATCGCTGAGATGCAGGAGCATCACCTGCGTGTCCATCCGAAGGACCATCCGACGCTCGTCGGTCTGTCGTGGAACGACCGTCCTGATGGCTTCCGCTATCTCGTCGGCTTTGTTTCCCAGACGGCGGAAACGACGCGTCACCCTGGCCATGTGGACCTACCGGCCATGCGTTTCGTCAGCGCCATGCACCACCCTGATGATGGCGACGTCTTCGCGCATTATCAGCACATGTTTGACTGGATCGGGTCTGAAGGGCTCGTGGTCGATACCGGCAGGCTGCACTATCGCGAAGAGTACGAGCCGGGCTTCGTCTCTCTCTCGCTGTCGTCGCTCAGGTTGATGGTTCCGATTACAGCGCCGCGCGTCAAACATGACGCGCAAAGGACGCTGTAACACTTTGAACTTGCTGCATAAGTTTGCCATTAATCGATTCCGATTTAAGGAACTATGCAGTAGCTGATCGTCAGTATCAGAAAAATTGCTTTGACCATCAACGCCCCCGCGTCTATCGCGGCTGACCTCCCTTTGCCCATTCGGATAGGTCAATGACACTCGCCCGCCTGGCTCCGGCCATCTTCGTACTGCTCTGGTCGACCGGTTGGGTCGTCGCCAAATATGCGGCCGTCTATGCCGATCCGCTGACGTTTCTGGTGCTGCGCTACACCCTGGCGATCCTGCTGTTCATCGGCTTCTGCCTGGTGACCGGGGCGAAATGGCCGAAGTCGTGGTCGGCCGCGGCCCATGCGGTCGTCTCCGGCATGTTTCTGCACGGGCTTTATCTCGGCGCCGTCTGGTGGGCGATCGGGCAGGGCGTGCCGGCTGCGATCTCGGGCATCATCGCCGGGTTGCAGCCGTTGATGACGGCCGTCGCCGCCTCCGTCGTCATCGACGAGAAGCTCAGCGTTCAGCAGAAACTCGGACTGGTGCTCGGCTTCTTCGGCATCGCGCTTGCCGTGCTGCCCAAGGTGTTTTCGATCGACACCGGCGCAACGCCGATCCACCTTTTCCCTGTCATCATCAACGTGCTCGGCATGGCCGCCGTGACCTACGGCACGCTCTACCAGAAGCGGCACCTCCAGAGCGGCGACATCCGTACGATCGCAGCGCTTCAATATCTCGGCGCCCTGATCGTCACGGTCCCGCTGGCCCTGGTGCTGGAGGATCTGCACGTCACCTGGAACCTGCAGATCTTTGCGGCACTCGCCTGGTCGGTGCTGGGGCTTTCCATGGGCGCGGTCGCGCTGCTGCTTTATCTGATCCGCCGCGGCCAGGTATCGCGCGCAGCCTCGCTCATCTATCTCGTGCCGCCGCTTGCGGCCGTGCAGGCATGGCTGTTCTTCGGCGAGGCGCTGACGCTGCCGATGATCATCGGCACGGTCATTGCCGTTGCCGGCGTCTATCTCACCAACCGCAAACAGCAGGCATAAAAAACGGCGGGCCGAAGCGACCCGCCGTTCTTATCACTTTGTTTTTACGCATTTCCTGATGGAAAACCTGCTTCGCAGGCTTTCTGAAAATGCGCTAGGCAATGTCTTGCCGATCAGCCCTGCTGGCCGCGGTTGCCGCCACCGGCGCCACGACGCATGCCGCCCTGGCCGCCTTCGCGGCGGTCGCCGGCCTGGCCTTCAGGGCGCGGGCCCTTGTTGCGCCATTCGCCCGGCTTCTGGCCGGGACGACCGTGGTGCTTCTTGGGTTCGTGGTTGCGGTTGCCTTCCGAACGGCCGTCGGCGTGGGGCTGGCCAGCCGGACGCTGATCGCGGCGGTCCTGCTTCGGGCGGTCGTCGCGCAGAAGATCGTCACCGGCAAAGCTGCTTGGAGCCAGTGCCGACTGGCGAGCCGGGCGTTCGCGGCGCGGGCGGGCGTCCTGACGCTGGCCGCCGCCGCCATTGCCGCGGTGCTGGCCGTTGCCATTGCCGTTGCCGCGACCGCCGCGTCCCTTGGACGGACGGGCCTGGTCGGCAGGCGCTTCGCCGCTGGCAACCGCGATGTTGATGCCCATCAGCTTCTCGATGTCGCGAAGCAGGCGGATTTCGTCCGGTGCGCAGAAAGCGATCGCGATGCCGTCGCGGCCGGCGCGGGCAGTACGGCCGATGCGGTGAACGTAGGCATCGGGAACTTCCGGCAGGTCGTAGTTGTAGACGTGGGTGACGCCGGGGATGTCGATGCCGCGGGCAGCGACGTCGGTTGCCACGAGCACGCGGATCTCACCGTCACGGAAGGACTTGAGCGCACGCTCACGCTGGCCCTGGCTCTTGTTGCCATGGATCGAGGCGGCCTTGAAGCCGACGTGGTCGAGATGCTTCATCAGCTTCTCGGCGCCATGCTTGGTACGGCTGAAGATCAGCGACAGGCCATCCGGATTGTCGGTCAGGGTCTTCTTGAGGATGGTCGTCTTCAGGTCCTTGCCGGGGACGAAATGAACATACTGTTCGACCTTGTCGGCGGCCTTGCCCGGAGGCGTCACCTGAACCTTGACCGGGTCGGTCAGATATTCGCCGGCGAGTTCAGCGATCAGCTTCGGCATCGTCGCCGAGAACAGCAGCGTCTGGCGGTTCTTCGGCACGAGCTTCGAAATCTTGCGCAGGTCATGGATGAAGCCGAGATCGAGCATCTGGTCGGCTTCGTCGAGCACGAGGTAGCGACCCTGGGTCAGCGTCACGGCCTTGCGGTTGATGAGGTCGAGCAGGCGGCCCGGCGTTGCGACCAGGATGTCGACGCCGCGGGCGAGCTGTTCGGTCTGCTTGTTGATCGAGACGCCGCCGACGACAACGCCGATCTTCAGCGGGGACTTCTTGACGAACAGCTTGAGGTTGGCTGCGATCTGGTTGACCAGTTCGCGGGTCGGCGCCAGCACCAGGGCGCGGATGTTGCGCGGGTCGGGGCGCTTGCCGTCGGCAACGAGCTTTTCGATCATCGGCAGGCCGAAGGCGGCCGTCTTGCCGGTTCCGGTCTGGGCGAGACCGATGAGGTCGTGGCCCTTCAACACCAGCGGAATGGCCTGCGCCTGGATCGGCGTCGGCTTTTCGAAGCCGTTGGCGGACAGGGTCTCCAGAATGTGTTCGGAAAGACCAAGATCTTTGAAGGTGGACAAATGTATATACCTTTTGGGGGCGCCAAACGCATTCGCCGGAACCGCTATCTGCTGTTCCGGTGTCGTTTGGCGTCAAGAACCCCGCGTGAATTGGGAACTTGTGGGTTAAGAAAAAAGTCGTCAAGCGCCTGTGCTGTCGCCGGTTACGGCGTATGGTTGCGCTTTTCCTTCTTCACGGCTTTCTGTGTTGCCGAGGGCGCGCTCACGCGGCGGCCTGAAGGTGACGCTGCGTCCATGTCGTCGTTTTGGCCCCAAAAGTCAAGGTCCATCTTTTCGCAGGTGCGAAATGAGGTGGGGGCTATTCGGCGACCGACAGCTCGAAATCGGCGTCGGCAGCCTCCTGGCCGTTGACGAGGATCACCACGCGATGGGTGCCGGAATAGTAACGACGGGTTGTGATTGGCCGAATCGCGTGACGCTTTTCGATCCTGATCGTCGCGCCCGGCTCCAGCGTCGCCGATGTCCACTTGAACACCTTGGGCGAGGTCGTGCCATTCGCTTTGCGGTGGTGTACGGCGTAGTCGATCATGATCTTCTGGGTGGTCTTCGCGGTGTGCCTGACCGAAAGCTTGAAGACGAGGCTTTCGCCGAGCGCGATGTCCGACCGGTCGAGCGAGAAGGCTGCGTCTATGCCGGCGGGTGCGGCAAAGCCGAAGTTCGAAAGAGCTGCCTCATGTCCCTGTTTCAGAAGCGTTCGCGAGGCATGGCGCAGCAATTGCTGCCGCTCCGGCGAGGCACCCACCATGTGTTCGGCCACGAAACCGGCCACCAGATCCGGGTGATCCTTGGCAATGTCGTTGAGGCTGTTGGCAACCGAGCGGCGCACATAGTCCTCGGGGTCGTCGAGGAGGGCCGTCAGGATCGGCAGGATCGGCTGGGGATCGCGGATGAGCTTCGGCAGCCGCATTGCCCAGGGCAGGCGCGGGCGGGTGCCTTCGCTCGCCAGACGCCTGACATGGTGATTGGCGTCCGTTACCCATGAGCCGATGATCGTGAGCGCCCGCTCCTGGTCCGTGTCGATGAACACGCGGATACCGAACTCGGAGGTGAAGTGCGGCGTCAAAGCGCGCAGCAGCCACAGCGATAGCTCGAAATCGCCAAGCCCGCGTGCGGCGACATATTGGCTGACGGGCAACAGGGTCCAGCCGCTGAGGCCGGGCCTCTCGTCGGTGTGCAGACAATCGCCAAGCTTTGCCGCGGCTTGCGGGAAGGACTGCGGTAGGGTTTCGATGAGCGCATCGCGGATCTGCAGCGATCGTTGCATCAGTTCCAGTGCCTCGAGATTGTCGCTGGCAAGCGCCTCGAACCTTTTGCGGTCGAATGTCGGGCAGACCGCGCTCAGGCGGTCTGCGATGGCGGTGACGACGCCCGGATGCAACAGGTTTTTCAGTGGCTCCGCCATCTCTCGGTACTCTCCCGGCTCAGATCTGCTGTTCGACAGCAAAATGCTGCATCAGCATTACCGCGCTGATTGCCGCCATGTAAGGGGCGAAATCCGGGTCGCGACGCACGCGTTCGCCTGCCGATCTGGCATCATCGAGCGTTTCCCACTCGACCAGATCCGCGAGCATGTCGGGCTTTTCGCACGAGCCGACGGCGCGCCAGGAAATGAAGCCCGGATAGTTTGAAACGGCCTGCATCGCCCGATGGCGCGCGGCTGCGGCCGCGGGCTTGTCCACAACGATGCAGACGGCGAGTTCGAGGATGCTCTTGGTGGTCATGTCATGCTCCATGTTGATTGCCGCTTGACTAAAGCACAGTGCAACTGACAGC
Source organism: Ensifer sp. Root142 (assembly GCF_001426785.1). Lineage (NCBI taxonomy): Bacteria > Pseudomonadati > Pseudomonadota > Alphaproteobacteria > Hyphomicrobiales > Rhizobiaceae > Ensifer > Ensifer sp. Root142. The sequence goes on from NZ_LMFK01000014.1 coordinate 15,722, forward strand.
CTTATGGCCATAGCCTTACATCGACATGCGATGGGAATACGCGAATGAGACCTGCCGACCGGCTGTTTCGAATCATCCAGCTCATGCGGGCGACCGGCCGGGCGATGACGGCGCAGGAAATCGCCGACAAGATGGAGGTGGCGCGGCGGACCATCTACCGCGACATGGAACACCTGATGGCTTCGGGTGCGCCGATCGACGGCGAGCGCGGTGTCGGATACCTCCTGCGCGAGAGCTTTGACGCGCCGCCGCTCGCTTTCACCTTCGAGCAGCTCGAAGCGCTGGCCTTCGGCGCGCGGGCCGTGCAGATGCTTGGCGACCACCGGCTGGCGCAGGCCGCGCGCGAGGCCATGGAAAAGATCGAACACGGACTTCCGCCCGAGCACGTGGCGCGGCTGCGCAGCGCCCCGATCCGCGCCTTCCGTTCGGCGCTGCAGCCGAAGCCGCCGCCGATGCTGGGTGACCTGCGCCGGGCGATCGCCGAGGAGCGCAAGGTGCGCATGGCCTATGAAAGCCTCGCCGATCAGAGCTCGGAGCGCACCGTCTGGCCGCTCGGCCTCAGCGTCTTCGGCCATCACTGGCTGCTGACCACCTGGTGCGAGCTGCGCCAGGACTTTCGCGACTTCCGGGTGGATCGCATCCGGGAGATGAAACTCGAGCGCGATCATTTCCAGTCGTCACCAGAGCGCAGCTTCGACGCCTATCTCTCGCGCATGTAGGATGACACCGTAAAAGTGCGCGCGATCGAGGAAAAGATGGAACCGGATCGGGCTTCATCCGTTTCTATTAAGGGCTTATTCTGGCCTGCCCACGAGCAACATCATTGCATGGGAGACAATCGTGCAGAACCGGACTTGGATACTGGCCGCGGATGGCAATACGGCGCGCTTCGTCAAGGGCGTCAACCTGCGGAAGGACGAACGTCAGCACCCGGAAGAAGAGGTTATTCACACCGACCCGAAACGCGCCCAGGATATCATGGCCGACAAGCCGGGACGCAGCCATTCGTCCGTCGGTCATGGCCGGTCGGCGATGGAATACAGCAGTGATCCGGTACGCGAGGAAAAGCATCGCTTTGCCGTCGATGTGGCCAGCAGGCTCGAAGGCTATCTGAACGACAACGCCTTCGACAGCCTGGTGATCTGCGCGGCGCCAAGGACGCTCGGAGATTTGCGCAAGCTGCTTTCTGCCAATGTAAGGCAGAAGACGGTGGCCGAAATCGACCGCAACTGCGTCACTGTGCCGATCGAGCAACTGATCGCCACCGCCCGCTCGGCCGTTTATCCCTGAAGCTTTTGCAGGGAAAGTGCTTAGCGGTTTCCCGTCTGGGCATGCGTAAGGCAGAGGGCGGAAATGCTCTCATACGCATGCCGCATCTTGATGTAACAAGGCGTCCCGTCAGAAATCCGTCGGGACGCCGCCTTCCTCCTTGCGTTTTGCAACGAAGGCGTCGAGTTCGTCTTCGATCACCGGGTCCAGCGGCGGCCGTTCGTATTCGTTGAGCTTCTGCTTGAAGACACGGTTGGCGTGGTCATAGGTCGTCGGCCGGCCCGCCTCCGTCCAGGTTTCGAAGTTGCGCCAGTCGGAAAGGATCGGCGAATAGAACGCTGTCTCATAGCGTTGCAACGTGTGCAGCGTGCCGAAGTAGTGCCCGCCGGGGCCGACGTCGCGCACCGCGTCGAGCCCGAGTGCATCCTCGCTGACATCGAGCGGCGTCAGGAATTCCGCCACCATCTGCAGCATGTCGACGTCGAGGATGAATTTTTCGAACGAGGCGGTCAGTCCGCCCTCGGTCCAGCCGGCCGCATGCATGACGAAGTTGCCGCCGCCTTGCGTCAGTGCCCAGAGCGATAGCGCGGACTCGTAGGCTGCCTGCGCATCGAGCGTATTGGCGGCGTTGGTGTTGGACGTGCGGTAGGGAATGTTGTAGCGGCGGGCGAGCTGGCCGCCGGCAATGACCGCCTTCATGTATTCCGGCGTGCCGAAGGCGGGTGCGCCCGTCTTCATGTCGACATTCGAGGTAAAGCCGCCATACATGACCGGCGCGCCGCGCCGGACCATCTGGGTGAAGGCGATGCCGCACAGCGCCTCGGCATTCTGCTGCACCAGGGCACCGGCGATCGTGACCGGCGCCATGGCGCCTGCGAGCGTAAATGGCGTGACCACCACCACCTGATTGCGCGAAGACATTTCGATGATGCCCTGCAGCATCGGCCCGTCGAGGCGCAGCGGCGAGGAGGTGTTGATGATGGTGAACAGCGACGGTTCGCGCTCCATCTGCTCCATGGATATGCCGCGACCGATGCGGGCGATCTCGATGCCGTCGGTGTTCCGCTCGCGGCCGAGCGAATAGACGTGGAAGACCTTGTCGGTGAGCTTCACCATGTCGGAGAGGCAGTCGAGATGACGCACGGATGCGTGCAGGTCGACCGGCTCGACGGGATAGCCGCCGGTGGTGTGGATGATGTCGTAGGACTGGGCGAGCTTCACCAGCTTGCGGAAATCCTCCTGATTGCCGGTGCGCCTGCCGCCTTCGCGGTCGGCCACGAAGGGGGCGCTGGCGATCTGGGCGAAGACCAGATTGTTGCCGCCGATCGCGACGTTGCGGGCCGGATTGCGCGCATGCATGGTGAAGGAGGAGGGAACCGAAGCGATCATCTCCATGATCAGCCCGCGATCGAAGCGCACGCGGTCGGTGCCGGGGGTGATATCGGCGCCCGCTGCCTTCATGCGCTGGCGCGCCTCGGGCAGGATGACATCCATGCCGATCTCTTCCAGGATCGTCAGCGACGCCTGATGGATCGCCTCGAGCGCGTCTTCTGACAGTACCGAGGATTTGCTCTGGGTGTTGACGAGATTGAGATATTTACCGCCTGAGGATTTTCGTGTGCGCTCGCCACTGCGGCCGCCGGGCCGGCGTCGCCGCTCGAGCGGGGCTGAGGAAGTTTCACCTGTGGCAGCATCCGGAAACTGATCGTCGTTCATGAAAAACCCACCGCGTTGCCGATGGATTTCTGTCGCAGATTTTTCGCGGTCATGCCCCTGCCATTTGCGACAGTTCAGTTCTCTGGTGGAGTAAAGGCCGTCAAAATGCCCGCGGACGCCGACTGCTCGCCTCGCTCAGCGCTTGTCTCCGCGCAGCATCTCGCGCTTCCCGGCGAAGCCCTTGCGCTTCTCGACGGCAAAGCCGGCCGCCTGCAGATTGCGGCGAACGAAGCCGGCGGCGGCATAGGTGGAGAAGCTGCCGCCGGCCGCGGTCTTGTCGAACACCAGCCGCATCAGCTCCTCCGACCACATGTCGGGATTGCGGGACGGTGCAAAACCATCGAGGAACCAGGCATCGAAGCGCTCCTTCGCTTGGGCGAGCCCCTCCAGTGCTGTGCCGCAAACGACGGTCAGGCGAACGCCATCGCCAAGATCGATCTCGATCCTGCCGTCGTTGGTTGCCGGCCAGCGATCGGTGAGGGCCAGCCGTTCGGCGTCGATCTCCGGCCAATGGGACAAGGCGCGGGAGATTTCCTCCGCCTGCATGGGAAAGCGCTCGAAACTGACGAAATGCAGCGTGCCGTCCGTGGTCGCCGTAGCTTTCCATTGCCGCCAGGTTTCACAGAAATTGAGGCCGGTGCCGAAGCCCAGTTCGCCGATGGTGAATGCCCCGCCGGAGGCCCAGCGTTCGGGCAGGCCGTTGCCGGCGAGGAACACATGTCCGCATTCGAGCCGACCGTCGGTGCGGCAATAAAAATGATCGCCAAACTCCCTGGAATAGGGCATATCGCCCTCGTGCCAATCGAGGCTTTGATGGGCCGGGGGCTGGTTCGGTTCTGCGGCGGATCCTGTCATGCGATGGCGATAATCCCGCCACCGGAGAAGGTCAATCGATGAGCGAACTTTTGATCGTCGGCGGCGGCATCATGGGGCTCTGGGCAGCCCTTACGGCAGCACGGACCGGCATGGACGTGCAACTGGTCGACGAGCATCGCATCGGGGCCGGCGCCAGTGGCGGCATACTCGGCGCGCTGATGCCGCACATGCCGGACAAATGGAACGCCAAGAAACAATTCCAGTTCGACGCCCTGGTGTCGCTCGAAAGCGAGATCGAAACGCTCGAGGCCGAAACCGGACTTTCGGCAGGTTACCGCCGCAGCGGGCGGATCATGCCGCTTGCGAAGCCGCATCTGCGCGAGATCGCTCTTCGCCACGAGCAGGATGCGACCCGCAACTGGCGGGCAGGCGACCGCCAGTTCTTCTGGCACGTGCGCGACGAGCTGCCGTCCGGATGGCTCAGTGCCGAGGCGGCGGCTTGCGGATTGGTGTTCGATACGCTTGGCGGTCGGCTTTCTCCACGCCAGATGCTGGCGGTTCTGCGTGCGGCACTGGCGCAATCGCCGAACGTGCGGATCGTCGAGGGGACGGGCGTTCGAGCAATCCATCCGGGCCAGGGCCGCGCCGAACTCGATGACGCCACGGAAATCGCCTTCGGCCATTGCATAGTTGCTGCCGGCGTCGACAGCTTTCCGCTCGTCGATGCGCTGTCGGGACCTCTCCGTGGACCGAGCGGCACGGGGGTCAAGGGCCAGGCGGCGCTGCTTCTGGCCGATGTCGATCCGCAATTGCCCGTCATCTTCACCGACGGCGTCTATATCGTCGCCCATGACGACGGGCATATCGCGGTCGGCAGCACCAGCGAGAACAAATATGCCGATCCGCAGTCGACGGATGAACTGCTGAATGAGCTGCTGGTGCGCGCCGAGGCGCTGGTCCCGTCCTTGCGCGGGGCGGAGGTGGTCGAGCGCTGGGCCGGCATCCGGCCGAAATCGACCGGCCGGGAGCCGATCGCCGGGCGCCATCCGGATCACGAAAACCTGTCGGTCCTGACAGGCGGCTTCAAGGTGAGCTTCGGCATCGCCCACCGCCTCGCGCGCTTCGTCGTCGACGAGATCACCGGCCAGCCGTTGATCGACATTCCGGGATCCTTCTTGTGCCAGAATCACATAGCGGCACTTCGCGAGAAACATCTTTAAGCTGGCGGCATAAGAACGGCCCCGCCATCGGCGGAGCCATGTCGGGACGATCGTAAACCCGATCCTTACATCCAGTAAGGCGGCACGCCGTAATAGTCATAGACCCGGCGTCCGTTCTCGCTGTTCCAGTCGTATTCCTCGTTGCCGTGATATTTCGGCGCCCGCTCGACCTGTTCGCGAGTCACATCAGTCCGATAGCCGCCGAGGTTCTCATCATAGGTCAGCTTGGCCCAAGGCAGTGGATAGTGATCTTCCCCGATGCCGAGAAAACCGCCGAACCCGAGCACGGCATAGGCCACGCGACCGCTGCGCTTTTCCAGGATAACGCGCTCGATCGAGCCGATGTGCTTGTTGTCGGCGCCATAAACCTTCGTGCCTTCAACCTTGTCGCTGGCGATCAGGTCATGGGTTTCCTTGATCCCGGCGTCCTGAAGGTTCGCATTGTGATAGGTCACGCTTCTTCTCCATCGTTGTTTGCTACCTCAGGGGAACGGCTGGTCGGTGGGATGGTTCCGAAAAAGCTGCGGGCGCGATCCGGACGGTAATCGCGTGGTATTGCCCCTTCCACTTCGTCAAGCTGTCACGCAAATCACCTAAGACGCGGGCAATAGAGCGTCGCGTCTTCCCGGGGAGGGTATTGTTGAAGCTCTAAGATTTTGAACCTGCGCACCCTGGCGACGATCGAGATCGATTGTCGCGGGTCTGTGCCAGAACGGATTTCCGGAGCATGCGCATGCGTTACGCCATTTGTTTCACGCCGCCGATGGCCGACCCGCTTTCAACGGTTGCCGCCAGTTGGCTCGGCCGCAATGTCTATTCCGGCGAGCCCACCGAGTTACCATCGATCTCCGGATTGACCGCATCCGAGATCGCCTTCCATACGGCTGTCCCGCGTCGCTTCGGCTTTCAGGCGGTGGTGATGTCGCCCTTCCGGCTTCACCCCGATATGGACGAGGCGCAGCTACTCAAGGCGCTGATGCATTTTGCCGGCGCCCAGACGCCGTTCGAGATCGAGCGCCTGGAAGTGGCCCGGCTCGGCCACTGCTGGGGACTGATGCCGCAGATCCCGAGCACGGCGATGCATCTGCTGGCCGCCAGCATCATCCAGGAATTCGACGCGTTCCGCGCGCCGCTCAGCGAAGACGACATCGAGCGCTCCGACCCCGACAGGCTGACGGCGCCGCAATTTTCCAACCTGCATCGCTGGGGCGATCCTCATGTGATGGATGAATATCGCTTTCACATGATGCTGACCGGGCCGCTCAATCTGGACGCGATGCGCAGCATCGAGGCACCGCTTCGCGACCTGTTCGAACCATGCCTGGCGCCGCCGCTGACGATCGGCAGCCTGGCGCTGTTCGTGGAGCAGGAATCGGGCGCGCCGATGCGCGTCCACTCGCAACACCCGCTCGGCAAGATTTCGGCGGCCAAGCGGGCCGAACGGATCAAGCGGCCGGCAGCCGAGGCGACGCTTGCGCCAGGCCCTATCCCGCCACTGTCGCGGATGGTCGCCTCGCTGATGGCCGGCCGCTAACCGTCTGCACCGACGTCATTTTGTCTCGACAATCCGGTCGGCGGTGATACCGTTCCGGAAAATTCGAAGGGTGATTTGATGTCTGAGACTTCCTATCCGCGTGACCTCGTCGGCTATGGCCGCAACCCGCCCAAGGCAAACTGGCCGGGCGATGCGCGTATCGCCGTGCAGTTCGTGCTCAACTATGAAGAGGGCGGCGAAAGCTGCATCCTCGATGGCGACCTGGCCTCCGAGAGCCTGCTCTCGGAGATCGTTGGTGCACAGCCTTGGCAGGGCCAGCGCAACCTCAACATGGAATCGATTTATGAGTACGGTTCGCGCTCCGGTTTCTGGCGGCTCTGGCGCATGTTCACCAGCCGCGACGTGCCGTTGACGGTCTACGGCGTGACGTTGGCGATGGCTCGCAATCCCGAAGCGGTCGCCGCCATGAAGGAAGCGGGCTGGGAGATCGCCAGCCACGGCCTGCGCTGGCTCGAATACAAGGATTTCCCCGAAGAGGTGGAGCGCGAGCATATCCGCGAAGTCGTTCGGCTGCATACCGAACTGACCGGCGAGCGCCCGCTTGGCCTTTACCAGGGCAAGCCTTCAAGCAACACGCTGAAGCTCGTTCTCGAAGAGGGCGGGTTCCTCTATTCCTCCGATTCCTATGCGGATGAGTTGCCCTATTGGGTGGCGGGGCTGACGGCCGACAAGCCGCATCTGATCATCCCCTACACACTCGACGCCAACGACATGCGCTTTGCGACGAACCAGGGTTTCAACTCCGGCGACCAGTTCTTCACCTATCTCAAAGACACGTTCGACGTGCTCTATGAGGAGGGCAAGGAAGGCAACGCCAAGATGATGAACATCGGCCTGCACTGCCGCCTCGTTGGGCGTCCAGGCCGCGCCGCGGCGCTGGCGCGGTTCATCGACTATGTCATGTCGCACGACAAGGTCTGGGTGCCGCGGCGCATCGACATCGCCCGTCACTGGTATGAACACCACAAGCCGGAAGGGGCTCTCTGATGTCCGATCGCGACGCCTTCGTCAGCCGCTTCGGCGGCGTGTTCGAGCATTCTCCATGGGTTGCCGAACGGGCCTACGACCGGGCGGCCGCAACGGGACTTTCGGCCGGCAACGTGCACTCGGCACTTTGCCAGGCCTTTCGCGCCGGTCTGCCGCGCGAAAGGCTGGCGGTGCTGCGCGCCCACCCGGATCTTGCCGGCAAGCTGGCGATCGCCGGCAAGCTGACGGCGGACTCGACGGCGGAGCAGGCGTCGGCCGGCCTCGACCGCCTTTCGGCCGACGAGCATGCCCGGTTCACGGCGCTGAACGAGGCCTATACGCAGAAATTCGGCTTTCCCTTCATCATCGCGGTCAAGGGCCTGACGAAGAACGACATTCTCGCCTCGTTCGAAAGGCGCATTGACAATTCGACCGAAGAGGAATTTGAAACCGCCTGTGCGCAGGTGGAGAAGATCGCCCGCCTGCGGCTGCAATCCATGCTTCCAGGAGACGAAAATGCCTGACATACCCGTTCGCTATCTGCGCTCATCTTTACCGAGGGCAGTCGAACCGGACCATGCCGACGCCGCCGGCAATGAGCACCGCGGGGCGATGGCCTGATGTCGCGTATTCTTTCGATCGAACCCCTGACGCAGGATGCTTTCGCGCCGTTCGGCACGGTCATCGAGGCTGATCCGGCTTCGATGCGGTACATCAATGGCGGGACCACCGAACGCTTCCATGGCCTGGCGCGTGCCGATGTTGTCGGCGAGGGTGCCGATGTCATCATCAATATCTTTCGCGGCCAGCCGCGCGCCTTTCCTTACGCGGTGGCGATGATGGAGCGACACCCCTTCGGCAGCCAGAGCTTTTCGCCGCTCGAGGACCGGCCCTGGCTCGTCGTCGTTGCCGAAGACGAGGGGGGCCGACCGGGAATGCCGCGGGTGTTCCGGGCGAACGGGCGGCAGGGCGTCAACTACGGGCGCAATGTCTGGCACCATCCGCTGATGTCGGTGGGCGCGGTCAGCGACTTCATCGTCGTCGATCGGGATGGGCCGGGAAACAATCTCGAAGAATATGTCTACGACGAGCCCTTCGTCATCGAGAGCGCAATATGAAGGAAGAGCAGCGATGAGCAGCACCGGCCGCCTGACCACCCATGTCCTCGACACTGCGCTCGGCACGCCGGCCGAAGGCTTGCGCATCGACCTCTTTTGGCTCGAAGGCGACGAGCGGCAACTGATCCGCACCGTTCATACCAACAGCGACGGACGCGTCGATGGGCCCATGGTCGAAGGCATCGGCTTCATGGCGGGCAGCTACGAGTTGGTCTTCCACGCCGGCGACTATCTTCGTCGTGTCGGTGCGGACCTGCCGGAGCCTGCCTTCCTCGACCTGATCCCGCTGCGCTTCGGCATTGCCGATCCGGCCAGCCATTATCACGTGCCGCTGCTTCTTTCGCCCTACGGCTACTCGACCTATCGCGGCAGCTGAGCGTGGGTGGATGAGTGTTCGCGGCGTAAAATTCAGTCGAAAACCGTCGCCTTGATCGGGATTGTGTGAGACGATTTTGAGACTCACGAGGGGAATTCGATGCGTTTCATCAATCCGATCCCTTTCGTCCGCGACATCGATCGATCCAGGGACTTTTACCGGGAGACACTCGGTCTGACGGTGTTGAAGGACTTCGGAAACTTCGTTCTCTTCGAGACCGGTTTTGCGATCCACGAGGGTCGTTCGCTGGAACAAACAGTCTGGCGGGAAGTCGGTCCCGCGGAAGAACCCTATGGGCGAGGGAACCTGCTGCTCTACTTCGAGCATGAGAATATCGAAGCGGCCTTCGAAAGCATTGCGCCGCAGGTGGAGCTGATCCACCCGATTGAGCGGCAAGCCTGGGGACAGCGGGTGTTCCGTTCTTATGATCCCGACGGGCACGCAATAGAGATCGGAGAGCCGCAAACTCTTGGATCTACTGCATAATTCCTCAAATCTGATCCGATTTGAGGATAGAATTATGCAACAAGTTTGAAGCGATACAGCGTCCTTTGCGCGTCATATTTGACGCGCGGCGCTGTAAAGGCGACCTGCATCAATCCTGAAGCTTACGACTGAACCGCCCGTCTCAAAGGACGGTTCGCCGCAAGAAACGATCGCATACGTTTAGTTTATGCGACCAATTTGGAACTGCAGGCATTCCACACACGTGTTGGAGGCCGGCCGCGAAGCCGCCCTTTTCAGGCAATCCGGCTTCGCCGGTTGGCGCGCTCGATCAATCCGCGAGAATGTCGCGGTTGACGTCGTTGATATCGCGCTTGCCGCAGAGCGCCATGGTGATGTCCATCTCCTTGCGGATGATTTCCAGCGCCTTGGTCACGCCTTCCTTCCCCATGGCGCCGAGGCCGTAGAGGAAGGGGCGGCCGATATAGGTGCCCTTGGCGCCCATGGCGACGGCCTTCAGCACGTCCTGGCCGGAGCGGATGCCGCCATCGAGATGCACCTCGATCTGGTGGCCGACCGCATCGACGATGCGCGGCAGCATGCTGATCGAGGAATGGGCGCCATCGAGCTGGCGGCCGCCGTGGTTGGAGACGATGATCGCGTCGGCGCCGGTCGCCGCCGCCATCTTGGCGTCTTCCGGATCGAGAATGCCCTTCAGGATCAGCGGACCGCCCCAGCGCTCCTTGATCCATTCGACGTCCTTCCACGAGAGTTGCGGGTCGAACTGTTCTGCCGTCCAGGCGCCGAGCGAGGACAGGTCGGTGACGCTCTTGGCGTGGCCGACGATATTGCGGAAGGTGCGGCGGTTGGTGCCGAGCATCTTCATGCACCAGCCGGGACGTGTCGCCATCTGCCAGAGATGCTTGGGGGTCAGCTTCGGCGGGGCCGACAGGCTGTTGCGCAGGTCCTTGTGGCGCTGGCCGAGGATCTGCAGGTCGAGCGTCAGCACCAGTGCCGAGCACTTGGCGGCCTTGGCCCGGTCGATGAGGTTCAGCACGAACTCGCGCTCGCGCATGACGTAGAGCTGGAACCAGAAGGGCTTGGTTGTGACCGACGCGACATCCTCGATTGAGCAGATGCTCATGGTCGACAACGTGAAGGGAACGCCAAAGGCTTCGGCCGCCTGGGCTGCCAGCATCTCGCCATCGGCGTGCTGCATGCCGGTCAGCCCCGTCGGCGCCAGCGCCACCGGCATCGACACTTTCTGGCCGATCATGGTCGTTTCCAGCGAGCGGTTGGTCATGTCGACCAGCACCCGCTGGCGCAGCTTCACCTTGGCGAAGTCTTCCTCGTTGGCGCGATAGGTGCCCTCGGTCCAGGCGCCGCTGTCGGCGTAATCGAAGAAGAGCTTCGGTACGCGGCGCTTGGCAAGGGCCTTGAGGTCGCTGATTTCGAGGATTTGCGTCATGGAAACGGCCTTCATCTGAAACACAGGTTAGAGCGGGATGCGGGCGGAAAGCCGCGGACACTTTTCCGCACCCAACTCTTGGGATGACTACCGAGGCCTTACCATGTTTGCCGGAGGCTTGTTAATAGCGCGGACGCAAAGAGGTCAATTTTTTTGACCTCTTTGCCAATGACGGTGAAGTCAGGCAGCAGCGAGTGCCGCCTTGGCCGGTTTTCCCGCCACATAGGTCTCGACGATCGCGCGGTCGTCGCCCATGGTCTGGAGCAGGAAAAGTTCATCGGCGAGTGAGTTGACCACTTCGGCGCGCAGCGCCATCGCCGGTGTTGCCGCCATGTTGAGCACGATGAAGTCGGCGTCGGTGCCGGCCTCGAGCGTGCCGATGCGATCGACCAGCGACAGCGCCTCGGCGTTGCCGCGGGTCATCATGAAGAAGCTGTCGAACGGGTTCAGCCGCTCGCCCTGCAGTTGCAGGATCTTGTAGGCCTCGTCGAGCGTCTTCAGCATCGAATAGCTGGTGCCGCCGCCGATATCCGAGGCGACCGAGGTGCGTACCGGCTTTTCGCGCCGGTTGAGCGCCCGCAACGGGAAAAGGCCCGAGCCGAGGAAGAGGTTGGATGTCGGGCAGAAGACCGCGACCGATCCCGTCTCGCACATCACGTCCGCCTCGCGGTCTGAGAGGTGGATGCAGTGGCCGAACAGGCTCTTCGGCCCAAGCAGCCCATAACGGGCGTAGACGTCGGTATAATCGGTGGCTTCCGGATAGAGTTCGCAGGTAAAGGCGATCTCGTCGCGGTTTTCCGACAGATGTGTCTGGACATGCAGGTCGGGAAACTCATGCACCAGCGATTTTGCGACGTCCATCTGCTCCGGCGTCGAGGTGATGGCAAAGCGCGGAGTGATGGCGACATGGTTGCGGCCCTTGCCGTGCCAGTCGCGGATTACCGCGCGGGTCTCGTCGTAGCCCATCTGCGGCGTATCGAGCAACCCCTGCGGGGCATTGCGGTCCATCATCACCTTGCCGGCGATCATGCGCATGTCGCGGCGTAGCGCCTCGGCGAAGAAGGCGTCGGCGGATGCCTTATGCACGGTGCAATAGGCGGCCGCCGTCGTCGTGCCGTGGCGGACCATTTCGTCGAAGAAACGGCTGGCGATGCGCTCGGCATGGGCGGTCTCGACGAAGCGGCACTCTTCCGGGAAGGTATAGGTGTTGAGCCATTCCAGCAGGTTGGCGGCGTAGGAGGCCATCACCTGCATCTGCGGGAAATGCAGATGCGTGTCGATGAAGCCCGGCACGATCAGGTGCGGGCGGTGATCGATCTCGACGATATCATCCGCTGCCTCGGCCTTCACAGTCGCGTAGGTGCCAGACGTTTTGATCCGGCCGTCTGCGACCAGCAGCGCGCCATCGCTTTCATAGGTGTAGGCGGCGCTGTCCTCGATTGCCATTGGCGCGCGGTGAAAGCTCAAGAGGCGGCCGCGGATGAGCGTCGTTGTCATTGTGTCTTGCCTTCCTCGACGGCGCTTTCGAACCAGGCTGCCAGCAACTGGCGCTCGTCCGTCGTCATGTCGGTTATGTTGCCGGGCGGCATGGCATGGCTGCGCCCCGCCTGGATATAGATTTCGCGGGCGTGGGCGGCAATCTCCTGATCGCTCTCTAACACCACGCCCTTCGGCGGCCGGGCGATGCCCTCATAGACCGGTTCGGCTGCGTGGCACATGGAACAGCGGGTCGAGATCGCGTCCTTGACGGCGGGGAAATGCGCATTCTCCGCAAACCGGGCAAAGACCGGCGCGACCTCGGCTTTTTCTTCGCCGGTCAGCACCTTCGGCACGGTCGACAGCCACATGATCAGGATGAAGAGGAGGACGGTGACGAGCCACGTCCAGGTAGGCCTACCCTTGCGGGCATGGGTCGTATTGAACCAGTGCCGGATGGTGACACCCATCAGGAACACCAGCGCCGCGATGATCCAGTTGAAGGCGGTGGCAAAAGCCAGCGGATAGTGGTTCGACAGCATGAAGAAGATGACCGGCAGGGTCAGGTAGTTGTTGTGCAGCGAGCGCTGCTTGGCCTGGGCGCCGAGCTTCGGGTCGGGCGTGCGCCCGGCGATCAGGTCGGCAACGACGATCTTCTGGTTGGGAATGATGAGGAAGAAGACGTTGGCCGACATGATGGTGGCGGTGAAAGCGCCCAGATGCAGGAAGGCGGCGCGGCCTGTAAACACCTGGGTATAGCCCCAGGCCATGATCACCAGCGCCACATAAAGAAGCGCCATCAGGCCCCAGGTGTTGTTGCCGAGCGGCGACTTGCAGAGCAGGTCATAGAAGACCCATCCGATGCCGAGCGAGGCGAGCGAGATCAGGATCGCGGACGTTGCCGAGATATCGAGCACGTGGCGATCGATCAGGAAAAGATCGGCACCGCCGTAATAGACCAGACAGAGCATGGCGAAGCCCGAAAGCCACGTCACGTAAGATTCCCATTTGAACCAGGTCAGGTGCTCGGGCATCGAGGCGGGGGCGACCAGATATTTCTGGATGTGGTAGAAGCCACCGCCATGCACCTGCCATTCCTCGCCGTAGGCTCCAACAGGCAGGTGGTCGCGCTTCACGAGACCGAGGTCGAGCGCGATGAAATAGAAGGATGAGCCGATCCAGGCGATGGCGGTAATGACATGCAGCCAGCGCACAGCAAAGGCCAGCCATTCCCAGGCGATGGCGAACTCGTACATTCAGGTCCCCTTTATTCTCTCCGTCAGCGCACCTTGCGCAAAAACCGGGAGTTGGGGAAGGGGGCGAATGCGCCTCCAAGCGTAAATTGCCGCGATCGGGACGATTTCGGGGTGAATTCACCCGGAATGATAAACCTGATGGATTCTAATGGGTTACCCTAGCTCGCGGAAGCCGCCTTGCGCTCTTCTACCCAATCGGCCCCGAACTGAACCGACGGGCAGAGTTCGCTGAGGATCCAGTCGCGGAAGATGCGGATCTTCGGGGTGTTGCGGCGCGCATGCGGGTAGGCCAGCCAGTAGTCGCAGCCGTCGCTGCAGCGCAGGTCGAAAGGCTGGTAGAGCCGGCCAAGCGCTACGTCGTCACCGTAGAATTCCGGTGTCAGGATCGCCACGCCCTGGCCGGCAACGGCGGCGCGCGCCTCGAAGGATTGCGCGCCGAGCCGGCTTGTCGGGCGGCCCTCGAGATCCGGATCGTCGACGCCGGCGGCCGAAAACCAGATCCGCCACCAGGGGTCGCCGGCATCGATGATCCTGAGCTTCAGGAGATCACGCGGCTCGCGGATGCCGCCAACGGTTTCGGCGAGTGCCGGGCTCAGCATCGGGCTGAACTCGACGCGCATCAGCGGATGTGTGTCGAGGCCCGGCCAGACGCCGGCGCCGGAGCGGATGGCGAGATCCGTGGGTTCCTTGGCAAAATCGACGAGGTTGTCGTTGGTGTCCAGGCGCACGGCGATGGTGGGGTGGGCGAGCTGAAACGAGCCGATGTTGCGGGCGAGCCATTGCGAGGCGAAGGTCGGGGTCGAGCTGATCAACAGTGTGCTGTCGATATCGCCGCGCGCTGAGGAGACGGCCTCCTGCAGCATCTCGAAGGCTTCGGTGACCCGTGGCGCCAGCCGCTGGCCGACATCGGTCAACGCGATCTGGCGTGGGCGGCGCAGGAACAAGGGCTCGCCGACGCTCTCCTCGATCAGCTTGACCTGGTAGCTGACGGCGGTCTGGGTCATGCCCAGCTCCTCGCCGGCCTTGGTAAAACTGCCGAGCCGGGCGACGGCTTCGAAGACCCTCAACGCATTCAGCGGAAACTGCTTGGACATCTTCATGGATAAGTTCTCTTGATGCATGCAGACGGATGTTCGATTGGAACTCAATCCTCTTCCACGGCATCCTGCAAGTCAACTTCCCAAGACGAACAGGTGCTCAAAATGACTTGCGACGTTATCGAACATACTGAAAGAAAACCGCTTCTTTCGCTGGATGCGGTCGTGCGGCTCACGTCCACCCTGTTTGGCCGTGCCGTTGTCGCCAAGCCGGTGCTCGACGTCAATGCGCTGTCCGACCATATCAAAAGAGACATGGGTTTCATGGATGGCCGTGGCCCCTATGGGGACGATGTCGAGGCGCAGGCCGACGCGCACCGCCTCGTCAACATCGACGAGCTGCCCCGGATCTGACCGGAGCTCTCACACGCCGCGCGTCGAACGGGATGCGCGGCGATGTCATCAATCAAGACGATTGTCGAAGGCGTTCGACGGCCATCAGCACGCGCTCCGGCGTCGCCGGCGCATCAAGGCGCGGGCATTCGCGATAATCGGCAACGCTCGCCACCGCCATCGACAGCGCCTCGAGCACGGAGATCGGCAGCATGAAGGGCGGTTCGCCCACGGCCTTTGACCGCCCGATGGTCTTTTCCGCATTTTCCGACCACTCGGCCAGTTTGACGTTGAAGATCTTCGGCCGGTCCGAGGCGAGCGGGATCTTGTAGGTCGAGGGTGCGTGCGTGCGCAGTCGGCCCTTGTCGTCCCACCACAGCTCCTCCGTTGTCAGCCATCCCATGCCCTGGACGAAACCGCCTTCGATCTGGCCAAGGTCGATCGCCGGATTGAGCGAGCGGCCGACATCGTGCAGCACGTCGACGCGATCGACCATGTATTCGCCGGTCAGCGTATCAACAGATACTTCCGACACCGAGGCGCCATAGGCGAAGTAGTAGAAGGGCGTTCCCCGTCCGGTCGCGCGGTCCCAATGGATTTTCGGCGTCTTGTAGAAGCCGGCGGCCGAAAGCTGCACGCGCGCCGTATAGGCAAGCTTGATGAATTCCGGGAAGGGTACCAGTTCTTCGCCGATCTTCACGTGATCGGGAACGAAAGTGACGTTTTCCGCCGTCGTCTGCCAGCGCTCGGCTGCAAAGGCGACGAGCCGTTCCTTGATCTGGCGCGCCGCATCGAAGGCGGCCATGCCATTGAGGTCGGAGCCGGACGATGCAGCGGTCGCCGAGGTGTTGGGGACCTTGCCGGTCGTGGTCGCGGTGACGCGCACGCGGTCGAGATCGACCTGGAAGCTGTCGGCGATGACCTGCGCGACCTTCACATAAAGGCCCTGGCCCATTTCCGTGCCGCCGTGGTTCAGGTGGATCGAGCCATCCTGATAGATGTGCACGAGGGCGCCGGCCTGGTTAAATGCGGTCATGGTGAAGGAGATGCCGAACTTCACCGGCGTCAGCGCGATGCCCTTGCGAATGACACGGCTCGCACGGTTGAACTCGATAATGGCCATGCGGCGCGCCTGGTAATCGGCGTCGACTTCAAGCTCGGCGACGATCCGGGCGATGATGTTGTCTTCGACCTGCTGGTGGTAAGGGGTGATATCCCGGCCGGAACCCTTCTCGCCGTAGAAATTGAGCTTGCGGATCTCGAGCGGATCCTTGCCGAGAGCGTAGGCGATCTCTTCGATCATGCGCTCGCCGCCGACCATGCCTTGCGGGCCACCGAAGCCGCGATAGGCGGTGTTGGAGACGGTGTTCGTCTTCAGCGGCTGCGACGTCAGTTTTACATGCGGGTAGAAGTAGGAGCTGTCTGCGTGGAACAGCGCGCGGTCGGTCACCGGTCCGGAGAGATCGGAGGAGTAGCCGCAGCGCGCAGCGTAATTGGCGTGAACGGCGTGGATGCGGCCTTCCTCGTCGAAGCCGACATCGTAGTCGACGAGGAAGTCGTGACGCTTGCCGGTGGCGGTCATGTCCTCGTCGCGGTCGGGGCGAAACTTGACCGCACGGCCGAGCTTTTTCGCCGCCACGGCTGCAAGGGCTGCGAACTGGTTGCCCTGCGTTTCCTTGCCGCCGAAGCCGCCGCCCATGCGGCGCACATTGACCGTGACCGCATTGGAGGGAACGCCGAGCACGTGCGAGACCATGTGCTGGATTTCGCTTGGGTGCTGGGTCGACGACCAGACGGTGACCTCGTCGTCCTCGCCGGGAATGGCAAGGGCGATATGGCCTTCGAGGTAGAAGTGCTCCTGGCCGCCGATGCGCATCCGGCCCTTCAGCCGGCGCGGCGCCTTTTCCAGTTCAGCGTCGGCATCGCCCCGCTGCAAGGTCAGGGGCTGGGTGACGAGCTCGCCGCCATGGGCTACCGTATCGGTGATATCGGTGAAATGCGCCAGGTCGCGATAGCTGATCTTCGCCAGCCGGGCAGCACGACGGGCGATGTCGCGCGTCTCGGCGATGACGGCAAAGGCCGGCTGGCCGTGGAACTGCACGATGCCGTCGGCAAGCACCGGCTCGTCATGCAGGTGGCTGGGGCTGATATCGTTGGAATGCGGCATGTCGCTCGCCGTCAGCACGCAGACGACGCCGGCCGCCGCGGCGACGGCCGAGAGGTCCATGGCGGTGATTTCGGCGTGGGCGCGGTCGGTCATCCCCAGCGCACCGTGCAGCGTGCCCGCCGGTTCCGGCATGTCGTCGATGTAATCGGCGGTGCCGGTCACGTGCTTGTGGGCGCTGTCATGGCGCTGGTGCGAATGCATCTGCCCCTTGATCGCCTTGCGTTCTTCGAAGGTCGACTTGTCCATGATTACCTCTCTCCCGCCGCGTAGCGCACGAGCTCCGCCGGCTGGCCGCCACTTTCCAGGAAAAAGCGCATCAGCAGGTTCTTCGCCGCCAGCATGCGATAGGTGCTGGTGGCGCGCCAATCGCTCAAGGGCTGATAGTCGGCCTCGAAGGCTGCCTGAGCGGCGCGCACCATTTCCTCGGTCCAGGGCTTGCCGATGAGCGCGGCCTCGACGGTTGCAGCGCGTTTCGGCGTGCCGGCCATGCCGCCAAAGGCGATGCGGGCGGTCTCTACCCGGTTGCCGTCAAGCGAAATGCGGAAGGCGCCGAGTAATGCGGAAATGTCCTCGTCGCGGCGCTTGGAGAGCTTGTAGGCCGCAAACAGCTCACCCGCCGGCAGCGCGGGCACGAAGACGCTCTCGACGAATTCGCCGGCTTTGCGGTCCTGCTTGCCGTAGGCGATGAAGAAATCTTCAAGCGGCAGCGTGCGCGTCCCTTCCGTCGAGCGCAGCGTGACAGTTGCCCCCAGCACGATCAGGGGCGGTGGACTGTCGCCGATCGGCGAACCGTTGGCGATGTTCCCGCCGATCGTGCCCATGTTGCGCACCTGTTCGCCGCCGATACGGTCGATCAACCGGCCGAAGGCTGGATAGGCTTTGCTGAGCGCTGCAAAGGCGGCTGAATAGCTGACGCCGGCACCAATGGTCAGGCCGCCGTCGCTTTCCTCGATGCGCTGCAGTTCGGCGATGCCGTTGATGAAGACGACGGGATCGATCGGACGCATCTGCTTGGTGACCCAGAGGCCGACATCGGTGGCGCCGGCAACCACCGTCGCGCCTTTGTGCTCGGCAAGAGCGGTCGCGAGGCCGGTGGCATCCGCCGGCACGATCAGACAGCTTTCACCGTGGCGGACGGTGATCGTTTTCTCGGGTTGAAGCGCCTTGAGGCGGGCGATGGTGGCCTCGCGCGCAGCCGTGATCGGATCGAAGATAGCAGAAGGCCGCGCGCTTGCGGCGGCCTCGGCCGCCTTGACGATCGGCTCGTAGCCGGTGCAGCGACAAAGGTTGCCTTGCAGCGCCTTTTCGATGTCGGCCCGGCTGGGATTGTCGTTCGAAAGCCAGAGGCCATAAAGCGACATGACGAAGCCGGGCGTGCAGAAGCCGCATTGTGAGCCATGGAAATCGACCATCGCCTGCTGCACGGGATGAAGCGTTCCATCCCTGGCGGCGAGATGCTCAACGGTGACCACATGGGTCGCATGCAACGATCCGACGAAGCGGATGCAGGCATTGACGCTTTCATAGACCAGCGTTTCGCCGGCGAGCCGGCCGACGAGCACGGTGCAGGCACCGCAATCGCCCTCCGCGCAGCCTTCCTTGGTTCCTGTCAGCCGGCGCTCAAGCCTGAGATAGTCGAGCAGGGTCGTGGTCGGCGCGACGTCGGAAAGCGCCACCTCGCTATCATTGAGGATGAAGCGAATGCTGTCGTCGTCCTTGCGTTCCCTAACCTTAGGCATGCCATTCATTCCTGCTGATGCATGGCCGCAAAAACCGGAAGCGTTCCCGGCGACGGACCATGCGCATTTTCATAGAGTTAGGGCGTCGTCCGCCTCGTCTCAATGGACGGGCGGCTCTCTATTGCGCCGTCCAGCCGCCGTCCATGGAAACATGCGTGCCGGTGATCTGCGCCGCATCATCGCTTGCGAGATAGACGGCGAGCGACGCTACCTGCTCGACGGTGATGAATTTCTTGGTCGGCTGGCCCTTGAGCATTACGTCGTTGATGACCTGCTCTTCGGTGATGCCGCGGGTGCGGGCCTGATCCGGGATCTGCTTTTCGACCAGCGGGGTCAGCACATAACCCGGGCAGATCGAATTGGCGGTGATGCCATTTTCCGCAACTTCGAGCGCGACGGTCTTTGTCAGCCCCATGATGCCGTGCTTGGCGGCGACATAGGCCGATTTGAACGGCGAGGCGACGAGCCCGTGGGCAGAGGCGATGTTGACGATGCGGCCCCCGCCCTTTGCCTTCATGCCGGGCAGGGCGGCGCGAATGGTATGGAAAGAGGAGGAGAGGTTGATGGCGATGATCCGGTCCCATTGCTCGACCGGGAAATCCTCGACCTTCTCGACATATTGAACGCCGGCATTGTTGACCAGAATGTCGACGCTGCCGAAGCGTTTTGCCGCCGTTGCCATCAGGTCGGCGATCTCGTCCGGCTTCGTCATGTCGGCCGGGTGATAGATGACCGTTCCCGTGGTGAGCGCCCCGACTTCGTCCGTCGCAGCCTTGATTTCGTCCGGCGTGCCGAAGCCGTTCAAGACGATGTTGGCGCCGCCCTTGGCAAAAGCCTTGGCAATGGCAAGGCCGATGCCGCTCGTCGAACCGGTGATGACCGCAGTTCTCGTCATTCCTGATCTCTCCCTTTGCAGCGCCGCTGATCTTGCCCGTTTTTTGCGGCGCAACAGCGTCAACCTACGCGTAAAACCGCTGAGGTGACAATTGTGTTTTTCAGGCCGCCGACGCAGAGTTGCGGCGGGAGGCCTTGTCACGATTTCTTGCGTTTTGTTTTCGTTTGACATTCGTTTTGCCATCGTATTGAAGTTTTTCGAAATGGACGCCACGCCCAAGAGGAAGGGCGTCGAGACACGTGATGTGAGGCCGGGGAGGGGCATATGGGCGGATATATTCTCGCGATCGATCAGGGCACGACATCGAGCCGGGCGATCGTCTTCGACGGCAAGCAGCAGGTAGCAGGCCTCGACCAGAAGGAATTCAGGCAGCACTTTCCGAAATCCGGCTGGGTCGAGCACGATCCGGAGGAAATCTGGGATAGCGTCGTCGTCACCGTCAACGAGGCGATCAGGAAGGCGGGGATCTCCCCAAGCGATATCGCCGGCATCGGCATCACCAACCAGCGCGAAACGGTGGTGGTCTGGGATCGCGAAACCGGCAAGCCGATCCACAACGCCATCGTCTGGCAGGACCGCCGCACATCAGCCTATTGCGACAAGCTGAAGAAACAGGGTCTCGAAAAGACCTTCACCAAGAAGACCGGTTTGCTGCTCGATCCCTATTTCTCCGGCACCAAACTCAACTGGCTGCTGTCGAATGTGAAGGGCGCCCAGGCCAGAGCTGCCAAGGGCGAGCTTTGCTTCGGCACGATCGATACTTTCCTGATCTGGCGGCTGACAGGCGGAAAGTCCTTCGTCACCGATGCGACCAACGCCTCGCGCACGCTGCTCTACAACATCGCCGACAATGCCTGGGACGACGAGTTGCTCGACATCCTGCGCGTTCCCCGCGCCATGTTGCCGGAGGTGAAGGACTGCGCCGCCGATTTCGGCGTCACCGACAAGGAGCGCTTCGGCACGGCGATCCCGATCCTCGGTGTTGCCGGCGACCAGCAGGCCGCCACCATCGGCCAGGCCTGCTTCAAGCCGGGCATGCTGAAATCGACCTACGGCACGGGCTGCTTCGCATTGCTCAACACCGGCAAGGACATGGTGCGCTCGAAGAACCGGCTGCTCACCACCATTGCCTACCGGCTGGATGGCGAAACCACCTATGCGCTCGAAGGCTCGATCTTCGTTGCCGGCGCGGCGGTGCAGTGGCTGCGCGACGGCCTGAAGGTCATCAAGGCGGCTCCGGACACCGGCACGCTTGCCGAAGGCGCCGACCCGTCGCAGGAGGTTTACCTCGTCCCGGCCTTCACCGGTCTCGGTGCGCCGCATTGGGATCCCGACGCTCGCGGCGCGATCTTCGGCATGACCCGCAACACCGGGCCCGCCGAGTTTGCGCGTGCCGCGCTCGAAGCGGTCTGCTACCAGACGCGCGATCTGCTCGAAGCCATGCACAAGGACTGGCGCAGCAACGGCAAGGAAACCGTGTTGCGCGTCGACGGCGGCATGGTCGTCTCGGACTGGACGATGCAGCGGCTTTCCGACCTCCTCGATGCGCCGGTCGACCGGCCGACCATCCTCGAGACGACGGCGCTCGGCGTTGCCTGGCTCGCCGGCAGCCGCGCCGGCGTCTGGCCGAAGCAGGAGGAGTTCGCCAAGTCCTGGGCGCGCGATCGCCGTTTCGAGCCGGCGATGGACGAAGCGACGCGCAAGACGAAGCTCAAGGGCTGGCGCAATGCGGTCAAGCGCACGCTGACCTAGAGCATTTCCAGGAAAAGTGCGAAGCGGTTTTCCGTCAGGAAATGCGTAAAAACAAGGAGATAGAGCGTTTCTGCGACTCCGCTTAAACCGGAAACGCTCTCGCCCCGGACCCTTGGCTTGATCCAAGCGCCGTTTGGCATCATCCGGGAAACACAGTGTTTCCCGGACGCGCATTTGCTGCTTTCGCCGGGGCCAACTATCTGTCGGTAGAACAACGATAGGATGGGCATCATGGAACTCGGGCTTTACACATTTGCGGATGTCGATCCGAACGCTGCCGACAAGGGCCGGGAAGGCCAGCGTCGGCTTGCCAATTTGCTGGAAGAGATCGAACTGGCAGATCAGGTCGGCCTCGATGTCTTTGGCCTTGGCGAACATCACCGCCCTGATTATGCAGCCTCGGCACCAGCCGTCATCCTTGCGGCAGCCGCCGCGAGGACGAAGACCATAAGGCTGACGAGTGCCGTGACGGTGCTGAGCTCGGACGACCCGGTGCGCGTGTTCCAGCAGTTTTCCACGCTCGACCTTCTCTCCAACGGCCGGGCCGAAATCATGGCCGGGCGCGGCTCGTTCATCGAGTCCTTCCCGCTCTTCGGTCAGTCGCTCGACGATTACGACCAGCTCTTTGCCGAAAAGCTCGACCTGTTGATGGCGCTGCGCGAAGCGGAAAAGGTCTCCTGGGCGGGCGAGATGCGCCCTGCGATCAGCGATCGCGGCGTCTATCCGCGTCCGCTGCAGGAGGTGCTGCCGCTGTGGATCGCCGTCGGCGGCACGCCGCAGTCGGTTGCCCGTGCCGGTGCCCTCGGGCTGCCGGTGGCACTTGCGATCATCGGCGGAGAGCCGCGCCGGTTCGCTCCGCTGTTCGATCTTTATCGCGAGGCCGCCCGTCGTGCCGGCCAGGATCCGGCAAAGCTGAAGACCAGCATCAATGTCCATGGCTTCATCGCCGATACGACCGATCTTGCCGCTGACCAGTTTTATCGCCCGCAGGCCGAGGTGATGAACCGCATCGGCCGGGAGCGCGGCTGGGGGCCGACGAACCGGGCGCATTTCGACCAGGCGCGCAGCCCTGCCGGCAATCTCTTCCTCGGCGACCCCGAAACCGTGGCGGAGAAGATCGTCGAGAACTGGAAGCTCTTCCGCAACGACCGCTTCCTGCTGCAGATGGCGATCGGCCCGATGCCGCATGCCCAGATCATGCGCGGCATCGAACTCTACGGCACCAAGGTCGCGCCGCTGGTGCGCAAGGCGCTTGCCGAGCAGGGGGCCGGACAGACCGTTTCGGCCTGAGCCGCCACAGGCCGTTCATGTCTCGCTTGTCGGCGCTGGAAAATCCGGCACCGACCGGTTACATGTGGGCACGAAAGCGAGACACGGATGACCCTCAACAACGAAGAAGATCTGCTGCGGCTGAAGGAAATCGGCCGCATCTGCGCCAATGCGCTGCAGGCTATGGGCGAAGCGCTCGAGCCGGGCATCACCACGGCGGAACTGGATGCCATCGGCCGCAAGGTGCTGGAAGAGGCAGGTGCGCGCTCTGCGCCGGAACTCTGCTACCAGTTTCCGGGCGCCACCTGCATCAGCGTCAACGAGGAAATCGCCCACGGCATCCCCGGCAGCCGCATCATCCGCGCCGGCGATCTCGTCAATATCGACGTTTCGGCTGAGAAAGACGGCATCTTCGCCGACACCGGCGCTTCCTTTCCGGTGCCGCCGGTCTCGGCAGCCATCGACCGCCTCTGCCGTGACGGCAAGCGGGCGATGTGGGTCGGCCTCAAGCAAGTGCGTCCGGACCAGTCGCTTGCAGCGATCGGCAATGCGATCGGCGATTTCGCCCGCAAGAACCGCTATTCGCTGGTCACCAACCTTGCCAGCCACGGCATCGGCCGCTCGCTGCACGAGGAGCCGAAGGAGATCGCGACCTGGCCGGATCCGAGCGAGCGGCGGCGCATGACCGACGGTATGGTCTTTACCGTCGAGCCGTTCCTCTCGATGGGCGCGGACTGGGCCGAGAGCGGCGACAAGGACGACTGGACGCTCTACAGCGAACCGCGGGCACCGACCGTGCAATATGAGCACACGGTCGTCGTCACGCGCGGCGGTCCGTTGGTGGTGACGCTGCCCGGCTGACGGGCCATCGTTCGATTCCTTCAATAGGACATTCAATTATAGTGATTTGTGGTGTTCGTTTTGCAGTGCAATAAAACTGCTTATGACCACGATCGACAGACCACATCACGCAAGCCTCGCCTCCACCGCTACCGCCGGCGCCATTGCCATGGCGGTCGCCATGGGCTTCGGCCGCTTCTCCTACACGCCGATCCTGCCGGCGATGATGACGGACCTCGGCCTATCGCCGGCGGATGCCGGCCTCATCGCCTCGGCCAATTTCGTCGGCTATCTCGCCGGCGCCGTGCTTGGCGCTTACGGCTGGGCGCATGGGCAGGAGCGAAGGATCGGGCTTGCTTCGCTCGCGGCAACCACACTGCTGCTGGCGGCGATGGGCCTGACGTCCTCGGTCTTGGTGCTCAGTCTCATCCGCTTTCTCGCCGGCCTTGCCAGCGCGTTTTCGATGATCTTCATCTCCGGCATCGTCCTTGGTCACGGGCTGTTGGCGCGGTCTGAACATGTGCCGGCCATGCATTTCGGCGGCGTCGGGCTCGGCATCGCCTTCTCCTCGCTCTGCGTCTGGTTGGCACCTCTCGCTGGCGCCGCCGGGCTTTCAGCGTCGCAAGCCGACTGGTTCACCGGCGCTCTTGTCGCGCTTGTCGGCACGGTCGTCGTCGCTCTGATGCTGCCGGCCGGTCCCGTCTCCGGCAACGGCGCCGCACGTGAAAAGCCGCTGACCTGGACCCGCCCCCTGACGGTGGTGACGCTGACCTATGGGTTGTTCGGCTTCGGTTACGTGATCACGGCCACGTTCCTGGTGGCCATGGCCCGCGACGCGAGCGGCGGCCACAGCATCGAGTTCCTTGCCTGGCTGTTGACGGGCCTAAGTGCAGCGCTGTCGGTCTATCTCTGGCGCTTCGCCGTGCCGCGCTTCGGGCTTGCCGGTGTTTACGCGATCGGTCTTCTGGCCGAGGCTGTCGGCCTTGTGCTCACCGTCAGCCTGCCGCTGCCCTATGCGCCGCTTGCCGGTGGCCTGATGCTGGGCGCCACCTTCATGATGATCACCGCCTACGGCCTGCAGATCGGCCGGCATCTGGCGCCGGAAAGTCCGCGCAAGGCACTGGCGCTGATGACGGCGGCCTTCGGTATCGGCCAGATCATCGGTCCGGTGGTTGCCGGCTGGTTGGCCCAGCGCACCGGCAGCTTTGCAGCGCCGACCTTGATCGCGGCCGCGGTGCTGTTCGTCTGCGGCGGGGTGATCGTTGCCGAACTCAGGCGGATCGCAGCGGCGCTGCCGCGCTGAGCGGCGGCGGGAAGGTTGCGCCGCTTGCCGTAACACATGATGAAATAACGGTAACGTTCATATTACCTGATTGTTGAAAAAGGTGCTTTGCCCTAGTTTCGGCGCTTCGAGAGGCGAGTTGTTCTC
This sequence comes from Ensifer sp. Root142, assembly GCF_001426785.1. Classification (NCBI taxonomy): domain Bacteria; kingdom Pseudomonadati; phylum Pseudomonadota; class Alphaproteobacteria; order Hyphomicrobiales; family Rhizobiaceae; genus Ensifer; species Ensifer sp. Root142. The sequence continues at coordinate 40,923 of NZ_LMFK01000014.1, forward strand.
CTCCCCCGAAACGAGAGTGCCGTACTTTGTTCCTATCTTTCTTCCCGAAGCCGAAGCTCTTTTTCATTTCCTTTGTCGTCTGGTCGCTTGTCGCCATCGCCTTTTGGTATGGTGAAGGCGAGCAGTTGGGTGCAGTCTTCGGAATGCCGCCCTTGCCCTCGGATGCGCCGCCGATCACCGGGATTTCTGCCTTCTGGTCGCCCGCCTTCCTCTGGTTCTATCTCTACTTCGGGCTGGTCGTCGGGCTGTTCGCAGCATTCTGGTATGTCTATTCGCCACATCCCTGGCAGAACTGGTCGATCCTCGGCTCAGCCCTCATTCTTTTCGTCACCTATTTCCAGGTGCAGGTGAGCGTCGCGATCAACAATTGGTACGGGCCGTTCTGGGATCTGATTCAGGCGATCGTCTCGAAGACGAAGGTGGTGACCGCGGCAGAGTTCTACGGAGAAATCGCCGTCTTCCTCGGTATCGCCTTGGTCGCTGTCGCTGTCGCGGTCATGACCCGCTTCTTCGTCAGCCACTATATCTTCCGCTGGCGCACGGCGATGAACGAGTACTACATGGCCCACTGGGGCAAGCTGCGTCGTATCGAAGGTGCTTCGCAGCGTGTCCAGGAAGACACAATGCGCTTCTCCACGACGGTGGAGGGCCTCGGCGTCAGCCTGATCGACAGCGTGATGACGCTGATTGCGTTTACGCCGGTATTGATCCGGCTTTCGGCCAATGTCACCGAACTGCCGATCGTCGGTGACATTCCCTATCCGCTGGTTACGGCCGCTGTGCTTTGGTCGCTGTTCGGCACGGTGTTCCTGGCGCTCGTCGGCATTAAGCTGCCGGGCCTCGAGTTCCGCAACCAGCGTGTGGAAGCGGCCTACCGCAAGGAACTGGTCTATGGTGAGGACCACGCCGATCGCGCTCAGCCGCCGACGGTCGCCGATCTCTTCGAAAACGTTCGCCGGAACTATTTCCGGCTCTATTTCCACTATCTCTACTTCAACATCGCCCGCATTTTCTATTTGCAGATCAACGGCATCTTCTCGTTGCTGATCCTGGCGCCGTCGATCATCGCCGGCAAGATCACACTCGGCGCGTTGAACCAGATCTCGGGTGCCTTCGGGCAGGTGACGTCGTCGTTTCAGTACCTGGTTTCATCCTGGCCGACGATTGTCGAACTGCTTTCGATCTACAAGCGTCTGCGCGCCTTCGAAGCGGCAATCGACGATGAGCCCCTGCCGGAAATCGAGCAGAAGTTCATCGCGGTTGGTGGCGAGGAAGAACTGGCCTAAGCTGGGCCAGGAGAGGACCAATCAGAAGGCGGAGCGATCCGCCTTCTTTTTTGCCTGCTCGATCATCGGCAGCGCCTGGGCGTAGCTGACGCAGGCGACATCAGGCTTGCTGCAGACCTCGGTCAGCAGCCGGTCGAGCGCGCGCCAGTAGGCGCCGCCATTCATCTCGACGAAATGGAAGCCGAGCTGCAGCGGGATGCGGTTGCCGGCATATTCCTTGTCGAAGGCTTGTCTGTAGGCCTCGTAGGTGCGCGCTTCGAAGGTGGCGCTGTCCTTCTTGTTTTCGATACCCATGGAATGGCGCACGAACAGATTGTAGTCCATGCCGATCACCGGCCGCTTGGACGGCCCTTCCGGGATCAGCGGCAGGCCGAAGCGCGGCAGACCGTCCTTCTCCATCGGCCAGCCCGGCCCCTTGGTCACCAGGCTCGCGTCATAGGTAAAGACCGATGCCTTCAGGGCTGGCAGCAGGCCGTCGCTCAGCGACAGGTAGGGCGCACGGAAACCCTTGATGCCGGTGCGGGCAAATTCCGCCCAGCCTTGCGGCTCGGCATCCGGCCTGTCGGCCTTCTTCCAGGCATCGCGCAGGGCGATGTCGAATGTCGAGAATTCGCTTTGCCAATCGGCCTTCGTCCAGCCCTTGCCGTCGAAATGGCCGCAGGCGTGGCTGGCAATGTCGTGACCGTCGAGATGGGCCTGCCAGATGTGACCGGCGCGGGCCGCGATTTCCTCTCGGCTCTGGGCAAAGCCGACATTGGAACGACCCGGTTTCAGCCCCGGCGGTCTGTAGCTCTGCTTGCCGTCGGCGCGCGTCATCAGGAACGTGCAGGAGAGGAAATAGGTGAAATGCGCATTGGTGCGCTTGGCCATCGCCAGGCTTTTCTCCCACAGCGCGTTGTCATGCGCCCCATCGAAAGACACGATGACGAGCTGCTTGTCCTTGGCAGGAACGGTCGGTGCGGCCATATCGGGCGTGGGTTCGGCAGCCGCGACGAGGGCAGGGCAAAGGGCGAGGGAAAGGGCAATAAATGTTCGGATCATGATATCTGCGACGATTTGCGTATGCCGTCCCTTTATCCAGGAATGCGGCAATCCTTTGATCTGTCTGGAAATTTCTGTGCACTCCGGCTATGTCGATAGCCGACAGAACAATAATGAAGGACGGGTGACGACATGGCGCTACTGATATTGGGTATCGTGATCTTCTTGGGCATCCATCTCGTTCGCAGCTTTGCACCCGGCCTGCGCGCATCGGTGATATCGAGCAGCGGCACCGGCGCCTGGCATGCGATCCACGGTATCTGTGCGCTTGTTGGCCTCGGTCTGATTGCCTATGGCTTCGATCAGGCGCGCGCCACCACCGGCATGCTCTATACGCCCCCGGTCTTTCTTGCACACATCGCGCTGACCCTGATGCTGATCGCCAGCATCTGTCTTGTGGCCGCCTATCTGCCCCCGGGCAAGATCCGCGCGGCCACAAAACATCCGGCGATCCTCGCAATCAAGATCTGGGCACTTGCCCACCTGCTTGCCAATGGCGAGGCGTCGTCGGTGCTGCTCTTCGGCACCTTCCTCGTCTGGGCGGTGATCCTGCGCATTTCGATGAAAAAGCGCTGGCGCGCCGGCGAAATCACCTATCCGGCGTTCGTTTCCTATCGCTACGACCTCATCGCCATCGTGCTTGGTGCGGCCCTTTATGGCGTGATTGTGTGGAAGTTGCACGAACTGGTGATCGGTGTTTCGCCTATGGTTGTCGGCTAAATAACGCGCGCCCCCTTACAACAGCCGCAAAATCGGGTAGAAGGCGCAAAATCCTAATAGCGTGCAGGGAAGGCCGAGAGGCCGGGGCAATCGATGGCGAACCAAGACGACAGCTTTATCCGCGAGGTGAATGAAGAACTGCGTTCGGACCAGATGAAGAACATCTGGGCCCGTTTCGGCAGCGTCATCGTGGCGATTGCCGTGCTCATCGTTCTCGGAACCATCGGCAAGGTCGGCTACGACTACTGGCGTGACAACGCGTCGTCGAAGTCCGGCGACGAGTTCCTCCAGGCGCTGAACCTCGCCAAGGAAAACAAGGCCGACGAGGCGCTGGCCGCCCTCAACAACTTGCAGAAGGACGGCTATGGCGCCTATCCGGTGCTGGCTCGCCTTCGTGCGGCGACGCTGCAGGCCGAGAAGGGCGAGACCGATGCCGCCATCAAGGCGTTCTCGGAGATCGGCAAAGACACCGGCCTGCCTGAGGCGCTTCGCGACGCCGCCCGCCTGCGCGCCGCCTATCTGCTGGTCGATACCGGCACCTATGACCAGGTTTCGGCCGAAGTCGAACAACTGGCCGTGCCGCAGAACAATATGCGCCACTCGGCCCGTGAGGCGCTTGGCCTTGCTGCCTACAAGGCCGGCGATACCGCCAAGGCGAAGAGCTGGTTCCAACAGATCGTCGATGATCCCCAGAGCCCGCGCAATGTTGCAGGCCGGGCGCAGATGCTGCTCGACGTGATTGCCGCGAGCGGCAAAGCCTAAGCGCATATCCCTGAAGGCCGGCACCGGCCTTTGGAAAGGATATGTTGATTTTCAAAGTGTTGGAGCGCTGTATGTCTTGACGACGTGCAGCGCTTCAGGACGGAAACGGATACGTTCATGAGTTTCACCGTCGCCATCATCGGGCGCCCCAATGTCGGCAAGTCCACCTTGTTCAATCGTCTGGTTGGCAAGAAGCTGGCGCTCGTCGACGATACGCCGGGTGTCACCCGTGACCGCCGTCCGGGCGATGCCAAGCTCATCGACTTGCGCTTCCGCATCATCGATACCGCCGGCCTGGAACAGTCCGCACCCGACAGCCTTCAGGGCCGCATGTGGGCGCAGACCGAAGCCGCGATCGACGAGGCCGACCTGTCGCTGTTCGTGGTCGACGCCAAAGGGGGCCTGACGCCGGCCGACAACACACTTGCCGAGATGCTGCGTCGGCGCGGCAAGCCGGTCGTGCTCGTCGCCAACAAGTCCGAGGCCCGCGGTTCCGACGGCGGCTTCTATGACGCCTTCACGCTCGGTCTTGGCGATCCTTGCCCGATCTCGGCCGAACATGGCCAGGGCATGCTCGATCTGCGCGACGCGATCGTCGCTGCGATCGGCGAAGACCGTGCCTATCCTCAGGAAGACGACGTTGCCGAGACCGATATCGACCTGCGCCCGACCACCGGCGAAGCGGCGGAAGAGGACGACGAGGCCGAGCCTGCCTATGACGAGACCAAGCCGCTGCGCGTGGCGATCGTCGGCCGGCCGAATGCCGGCAAGTCGACACTGATCAACCGCTTCCTCGGTGAAGACCGGCTTTTGACCGGGCCGGAAGCCGGCATCACCCGTGATTCGATTTCGGTCGAATGGGACTGGCGCGGCCGCACCATCAAGATGTTCGACACCGCGGGCATGCGTCGCAAGGCCAGGGTGCAGGAGAAGCTGGAGAAGCTTTCGGTCGCCGATGCGCTGCGCGCCATCCGCTTTGCCGAAACGGTGGTCATCGTCTTCGACGCGACCATTCCGTTCGAAAAGCAGGACCTGCAGATCGTCGATCTCATCATTCGCGAAGGCCGGGCCGCCGTGCTTGCCTTCAACAAATGGGATCTGGTCGAGGACTGGCAGGCCGTGCTTGCCGATCTTCGCGAAAAGACCGAGCGGCTGTTGCCGCAGGCGCGCGGCATTCGCGCCATACCGATCTCCGGCCATACCGGCTACGGCCTCGACCGCCTGATGCAGGCGATCATCGACACCGACAAGACCTGGAACCGCCGTATCTCGACGGCGCGTCTCAACCGCTGGCTCGATTCCCAGCAGGTGCAGCATCCGCCACCGGCTGTCTCCGGCCGCCGCCTGAAGCTGAAATACATGACGCAGGTGAAGGCCCGCCCGCCGGGCTTCATGATCTCGTGCACGCGGCCCGACGCGCTGCCGGAATCCTATACCCGCTACTTGATCAATGGCTTGCGCAACGATTTCGACCTGCCGGGCGTGCCGATCCGCATCCACTATCGCGCGTCGGAAAATCCCTTCGAGAATAAGCGCAAGAAGCGCTGAGCCATCGGCGGCAGCGTCTGTGTCTTTGCAGCCCCTCGCGTCGATTTTGACGCGCAAGGGATGCTATCATGCCCAAAATCCGCAAGCGGCGGTCGGCTGCGGCGATGCCTCAGTCGACGAGCTTGTTCTTGTCGACCAGCGCGCCGTGATGGCCGATGACGCCGGCAGCGATGCGGGCGGCAAAGGCTGCAGATTCACTCGGCGTGTCGCCCGTGACGAGACGCGAGAGGAAGGCACCGTTGAAGCTGTCGCCGGCGCTGGTGGTGTCGACCACGCGCTCGACCGGCGTTGCCGGGACGTGGCTTGCTTCTGATCCCTCGAACGCCAGCGTCACACCCTTTTCCCCGTCCTTGACGACCACGTCGGCGACACCCAGCGCCTTGTAGCGCTCGATCGTCGCCTTGATCGAGCCGTCACCGAAATGCGTGACCTCGTCGTCGAAGCTCGGCATCACCAGGCTGGCGGCACGGGCGCCATCCGTCAGTGTCTGGCGCATGCGCTCGGCGTCGTCCCAAAGGCGAGGACGGATATTGGGGTCGAAGACGACGCGTTTACCCGCGGCCTTGGCGCGGCGCAGTTCGGCAAGCAGCGTTTCCACCGCCTCGGGCGCCAGGATCGCAAGGGTAATGCCGGAAAACAGGATGAGATCGGCGCCCTCGATGGCGCGGCGCAGATGCTCTGGGTCATCGGCGAGAAGTCTCGCTGCTGAAGCCGAGCGCCAATAGGAGAAGCTACGCTCGCCGTCCTTCAGATGGATCATGTAGAGGCCCGGCGTGCGACCCTTGATTTTGCGGACGGCCGCCGTGTCGATGCCCTTCTCGGCCATGAAGGCGAGCATTTCGTCGGAAACCGTGTCGGTGCCGACGGCAGAGCAATAGGCGACGGACCAGTCGATCGGCAGGAACAGGTGTGCATAATAGGCGGCGTTGAAGGTGTCGCCGGCATAGCTTTTGCGCAACAGGCCGCCCTCGGCCTGCATCAGTTCGACCATGCACTCCCCGATCGAAAGCATCGTTCCCGCCAACGTCTTCTCTCCCTTTGGTTTTTGCCGTGCTGACGGGATAAGGTTCAAGACCGGTCTCGGCAAGAGTTGTTTTTAGGGCGCTTGAGATTTGAGCGATGACTTGGCTGCCCTCCGGCGTTTACTCCCGCGCCGGGCGCGGTTACATCTTGGCGCACAGATCGGTTTCACGGGGGCAGGGCATGGCGTCTCAGCAGGTTTCGGGTGACGATTGGTGGCGCGGCGCTGTGATCTATCAGGTCTATCCGCGCTCGTTTCAGGATACCGATGATGATGGCATCGGCGACTTGAAGGGCGTCACGCGGCGGCTCGGCCACATCGCCTCGCTCGGCGTCGACGCCATCTGGCTGTCGCCCTTCTTCACCTCGCCGCAAGCCGACATGGGCTACGACGTCTCGGATTATTGCGACGTCGACCCGATGTTCGGCACGCTTGCCGATTTCGACGCGATGCTGGCGGAGGCGCACCGCCTCGGCCTCAGGGTGATCATCGATCAGGTGATTTCGCATTCATCCGACCGCCATCCCTGGTTCGTCGAAAGCCGGACCAGCCGCGAGAATCCGAAGGCAGACTGGTATGTCTGGGCCGATCCGAAGCCTGATGGCACCGCGCCCAACAACTGGCTTTCGATCTTCGGCGGACCGGCCTGGGAGTGGGACGGGGCGCGCAAGCAATATTACATGCACAACTTCCTTGCCTCGCAGCCGGACCTCAATTTCCACAATTCTGATGTTCAGGATGCAGTGCTGGATGCAGCGCGCTTCTGGCTCGACCGTGGCGTCGACGGTTTCCGGCTCGATACCGTGAACTTCTATTTCCACGACCGCCATCTCAGGGACAATCCGCCGCTGGTGCCGGATCCGGATGCGACGAGCAATGATGCGCCCGACGTCAATCCCTACGGCATGCAGGATCACCTCTACGACAAGAGCCAACCGGAAAACGTCGCCTTTCTCCAGCGGTTCCGGGCCTTGCTCGATGGTTATGGCGGCCGAACGACGGTCGGCGAAGTGGGGGACGGCGCGCGATCGTTGAAGACCGTGGCCGCCTATACCAGCGGCGGCGACAAGCTGCACATGTGTTATACCTTCGATCTGCTCGGCCCGGATTTCACTGCAGGTCATATCCGCCGCTGCGTCGACAATTTCCAGAAGGCTGTCACCGACGGCTGGGTGTGCTGGGCTTTTTCCAACCACGACGTCATGCGCCATGTCAGCCGCTTTGCGCGAAGCGATGCGGAACGGGAAGTGGTCGCAAAGCTGGCAATCACGCTTCTGGCGACCTTGCGTGGCTCGATCTGCCTCTACCAGGGCGAAGAGTTGGGTTTGACGGAAGCGGATCTTGCCTTCGAGGATTTACGCGATCCCTATGGCATCCGCTTCTGGCCGTCGTTCAAGGGGAGGGATGGCTGCCGCACGCCGATGGTGTGGGAGGCGGCCGCCAGGCATGCCGGGTTCTCCGTCGGAAAACCGTGGCTGCCGGTGCCGACAGAGCAGGCCCGCCTGGCGGTCGATACGCAGGAGGCTGGCGCTGGCACGGTGCTCAACCATTATCGCGCCATGCTGGCTTTTCGCCGGTCGCATGCGGCCCTGCACGATGGTGACATGTCGTTCATCGAGAGCAACCGCGACCTGCTGGCATTCATCCGCGAGAAGGATGGCGAGCGGCTGCTCTTCGTCTTCAACCTGACGCGCGTGCCGCAGGAATTTCTCGTTTCCGACGCGGCGATGGAAGGCGTGCCGTTGCCGGGTCAATCGGTGCGGGTCGCCGGCGGCGTGCTGAAACTCGATGCTCTGAGTGCCTATTGCGGGAAGCTCTGATGCGTGTGTTGCTAATGGACGGGGAGATGGTCGGCCGCTGGCTGGAGATGCGGCTTGCGCTCTGGTCCGACACGCCGGCCGCCGTGCACCGCGACGAGATCGATAGCAGTCTGGCTGCAGCCGAGCGACAGGCCGCGTTTCTTTGCGAGGACGATGCCGGTGTCGCGGTAGGCTTCGCCGAAGTGTCGCTACGCACCGACTACGTCAACGGCTGCGAGACATCGCCTGTTGCCTTCCTCGAAGGCATCTATGTGCTTCCGGGCTATCGCCGCCATGTCGTTGCGCGGGCGCTGATTACCGCGGCGGAACGCTGGGCGATCAGTCGCGGCTGCCGCGAGCTTGCATCCGACACCGATATCGACAATCTGGAAAGCCATGGCCTGCATATGGCGCTCGGCTTCGAGGAAACCGAACGCGTCGTCTATTTCCGCAAAGAGCTGTCGGTCGCCGCGGATAACTGAGCGAGCCGCGCTTCAGCCGATCAGCATGAACTTGTCGACGTCGACGAGGCCGCGGTCTGATATCTTCAGGTGCGGGATTACCGGTAGCGGCAGGAAGGCAAGTTGCAGGAATGGCTCTTCCAGCGTGGCGCCCAGCGCAAATGCCGCCTGGCGCAGATGGTGCAGGGTGTCGCGCACGGATTCGTGCGGTTCCAGGCTCATCAGGCCCGCGACCGGAAGCGCGATCTCGCCGGTGAGCTTGCCATCCTCGACGACGACGAAGCCGCCCTTGATCTCGCCAAGGCGATTGGCGGCGGTCGCCATGTCCTCGACGTTGACGCCGACGACGCAGATGTTGTGGCTGTCATGGCCGACCGTCGAGGCGATCGCGCCCTTCTTCAGGCCAAACCCCTGTACGAAGCCGTTGGCGTGGTTGCCGTTGACGCCGTGGCGCTCGATCACCGCCACCTTGATGATGTCGCGACCGAGGTCGACGCCGGTCTCGTTGCCATCCGCGGGCAGCCGGTAGCGGCGGTGCTCGGTGATGATCTTGCCCGGCAGGACGCCGATGACGGATGTCTCGCTGTCGGAGTAGGGCACGCCGAAGTCGCTGGCATTGACATGGCCGGCCTTGACGCTGTCGAGGCCGACGGGGGCGACCGGCTTGCGGGTGGCAAACAGTGCGTCGGTGACGCGGCGGCCGCCGGAAAAGACCATCTGCGCCCGGCAGCTTTCGAGACTGTCGACGACGACGAGGTCGGCGCGCCAGCCGGGGGCCACAAGGCCGCGGTCGCGAAGGCCGAAGGCGCGCGCGGCCGAGATCGAGGCGGCGCGATAGATCGCCAGCGGCTCGACGCCGGCGGCGATCGCGGTGCGGATCATGTGGTCGAGGTGGCCCTGCTCGGCGATATCGAGCGGATTGCGATCGTCGGTGCAGAGCGCCAGATAGGGCGAAAGCCGCTCGGTAATGATTGGCATCAGCGCGTGCAGGTCCTTGGAGACGGAACCTTCGCGCACCAGGATATGCATGCCCTTGCGGATCTTCTCCATCGCCTCGTCCGCGGTGGTGCACTCATGTTCCGTGCGGATGCCGGCCGAGAGATAGCCGTTGAGGTCCTTGCCGCGCAGCAGCGGCGCGTGCCCGTCGATGTGCCCACCCTGGAACGCCTCGAGCTTGGCGAGGCATACCGGATCCTTGTGGATGACGCCGGGGAAATTCATGAACTCGGCAAGGCCGATCACCTTCGGATGATCCCGGAAGGGCAGCAATCTTTCGATCGGCAGGTCGGCGCCCGCGGTCTCCAGATGCGTCGCCGGCACGCAGGACGACAGTTGCACGCGGATATCCATGATGGTTTCGAGAGCGGAATCGAGAAAGAACTGGATGCCCTCGGTGCCGAGCACGTTGGCGATCTCGTGTGGGTCGCAGATAACTGTGGTGATGCCGAGCGGCAGCACGCAGCGATCGAACTCATGCGGGGTGACGAGCGAGGATTCGATGTGCAGATGCGTATCGATGAAGCCGGGAACGACGATGCGGCCGGAGATATCGATCTCCTCGCGTCCCTCATAATCGCCATAGGTGCCAACGATGCGGCCGGCCGATATGGCGATATCGGAGGCGATCAGTTCACCCGTCACCAGATCGAAGAAGCGCCCGCCCTTGAGCACGATGTCGGCCGGCTCGCGGCCGACGCCCTGGTCGATCATTCGTTCCAAAGCCCTAGACATCTCTGCACCCCTCACTTCAGACCCGTAGATAAGATTAACCCTCTCCCCGTTGCCGGGGAAAGGGCCCTATTCGCAGATGGACGACGCAATCAGATATTGTTGACGAGAACGTCGCGAAGCTTGTCGAACAGCTCGTCGATCTCTGCCTTGGAGATGATCAGCGGCGGCGACAGCGCGATGATGTCGCCGGTGGTGCGGATCAAAAGGCCCTTTTCGTAGGCCTTCAGGAAGGCATTGAAGGCGCGCTTGGTCGGTTCGCCGGCGATCGGCTGCAGTTCGATCGCGCCGATCAGGCCGACATTGCGGATGTCGATGACATTAGGGCAATCCTTGAGGGAATGTAGGCCGTCTTCCCAATAGGAGGCAAGCTCGGCGGCGCGTGTCAACAGGCCCTCTTCCTTGTAGGTGTCGAGGGTGCCAAGCGCTGCAGCCGAGGCGATCGGGTTGCCGGAATAAGTGTAGCCGTGGAAAAACTCGATCAGGTGTTCCGGGCCGTTCATGAAGGCGTCATGGATTTCCGAGGTCACGAACACCGCGCCCATCGGGATCACGCCGTTGGTCAGCCCCTTCGCGGTGGTGATGATATCCGGCGTCACGTCGAAATACTGCGCGGCGAACGGCGTGCCGAGGCGGCCGAAGCCGGTGATGACCTCATCAAAGATCAGCAGGATGCCGTGCTTGGTGCAGATATCGCGCAGCTTCTTGAGATAGCCCTTCGGCGGGATCAGCACGCCGGTCGAACCTGCAACCGGCTCGACGATGACGGCAGCGATCGTCGAGGCATCGTGCAGGGTGACGATGCGCTCAAGCTCGGTCGCCAGATCTCCGCCATGCTCGGGCTCGCCACGGGTAAAGGCGTTCTGGGCCGGCAGGTGCGTGTGCGGCATGTGGTCGACGCCGGTCAGGAGCGTGCCGAACATCTTGCGGTTGGAGACGATGCCGCCGACCGAGATGCCGCCGAAATTGACGCCGTGATAGCCGCGCTCGCGGCCGATCAGGCGGAAGCGCGAGCCGTCGCCCTTGGCACGGTGATAGGCGAGCGCCACTTTCAGCGCGGTCTCGACCGATTCAGAGCCGGAATTGGTGTAGAGAACGTGGTTCATGCCCTCAGGCGCGATATCGACCAGGCGGTTCGCCAGTTCGAAGGCTTTTGGATGTCCGAGCTGGAAGGCCGGCGCATAGTCGAGTTCGCCTGCCTGTTCGCGGATCGCCTCGGTGATCTTCGGGCGACAATGGCCGGCATTGACGCACCAGAGACCCGCCGTGCCGTCGAGGACCGTGCGACCGTCATGCGTCGTATAGTGCATGTCCTTCGCGCCGACGAAGAGGCGCGGTTCCTTCTTGAACTGCCGGTTGGCAGTGAACGGCATCCAGAAGGCGCGCAGGTCGTTCGGCGTGGTGTTGAGGCGGTTCGACATTCCAGTTCTCCTCGGCATGGTCCCGTGTCGGGCGATCGCGCCCGCTTGGATTCTTTTACCCTTTGGTCAAACTATCAGGGCGCCGGTTCGGGTCAAGTCTGGAGCGCCGGCGCGTTATCGCTCAGGGCGCGCCCCGGAATTCGAGTGCGGTATATTCCGCTGGTGGCAAATGCCCGCCTATCCGAGGCGTCCCAAGAGTGGGAATTTCCGTTATCGGCTCAGACGTTTTCTCAAGTTTAACCTGTTTGCGTCAACGCTACCGCGCCGTGTATCGCCGGATCCATGGCAGTGTTTCCCGCCGTCCCCCGACGGTGCGGTCCGGTGGCGAAAGATGCGGAGTGGCGAGACAGTGTCGAGGTTGGGGATAGCGCCGGCGGCCATTGCCGTCCTCTTTCTGCCAGGCATGGCCGCGGCCGCCGACCTGATCGTCGACGGACGCTTCGAGCAAGGCCGGGACACTTTTTGGGCCGGGGAAGGCGTGGCTCTGACCCGGAGCGGAAGGCAGCTTTGTGCCGACGTTTCGGCGGGCGGTGACACCTGGGACAGGCTCATTGGTGTCAACGGGTTGAAACTCGAGCCCGGCCTTCACTACAGGCTCTCGCTGTCGACCGCGGCTGATCCTGCCCGTGCCGTGTCCGCCCGCATCCAGCGTGGCGCCGAGCCCTGGACGGTGCAGAGCGAGTTCAGCATCGCAGGCGCGCCGGAGCGTGCGCCGTTTTCGGCAGATTTCATGGCCTCCGAAGAGGATGAGGCCCAACTGATTTTCCCGCTCGGCGGCGCTGAAAAATCCTGGCGCTTCTGCATCGATGACTTGTCCTTGGTGGAGATCGAGGCCTCTGCTGGTGCGGCCAGCCGAGCGAACCAGGGGCCGGCCATTCGGGTGAACCAGCTCGGCTATTTCACCGATGGTCCAAAGCGGGCAACGGTGATCTCCGATGCGCGCCGCGCCATTTCCTTCCAACTGATCGATGCAGGCGATGCCGTCGTCGGCGAGGGGACAACGCGACCGAGCGGGTTTGATCCGTCCGCCGGCGTCAGGACGCACGTGGCGGACTTTTCCGCCTATGCCGTTCCCGGCAACGGGTACCGACTGGTCTCCGGTGACTGGACTAGCGATCGCTTTTCGATCTCTGACGATCTCTATGGCCGCCTGCGCGTAGACGCGCTCTCCTGGTTCTACCCGCAGCGCAGCGGTATCCAGATCCGCGGCGATATCGCCGGCAAGGCCTATGCCAGGCCGGCTGGGCATATCGGCGTCGCGCCGAACGAGGGCGACCAATCAGTCGGCTGCTTGACTGGCGACGAGGCCAAGGCGCTCTATGGCGACTGGTCCTGCTCCTATCGTCTCGACGTTTCCGGCGGCTGGTACGATGCCGGCGATCACGGCAAATACGCGGTCAACGGTGCGGTCTCGGTCGCGCAGCTGCTGGCGACATTCGAGCGCGGCCGTGTCTTTGGCGGTGCTGCCTCGCCCGTCCTCGGCGATCGGCTTTCGCACATTCCCGAAAGCGGCAACGGCATTCCCGATCTGCTCGACGAGGCGCGATGGGAGCTGCAGTTCCTGCTTGCAATGATGGTGCCGGACGGTGAGCCGCTTGCCGGGATGGTGCACCACAAGATCCATGACACAGAGTGGTCGTCGCCGCCGATGCTGCCAAGCGAGGATCCGAAACCGCGGGCGCTGCACCGGCCCTCGACGGCGGCGACCTTCGATGTGGCGGCCGTTGCCGCGCAGGCCTCGCGGCTGTTCGCGAAGGACAACCCGACCTTTGCCGCAACGCTGCTTTCGGCAGCGCGCAAGGCATGGGTGGCGGCCAATGCCAATCCGGTCCTGCTCGCGCCGAAATCCGACGGCAATTCGGGCGGCGGCGATTACGATGACGACGACGCGTCGGACGAACTCTATTGGGCCGCGGCAGAACTGTTCCTGACAACCGGAGAGGCGACGTACCTCGATGCGCTGCGCGCTTCTCCGCACTGGTCCGGCGATGTGCTGCCGTCGACCGGCGCGTTCCACTGGCGCAATGTTGCCGGTTTCGCCCGGCTGCAGCTGGCGCTCTACGGCGTAGCCCTGCCCAAGGCCGAACTCGACATGGTGCGAAGTTCGGTTCTGACGGCCGCGCGGACATTCCTGTCGCTGCAGGCAGCGGAACCGTTCGGGCAGATCTACCGCCCGGCGAACCACCAGTACCACTGGGGATCGAACCAATTGATCCTGCAAAACATCATCGTCCTGTCGACGGCCTTCGACCTTTCGGGCGACAAGGCCTTCCTCAATGCCGCGCGCGAAAGCATGGATTACATTCTCGGCCGCAATGCCATGGCGATGTCCTACATTACAGGTTATGGCGCGCGCTCGCCCGAGAACCAGCACAGCCGCTGGTACGCGCACCAGGTGGACCCGACCCTGCCCAATCCGCCGGTTGGCTCGCTTGCCGGCGGGCCGAATTCGACGCCGGTGGATGCGATCGCCAAGCAGCGGCTGCAGGGCTGTGCGCCGCAGACCTGCTATGCCGACGATATCGAGGCTTATGGCTCCAATGAGATCACCATCAACTGGAATGCGCCGCTCGTCTATGTCGCGTCGTTCCTTGCCGACGCACGCTAGGGGGCTGCAGCAATGACCGGGATAGCCTTTGTCGGAACCGGCTTCGTTGCCGACTACTACATGACGACGCTTGCCAACCATCCGCAACTGCGCCTCGCCGGCGTCTGGGATCGCGATGAAGCCCGCCTGGCGGCGTTTGCCGGCTACTGGAAGGTCAACCGCTACGCTTCACTGGACGCGGCGCTGGCGGATCCCGCGGTCACGATCGTCGTCAATCTGACGACGCCGGAAAGCCACTACATGGTAAATCGCGCAGCACTTCTGGCCGGCAAGCATGTCTATTGCGAAAAGCCGCTGGCCATGGATGTCGAGCAGGCCAGCGAGCTGGTGGATCTGGCGCGAGTGCGGGGGATGGTGCTTGCCGGTGCGCCGGCCAATGCGCTCAGCGAAGCGCACGCGCTCTGCACCTCGCTTCTTGCGAGCGGCGCCATCGGCACGCCACGCCTCGTCTATGCGGAAATGGAAGATGGTCCGGTGTTCCAAGCCAACTGGCGCGAGTGGCGCAGCCGTTCCGGCGCCCGCTGGCCCGGCGTGCATGAGTTCGAAGTCGGCTGCACACTCGAACATGCAGGTTATGCCGCAAGCTGGCTCGTTTCGCTGTTCGGACCGGTTGCCGAAGTCAGCGCCATTTCCGCCCTGACCTTCCCGGACAAGGGGCCGGGCACGGAAAACTTAAGCCTTGGCCCGGATTTTTCGGTCGGTTGCCTTTCCTTCCGCTCCGGCGTGACGGCTCGTGTGACCTGCGGGCTTGCGGCTCCGCGCGACCGCTCGCTGACCATCATCGGCGACAAGGGCACCATCGTCGTGCGCGATCTCTGGGACAACCGCTCGCCCATACATCTGGAGGCCTTCGGGGCGAAGCGCCCGCTGCAACACCGTATCCTCGACTGGGTCGAGTGGAAGGTCGGCCGCAAGCTGCCGCTCCGGCTCTATGCCGGCCGGAAGGTACGCTATCCTGCCCGGGTCGTGGCGTCGCAATTGCCCGCCTATCCCTCGAAGATCGATTTCGTTGGCGGGATTGCCGCCCAGGCCGAGGCGATCGCTCGTGGGGAAACGCCGTACTTCTCCGGCGCGACCGCGCGCCATCTGACCGAGATCGTGCTTGCGCTCAACAGCGGTCGTCAGGGCTATCGCCCGCTCGATCTATGACGGCGGTAAAGCACGGATCGTCTCGATGATTTCGATCGCCTGGATGCTGCGCGATGTCGGCATCAGGATGTGCTCGTGCCAGCCCTCCAGGATCGCCGCACTTGCCGCCTCGATCTCGAATTGCAGTCCGTTGCCCGGGAACGGCAGATCGAAGCGTTGAAGGCCGGGCAAGGAGACGCGCCTGGCAATGCGCGTCAGCATCTTTGCCCACGGGCCCTGGCCCCGAGGTGCGATGACTTTGCGGACAAGACCGTTGTCGCCAAGAAACAGTCGGCTCGCCTTCAGAAACGGCGCGTCGATGACGAGGGTGCCGCGATCGCCGTCGATGATGAACCGATTGTCGCCGTCGCGGTCGAAGCCGCAGGAAAGATGGGCCTGGAAGCCGGTGTAGGAAAGCCGCATTTCGGCCGAAAGATCGACGCCGGTGGGCGCGCTTTGCCAGCGTCCGTCGACCGCCCGTGGTTGTCCGAACAGGTTGAGGCACAGGGACAGTGGATAAATGCCGAGGTCGAGCAGCGATCCGCCGCCGAGCCTTGCGTCGAAGAAGCGGCTGGTGGGATCGAATGGTTTTTCATAGGCAAGCTCGGCTATGACATGCCGGATGCGGCCGAGAGCCTCTGCGCCGAGCAGGGTCCGGACTTTGGCGATCGCTGGCAGGAAGCAGGTCCACATGCCTTCCATGGCGAAAAGGTTTTTGGCTGCAGCCAAGGCTGCGAGTGAGCGCGCATCGTCGAACGACGTTGCCAGCGGCTTTTCGACCAGCACAGTTTTGTTCGCCGACAGGAAGACGATCGCGTGCTCCAGGTGCACGGCGTTTGGCGAGGCGACATAGACGGCATCGATACCTGGATCGGCGGCAAAGGCATCGATGCTGGAATGGCTGGCGATGCCGCCGAAACGGGCGGCGAAGGCGTTGGCCTTCTCCTTGCTCCGGGAATAGACAGCGGCCAGCTCAGCATTGCCGGTAAACTGGATATCGGACGCGAAGCTGTTCGCGATCGCGCCGGTACCAGCGATGCCCCAACGGACCTTGTCTTGCATTGCGTGAAACCCGATGTCCCGGCAGTAGGTTCAAAATGCTACAGCGTCCTTTGCGCGTCATATTTGAGGCGCGGCGCTGTAATGTCCGGGCGCATCCTGACCCCGAAACCTCAAGGCCGCGTAAACATCGCAGGCAAGCCCCTGGCAACATTGACGGTCGATGTTACCTGGGCAACGAGGCACTTCGGCCGGGCAATGGCTTGCCCCGTCTGCCGATCTTCCAGAAAAGAGTAAGCCCCGCGCGATTTCTCGTGTGGGGCTACTTCAGGGCATGATCCCTGTTACGGACTGAGTAGGTCAGGCCGAGCGGCGGACCAAAGTCTTTTCTGTCACGGCATTTGCTTCGACGCCGTAGATATCGGAGAGCGTACCCAGAATTCTCATGACCGCGTCGGACGAGCTGGAATAGTAGATCGTCTGAGCGTCACGGCGAGTGCTGACCAGATTCTGGGCTCTCAGTTTGGACAGGTGCTGGGACAGGGCGGACTGGCTCAAGCCCACCTTATTGGCCAATGCGCCGACAGCCATCTCTTCCTTGACAAGGGAATCGAGGATGAGAAGGCGCTTAGGATTTGCCATGGCCGAGAGGAAGCCAGCTGCTATCTCAGCTTCATCGTGTTTTTCAGGCGAAAGTGGCTGCATTGCGTGCTCCATGCGAAAATTACATCACACGTAGTTATGGTTGACGAAGGACGATAATTAGTCGTGATGCATAAAAGGGCAACCACCTACTGCAAGAAATGGGGGTATCTGGCGAGCGATTAACCGTAAAGTTCGCGCAAAAGTGGCCGTAACTCCGAGCTGTCCCGCATTGGCGCGGGGAACTCGAGCCGCTTCAGTTGGTCGCCAAGGGCCAGATCCAGGCCGGCAGCGTCGATACCGACCACTTTCCAGTCACCCTCCGGGCCGTTGCAAAGTTTTTCAGCGTAAAATCTGACCGCTTCGGCATGATCGGCGTTCATATGCTCGATAGCGCCTGCTTCCATGGCGGCGAGCGATGCGGTGGCGGGTGATTCGATCACCAGATCCTGCGCGGTCAGCACATAGGCGCGGCCGAAACCACCGTTAAGGCTGGCGCGTAACGGGTTCAGGCGGAAGAAACCGAAATCCGGAAAATCGACATAGAGCTTCGATTTCGGATGGCGGCGAACGAATCGTTCGCGGATGCGGGCATGGGCATCCGAATCACGCGAGATCGCTTCGGCCTCGCACTGAACCGTCAGCCGTGGATGGGCGAGGGGATCGCCCTTGCCGGGGTCGCCCGTCAGCAGCGAGGCGCGCGTGTCGGCAAGCAGTGCCTTGGTATGGGTCGACAGCTTGGAAATCAGGATCAATGGCACGCCGTCGACATCCATGCCGACGAGAACGCGACTGACGAAAGGAAACCCACCGCTCTCCGGTTCGATCGCCGCAAGCGAGCCGCTGCGTGCGCCGCGCAGAAGCGTGTGCGCAAGCTTGCGCGCCTCGTCATCGGTTTCGCGCAATACGTTCGGTTTGTCGGTCATTCGTCGGTCCTTCCAGAAATTCAAGCGCGGTTCCAGACGAAAAAGCCCGGAACTGGTGCCGGGCTTTTATTGGCTTCTTGTGCGTTTTCGTCAACTTTTGTTGCGGTGTCGCGTCAGGCCTTCAACGATGTTTTGCGCGTTGATCGTGCCGACGACGGAGCCGTTGTCGACGACGCCGACGCTGCCCGGCTGTCGGGACATGGCGTCGAGGATATCGACGAGCGGCGTCGTCGGCTTGGCGGTCGCCGTCACGCCGGCCACGGCCGCTCCGCGTTGGATGCCGGTCTGCATCACGTCCTTTGCCGTCAGCATGCTGATCGGGTTCATGTGCTGGACGAAATCGGCGACATACTGGTTCGCCGGGTTTCTGACGATGTCCTGCGGGGTTCCGCACTGGATGATGCGGCCACCTTCCATGATGGCGATGCGGTTGCCGATGCGGAACGCCTCGTCGAGGTCATGGCTGACGAAGACGATTGTCTTCTTCAGGCGGCGCTGGAATTCGAGCAGTTCGTCCTGAAGCCGGGTGCGGATCAGCGGGTCGAGGGCCGAGAACGGTTCATCCATCAGGAGGATCGGCGCGCCGGTTGCAAAGGCGCGGGCAAGACCGACACGCTGTTGCATGCCGCCTGAAAGCTCGTTGACCTTGCGGTCGGCCCACTTCGTCAGGTTGACGAGCTCTAGCTGCTCGCCGACGCGGGCCTTGCGTTCCGCGTCGGGCATGCCGGCAAGCTCTAGGCCGAAGCCGACATTGTCGGCGACGGTGCGCCAGGGCAAGAGCGCGAACTGCTGGAACACCATCGACACAGTGTGCATGCGGAAGTCGCGCAGCGACTTTGGTGTGGTGCGATAGGGGTTGAGCGGCCCGTTTGCGGTCTTGACCTCGACCTCGCCGCGAACGACGGGCGCAAGGCCGTTGACGGCGCGGAGCAGCGTCGACTTGCCAGAGCCTGACAGCCCCATCAACACGAGGATTTCACCCTCGTTGATCGCGAGCGACGCACCGGCGACACCCAGCACCAGGCCGGTTGCGGCGCCGATTTCGTCACGGGTCTTGCCCTGGTCAACCATCTGGAGCGCGGTCTGCGGATTGTTGCCGAAGATGATGTCGACATTCTTGAAAACGACGGCGTCGGTCATGCACCCTCTCCTTCGTCGGACGAGCGGAACAGGCGGTCGAGGATGATGGCGAGGATGACGATGCAGAGACCAGCCTCGAAACCCTTGGCGACGTTCACCGAGTTCAGTGCGCGAAGCACGGGAACGCCAAGGCCGTTGGCGCCGACGAGTGCGGCGATGACCACCATCGACAGGGAGAGCATGATCGTCTGGGTAAGGCCCGCCATGATCTGCGGCATGGCGAAGGGAAGCTCGACCTTGCGCAGCACCTGGCCGGGTGTCGCGCCGAAGGCCTGTGCCGCCTCCACCAGCGAGGGCGGCGTCGAGATGATGCCGAGACGGGTGAGGCGGATCGGTGCGGGAATGGCGAAGATCACCGTTGCGATCAGGCCCGGCACCATGCCGAGACCGAAGAGAATGAGCGCGGGGATCAGATAGACGAAGGTCGGGATCGTCTGCATCAGGTCGAGGATCGGCCGCATGACGGAGTAGACCCAGGCCCGGCGCGCGGCGGCAATGCCGAGCGGAACGCCGACGGCCATGCTGACGACGCTGGCCGCCAGCACCAGCGCCAGCGTTTCCGTCGTTTCCTTCCAGTAGCCCTGATTGATGATCAGCAGCAATCCGAGGCCGGTGAACAGTGTCACGCCGAGCGAACGGCGGAACCACCAGGCGAGTGCGGTGATAACCGCAACGACGATCAGCGGGTGCGGCGTCTGCAAGATATAAAGCAGAACGCCGACGACGCCGGACAGGAAGCGAGCGAGCTGGTCGAAGAACAACTCGAAGTTCGTCGTCAGCCAGTCGACGAACGCCTTGGCCCAGCCGCCAATGGGAATGCGGTATTCTGTCAGAAATTCCACAGGGTGAATCCGTCTCGTCAGATCAACACTATCGCGCGATGCGGTGAAAAAAGGCGGGGACTTCCCCCGCCTTGCTGCCGGTCAGAGCCCGAGCGCGGTCTTGACAGCGGCGAGACCTTCGCCGCCATCCTTGGTCGTGACGCCGGCAAGCCATGGGTCGATCGCCGTCGGGTTGGCCTTCAGCCATTCCGTTGCGGCAGCGTCCGGCTCCTTGCCGTCATTCAGGATCTTGCCCATGATCTCGTTTTCCATCTGCAGCGAGAACTTGAGGTTCGTGAGCAGCTTGCCGACATTAGGGCATTCGGTGGTGTAGCCGGCGCGCACATTGGTAAAGACGCTGGCGCCGCCGAAATTGGCGCCGAAGATGTCGTCGCCGCCGGAGAGATAGGTGAGCTTGAAATTGGCGTTCATCGGATGCGGTTCCCAGCCGAGGAACACGATCGGCGCGCCATCCTTCTCGGAGCGGGCGACCTGAGCCAGCATGCCCTGTTCGGAGGATTCGACAACTTCGAAACCCTTGAGCCCGAAGGTGTCCTTGTCGACCATGTCGATGATCAGGCGGTTGCCGTCATTGCCCGGCTCGATGCCGTAGATCTTGCCCTCGAGCGCGTCCTTCTTGGTGGCGATGTCCTTGAAGTCCTTGATGCCGAGTTCGGCACCCTTGGCGTTGGTCGCCAGCGTGTATTTCGCGCCTTCGAGGTTCGGTCCGAAGGATTCGACCGACTTGTCGTCGAGATAGGGGCGCACGTCGTTTTCCTGGGTCGGCATCCAGTTGCCGAGGAAGATGTCGATGTCCTTGTTTTTGAGCGAGGTGTAGGTGACCGGAACGGAGAGAACCTTGATATCCGTCTCGTAGCCCAGGCCCTTGAGGACAGCGGAAACCGTAGCGGTGGTGGCGGTGATATCGGTCCATCCGACGTCGGAGAACCGGACGGTGCCACAGTTTTCAGGCTCGGCTGCCGCGGCGTTTCCGGCAACAAGGGCAGCCACCGAAACGGCGCCCGCGAGCATGAATTTGAGAGAGAGTGCTTTGTTCATCGTTGTCGTTCCCCTGCCTCTATTATTGTTTTAGCCAAACACATTGGAGCTTTAGCCAAACACCATTGGATAGCGAATTCAAGCGCTTTGATGTCGAAGGAAGTGTATTGCGTCAATACGCGGACGGGATGCACGCTGCGACGCAGAATGTCGCAATGCCCACGAAATGGTCAAGTTGGGCGAAAAACTGTGGGTCGCGCAAACGGGCTCTGGCCTTCGGGCCCAAGCCTCGTCATGAACCGGCAAGACGATTTCCGGGAACGGCAGGATATGGCCAAACTCTATTTCAGCTATGCGACGATGAATGCGGGCAAGAGCACATTGCTGCTGCAGGCATCCTACAACTACCAGGAACGCGGCATGCGCGTCGTCATGCTGATCGCAGCGTTCGACGACCGTGCCGGCACCGGGCGCATTTCGTCACGCATCGGCCTCGATGCGGATGCCATTCCGTTCCACGGTGGCGACGATCTCTACGCGTTGATCGAAAAGCTCAACACCGATGGTGCGGGCCAGATTGCCTGCGTCTTCGTCGACGAAGCGCAGTTTCTCGACGAGGAGCAGGTCTGGCAGCTGGCGCGGGTCGCCGACCGCATCGGCGTTCCCGTCATGGCCTACGGGTTGCGCACCGATTTCCAAGGCAAGCTTTTTCCGGGCTCGATGGCGCTGCTGGCCATTGCCGACGAGCTGCGCGAAGTGCGCACGATCTGCGACTGCGGCCGCAAGGCGACCATGGTCGTCCGTCTCGACGGGCAGGGCAACGTCGTTCGCGAAGGCGCCCAGGTCGAGGTCGGCGGCAACGAGAAATATGTCTCCTATTGCCGGCGCCATTGGGAAGACAAGATGCGCTGCGACCCCGCCTGAAGCCGATAAACCGGATTCGATTCAGGGCGTTATGCCGCGAGTTTGCAGTGCTACAGCATCCTTCGCTCGTTCTATCGGACGCGCGGCATCGCGGTGCGACTGCATGGCGTCTTGAAAGCCACGCATTCTGGATGCCATGCTGATCCCGGTTTTCCCCGATGAGGTTCGCGATGCCGCGTCTGCTTCCCTATCTTCTGCTCTGTCTCTGTCTCGGAGCGACGCCCGGCCATGCTGGCGGTGACGCCAAGGCGGGGGCATCAGTCTTCCGTAAATGCGGCGCCTGCCACACGGCGACCGAGCCCAACAATAGGGTGGGGCCGAGCCTGATGGGCGTGATCGGCCGTCCGGCCGCCTCGGTCTCCAGCTACAGCTATTCGGAAGCGATGAAGGCCTTCGGATCCGAGGGGCATGTCTGGGACGAAGCGACGATGAGCGAATATCTCCTCAGCCCCAAGGCGATGGTCGGCGGCACCAAGATGAGCTTTGCCGGGCTGAAGAAGCCGCAGGACATTGCCGACGTCATCGCCTATCTCAAGGACCCATCCGCGGCCAAATAGGCAATGCCTTCGATATCTCAATCACTTCGACGGGACGGCTGACCAAAAAAGCCGGCCGGCGAGGCTTGTTCTCTTTCGATAAACACCCTTTATATACCTGCAATCGAAGGCTGAACAATTTGGCCCGGATGGCATCTGTTGCCTCAACCGATCCAGGGGGATGATATGGCGACTCTTCAGAATTTTGACGCGGAAATCGAGAAGACGAAAAGCGTTGTCGAGCAGATGCGCGGCAAGCTTGAGCAATCCGGCGTCGTGCTGGAGCAATTCGCCAAGGCCGAGACCAAGCTCGGCGACGTCAATTTCGATATCGAGAACGCCCGCATCCAGGACGTCATCAGCCAGCAGAAGGTGATGGAGGCCAACATCGCCGACCTGATCATCGGGCTCGAAGATGCGACCAACGTCTTCGGCTCCGAATTCGAGAGCATGAAGAACTATACCGGCTACGAGAAATTCATCGGCATGTTCTCCAAGCAGAAGATGCAGCGCATGCGCACCGACCGGGTGCGCAACATGTCGCTCGCCGGCAACCTGCAGGAGCTGCTGTCGAAATCCGATACCATCGTCGGCATCCTCAAGGACCAGAAGTCGATCCTCGACCAGCGCTACAAGACCTCCGAGCAGAGCCTGATCCAGGTGATCGAGCGCCGCAAGGGCACGATGTCCAATCTCGAAGCGGTGCAGAAGCGTATCGAGGAGCTCAACCCGCTGCTGCTCGACATCGAGAACCGCATTGCTGCGTCGACCGAGCAGAAGGTGCGCACCGAGCTTGAAGGCGAGCGCTCGGCGCTGGCGACGGAATACAACGAGAAGCAGGCGAAGGAGCAGGAGCTGCTGGCCGAGAGCCAGACGCTCGAGCGCTACACCTCGATGTTCCAGACCTTCGTCGATTCGCTCAACAACCAGATCGCCGCACAAAACACTCTGATCAACAAGCTGACGATCGATACCGAGCAGCGCATCGTGCTCTACAAGGCGCTCGAGGATTCGTTGAAGACCGCCGCCCAGCAGGATGTCGCCCACAAGATCAATACGCTCGGAAGCCAGGTCGATACGGCAGCGGAAGAGACGATGGCGGGCATCGGCGCCGCTGCCCAGCGCCATATCGGCGACTTGCTCGAAATGCACGAGAAGAACATGCTGTCGACGCAGGATATCCAGCGCCGCAAGAAGCTGGCCGACGATGCGTTTGCCCGACGCTTCCAGACGGTCATGGACAAGCACAACACCGCCAACTACGTGAAGCAGTGATCGGCGGCAGGGCACGGGCATGCACATGATAGGGTCCGAGTTTGCCTTGCGGCACGCGCCAGGGGGAACGGCATGAAAGTGGCTGCATCCCCCGCCGTGACGCAGTATTTCGCCTCGATCCATTCGGCTCTTGCCGGGCTCGAGCTGTTTCTCGGTGACCGCAATTCGCCGCTCTATCGCAATACGGTGGTCGGTGAGGTGATCGTTCCCTATCTCGCCCGGCTGAAAGCTTCGATCGCCTGCTGGGAGAACCGCATCGGCTTCGTCGATCAGTTCAGGATCTCCCGGGCCGAGAGCGGCTTCCCGGTTTTCCAGAACGTGCTCGAACTGGAAAACGACCGCCAGGCGGCGCCGAAGCGGCTTGCGGATATTCCCTCGGCCGATGCCCTGCGCGAGGAGATGGCCGACTTCACCCTTAGGCAGAAGGCTTTTCCTGAGGCGCTGCAGTCGCGCATGGCCGAGCGGCTCTATCTCGAGCAGATCGGCAAGGGCGAGATTTTTTCGCCGTTCATCCTGCCGGAAACGATCCGCGTTGCCGTCAACCCGAAGACGATGCGGCCCTATTACATCGTGAGCTGGGGCGCCTTCGACGGCACCCAGACCCTGCCGATGGTCTATATGGCGACGATCGAGGATTCCTCCGAGAAGATCGTCGAGATGCTCGTCACCGCGGATGGCAAGCTCAACCCACAGGTCGAGATTCCGCTGCCGGTCGGCGGCCTGCTCAATCCGGAGCTTGCCAGCCGCTTCGATGATTTCGCCTCTAAGAACAGCACCTACTCGCTGACGCCGGTGACGATCGCGACCAATATGGACAAGGATTTCCCCGAGCTGCACCCCAAGCAGTTGCGGCGCATCGTGCTTGGCCCGTTCTATTCGGCCGGGATCACCGAGAACAATGCGAAGATCAACGAGATCCTGTCCAAGGTGCGCAAGCCCGAAAATGCCTGGCTCTTGACCTGGACCGTGCAGGAGGTGTTTTCGAAGGCCGAACGCGCCGCACAGCGCGGCTTCTGGTCGACGACGCCGGCGCAGGAGGAATTCCACATCGACACCGACAATCTGGAGGCCACGCGCATGGGCGTTTCGTCCTACGAGAAACATGCGCTGGTGCCGCACGACGCCTATCAGGCGCTCTATGCATCGGGCGAGGCGGCCCAGGTGTTCGGTGACTACAAGGTGCATGTCATCTCCGGAAACCAGGTCGTGAGCGAGGTTTAAGCATGACGCTCAATACCGGGCTGACGACGCTGCACGAGGACGAGATCGCCAAGCACCAGGCGGTCGCGCAGGGGCTGGTGACCAAGCTGGTGATCCTCGAGCGGGACGAGGGATCAGCCGGCACACCGCTCGCCGGCACCGGGCGACGGTTTGTTTCGACGGTTTCGACCGGCGGCCAGCGCCGCACCCGCGAGGTCGAGCTTGCGCGCACGGTTCAGGCGGTGCGGCAGGGCGACCAGATGCTGTCGCCGGCGCAGCATGCGGTTCTCTACAGGACCCGTCGCGGCATCCAGGTGGCGCTGGCTGTCGCCGACGTCTTCGCGCGCCAGACGAACCTCGAACAGCTGCAGGCGCGCAACACGACCGCGCCGCTTGCCGGCGAGGACGCCAACCAGTTCAAGGCGCTGCTCAACGCTTCCGCCTATATCTCCGCCTTCACGCTGGCCGCCTATCTCGGCTCGACGCTGTCGGGCGAGGGCGAGCCGGTGGACGATGCCGTCGAGCCGGACTTCCTGTTCGATACGCCGCAGGATGCCCTGAAGGGGCTGATCGCGGCGCTCGACCGCAGCATTTCCGGTGCGGCCGACGATTTGGCGCTGACGGCGCGTGCCCGTGCGTTTTCGCGCGTTGCCATCGAAGGGCTTATTGCGCGCAAGGGCCGCTTTACCGGCCTGCAGAGCTTCGAGAACGTGCATATCCGGCTCGACCAGGACGACTTCACCCTGAACGGCTTCGACGTCGCGCCCGGCCAGAAGCGCAAGCCGCTGGTGATGACCTTCAAGAAACCGGAAGAGATCATCGGCAACCATATCGCCAAGTATCAGGCGCTGAAGCTTGCCAAGATGCTGATGGCCTATGACTTCGACCGACAGATGAACCCGTTCGTCGAACTTGGCGGCTTCCTGTTCACCTTTATCGGCGACGGCATGCCGGGCACCGGCAAGACGATCCTGATCCAGATGCTCGCCGGCATGCTCAACGAATATTGCGAGATCGCCGGCTACGCCTTCCACTACGAAAACTTCGGCGTCGACCAGATCTCCTCCTATCAGGGCAAATCGGGCCAGAACTGCAAGGAGTTCGTCAACAACGTCATCAACCCGCGCGCCATCGGCTTCGGCACCATCGACGATGTCGACCAGGTTGCGGCCAAGCGCTCCGACGACCGGGCATCGGCCGGCCAGCACGAGGTGACGGCGGTGCTGATGGAAAGCTTTGCCGGCGCATCGACGGTGGTGCGCGGCAACTGCACCTTCGGCATGTTCTCCAACTATCCCGAGAATGTCGACGATGCGCTGCGCCAGCGCGCCGGCGCCCGCTGGCTGGTCGACGGGCCGCAGACGGAAGACGACTATATCGACATCTTCGCGCTGCTCGTCGGCAAGAACCACAAGATCCCACTCGGCGAGCACGCGCTGTTCGAGGGACAGGAGATCAAGCGCGCCGTGTCGCAATCCTACGGGGCGCATTCGCGACCGCAGGAGGAGGGGCTGGTTTCCGTCTGGGAGCGGTACCAGAAGGAGAAGGGCGCGCTTGCCACGCTTGCCGATGTCGGCGCCTATCTGCACATGATCAAGGAGGCAGAGCCGCGCTTTACCGGCCGGGCGATCAAGAACATCACCGACGCGGTCAAGCTCAGGGCGATGGACGTCGAATTGCCCGACGACTGGTTCAAGGATGCCGGCTCGTTCATGCACAAGGGCTATGACGAGAAGAAAGCGATGATCGAGGCGCTTCGCGGCCCGATCACCATCGAGATGGTGCTGCAGGAAATCAACCGCTACGCCGACAGCGAATTCCGCTACACCGACAAGTCGGACGATGCCGCCGTCACCGACATCATCCGCCGCGAGCGCCAGCGCGAAAAGGCGATCCGCGAGATCGAGGCGATGAAACGCGACGGCCGGTGGCAGGGCTGATGGCGGGGAGCGCTGAGCTATGAAACGTCTGCTCGAAGCCGAGCTTATCTATGGACGCCTGCTCGATATCGCCGAGCCGCATCTGATCGCGCGCTACAACAAGGCGCTGGAGGGCTTTGGCCTGCGTCCGACGGCGCTGGAACGCTTCAGCATCGACATGACGGGGTTCTCGCCGGAGATTGCCGACGAGCTTGGCGATCGCGACTATCTCGACCCCAACCGGGTGAACCGCCGTTTCATCATCATGACGCCGGATCAGGCGGAACTGCCGGTGGTGCACACAAGCTTTTCCAACACGGCGGCGTTGATGCACGAGTTCTTCAACGCCAACAGTCGGGCGATCAACGCAGTGACGATCAAGGATGCACTCTACGGCGAGATCGAGGATTCGGTTTCCATCGTCGACGACATCGATGATCTGCTGTCGATCAACGAGGTGCGCTTCCGGGTGCTTTCCGCAGAAGACATGCTGGGCAAGGCGGCCGAACTCAGGAGCCTGGTCGACCGACTGAAGAAGGTGCCGACCGCCTGGACTGATGACGAGATGCTGAACCGCATGGTCGAACTGGCGAAGGTGACGGGCGACATCCGCCAGAACGCGCTGGTGCCGGATCAGCTGGTTTTCCGCCACGATGCCTTCTGGGCCAATCACTTCGGCGGCGTCTATGTCTTCCTCGACGAGAAGACGACGACCGTCATCTGCGACCCGTCGGTCCCCGGTTTCCGCCGGTCGCGGCCCTGGCAGGTCAGCTACATCGCGATCGACGATCACGCCCGCATCTACGATTTCCTGGCCTCGACAAAGCGGTTGCAACTGCCCCAGGCGTCCTGGGTCGAGGACTCAGGGCTCTACCAGCATCGCGCCGACATGGTGGTGCGCGGTTTGATCAACGATGCCGATCCGACGACGGATCTTGCCCGCGCCGACCGGATCTGGCTGCAGACCTGGATGCATCGCAACGCGGCACTCGTTGCCCAGGATGCCACCTATCCCTTCCTGCAGGAGATGCAGCGCATGGTGCAGACGACGGGCAGCATCCGGATGCAGGATGTCGCGCCGGCAAACCGCTTCATGCTGGTGAGGGCCGCGCCCGTTCATCCCGATCAGTGGCTGGTCAACCGCTTGATCGCCCAGCTCGTTCCCCGCGATTTCGTTTCCCGCTTCGTCTTCGACAAGCAGGGGTTTTATGACGCCTACGAGCGTTACAGCGAAAAGTTCAGGGAATATGTTGTGACGACCTTGACCGGCACATATCTCAAGGACAAGGCGGCCTTCCGCCGCAAGCTTTACGGCCTCAGAGAGGAATAGGACATGTTTGATCCGATCGTCGCGTTTTTCCAGCGTGTCTTTACCGCGATCGGTCGCGGCATCGGCCTGGCCGTTGCCTGGCTGCTGTGGCCGTTCGTTGCGCTTGGAAACTGGTATCGCCAGCGCAACTGGATCATCAAGGGGCCGATCGGCATCATCCTGCTCGGCCTGATCTTCTTCTACGGCTATTTCATCTGGCAGACCCAGGCCTGGACGAATTTCGATGCCGACTATGTTGATCGCTACAAGCTCGCCGAGCGCAAGGTGCCGGCGGGTTCGCCTGTGGCGGGGCCCGGTGTCACGACCGGACAAACGACGACCGGCGCAGCGGCAGCCAACCAGGCGGCCGCGGTTACGCCGCCGGCCGAAGTTACGCCTGAGGCACTTGCCGCCGTGCAACTGCCCGCCGGGACCCAGTGCCAGACCTCGGCGATCGTCGATGTCGCGGCCGATCTCATCGATTTCAACGTCAATGAGAATGCCTGGATTTCGTCGATGCTGCTCTACAAGGTCGGCTTCTTCGGCCTCGATTGGGACGATACGCCTTGGCTCGACAACAAGGCATCGTTCCAGCGCGGCATCAACCAGGCGGTTCGCCGTACCTCGGTTGAACTGGTCGATTCACTCGGTCGCGTTCGCGGCACGTCAGGCATCAACAACGATCTGCAGCGGGCGCGTGGCAACATCCAGTTCGACGAGGAGACCTGGTACTTCGGCCTCAATCCGTTTGGCCCGAAGACCCCGACACCGAGCTTCTATCGCGCTGCCATGCGGGACATGCGCACCTTCAACACCACGCTTGCCAAGTGCGATGCCGTCTTTGACGGTCGCGCCGATAACCTGGTGGAGTTCCTCGACCGCATCGCCAACGATCTCGGCAACACCTCGGCGATCATTCGCGAGCGCTCGGAAAACCACAATGGCGGCTGGTTCGACACGCGTGCCGACGACCGTTTCTGGTTCGCCTACGGACAGCTCTACGGTTACTACGGCATCCTTTCGGCTGCCGGCGCCGACTTCGAGAACGTCGTCGCCCAGCGCGGCCTGACGCCGATCTGGACGGAAACGATCAAGCAGCTGCGCTCGGCACTTCGCATCCAGCCGTTCATCATCTCCAACGGCGAAGAGGCCGGCTGGATCATGCCGACGCATCTGGCGACCATGGGCTTCTATATCCTGCGGGTGCGCTCCAACATCGTCGAGATGCGCGACATTCTCGCGCGATAAAGATCAGCGCCTGATGGGCGGCAGCTCCAGCCGGAGTTGTGCCTTCCGGCGAAGGTGCAAGAAACGCCTCATCCCGAATGGGGTCAGGCACAGAAATGCAGCTTGGGGGGAGGGGAAAACCCATGGTGGAGGTCAAGTCCGATATCGAAATCGCGCGTGCCGCGAAGAAGAGGCCGATCCTGGAGATCGGTGCAAAGCTCGGCATTCCGCCGGAGCATCTGCTGCCCTACGGCCATGACAAGGCAAAGATCGGCGCGGAATTCATTGCTGCACAGAAGGACCGCAAGAACGGCCATCTGATCCTGGTGACCGCGATCAATCCGACGCCCGCCGGCGAGGGCAAGACGACGACGACGGTCGGTCTCGGCGACGGCCTCAACCGCATCGGCAAGAAGGCGATCGTCTGCATCCGCGAGGCGTCGCTCGGCCCCTGTTTCGGCGTCAAGGGTGGGGCGGCCGGCGGCGGCTACGCCCAGGTGGTGCCGATGGAGGACATGAACCTTCATTTCACCGGCGATTTCCACGCCATCACATCCGCCCACAACCTGCTTGCGGCGCTGCTCGACAACCATATCTATTGGGGCAACGAGCAGAACATCGACATCCGGCGCATTTCCTGGCGACGGGTGATGGACATGAACGATCGGGCGCTGCGCAACATCGTCGGCTCGCTCGGCGGCGTTGCCAACGGTTATCCGCGCGAGACCGGTTTCGACATCACAGTTGCTTCCGAGGTCATGGCGATCCTTTGCCTTTCGATGGATCTGAAGGACCTGGAAAAGCGCCTCGGCAACATCATCATCGGCTACCGGCGTGACAAGAGCCCGGTCCTTGCCCGCGATATCAAGGCGGACGGGGCGATGACCGTGCTGTTGAAGGATGCGATGCAGCCGAACCTGGTGCAGACGCTGGAGAACAATCCGGCCTTCGTGCACGGCGGCCCGTTCGCCAATATTGCCCATGGCTGCAACTCGGTGATCGCGACGACCACGGCGCTGAAACTCGCAGATTACGTGGTAACCGAAGCCGGCTTCGGCGCCGATCTCGGCGCGGAAAAATTCTTCGACATCAAATGTCGCAAGGCCGGGCTCAAGCCCGATGCCGCCGTCATCGTCGCCACCGTGCGCGCCATCAAGATGAATGGCGGCGTCAAGAAGGACGATCTCGGCAAGGAGAACCTCGAGGCGCTGCGCAAAGGCTGCGCCAACCTCGGCCGCCACGTCCAGAACGTCAAGAAGTTCGGCGTGCCTGCGATCGTCGCGATCAATCACTTCACCTCCGATACCGAGGCCGAGGTGCAGGCAATCAAGGACTATGTCGCAACGCTCGGTGCAGAGGCCGTGCTCTGCCGCCACTGGGCCGAAGGTTCTGTAGGCATCGAGGAACTGGCGCGAAAGGTAGCAGCACTCGCCGAAGGCGGCCACTCGCAGTTTTCGCCGCTCTATCCCGACGAGATGCCGCTGTTCCACAAAATCGAGACGATCGCCAAGGACATCTACCACGCCAGCGAAGTGATCGCCGACAAGTCGGTGCGTGATCAATTGCGCACCTGGGAGGATCAGGGCTACGGCCACCTGCCGATCTGCATGGCCAAGACGCAATATTCGTTTTCGACCGACCCGAACCTGCGCGGCGCGCCGACGGGCCACACGGTGCCGATCCGCGAAGTGCGGCTTGCCGCCGGCGCCGGCTTCATCGTCGTCATCACCGGCGAAATCATGACGATGCCGGGCCTGCCGAAGGTGCCGTCATCGGAGAAGATCTACCTCAATCAGCAGGGCTATATCGAAGGCCTGTTCTAGAGCAGTTCCAGGAAAAGTGCGAAGCGGTTTTCCGTCAGGAAATGCGTAAAAACAAAGAGATAGAGCGCTTATGCGATTCCGTCTAAATCGGAAACGCTTGAGCTCCCGGCTACTGTAAGTTTCCGTAAATCGCATTCGATTTAGGGATAAAAGCAGCGGCAATTTAAAGCGCTACAGCGACCTTGGCGCGTCTAACAAGACGCGCGGCGCTGTAGGCATAACGCCTCAAACCGAGATCGATTTGAGGCGTTATGGATTGATTTTAAAGCGTTTCCGCTCCCGTTTCGCTTCCCGAGGCGCCACGTCTCAGTTGAGGCTGATGAAGTCCGCCTTGCCGACGGGAACGCCCTTATGGCGGAGAATGTCGTAGGCCGTGGTCAGGTGGAAATAGAAGTTCGGCAGCACGAATTTCAACAGATAGTCCTCGCCGCTCAACGTCATCTTCAGCTTGGTGAAGGTCAGGGTGACCTCGCGGGTTTCGCTGCCGTCGAGATCGGACGGTCGAACGGTCTCCAGGAATGCGACGGTCTTGCCGATGCGCTCGCGCAGTTCCCCGAACGTCTTCTCCTCATCGGGAAAGCTCGGCACCTCGAGCGCGGTCAGCCGGGCGATGGTGCCCTTTGACGTGTCGCTGGCGCGCTGCACCTGGCCTGCAAGCGGCAGCATGTCGGCGACCAGTCGGGCGTTGACCAGATCGTCGAGCGAAAGACCGGTTTCGCCGGCATGGGCCTCGGCCTTGTCGAGCAATTTGCCGAGGACATTGAAGCCATGGACGAAGGTGGGAACGGAGAGCCTGTACATTGTGAGCGCCATGGAGGTTTCCTCGGGCTTGGGGGGCAGTGATATTCCTGGGCTGCTATCTGGGGAAGGAAACCTGATCCTGCAAGGTATCTACGCCACCTTTGTTGCCGTGCAAGCCGTGCGGGTTGCTCGCTTGATGGTGACGAAAGGGAGAGGGTATTGTCCTGATCAGTGCGTCCGTGCTGATGTTGCGAGTGCCTGCCCACCGATACGATGTGAGCAAAATCGATCTGAGCCGCCATGACCCCGTTGGACCTTGAAGCTTATCTTCACGCCCATATTCCGCTTTCGGCAGCGATGCAGGTTCATGTCGACGAAGCGATTGATGAGCACGTGCGGCTATCTGCGCCGCTCGCTCCCAACATCAATCATCGCGAAACGGTGTTCGGCGGCAGTGCCTCCGCACTCTCCATCCTTGCCGCCTGGTCGCTGCTGCACGTGCGGCTGACGCACGCGGGCGTTCCGGCCCGCCTCGTGATCCAGAGCAACCGGATGGAGTATCTGAAGCCGGTTGCCGGTGCATTCTCCTCTCGGTCAACCCTTGCGGACATGGGGCAATGGCCGAGCTTCCTGCGGCTGTTTCACCGTCGGGGCAGGGCAAGGATCGTCGTTGCCGCCGAGTTGCTGGATGACGGTGAGCTTGCCGGGCGTTTCGAAGGCGAGTTCGTCGCCCTTGGCTATGGTGCGGATTAAAGCGTTCCAGATAAGGCGCGAAGCGGTTTTCCGTCAGGAAATGCGTGAAGCAAAACGATAGAGCGGTTCAGCGACTCCGTACAAGGCGGAAACGCTCTATCGGCAGTAACGATATCCGTTCCCGCGCTCGATCACGTCGAGATGCAGGTGCGTCTCATGCGCCGCGTCGCTGCCCGGATCGAGCACGGTCTTGAAATACAGGCAGGCCGAAGCGGTGATCGCACGCTGGAAGGCGCCGGTCATGGTGCCATCCTCGTCGCGAGGCTGGATCTCGATGGTCTTGCCGTCGCTGAGCGTGAACGAAGCGATGTCGACGGCGTTGCCGTGGGCATGCTCTGAGATCTTGCCTGTCGGGGCGTTGTTGCGCAGGCGGCAGATATAGGTGGAGGCCTGGTTCAACATCTTGGCGGTCGTACCCTTGGCAAACGCCACGTCGGCCGCCGGCTGTACTGCTTCCTTGGTCCAGCGCGCCAATGCCAACGCCGCCTCGCAGCGCATCAGCCCCTTCGGCGCCAGTTTCACGTCGGGCAACACGCTTGTCACATCAAGCGGCTTGTCGATGCCGCAGCCCTTGCCATCGTCGATCCGCTTGGCTTCGGTGAAAACGGCACCCAATGCTTTCAGCTCCGATAGGCACTTGGCGTATTCGGTCGGGTTCTCGTTTTCGACCGGCGGGTAGATGACGGGGGGCTCTTCCGCCTTGTAGTCAGTCGGCTTGTCCGTGGTCTTCTCCTCGCTGGCGGCGTCGCCCTTCTTGCCGTCGGCTCCCTTGTCGCCGTCCTTCTCAGTTTCTGTGCCTTCCGCCGGCTTCGGCTCAGGCGTTGGCGCTTGGCTGCCCTGTTGACCGCTGGGAGGCTGCTGGTCCTTGTCTTCGTCACCTTCCTTCACCCGCGTTTCCGGCTTCTTTTCAGGAGCGGGTACCGGCGCCTCGGCCTGTGCGTCCGCAGGTGGTTTGGGTAGGGGAAGGGGGCCGGTTTTGGGAAGGCTCGCGCCTGTGAGGAGCAATGTCGACAGGAAAATCAGGGGGATATGGCAACGCATGCGTTTCCTTTCACATGTCCGCGAGGGCAGGCCTCGACGGGGAGGAACGCATGGGAAGCCATCTGGTTTCATCGGCTTGATGCAAAGAGCGTTGCAGTTCGGCAACGCCCCGAATTGGGACGATCCCATAAATTGTTGGGGAGGCGTTTCTATCTTGACAATAATAGTCATGTTTTTTATGCGGCATAAATGAGGCGACGCAATGTCGCCACGTATTCGAACCCCACGCCCAGCCAGCCCCTTGAGTTCGCCGCTCAACAGCAAGCCCGGCCCATGAATTCAAAAGGATTGGTCCATGCTCAACCGGCACCGTCGCCTGGCACTTTTGGCGTGCACGACTACACTTGCTCTTTCCGCCGCCTCTGGTGCCTTCGCGCAGACCGCGACGACCGCGCCGAAGGCAAACGAACAGAATGCCGAGGCCGCCAAGAAGGGCGAGACCTTCCTTTCGCCGATCGTCGTCAAGGGCGCGCGCACCAGCGACCCCTATGCAAAGGCCGGCCCGGTCAGCGTGGTGACGACCGACCAGATCGACCTGCAGTCCGGGCTTGAAACCGATGACCTGCTGCGCGGTGTTCCCGGCACGTCGACGGCGAACAATCCGCAGAACCCGGGTGTGGCCGTCAACATTCGCGGCTTCGAAGGTTCCGGTCGCGTCAACATGATGATCGACGGCGTGCGCCAGAACTTCCGCTTCACCGGTCACGAAGCGCAAGGTCTCGCCTATTTCGACCCGGCGTTCCTGTCCGAGATCGACGTCACCCGCGGCGCCGTCACCGGTGTCGGCGGTGGCGCATTGGCCGGCTCGGTCAACTTTAGGACCTATGACATCGAAGACCTGATCCAGGACGGCAAGACCTATGGCGGCATTGCCTCCGCCACCTATGGCACCAACGGTGCCGGCTGGTCGGAATCGCTGATCGGCGCCTACCGCTTCAACGACGTCTTTTCGGTACTGGGCGGTATCAGCAAGGCCGACCCTGGCAATTACGACAACGGCAATGGCGTTCAGGTGCCCTATACCGAGGAAGACCTGCTGTCTGGCATGCTGAAGTTCGAGATTACGCCGGATGAGGATCATACCTTCAAGTTCAGCGGCATCACCTATGACAATGACTTCTTCGCCAACTCCTACTTCCAGAACGTGAAGAACCAGACGCTGGCCGCAAGCTATTCCTATACGCCAGACAACGAACTCATAGATTTCCGCGCCAACGCCTATTGGAACCGGTTGAAGATGAAGTACGACACCGACGTCAGAGGTGGCGGTACTGCCGCCGGCCGTCAGATCATCGACACCGGCAAGGGCTTCGACATCTCCAACACCTCGCTGTTCGATCTTGGTGACGTTGCGGTCAGGGCCAATTACGGCGTCGAGTATTTCCGCGATGATTACGACGTCATCAACAGCACGGCGCGGCCGAGCGGTGGTGTCAACGGTGGCGGTCGGAATGCCACGACCGGCGTCTTCAGCACGACGACCTTCACCTACGGTATCGCCGACCTGACGGCCGGGCTGCGCTACGACCACTACAGCCTCGACGGCTCGGGCGCCGTTGTCGCCGGCAACCCGATCGGCCTTCCGGCAGGTCCCTACACAGTTGACAAGTCCGATGGACACCTCAATCCGAGCATCACGCTTGCGCTCAACCCTACGGACTGGTTCCAGCCCTACGTGACCTACGCAGAGACCTCGCGCCCGCCGACGGTCAACGAAACCTTTGCCGGTGGAACACACCCGGGCTCTAGCGGTCAGTCCTTCTTCCCCAATCCGTTCCTGGAGCCTGAAATCTCCAAGGGCTGGGAAGTTGGTGCCAACTTCTCCTTCGACGGTCTGCTCGACTCCAGCGATAGCCTGCGTGTGAAGGCCAACTACTTCCACAACAGGATCGACAACTACATCACCGCGGCAATGCTTGGTGGCGGTCGCCAGATCTTCTTCGTCAACAACCCTGGCACGTCGACGGTTCAGGGCTTCGAACTGCAGGCGGCCTATGATGCAGGCTTCGTCTTCGGCGACCTCGCCTATACCTATACCGACAGCAAACTGCCATCGCAGATCAACGGTTTCGGCGTGCAGACCTACCTGCCGGACACTATCGTCAGCGCGACGCTCGGCGCCCGCTTCCTCGAAGATCAGCGCCTGACGGTCGGCACGCGCTTCTACGCGGTTTCGAGCGCCGACGTCGGTGCGATCAACCGCACGCCGCCGACCGTTCCGGGTTACGGGCTGGTCGATATGTTCGCGAACTACAAGTTCGAGAATGGCTTCGAAGTGACGGCAACGGTCACGAACCTGTTCGACAAGGCCTACACGCCGTCGTCGAGCACCATTGCCGGCAGCACGATCGACACCGGTCGCGGCCGGACCTTCCTGGTCACGGCGAAGGCCAAGTTCTGATCGATCGCAGACGAGCTCCAGTCGGAAAGGCGGCCCTTCGTGGCCGCCTTTTCTTTTGCTCCTGCGGCGGCACTTTTTCCCGCTTGCGCAAGGCTGCAACCCGCGCTAACACTTTCGCCCATGACA
Source organism: Ensifer sp. Root142 (assembly GCF_001426785.1). Classification (NCBI taxonomy): domain Bacteria; kingdom Pseudomonadati; phylum Pseudomonadota; class Alphaproteobacteria; order Hyphomicrobiales; family Rhizobiaceae; genus Ensifer; species Ensifer sp. Root142. Next base: position 77,248 of record NZ_LMFK01000014.1, read on the forward strand.
AATGCACGCAACATTTCGATCTGGTGGTGGGCTCGCTGAGGCGGCCTTGACCAGTCATGCGTGATTGAGACATCAAGCCGCCCGGAGATTTCGAGGCGGCTTTTTCGTATTCTGGCCGCGTGGAAAAACCGGGCTTTTACGGAGCGAGACGAATGGCAACGGTAATTCTCGAAGACGGCGCGGAAAGCTATACCACCAGGGGCGGGATCGTCGTCACCCGCAGGCGGCGCGAAGCCTCCTATGCGGATTCGATTTCAAGCTATGTCGACAGGCTGGACGAACGTCGCGGCGCGGTGTTTTCGTCCAACTACGAATATCCGGGCCGCTACACGCGCTGGGACACTGCCGTCGTCGACCCGCCGCTCGGCATTTCCTCCTTCGGCCGCTCGCTCTGGATCGAAGCCTATAACGGCCGCGGCGAAGTGCTGCTGTCGATCATTTCGGACCATCTGAAAACCGTCGCCGACATCACGCTCGGCACCTCGACGGCGACCCGTCTCGACCTGACGATCAACGCGCCCGACCGTGTCTTCACCGAGGAAGAGCGCTCGAAGATGCCGACGGTCTTCACCGTGCTTCGGGCCGTCACCAACCTCTTCCATTCGGCGGAGGATGCGAGCCTCGGCCTTTATGGCGCCTTCGGTTACGATCTCGCCTTCCAGTTCGACGCCATCGAGCTGAAGCTGAAGCGCCCGGACGACCAGCGCGACATGGTTCTGTTCCTGCCGGATGAGATCCTGGTCGTCGACCACTATGCCGCCAAGGCCTGGATCGACCGCTATGACTTCGCCAAGGACGGTGTTTCGACTGAAGGCAAGACGGAGGAGATCGCCAGCGAACCCTTCCAGACCGTCGACATCATTCCGCCGCATGGGGACCACCGGCCCGGCGAATATGCCGAGCTTGTGGTCAAGGCGAAGGAAAGCTTCCGCCGCGGCGATCTCTTCGAGGTCGTTCCCGGCCAGAAGTTCTTCGAGCGCTGCGACAGCAAGCCGTCGGAGATCTCCAAACGGTTGAAGGCGATCAACCCGTCGCCCTATTCCTTCTTCATCAATCTCGGAAACCAGGAATACCTGGTCGGCGCCTCGCCGGAAATGTTCGTGCGCGTGTCCGGCCGCCGCATCGAGACCTGCCCGATTTCCGGCACGATCAAGCGCGGTGACGACCCGATCGCCGACAGCGAGCAGATCCTGAAGCTGCTGAATTCCAAGAAGGACGAGTCCGAACTGACCATGTGCTCGGATGTCGACCGCAACGACAAGAGCCGCGTCTGCGTTCCCGGCTCCGTCAAGGTCATCGGCCGCCGCCAGATCGAGATGTATTCGCGCCTGATCCACACGGTCGACCACATCGAGGGGCGCCTGCGCGACGATATGGACGCCTTCGACGGCTTCCTCAGCCACGCCTGGGCCGTCACCGTCACCGGTGCGCCGAAACTCTGGGCGATGCGCTTCATCGAAGGCCACGAGAAGAGCCCGCGCGCATGGTATGGTGGCGCCATCGGCATGGTCGGCTTCAACGGCGACATGAACACCGGCCTGACGCTCCGCACCATCCGCATCAAGGACGGCATTGCCGAGGTGAGGGCGGGCGCGACGCTGCTCTACGATTCAAACCCGGAAGAAGAAGAAGCCGAAACCGAACTGAAGGCCTCTGCCATGATCGCAGCCATTCGTGACGCGAAATCCGCCAACAGCGGCAAGGCCGGCCGTGACGTCGCCGCCGTAGGCGCCGGCGTCAACATCCTGCTTGTCGACCACGAGGACAGCTTCGTGCACACGCTGGCGAATTACTTCCGCCAAACGGGGGCAACGGTGACGACGGTGCGCTCGCCGGTGGCCGAAGAGATCTTCGACCGGGTGAAGCCGGATCTCGTCGTGCTGTCGCCGGGACCCGGCAACCCGAAGGATTTCGACTGCAAGGCAACGATCAAGAAGGCGCGTGCCCGCGATCTGCCGATCTTCGGCGTCTGCCTCGGCCTGCAGGCGCTTGCCGAAGCCTATGGCGGCGATCTCAGGCAGCTGGCGATCCCGATGCACGGCAAGCCGTCGCGCATCCGCGTGCTCGAACCCGGCATCGTCTTCTCCGGCCTCGGCAAGGAGGTGACCGTCGGTCGCTATCACTCGATCTTTGCCGATCCGTCGAGCCTGCCGCGCGATTTCATGATCACCGCCGAAAGTGAAGACGGCACGATCATGGGCATCGAGCATACCAAGGAGCCGGTGGCAGCCGTGCAGTTCCACCCGGAATCGATCATGACGCTCGGCGGCGATGCCGGCATGCGCATGATCGAAAACGTGGTGGCGCATCTGGCCAAGCGGGCGAAGGTCAAGGCCGCCTAAGAAACGAACCGCAGACAATCAGGCGCCGCCTCCGTATCAAAGGGCGGCGCTTTCGTTGTCGGGCTGGCAGGTGCCTTCATGGGGCGCTTGGCGCGCCCGGAATTTCGCAGCGATCGGCAAACAGCCGCTCGCTGAGGAAATCGACGAAGACCCGGACCTTGGGCGAGAGGTGCCGGTTCGAGGGCCAGAGAAGGTGAAACTGGCCGGGTGCGTTGAGATGGGCGTCGAGCACCGTTTTAAGCGCGCCGTCGGCAAGCGGCCCGCGCGCCAGAAAGTCCGGCATGCAGCCAATGCCGAGACCGCTGATCACGGCGCCACGCAATGCCTCCATATTGTTGCAGGTCAGCACTGTGCACATCGGCGGCATGGTGCCTGACATGACAATCGGCCAGTCCTGCAGTTTGCGGCTGTTGGGAAACCGGAAGCGGATTGCCCGGTGACCATCGAGATCCCGTGGGCATTCGGGCGTGCCGTGATCGGCGAGGTAGCTTGGGGCGGCGCAAAGCAGAAGCCGGAACGGGCGCAGGGCTCTCGACATCAGCCGGGAATCCGGCAAATCGCCGCTGCGGATAGCGACATCGACCTCCTCATCGATCAGGTCGACGATGCGATCGTTGAAATCGAGATCGAGTTCGACTTCGGGATAGCGCTCAACGAATTCCGGCAGCACCGGCAGCAGCAGGTGATAACTGACGATCGGAACGCTGACGCGCAGGCGCCCGCGTGGAGCCGCGACGGCTTGGGCTAGCGATGCCTCGGCATCGTCTAGATCGTCGAGGACGCGACGGCAGCGCTCGTGAAACAGCCGCCCTTCCTCCGTCAGCCGGATGCTGCGTGTCGAGCGTTGAAACAGGCGAACGCCAAGCTGTCTCTCGAGATTGGTCACCGCCTTGCCAACGGCCGAAGCGGATAGGCCAAGGACCCGTCCGGCAGCGACAAAGCTGCCGAGATCGGCGGTTCGAACAAAGGCCGTCAGTCCACCCAAGCGATCCATTGCCTCTCCTATTCGAGCGTTTTTTTCCGCCAAGAGTGGAATGATGGCGGTATTTCCCAGCCATTCTGTCCAATCTATCCTCCTCAAGTCAATCGATACCCACCGACCGGCGACCGGTCGCCTCACGAAGTGCGACCGGCGGGTCCTTCCTTGCTCGAACACATCGGGACTGCAAGACATGAGAGAAAAGACCAGGAGTAGGAGCAACGCCGGACGGTTGTGCGTTCTTGTTGCTGTTTGTTGTGCGGCCGCCGCCATGCCGCTGACCTTCACCGGGCCGGCGGTGGCACTGCCCGCGATCAGCCGGACGCTGGGTGGAAGCCCGCTGGCGCTCAACTGGGTCACGAACGCCTTCATGCTGACCTTCGGCAGCACCCTGATGGCGGCGGGCGCGCTTGCCGATAGCTATGGCCGCAAGCGCATGTTCCTCGGCGGGCTTGCAGCCTTCGGCCTGTTCTCGCTCGGCCTTGCCTTCGCCAACGATATTGTCTTGTTCGACATTCTCAGGGCCTTGCAGGGTGTCGGGGCGGCGGCAGCGTTTTCGGGCGGCATGGCTTCACTGGCACAGGAGTTTGAAGAGGGGCAACGGCTGCGGGCGTTCAGCGTCGTCGGTGCGAGCTTTGGCGTCGGCCTGGCATTTGGCCCCATTGCCTCCGGCCTCGTGGTCGAGGCGCTCGGCTGGCCGGCAATCTTCCTGCTTGTCGTCGCGCTCGCGGCCTTTGCCTTTGCGCTCGGTGCCGTTTTCCTGCGGGAAACGCGCGACCCGAATGCGGGCGGCCTCGACTGGAAGGGGGCGGTGACGTTCACGCTGGCGCTGGCATTCCTGACATTTGGCATCCTGCAGCTGCCCGAGGCCGGCTGGAGCGATCCTTTCGTCCTCGCTGTGCTGGTAGCTGCGGTTGTCTTCTTCTTTGTCTTCTACCGAATCGAGCGTTCCGTGGCGCGGCCGATGCTGGATCTGTCCTTGTTCAAGTATCCGCGCTTTGTCGGCGTACAACTGCTCGCGGCGGCGCCGGCTTATGGTTTCGTCGTGCTGCTCATTCTTCTGCCGGTGCGGTTCATCGGCATCGAAGGCATGAGCGAGATTGCCGGGGGGCGGATGATGATTGCGCTCTCGGCTCCGCTGCTCCTCCTGCCGATCGCCGCCGGTCTGTTGACGCGCTGGTTTGCGCCGGCCGGCATCTGCGGGACCGGATTGCTGGTTTCAGCCGCCGGGCTTGGCTGGCTCAGCCAGTTTCCCGTGGGCTCGGCGCCGGGGCTGCTGGTCCCACCATTGCTGCTCGTCGGCATCGGCATCAGCCTGCCCTGGGGTTTGATGGATGGGCTGGCGGTCAGCGTGGTGCCGAAGGAGCGGGCGGGAATGGCGACGGGTATCTTCAGCACCACCCGTGTTGCGGGCGAAGGGATCGCCCTTGCGGTGGTGACAGCGCTTCTCTCTGTCTTCACGCAGATCAAATTGGGGTCGGCAGCCGGCGGCCACGCCGCCGATGTCGCCCAGAGGCTCGTCACCGGCAACGTGGCTGCGGCCGGCAGCATAGTGCCGTCGGTTGAGCGCCTTGCACTGCTTCAAGCCTATAGCAGCGCGTTCGGGACGCTGCTCTGGCTGTTGACGGCCATTACCACGGCAACGGCCGTGGTCGTCTTCCTGTACCTCGGCAAGGGCGCCGAAGAAGTCGAAAGCGCCGAAACCGATCTGATGCCGGGTACGATTACGGACCCTTAAAAAACGGGCAGGAGCCGAACGCACCTTTGACAAGCCGGCATCGATGGCACATATGTTTCCCATTGACCGCCTGCGCGAAATTCGCGCGGGCGGTTTTGCGTTTCAATGGGCTTGCGTTTGCAACTCGTTTGCATCTGCATGAGGAATGAAGAAGATGTCTCTATCCGATAACCGAACCGTCCTGCGGCTTGCCTTCTGGGGCATTCCGCTTTCTCTGGCTGTGCTGGGGCTGAAGCTGCTTGCCTGGTGGCTTACCGGCTCGGTGGCCCTTTTGTCGGATGGTCTTGAGTCGACAGTCAATGTGATTGCGGCGGTGATCGCCTATCTGATGATCGGCTATGCGGCGAAACCGGCGGATGCCGGCCATCCCTTCGGGCACCACAAGGCGGAGTATTTTTCCGCGGTTATCGAGGGCGTGCTGATCGTCGTTGCCGCATTGCTGATCGTCTGGGAAGCGGTGCCGGCGATGATGGCGCCGGTGATGTTGGAAGCTCCGGCGCTCGGCCTGGCGATCAACTTTGCTGCTGGTGTCGTCAACGCCATCTGGGCCTATGTGCTGATCAGCGCCGGTCGGAAGCATCGCTCGCCGGCTCTCAGCGCCGACGGCCATCATATTCTGTCTGACGTCGTGACCTCGATCGGCGTTTTGATCGGCCTTGGTCTTGCCATTGCCACGGGTTACGCGATCCTTGATCCCTTGCTGGCCGTCATCGTCGCCTGCAATATCCTGTTCCAGGGCTGGATGGTGATCTCGCGGTCGATTGACGGGTTGATGGACCGGGCGGTGCCGGCCGAGGAGGAGGAGGCGATCAAGCAGGCGATCGCCGCCAACGGCAAGGGCTCGCTTGGAGTGCACGATCTCAAGACCCGCCAGGCAGGCCCGGTGATTTTTGTGGATTTCCACATGGTCGTGCCGGAAATGATGCCGGTCGGCGAGGCGCATGATATCTGCGATCGCATCGAGGACGCGATACGCGCCGTTCACCCCGGCGCCAAGATCGCGATCCATGTCGAGCCGGAAGGTGAAAAGGCGCACGGCGTGCGCGTAAAGGTAAGTGGAGCACCACGCAAATGAGCAAGACTGACGTATCCGGCCTGTCGCAACTGGGCGCCAAGGTCGACCTGCCGCAGAGCCCCGACGAAGCGGTGCTCGAGCGCGTGCCGAGCGGCAATCAGGGCGCGGACTTCCTGGTGCGGTTCACCGCGCCGGAATTCACCTCGCTTTGCCCGATGACCGGCCAGCCGGATTTTGCCCACATCGTCATCGACTACGTGCCGGATGAATGGCTGGTGGAATCGAAGTCGCTGAAGCTGTTCCTGCATTCCTTCCGCAATCATGGCGCCTTCCACGAGGACTGCACCATTGATATCGCCAAACGGCTGGTCAGCCTGTTGTCGCCGCGCTGGCTGCGCATCGGTGCCTACTGGTATCCGCGCGGCGGCATTCCGATCGACGTTTTCTGGCAGACCGGCAAGCCGCCGGAAGGATTGTGGCTGCCCGATCAGGGCGTGCCGACCTATCGCGGTCGCGGATAAAAATGGCGGGCATGACCCGCCATTCCCCGTTCGTTTCGTCAGCCGAAGATCAGGGCCGTGCCGGCAAGTGCCGTAAGGCCGCCGAGAATGCGCGCCAGCGTGCCGCCGCCTGAGAGGCGACCAAGCGCCACGCCAAGGCCGATGCCGGCCGCGTGAAGGGCGGCGGTGGCAAGCATGAAGCCGATGGCGAAGGGAAGGGCGCCGGCGCTGCCGAGTTCGCCGCCATGGGCATGGCCGTGAAAGAGCGCGAAGAGGCCGACGACCGCAGCCGACGCGGCCGCATCGAGGCGCACGGCCATTGCCACCAGCAGGCCCAGCGCGACAACCGAGGCGAGGATCGCGGGCTCGACAAAGGGAAAATGGATGCCGGCCGTTGCCAGCGAAAAGCCGGCCGCCATCATCGCGACGAAGGCCGACGGCACGAGCCACAGCGCCCGGCCGCCGATCTGTGCGGCCCAGAGGCCGACGGCGACCATGGCCAGGATATGGTCGAGGCCGAAGAGCGGATGCGAGAAGCCGGCGGCAAACGAGCCGTGCTCATCAGGGTTGAGGTGAGCGAAGGCCGGTGCCGCGGATGCCATCAGCACGGCCGCTGCAATCAGGATGCGTCTGTTCATATCTGTCCCCATGGATCGACAGGACCTGGGAGGGAGCCCTGTCCTTGCAGTTTTTTGACCGGCTCGATCTTATTGGGCTCTGTGTCTCTGTCCATACGGCATTTGGCGGTGGCGCCGTTTACCATAGGCGCAGTGCAATCCGCTTCGCCCTTTGTCGCCCTTTCGGTTTGTTGCATTGTCTTCGCTGTCGAGTCGCATTATCTGACTTTGACAAAGAAATTCATGAGACGCCGGAGAACAACGGATGAGCGACGAGGAAGACAAGAACACCGAACTGCCCTTGGGCAAGGAAACGGAGGCGAACCTTTTCAAGTCGCGCTCGATTTTCATTTACGGCACCATCACCCAGGAGTTGGCGCAGAAGGTTTGCTCGCAGCTCGTGGCGCTTGCGTCGGCCAGCGATGACGACATCCGCCTCTTCGTCAGCTCGCCAGGCGGCCACGTCGAATCCGGCGACAGCATTCACGACATGATGAAGTTCGTGAAGCCGAAGGTCTGGACGATTGGCACCGGCTGGGTCGCGTCCGCCGGCGCGCTGATCTATGTCGGCGTTCCCAAGGAGCGTCGTCTCTGCCTGCCGAATACCCGCTTCCTGCTTCACCAACCGTCGGGCGGCACCCGCGGCATGGCTTCGGATATCGAGATCCAGGCCCGCGAAATCATCAAGATGAACGAGCGCCTGAACAAGATCTTCTCCGAAGCGACCGGCCAGACGGTCGAAAAGATCGCCAAGGATACCGAACGTGACTATTGGCTGTCGGCTGAAGAGGCCAAGAACTATGGCCTCGTCTCGCGCATCATCACCTCGGTTTCGGATATCTGAGACCGATATACCGTCGGCAACGGCGTTGAAATTGCAAAGGGCATCGGCGGCAGCGCCGGTGCCTTTTTCGTTTGGCGGGGCTCGCGCCAGAGGGATGGTCGCACTCCTCACGTTTCCGCACGGGCATGCCTTGCTCCGGTTCGGCAAGCCGTGTATAGGCTTTGTCATGACCAAGGCCAGCGCATATCGGATCGCTACGATCTCTGCCGCACACGATGACAATCGTGCGCCGCTGCACGCCTTCGCCTCGCTTCTTCTTCTCGGCCTTACTCGCGGTTGCCGGGTTCGCTGAGGAGCGCCCGGCGGCCGAAAAAGCCACGCCGGCAGATGCTCCTCGAATCCAATAGAGTTTTAGGACAAACGCGCCCGCCACGGCATTTGCCATCGCAATCCGATCCCCGATCGGTTATGGCAAAGCGGCCAGAGCGCTCAGTGATGAAGAGAAGCTGCAATGATCCAGAAATCCCATTCCATCAAGAACGGCATGCCGGAAGCGGCGGTGAAGTATCAGCCTTACCCGCAGATCACGCTCGCCGACCGGACCTGGCCGTCGAAGACCATTTCCCAGGCGCCGATCTGGTGCTCGGTCGACCTGCGTGACGGCAACCAGTCGCTCGTCGACCCGATGGGCCATGACCGCAAGGCGCGCATGTTCCAGCTGCTCCTGGACATGGGCTTCAAGGAAATCGAGATTGGCTTCCCCTCGGCCTCGCAGACGGACTTCGACTTTGCCCGCTGGTGCATCGAAGAGGGCAATGTCGCCGAAGACGTGTCGCTGCAGGTGCTGGTGCAGTGCCGGCCGGAGCTGATCACCCGGACCTTCGAGGCGCTGCAGGGCGCCCATAAGCCGATCGTGCATTTCTACAACTCGACCAGTGAGTTGCAGCGCCGGGTGGTGTTTGCCAAGGATGTTGCCGGCATCAAGCAAATTGCGACCGATGCTGCCAAGATGATCACCGACATGGCCGCCAAGGCCGGTGGCGATTTTCGCTTCGAGTATTCGCCGGAGAGCTTCACCGGCACCGAGCTGGAAGTGGCGCTGGAGATCTGCAACGCGGTCACCGCGATCGTCAAGCCGACGCCGGATAACAAGCTGATCCTCAATCTGCCGTCGACCGTCGAGATGGCGACGCCGAACATCTATGCCGACCAGATCGAGTGGATGTGCCGCAACCTCGACAATCGCGAGAGCCTGATCATTTCCCTGCACCCGCACAACGACCGCGGCACGGGCATTGCGGCGACGGAGCTCGGCCTGATGGCCGGTGCCGACCGCGTCGAAGGCACGCTGTTCGGCAATGGCGAGCGCACGGGCAATGTCGACGTGGTGACGCTGGCGCTGAACATGTTCACGCAAGGCGTGGACCCGCAGCTGGACTGCTCCGACATCGAGCGGATCAAGGAAGTCTACGAATATTCCAACCAGATGGTGATCCCCGAGCGCCATCCTTACGTCGGCGAACTGGTCTACACGGCCTTCTCCGGCTCGCACCAAGATGCGATCAACAAGGGCATGAAGGCGATCAAGACCGCCAACAAGCCATTGTGGGAAGTGCCTTACCTGCCGATCGATCCGCGTGACGTCGGCCGCTCCTACGAGGCGATCATCCGGATCAACTCGCAGTCGGGGAAGGGCGGCATCGCCTATATCCTGCAGGAAGACTACGGCATCAACCTGCCGCGCAACCTGCAGGTGGAGTTCCGCGAGGACATCCAGCACATCACCGACGAAGAAGGCAAGGAGCTACCCTCCAAACGCATCCATGAACGCTTCATCGAGCGTTATGTCGAGCAGCCCGGCGCGCGCATCAAATTCGTCGATCACAACACCTATCCGGTCGGCGAGCACAAGGGCGTGCGTGTGGTTTCGGCCGAGATCACCGACAACGGCGAGCTCAAGCGCATCGAGGGCAAGGGCACCGGTCCGATCGACGGTTTCATTAACGCGCTGTCGATCTATCTCGGCGTCGATCTCTCGGTCGCCGACTATTCCGAGCATTCGCTGCAGCACGGCTCGAACGCAGCCGCCATCGCCTATGTCGAGATGGAGCACCCTGATGGTAAGCTGTTTGGCGCCGGCATCAACACCAACATCGTTGCAGCCTCGCTGGAAGCGATCGTCTCGGCTGCCAACCGCGTGTTGGAAATGAAACGTAGCTGATCATCAAACGCCGCGCGCCCTGAGGACGCGCGGCGTTTTCGATCGGTACTTGACGCTACCCTCAATCACGGCTCGCCATGGTGGGGGCTTCAAAGTCCATTTGCGGGCTGCGGTTAAGCCTGCCGCGCCTTGCGGTTGGCGTAGCGCCGGTCGCGCTCGGCCTTGCGGGCAGCCTCGTCCTCGATCACGCGTGAAATGCGGTTCTTGTCGGCGGCTTCGCGCGCTTCGGCCTCAGCTCTTGCRGCAGCCGTGAGTGCCGCCTCGCGCTCAGCGGCCTCGGCCTGCAAGCGCTCGCGCTCCTCATTCTTTACCCGTTCGCGTTCGATGCGCCGCTCTTCGCGNGCAGCCGTGAGTGCCGCCTCGCGCTCAGCGGCCTCGGCCTGCAAGCGCTCGCGCTCCTCATTCTTTACCCGTTCGCGTTCGATGCGCCGCTCTTCGCGGGCTGCAGCGACCGCCTGACGCTCGGCCTGGCGGGCGAGTTCGGTCGGTTCTGCGGCTTCCTTTGCCGCGCGGTAGGCTTCAAGAAGCGCTTTCTTCGCATCGGCCGCGGCGCTGCGACGGTCGGTGAGTTCACTGTTTCTGATGTTTCTCAAGTCTCTATTCCAGTTGAGGTGTCACCCTGACTGAAAGTCAGGTTTTTCTGACGCGTTTCGAAGCGGGGGCGGCAGCCGCCGCCAGGCGGTCCTGCAATTCCTTCGCCAGCCGCGCTTCGCGCAGACGCAGGGTCTTCTCTTCGCGAGCCTGGACGATGGAGTCGAGTTCTTCAACGGCGCTGTCGCGGGCAAAGAACTGCGATTGCTCTTTGGCAAAGGCGATCTCGGCCCGCTGGCGCGATTTGTTGTGTGTCTCTGTCATGGGATATCCCCGACTTTGGCGCGCGTCTACGGTGTTGCACGTCACTCCCGATGCATAATGCAGTTGCGGGATCGTGCAGTCGGCGCGCGGAAATAAAAAAGGCCAGGCATGTTGCCTGACCTTGATGGGTATCATGCTCTCGACAGTGCCAGTACATCCGTGGTCAAGGGAGAGCCCGATACCGATTTAGGCTGCCTGCAGATTGCAGGCAGACATCTTGCCCGACTTGTTGTCGCGCTCCATGTCGTAGGCGATCTTCTGGCCTTCGACGATTTCGCGCATTCCAGCACGCTCGACGGCGGAGATGTGGACGAATGCGTCCGGACCGCCGTTGTCAGGCTGAATGAAGCCGAAGCCCTTGGTGGAATTAAACCATTTAACTGTGCCAGTGGTCATGATGAACCCTTTCATAGCATATTGAATGACCGCCGCGCACAAGCGCTGCGGATGAAGATAGCGATTTTTGAAAGGAAGGTTCGTCAGGGCGCAGTTGCTAAATGCGCGGTAACCAAAGTTCAGCAAGCAAATATCGAT
>NZ_LMFK01000015.1:0-137375 GCF_001426785.1 Ensifer sp. Root142
GCCAGGAACGGCCGATCGCCTCCAACAGGATGGTGTCGTAATTGCCCGACAGCGAAACGATCAGCGCCGCCAAGGGTTCGGCCAGATTGTTGGCAAGGCTTGCATCCTCGGCCACCAGCACCTTGGCAACGCCGGAAAGCTTGGCCGCCTGGTCGGCGGCCGCCTTGGCACCGGCACCGGCCACCAGCACATGCACGTCGCCGCCRATTTTGGCGGCCGCCGTCAGCGCCTTTGCGGTCTGGTCGGAAAGGTGGCTGCCGTCGTGGTCAGCCAGAAGCAGAATAGCCATGATGAAATCTCCCTTTCCTGAACTTACAATACGCCGGCTTCGGTCTTGAGCTTTTCGACCAGTTCGGCCACCGACTTGACCTTGATGCCGGCCTTGCGGCCTTCCGGCTCCTCGGTCTTCAGCACCTTCAGCCGCGCGGTCGTGTCGACACCGAAGTCGGCAGGGGGCTTTTTGTCGAGCGGCTTCTTCTTCGCCTTCATGATGTTGGGNACGCCGGCTTCGGTCTTGAGCTTTTCGACCAGTTCGGCCACCGACTTGACCTTGATGCCGGCCTTGCGGCCTTCCGGCTCCTCGGTCTTCAGCACCTTCAGCCGCGCGGTCGTGTCGACACCGAAGTCGGCAGGGGTCTTTTTGTCGAGCGGCTTCTTCTTCGCCTTCATGATGTTGGGAAGCGAGGCATAACGCGGCTCGTTCAGGCGCAGGTCGGTGGTCACCACCGCCGGCAGCTTGATGTCGATCGTCTGCAGGCCGCCGTCGACYTCRCGCGTCACCGTTGCCTTGCCGTCACCGATCTCGACCTTGGAGGCAAAGGTGCCCTGGGCCCAGCCCAGAAGCGCCGACAGCATCTGGCCGGTCTGGTTCGAATCGTCATCGATCGCCTGCTTGCCGACGATGATCAGCCCCGGCTGTTCGGCCTCGGCCACACCCTTGACGATCTTGGCAACAGTGAGCGGCTCGACCTGGTCGTCGGTCTCGACCAGGATCGCCCGATCGGCGCCCATGGCGAGCGCCGTCCGCAGCGTTTCCTCGGCCTTGGCCGGACCGACCGAGACGACCACGACCTCGTCGGCCTTGCCGGCTTCCTTCAGCCGCAGCGCCTCTTCCACCGAGATCTCGTCGAACGGGTTCATCGACATCTTCACGTTGGCAAGCTCGACACCCGAGCCGTCAGCCTTCACCCGGATCTTGACGTTGTAGNTCTTCCACCGAGATCTCGTCGAACGGGTTCATCGACATCTTCACGTTGGCAAGCTCGACACCCGAGCCGTCAGCCTTCACCCGGATCTTGACGTTGTAGTCAACCACCCGCTTAACCGTCACAAGTATTTTCATGGCCAACCCTTTCCGGCAATTTTCGTTGTCTGCTGACGGTGGTTACATCCGCCCGCGCTTAGCTTCGGGATCATAGGGCGATTCCGCGATGACGCGGGCCTTGCGCCGCTCGCCGAGGATCGGGACTTCGAGCTCCGTCCCCGGAACGCCAAGCTCGACCGGCAGTAATGCGAAGGCGACGTCGTGGCCGAGCGTGTAGGCATAACCGCCCGAGGTGATGCGCCCGACCAGCTTGCCCTGGTGGTAGACGCCCTCATAAATCAGCGAGCTTGCGCCATCGGTGTCGATCGCGATGGTGAAGGAACGACGGGCAATGCCCTCTTCCTTTGCCTTTGCCAGAGCGTCGCGGCCGATGAACTCGCCCTTGTCGAGGCGCACGAAGCGATCGAGGCTGCTTTCCCAGGCGCTGAGTTCCGGGTTCATGTCGCGATACATCGCCCGGTAGGACTTTTCGAGACGCAGCGATTCCAGCGCCTGCAGTCCGATCAGCCTCAGGCCATGGGCCTTACCGGCGGCTAGCAGCGCATCGAGCAGGTGTCGCTGGTAGCAGAGCGGATGATAGAGTTCCCAGCCGAGTTCGCCCTCGTAGTTGACGCGCAGCAGGCGGACGTCGCTGGCGAGCCCCACCGTGCCCGATTGCACCCCGAACCATGGGAACGCCTCGTTGGAGAGATCGATCTCGGTCAGCGATTGCAGCACGTCGCGCGCCTTCGGGCCAACGATGGTGAAGCAGCCGCGATCGTTGGTGACATTGCGAAGCTGGACGCTGCCATCCCTAGGCAGAAGCTTCGACAGATCGTCGAAATTCCAGCGCTCGGCTCGCGGCGTCGAAATCAGGTAGAACGAGCCGTCTTTCAGCCGGGCGACGACATATTCCGCCTGGACACCACCCTTCGGGGTCAGATGATGGCTGAGGTTGACGCGGCCGGTCTTCGGCAAACGGTTGGCAAGGATGCCGTCAAGCCAGGCTTCGGCGCCGGGGCCACTCACTTCGAACTTCGTCATCGGCGTCATTTCGACGAGGCCGACGGCATTTCTGACGGCGTGAACCTCCTCGCCGACATATTTGCCCTTCTCGGTCCAGCGCCAGCTGTACTGATCCTTAGCTTCTACGCCCTCAGGCGCGAACCAGTTCGGCATTTCCCAGCCGTTGAGTACACTCCAGACGGCGCCCTTCTCGGTCAACCGATCATAGGACGGTGCAGTCTTCTGCGGCCGGGCGGCCGGCATGTCCTGACCGGGATAGTGCTGTTCGGCATGGGTGCCCCAGGCTTCGCGCACCTTTTCGCGCGTCCAATTCTTGTTGGCGTAGTCGCCGAAGCGGCGCGGGTCGAGCTCGGAGGTATCGAGGCTGTTGCCGCCTTCGACGATACGCTCGGAGAGATAGTAACCGATCGCGCCACCCCAGAGGATGCCGCCGGGCACGCCTTCGGCGATCCAGACATTGTCGAGCCCCCAGGCCGGCCCCACCAGCGGCAGTTCGTCGGCAGTCATTTGGAAGGGACCGCGGACATTGGCCTTGATGCCGACGCGACCGAGCGCCGGCACGAGGTCCATTGCCCGCTCCCAGTTCCAGGCGACCGAATCGAAATCCTCTTCCAGCAGGTCGGCGCCGAACCATTCCGGCACGCCGTTTTCGGCAAACAGCTTCAGATGCTCTGTCTTCTCGTAGGGACCGAACATCAGGCCGTCGCCCTCCTCGCGCAGGTAGCCCTCGAACCCCTCGTCGCGCAGGATCGGCATCTCCGGCAGGCCCTGGCGCTTGCGCTCGATCACTTCAGGGACGGCATCGGTGATCCAGTATTGGTGGACGATCGGGATCGCTGGGATTTCGAGTCCGAGCATCGCGCCGGTCTGGCGCGCATAGTTGCCCGTCGCCGAAATGATATGTTCGCAGATGATCTCGCCCTGGTTGGTCTTGATCTTCCATTCGCCGCTCGGCATGCGCTCGAAGCCGCGCACCTCCGTGTTGAGATAGATCTTGGCGCCGCGATCGCGCGCGCCCTTGGCCATCGCCTGGGTGACGTCGGCCGGCGCGATGTGACCGTCATCAGGATGATAGAGCGCGCCGAGCATCTCCTTGTTGTTCTCAAGCAGCGGCCAGAGTTCGCGGGCTTCCGCCGGTGAGACGAGTTCGGCGCGAATGCCCTGAACCTCGGCAACGCTCATGTAGCTCTTGTACTCGTCGAAACGGTCGCGGGTATTGGCGATGCGCAACTGGCCGCATTTGTGCCAACCGACATGCTGGCCGGTTTCGGCTTCGAGGCCCTCGTAGATCTCGATGGTCTTGGCGATCATGCGGCCGATATTGATGCTGCGGGCATAGGACGGAATGAGGCCGGCGGCGTGCCAGGTCGAGCCGGCTGTCAGCTGCGTGCGTTCGAGCAGCGCGACATCGGTCCAGCCGCGCTTCGTCAGACCGTAGAGAATGGCTGCGCCGACGCAACCGCCACCGATGACCACAGCCCGTGCATGAGTTTGCATAAAGAGGTTCCCTTATGTGGAATTTTCAGCAACTTACAAACGGCTGGCACGCTTGTAATCTTGCTAAAAATTGTCCGGGGGCATAACCTCAGTTTATGCATAGACTCCGCTCGCTCGTCCCCTCCGCCAACTATCTCTTCGTCTTTGAGGCCGCCGCCCGGCGGCAGAGCTTTACCGGTGCTGCGGAAGAGCTGAATGTCAGCCAGCCGGCCGTCAGCAAGACGATCCGACTCCTGGAAGAGGCGACCGGCCTGAAACTCTTCCGCCGCGAACACGCCCGGCTGGAACTGACGGCCGAGGGCAAACGGCTCTACAAGGAAACCCAGGAAGCGTTCGACCATCTGCACATGGTGATCTCGTCGCTGAGGCAAAAGCACTCGCGTGATATCGTGCGCGTCTCGTTCTCCGCATCCTTCGTGCAATTGTGGCTTCTTCCCAGGCTGAAGGCCTTCAAGGCGCAGCATCCTGATATCGCCTTGCGCATTGCCGAAAGCAGCCGCGACGACCAGGACCTCTTGGAGGAGGATATCGATCTTTCTGCCCGGCTCGGGACCGGCAAATGGCCGGGTATTCACGCCTGGCATTTCGTCACCGAGGAAGTCTGGCCGGTGTGCAGCCCCGCCTATCTGAGAGAGCATGGGCCGATCGAAACCCCAGCCGACCTGCTCAACCACACGCTGCTGCATTTCGAGGAGCGACATCGCTCACGCGTCGGTTGGCGGGAATATCTCGAGCGCAATGAAGTCTCGGCCGCCAAGCTGACGCAGGATTTCGTCTTCACCGATGCACTCAATTCGATCGAGGCAGCCGTGCACGGGCAAGGCGTCGCGCTCGGCTGGAAGCATCTGGTGCACGACCACCTGAAGGCGGGCAAGCTCGTCTGCCCGATCCGGGCGAGCTATCACTCTGGCCAGAGCATCCATATCGTCATGCCTTCCCAGCGCCCGCCGAAGCGGGGCACCGAGATCTTTCGCGACTGGCTGATGGAGCAGAATGCCGACGCCGACATTTTCGCCGACGAGGTTGGTTAGAACCGCTCGCCGACGAAGTGGGCGACCTGGGCTCCTGCCTCGTAATAGACTTCCTTCAGACGCCGCATCGGCGGATCGCTCGGGTCGCTGAGCGGCAGCGGCAGCTCCGCCTCGGTGATCTCGCCCAGGATGTGACGCGCCAGCACCCGGCCGAACACCGTTCCCGGCGCGATGCCACGACCGTTATAGCCGGAAAAGCCGACGACATTCGGCGCGAAGCGGTGGAACCGTGGCAATGCATTGGTGGTCATGCCGATCTGGCCGTACCATTCGCACTCGAAATCGACCTTGCCCAATTGCGGGAAAAGCCGGGCAAGCGAGCGGCGGGCCCAGGCCTTGTGGACGGCCGCACCGCCGTTGCGCAAGGCACCGACGCTGCCGAACACCAGCCTGCCCGCCTTGTCCATGCGGAAGGACGAAAGGATTTCCTTGGTGTCCCAAACGCCTTCGCGGTTGGGCAGAATACTCGAGAGCAAGTCGGGTGCGAGCGGCCGCGTCGCAAGATTGAAATAGGGCAGATACACCTGCTCGGTCCGCACCCGTTCCCATGGGCCGGTGCTATAGGCATCAGTCGCGACGATGATCCAGTCCGCCGTCACGGACGCCCTGTCGGTCACCACCTTCCAGCCACTGCCGATCCGCTCCGTCGAGACGACCCGGCTCGAAGTGTGCAGGACAACGCCGGCGCGCTGGGCCGCATGCGCCAGGCCGCGCACATAGGCGAGCGGCTGCAAGGTGCCCGCCCGTCTGTCGAGCAGGGCGCCGGCATAGGCGGCCGTGCCGATCCTTGCGGCGGTCTCGGCCGCATCGAGAAGTTCGACCGGCGCGCCGCGCTTTTGCCATTGCGACGCACGGTCCTTGATCTCCCTCAGGCCGGCATCGCCGACGGCACAGTGCAGCGTGCCGTTGCGTTCGAGTTCGCAGGCGATCGCGTGCTTGTCGATCAGGTCGATCACGACGCGCGGCCCGTTGCCGAGCAGATCCAGCAGCCGCTCTCCATGCACATCGCCGAGCTCGCCTGGTAGATCGTCAGGCATCACCCACATGCCGGCATTGATCAGACCGACATTTCGGCCCGCACCGCCAAAGCCGATCTCCGCCCCCTCGAGCAGGATGACGCTGCGGCCGGCTTCCGCCAGATGCAGGGCAGCCGAAATGCCGGTGAAGCCGCCGCCGACGACGACCACATCGGCGAATGCGTCAGCGGCAAGCGGGCCGGTGACCGGCGGCGGCGGGGCGGTCTTTTCCCAAAGCCCATGGGAGCGGGGATCATTCAGCATCGTTCAGGTCCTTCGTGCGGGGGTGTCGCTCGTCTTTTCCCGCAACTTCCATCAATCATGACAATGATAACGCCGCCATCACTGTGTAAAGACCACCGTCCTGTGGCCGTTGAGCATGACGCGGTTTTCCAGGTGCATCTTCACCGCCCGGGCGAGAACCCGGCTTTCGATATCGCGGCCGGTGGCGACAAAATCCTCGGCACTCATCGAATGGCTGACCCGCTCCGTCTCCTGCTCGATGATCGGGCCCTCGTCGAGGTCGGGCGTGACATAATGCGCGGTCGCCCCGATCAGCTTGACGCCGCGCGCATGGGCCTGGTGATAGGGCTTGGCGCCCTTGAAGGACGGCAGGAACGAATGGTGGATATTGATGATCCTGCCGTAGAGCCGGTTCGACAGGTTGTCCGTAAGGACCTGCATGTAGCGGGCGAGGATAACGAGGTCGGCCTCCGTCTCACGCGCCAGATCGATCAGCCGCTGCTCCTGTTCGGCCTTGTTGTCCTTCGTCACTTTCCAGTGG
Organism: Ensifer sp. Root142; assembly: GCF_001426785.1. Lineage (NCBI taxonomy): Bacteria > Pseudomonadati > Pseudomonadota > Alphaproteobacteria > Hyphomicrobiales > Rhizobiaceae > Ensifer > Ensifer sp. Root142. The sequence continues at coordinate 6,658 of NZ_LMFK01000015.1, forward strand.
TGATAGGGGATACCTCCGAGCTCGGAGGTCCTTGCGCTGTCGTCATGATTGGAGACGATGGCGACCACCTCGGCATTCAGCCAGCCGACGCGGATCTGGTAGAGCAGATGCAGCATCGCATGATCGAACCTCGAGACCATCACGATGATCTTCGGCCGCCGTGTCGCGTCGGCAACCGTGGCCCTCATGCCGAAGCGATCGATCGCCGGTTTCAGCGCCCGCTCGACACCGTCTCGCGACATGCCCAACGGACCGGTAAAGGCAATGCGCATGAAGAAGCAGTTGGTCTCGACGTCGCGGAACTGATTGCTTTCGACGATGTTGCCGCCGATCGCCGCAAGCTCGGTCGTCACCGCGGCAACGATGCCGGGCTGGTCGTCGCAGGCGAGCGTCAGGACGAATGAGGCAGCGGTGCCTGTTGATGTCAGGTTTGCGGGCATCACGGTCATGCCTCTTTCCTTTCGTGATAACGGTGGCCGGAATGGCGCGCCGTTGCGGCTCAGCTCTTGGATTTCGACTGGCCAAAGACGTAGTCGGTGACCCTGGGCAGAAAGGTCTCGCTGTAATACCCGCGCGGCTTGTCGCCGACCGCGACGCCGGCATTGAGAATGCCGGCCTGGTAATCGTCGGCAAACAGCGAATAAGGGTAGACGGGTTCAACCGCACTTGCCGCCTGCAACTGCCGGCGCAACTCGACGGGAATCGAAAAATCCAGTGCAGCCAGATTGTCGTCGAGCTGCTCGATCCGGCTTGCGCCGATGATGGCAGCACCGACGCCGGGCTGCGTCACCACCCAGTTCAGGGCGATTTGCGCCATGCTGCGGCCGACCTCGCCGGCAACCGCTTCGAGCGCAGCGACAATGCGCCTATTGCGTTCGGTAAAGAGCCCGAGCCCGCTGCCGGAGGCGTCGAGCGAAAGCCGCCCTGCGGCCTGCTGGCCGGCCCGGTATTTGCCGGAGAGCAAGCCCATGGCGAGTGGACTCCAGGCGGTGATGCCGAGGCCAAGCGTCTGGGCGAGCGGCACGAATTCGTTCTCGATGCTGCGTTCGGCCAGCGAATACGGTAGCTGCAGGCAGATCGGCGGCGTCAGCGCATGCGCCTCCGCCCAGGTCTGGGCGCGTGCCGCATACCAGCCCGGCACGTCGGAAAGCCCGGCGTAGCGGATCTTGCCCGCGCGCACGAGATCGTCGAATGTCCGCATGACCTCTTCGGCCGGTGTGATCCGATCCCAGGTGTGCAGCAGATAGAGGTCGATGTAGTCCGTTTTCAGCCGCCGCAATGAGGCGTCGACGGCGCGCATCAGGTTCTTGCGGCCGTTGCCGCCGGCATTCGGATTGCCGGGCTCGACGTTGTTGGAAAACTTGGTGGAAATCACCACCCGGTCGCGTATGCCCGCCTCGGCGACGAACTTGCCGATCAGTTCCTCGCTGACGCCAGCCGCGTAAGAATCGGCCGTGTCGATGAAGTTACCGCCGATCTCGAGGTAACGGTTGAAGATCGCGCGCGCGGCATCCTCGTCCGATCCCCACGAACCGCCGATACCCCGAATGCCGCCATTGCCGAAGGTCATCGTTCCGAGCGCGACCCGGCTGACCCGCAAGCCCGAGCGCCCGAGAAGGTAATAGTGGTCCATGGACATCAGTGGTTCCTGGTTTATCGCACGTGTTTGCCGCTGGCGCCGATCACATGTGGCCGTGGTGGCTCCGGCGGGCGACGCTTTGCTGGACGTGGTTGATCATGGTTATGAAGTCGAAGACCGGTCGACCGGTCGCCGTCTGCACCGCATGAGCATAGGGCGGCAGATCGCTGCATTCGAGCAGAATGGAGCGAACATCCGGGTTATCCTCGACGAGTTTGCGGGCAACCTCGGTCACTTCCCGCTCGATCTGAGCGCTGTCGAGCGTGCCTTTCTCCTCAAGAATGGCTTCGCGGAATTCCGTCTGCCCTTCCATGCCGGCAATCGCAAGAGGGATATGCCCTGGCACGTTGCTCGCCTCGAAGTGGCGCGGCGTCAGTCGGCTAGCATTGGCCGTGATGATGCCGACGCTGCCGCCGGCGGCCGCATGCATGAACGGGATCTGCATCAGGCTCGACAGAAACACCGGAATATCGACCGCGGCTGCAACCTCTTCCTGGAAATAGGCCATGAAACCACAGGCGCCGGTGATCGCCTTGACGCCGCGGTTCTGCAATTCGACGGCCGCTTCGATGAAGACGTCGCGAAGTGCGGGATCGCGCTGGTTGAGCAGCCGGTCGATCGAGGCGCCGCGCACCTCCTGGAAGCGGACCGGAAAGTCATAGGTGGTGGCGTTGCCGACATTGCCGGGCACGCAGGGGTACGCAGCATCGAGGATGAGGATGCCGATCTGCTCCCCGTACCACGACTGCGTCTTCCGCGTGACTGTGTAGACAGTCATCGTCTTGTCTCCGATATCAAATTGTTCGCTAACCGGCATACCTGCCGGGAGGGGGGACGGGAGCCTAGCGGCTCCCGCAACCTGTTGCGGCTGGCAACTATATTACTGGACCAGGCGCGGCGCGCCGGTCTCGGCCGCCGTACCGTCAAGGCCGTAGGATTTCAGGATGCCGACGATGGTGCCATCCGCATGCATCGCCTCGATCCCGGCATCCAGCGCGACACCCAGTTCCTTGGCGTTGAAGGAATAAGGGAACGCGGCCTGTGCGGCTTCCTTGGTCGCCCTCACCCGGTCGTCGGAGGCAGCGACCTTGACCTTGACGTCCTTGAGCGCACCGTTCTTTTCAGCGACGACGCCGGTCGAATAGCCGTCCACCGCCACGTCGATGCGGCCGGAGAACAGGTCCTGCTGCATGTTGACCGAATTCGGATAGAGCCTCAGCTTGGAACCGAGCATGGTCTTCAGGTCGGTGACCCAGAGATAGCCCTGCACTGTGCCGACCTGTTTGTCTTCAAGGTCGCCGACATCCGCGAAGCCGTTCTTGGAATAGATTGCCATCTGATCGGTGTAGAGCGGCGCCGAGAGGTTCATGACCTTGGCGCGCTCGGCCGTGCGGTACCAGTCGCCGGTGGCGATATCGGCCTGACCCGAAAGCACGTACTGGATGGCGGCGGCCGGATCGACGGCGACCGCCTTCACCTTCAGGCATTCGCGCTTGGCAAATTCCGCAGCGATATCGCCGTCGATGCCCTTCATGTTGCCGCTGTCGTCCAGGTAGGAATGCGGCACATAGGTTGTGACGGCAACCGTGAGCGTACCCTCTTCGATGGTGGCGAAGGTGTGTTTCGGTGTGCAATCCTGCGCAAGCGCCACCTGGCTCGATACGAGGAGGCCGGCGATGCCGGTCAGCAGAAGGCGGGTTTTGGTCGCAAATGTGGTCATGCCTGAATGCCCTTTCGTGGTGTTGGTTCAGCGTTGCGCGTAGGAGCCGGCGCGCTTTTCGACATGACTGACGAGGAGAGCGGCGGGGATGGAGATCGAGGCGTAGAGAACGCCGGCGGCTAGCAGCGCCGGGAAATAACGGAAGGTGTTCGAGCCGATTTCATAGGCGCGGCTGACGAGTTCCGGCAGCGCGATGGTGAAGCACAGCGACGTGCCCTGGAAGATCAGGATCGAGAAGGCGAGCAGCGCCGGAAGCGCGACGCGCAAGCCCTGCGGCAGCAGGACGTAGCGCAAGGCATCCAGTCGATTGAGACCAATTGCGACGGCCGCCTCGCGCTGGCCATGCGGGATCGACTGCAGGCTGGCGCGAATGATCTCGCTGGTATAGGCGCCGGTGTTCCAGGCAAGCGCGATGACGGCCGCGGTGAAGGACCCGAGCGTCAGGCCCGATGTCGGCAGGCCGAAATAGATGAACTGCAGCAGCACCAGCGCCGGCGCGCCGCGGCCGACCTCGACCAGGAACAGAGCCAGTATCTTTGTCAACCGGCTCTTGGCGAGCACGCCAAGTGCAAGCAGCAGCCCGAACGGAATGCCGATCAAGAGGCTGAGCACCGTGACCTGCAGGCTGATCGACAGACCCGACAGGAGATCGGGGAGCCAGGCGGAGAGTTCTTCGTAGCTCGGCAACATCAGCGGGCCACCTTTGCTTGCAGATAGCTGTCGGCGACGCGCGACAGCCAGGCGACCGGCAGGCTCAAAAGGATGTAGAACATGCCGACCAGAGCGAAGACTTCGAGACCGCGGAATGTCAGTTGCGACAGCTGGTTGCCCTGGAAGGCAAGTTCGCTGACGCCAATGGTCGAAGCCACGGCCGTCTCTTTCATCAGGCCGATCAGGTAGCTCGCCGCCGAAGGCAGAGCGACGCGGAAGGCCTGCGGGGCGACGACGTCGGTCAGCGTGGACCAGCGGCCAAGGTTCAGCGCCGACGACGCCTCCCATTGGCCGAAGTGTATCGAGGCCAGCGCGCCGCGGTAGATTTCCGCCATGTTGGCAGCCGCGATCAAGCCGAGCCCGGCCAGCGCCGCGTTGAACGGGCTGATCGGGAAGACGCTCATTCCCAGGCCGAAGAAGATGATGAACAGCCAGAGGATCGGCGGAATGCCGCGCACGATCTGGATGAGCACCATCGCCACGATCCGCAGCGGCAGGATGCGGCTCTGCCTGGCCGCCACCAGCGGCATCCCAAGCACGGCGCCGGCCAAGAACGCGCCGAGCGTCAGGGCGACCGTCCAGGGGAGCCCGCGCAATATGGCGAAGACGTCGGCCGTGCTCATCGGTCGTGCACCGCCCGAAGGAAGCGCTTGGTGCGCTCCTGCTGCGGATTGCGCATGACGTCTGCCGACGGCCCCTTCTCGATGATCTTGCCATCGGCCATGATCATCACCGTGTCGGAAACATTCTCGGCAAAGCTCATTTCGTGAGTGACAACGATCATCGTCATGCCGGTTTCTGCCAGTTCCCGCATGACAGCGAGGACTTCGAGGCCGAGTTCGGGATCGAGCGCAGAGGTCGGCTCGTCGAACAGCATCACTTCAGGGTCGAGTGCGAGCGCTCTCGCAATGGCGATGCGCTGCTGCTGGCCGCCGGAACAGCGGCCGGGATACTGTTGCGCCTTGTCGGCCAGGCCGACACGCTTCAGCAATTGCATCGACCGGTCGTCGGCGTTTCAGCGGCTGCGTCCGAGCACGCGCTCCTGCGCCAGGCTGACATTTCGCAACACCGTCATATGCGGAAAGAGGTTGAAGGACTGGAAGACCATGCCGACGCTGCGGCGCAGGGTCGAAAGTTCCAATCGCCCGGCGGGTGCGGCCGCGTTGAGCGAGATGTCGCCGATAGTGACATGGCCGCCATCCGGCGGCTCGAGATAGTTGATGCAGCGCAGCAGCGTGCTCTTGCCGGAGCCGCTCGGGCCGATGATCGCCAGCACCTCTCCGGGCATCACCTCAAGGTCAATGCCGTCGAGCACCGTGTGATTGCCGTAGTGTTTGCTCAACTTGTCGAGCTTGATAAGCGGCTTTCGCGCCCGGCCTTTTGCGGAAGGCATCCTTTTGGCGGCCAGAGCATCGTCTTCAGTCATTGTCGGTTTGCCACTCCCCAAGTGCAAGACAGCGCCATCCATGACGATTTCGCTCCACTGCAGGCACGGATCGACCCTGCGCCGGGCAGGCCGCGTCCTGTTCGCTGAATGTATTTTGATGTTTGTCGTGCGCCGCGGGGCGAACGACAGTCGTTCCCGTTCTTTTCTTGTGGATCACCATAACGATTCGACGTCTGGTCGGCAGACGACAAAAATTGCAGAGCCGCATAACCTGAGGTTATGCCATTGGTGGGAGCGTTACACTGTATTGCTTGGAAACCGATCGAACGCGTGAACTGCCAGGCGTTTGCGTGATGCGCAAAGCCATGCGAACGTCCTGCCGGTCAAACCAAAAATGGTTAATGCTGACGATCCGCGCTGTTGGCAAGATAACACTATTTTAACCACGACCGATGAGCAAAGCCTTCAGATCGCTAGATATCGCTATGCTTATTGAGTCGAACGAAAATTGCCTGCGTCGTCCGCAAGTGATAGAAAGAGCTACAGAATTGCAACCGAACAGAGAAGATTCTTGTGCTTGTACACCCGGTTCGACGCTCGGAGCTTCGGTGTCCAGCCGCACCATAGGCGAGCAGCATTGACCGCGACACTTTTCGCGATAGCTATGCATAAGGGTCGACTGAAATAGTACGACCATGTATTTCGAGCACGGCGTCTCGATCATATCAATGGTCACAGGCGGTCCAGTCAAAACCGCGACGGAAAGGGAAAGGCTAGAATGTCAGGTACTGACTCGACGTTGTCTGCTGCGTCTTCCGTGGACGATACCGTCCTTGGCAATACCGATGAGGTCATCTCGCTTTATGACGAGGCTCTTCATCTCGTCGGGGCCTCGGTCGCGCTTCAGCGAAGCTACGAGGTGGCTGAACTGGTCGATGCAACGCTCTGGCACGTCTACCCCGAATTGTTGGAGCCGGCCTCGAAGGCAATGGCAGAATCCGTTCTTGCCAATGGCGTTCCACGCAGCATCGAAATCATCGATGCGCCCAAACGATCACGGCGGACACTGCTCGTCTTTCGCGCCGGACATGGCATCGGCGTCATCGAGACGGACGGGGCATCGGTCCGGCGGGAAGCCGCGAGCCAGGGCGAAAACGAGCGTGCGCTGCTGCTTCACCAGGCGACGCACGATGCCCTGACTGGTTTGCCCAACCGGCGTCAGTTCAGCGATGATCTGCGAAGCGTATTGCCGGCGGTTCATGAAAAGAAGCCGGCGCTGATGCAGATCGACCTCGACGACTTCAAACCGATCAACGATACGCTCGGACACGGTGCCGGCGATGCGGTACTGAGGATGGCAGCCGAACGCATCCGCAGCGTTCTGCGCGACGGGGAGGTCGCCTACCGGCTTGCCGGAGACGAATTCGCGATCATTCAGCGCGACGCCGATCAGCCTATGGAAGCCGAGCGGCTGGCCAATGCTGTGGTCAACGCCTTCAAGGAGCCTTTCACGGTCGACGGCATTTCGGCGTTCGTGGGTGCGAGCATTGGCATCGCCGTTGCCCCGCCCGATGGCAACGAGGGCGAACAGTTGATGAAGGCCGCCGACATCGCCCTTTATGCGGCCAAGAAGGAGGGCCGCGGCCGCGCCAAAACCTTCAGCCGTTCGATGCTGATCGTGCTGGAACAACGGGAAATGCTGCGCCGAAGCCTGCGCACCGCGCTTCAGGAAAACCAGTTCTCCCTCGAGTATCAGCCTCTGGTGAAGCCGCCTTTCACCATTGTCGGTTTCGAGGCGTTGGTGCGGTGGCGTCATCCTTTGGTGGGCATCATTCCGCCCAATGTCTTCGTGCCGATGGCCGAAGCCGATGGGCTGATGAGCGATATCGGCCAGTGGGTGCTTGAGCAGGCCTGCCGCGAAGCAACCAAATGGCCCTCGCATTTTACCGTAGCCGTCAACCTGTCTCCGGCGCAGTTCCTGCACGACGGCTTCACTGATCGCGTGTCGCAGACGCTGGATATGGTCGGATTGCGGGCGGACCGGCTCGAACTCGAAGTGACCGAATCGGTTCTGCTTGAGAAGACGACCAACAATCTCGACACGCTCAATACGCTGAACGTCCTCGGCATTCAGATCTCGCTCGACGATTTCGGTACCTACTATTCATCGCTGAGTTATCTCAAGAACTTCCCGTTCGACACGATCAAGATCGACCGCTATTTCATCAAGGATCTGGAGAACGACGAGAAGAGCCAGGTGATCGTGCGTTCGATAATCGCGCTCGCGCACGGGCTGGGAATGTCAGTGACCGCGGAAGGCGTCGAAACGCGGGCGCAGGCCCTATGGCTGGACCACGAAGGCTGCGATCGATTGCAGGGGTATTTCCTTGGTGTTCCGATGCCGCCCAATACAATCGACAGTTACTTGCGCCAATCGTCGACGATGGAAATATCATAACACGGCGAGGGGCTATGCTGTCGGGTCGGCCACCGGCGCAAGGGCCGCCTGGCCGCTCACCGGTTTGCGTGCCTGATAAATCAGCCTAGAAGTGCCTGCGGGCCGTGGCAAAGTTCCGCAGATGGAGGACAAAGCAAGCATGGACGTCGGTAACAGTGTTCCAGCTGAAGCGATTTTTGAGCCCCTGCTCCAGTTCGAAATGGAGATGGGAACATTTCTCTCGGAGTGGCAGCATTGCGACCATCTCTCCAGCTATCTGGCCCGGATGATCAGCCACAACAGGACCGATCCGGTAAGGCATTCGAACTTCTTCTCGTCGGCGCTCAACGAACTGCTTGAAGTTTCGTTCCGCAGCGGCGCCGCCAGCGGTCACATCGGTCTGGCGATCTACCGACATGGCCCGATCGAGCGGGTTCAAATCACGTTCCCATGCCCAGCCGAACAGGTCCCGTTCTACCGCGAGGCGGTGTCGAAGGTTGATCGCAGCGATGCACATGCCCGCTATCTCGATTCCATATCGACCGACATGGCGCCCAGTCGCGAGTCCATCCTACTTGATCTCGCCATCAATTTCGACGCGAGCATCCGCATTGAGGAAAGCACATTGCACGCTGTCACGCTGATCGTCGACCTGCCGCTGGAAGGGCTGGTGAGTTGAGCGTCGCGGGCCTTTCTCCCAGTTTCAAGGCGGCGTTCGACGCCAACAGCCAGGTGTTTTCGCTCGCCGGCGTCATCCGGCCGCGGTCGGTCGACGAGATCGCCGATAGCATCGCAATGCTCAAGCAGGCGATCGACGGCGTGCGCGGCGTACTCTACGTCGACGTGAAACGCCTGATCCAGATGAATAACACCGCATTCCATGCCTTCGTGCGGGTTGCCCTCGACGCCTGCCGTGCCCGCGCCGACTTGCGCGTGGTGATCGTAACGTCGAGCGTCGTCGGCTGGGCCACCAGAATGTTCGGCCATCTCAACGAGATCGAGCCGCAGATTACAGTCGAGGTGTACGATTCGACGTTCTATCCCGGACAGAGCTTCGTCGAAGACACCAGCTTCATCCCGATCCTGAGAACCCAGACGAAGATGACCTGGCGGCACGAGCGTTCGATCCTGCCTCGGCACGGGCTGCGGCCCGGCATTGCCATGGCCGACGTCTGCTGCGGCATCGGCGACTTTGCTGTTCTCGTCCAGAAGGAATTCCAGCCGGCAAGGATCGTCGCCCTCGACCACTCCAAGGCCAGTCTTGCCTATGCACGCGAAGTGGCGACCAACTTCGGCATCACCGATATCGAGTACACCTACGGCGATGCATCAGAAATGCTGCTCGAGGACAACCAGTTCGACTTCGTGAGTTGCCGGCATTCGCTGCAGATTTTCAACGAACGGGAGCTGCTCCTGAAGGAGCTCTACCGGATCTGCAAACCCGGCGGACGTGTCTACATCACCAATGAAAAAAACTCCCATTGCCTCGGCGAGCCCCGCGCTCAAAGCATCCAGTGGACCTACAACGAAGTTGCCAAACTGTTCAGTCATTTTGAAATGGACGTCGAACTCGGACCGAAAAGCCGCCGTTACCTTGCCGATGCAGGTTTCGACGACATCCTGGTCGAATCGTTCATGGTGACGAATCACGACGGCGATCCGCAGGACTTCGCCGACGTGATCGCCGCCTGGGAACACGTCTATGCCGGCGAAATGGCTGTCCGGCGCGGTGATCCGCCGGAGTTCATCCAACGCTTCCGGCAGGGGTTCAGGGATCACATCTTTGCCGCGCTGCACCCCAAGGGCTATGCCGGCTGGCCGATCTGGGTCGCATCGGGACGCAAGCCGACATGAAGGAGCCCAGTACCCCAAGCTCCCGCCTCGGCTTGAGATCCTTCCGCGCCAAGTTCGTGCTCGTTGTCGGCGGCGCCGTGCTGTTCGACCTGATGGTGACCGGCGGCCTTGCCCTTTGGAACGTGCAGAGGCTGTCGCGGGATGCCGCGACGGAAGTCGGTCAGGGCCTGCAAAAGGCCAACCAAGACTATATGCGCTCCTACGCGGAATCGACCGCCGCCCGCGTCAACCTGCTTCTTGGCCAGGTTCATACCGATGTCGGAACGCTCGCAGGCGTTCTGCAGTCGCAGATCGATCGGCCGGTGCGCAAATCGCAAATCGGCGAGGCCCTTGCCCGCGGCGCACCCGGCGCCGTCACCGTCGTCTACGACGAGAAGGGCGGATGGGCTCAGAACCTGCCCGGCCCGCTCTCTGTGATCAGCGTCTGGGGATATCTTCTGGGGCCGGACCACCATCCGCTTCCTGACGTCCAGGCGGATATTGAGAACAGCGCGGTACTCGACCTCGTTGCGCCGAGCCTGCTGGAAAGCGGGCGCTCCAAACTGCAGATGTACTACATCGGCCCCAAGGAGCGGCCGATTTTCCGGACCGCGCCCTATACGGATCAGGCGCAAACCTTCGATCGGCTTTATCCCGGTCACAATCAGGCTGAATTCTGGACGTTCTTCTTCCCCGGCATCTATGAATCCTGGGAGCAATGGGCGAAGGATCCGAGCCTCAGGCCGGTGGCGAGCGATATTACCCAGACGGCGCCCTATACCGACGCGATCACCGGCAAGCTCATCGTCAGCTTCTTCCAGCCGCTGTGGTCCCGCGATCGAAAGACGGTGGCAGGCGCCGCCGGCGCCGACATCACGCTCGACCAGCTGGCCGAGGTCGTGCAGAACGTCAAGGTCGCCGAAAGCGGTTTTGGCTTCCTGGCAATGTCCGACGGCAATGTGCTCGCCATCAACCCTGCCGGCGAAAAGACGATCGGGCTGCAGACCTCAAGCGATACCGGCACACAAGGTGTGACCGGTGCCGACCGCTCGCTGCGCAAGAGTGCTCAGCAGGCCATTGCGCAATTACCGCTCGGGCAGGACGGCGTGATCCAGCGCGTCATGCTCGACGAGGCCGGCGAGAAAGTGCCTTATCTCGTTCTCCTGAAGCAGCTGCTGCCGGAGAATTTCTGGATGTCCGGCCCGGTTCGCAAGGAGACGATGTCGCTCGGCATCGTGGTTCCCGAGCGGGAAATCTATGCGTCGCTGTTTGCCGCCCAGACAGGTATCTCGCAGGCGACCAACCGCATTCTCGCCTATCAGATCCTGGCGCTGCTTGCGTCCTTGCTCTTCGTGACGGCGGCGGTGTTCGGCATCTCCAAGCGCGTGACCGCCGGCATCAGTGCGCTTGCCGGCGCCGCCAAGCGCATCCAGGCGAAGGACTACTCGGTCCGGGTGCCTATCTCGACGCGCGACGAAGTGGGCGAAGCCGGCACGGCCTTCAACCGGATGGCCGAAGAGATCAGCTTCCACACCGAGAACCTCGAGCATCTCGTCGAAGAGCGCACCAAGCAGATCGAGGAGGCCAATCAGCAGATCTCCGCCCTGAATAAGCAGTTGCGCAGTGAGAACCTGCGCCTGGGCGCCGAGTTGGCGGTCGCCCGGCAAATCCAGATGATGGTGCTGCCGAAAGCCGGCGAGCTCGACGAGATCGCAGAACTCGAAATTGCCGCCTATATGCGTCCCGCCGACGAAGTGGGTGGCGACTATTACGATGTTCTGCGCGATGGCGCACGGTTGAAGATCGGCATCGGCGACGTGACCGGCCACGGCCTTGAAAGCGGCGTATTGATGCTGATGGTCCAATCTGTCGCTCGTGCCTTGCAGGAAGCCGGCGACATGGATCCCAATCAATTCCTGAACCGCCTGAACCGGGCGATCTACAAGAACATCGTGCGCACCAACACCGACAAGCACCTTTCCCTCGCATTCCTCGATTATGATGGTGGCCGCCTGACGCTTTCCGGGCAGCACGAGGAACTGATCGTCGTTCGCAACAGCAAAGAGGTGGAGCGCATCGATACGCTGGATCTGGGCCTGCCGATCGGTCTGGAGTCGGATATCTCGCGTTTCGTCGCCACGCGCGAGGTCGCATTTGCCCGCGGCGACATGATCATCCTGCACACAGATGGTGTGACCGAGGCAGAGAACGCGGCGGGCGAATTGTTCGGCATCGAGCGGCTTTGCGACAGTGCGCGGCAGTTCTACGGACGCAGCGCCGAAGATGCGAAATCAGGTATCATCGAAGACTTGATGGCGCATATCGGCAAGCAGAAAATACACGACGACATTACCCTCGTGGTCATGAGACACAGGTGAGCAGATGACGACTTTGTACGGACCGGCGGACCTGACCAGGGGTGCCAACGAAAGCGTGACGCGGCTGCGCCTCTATGACGGCCAGCTCAATCTGAGCTGGAAACATTGCGCCATCGCCTCGGATTTCGTCGCCGAGCTGATCGCCATGCGCTACCGCGCCTCGCGCAATGCCTACAAGGAAGTTCGCCACAATATCGGCTACCTGACAAACGAGCTGGTCGAAAACGCGGTCAAGTTCCGTGCCACCGGCGGCATCATGGTCGAGGCCTCGATCGACGACAGCAACTTCCGTGCCAAGGTGTCGAATTTCGTCGATGGTGAGACTGCAGCCCGCTTCCAGGATCTGCTTTCCGAGATCACGACAGGTGATCCGGGCGACCTTCTGATCGAACGCATCGAAGCCAACGCAATCGGCACAGGCAAGAGTGGATCTGGTCTTGGTCTATTAACACTGATGAGCGATTATGGCGTCCGTTTCGCTTGGGTTTTCGGACCCAACGGCGACGGAGGCGGCATCGCGCTCGAGACTTATGCCTCGATCCCCGTCCCCGATATCTCGAACTGACAAGCAGGTGAACATGGAAATCAAGGACGAGGACTACCGCATTTGGTCCGAGGGCAATGACATACACTTCGAGGGAACCATGCGGCTTCCCGGTACGGAAGCCTATGCCCCTATCTTCTCCCTTGCCATGGGCGTGCTTGAGGCCGAGCCCGATCGCATGACGATCGACCTGACGGAGTTGCAGTTCCTGAACTCGTCGGGGATCAACCTGCTCGCAAAACTGACGATCGAGGCGCGCAACCGTCCGAACGTGCAATTGACCGTGCGCGGAACCTCCGAGATCCCGTGGCAGTCGAAGTCCCTACCCAATCTCAAGAAGCTCCATCCCGGCATCGACCTCAGGCTGAACTGAGCCGCGATTTGCCAGCCTGTCTCTTGCACAGGCTGCCTGCGGTCATCCGGGCAAATGCCCGGCTTGACCTACTGCGGTTTCCTTAAATCCTATTCGATTTAAGGAAACATGCAGCAATTCAAAGTGCTACAGCGACCTTTACGCGTCTAGTAGGACGCGCGGCGCTGTAGGCGCCAACGCCTTTCTGCGCCGAAACCGGCCTTTCCCTTCACACATTTTCTTCGGCGTCGGCAACCGGAGCCGACGGAAAAGGTGGACTGACAACAATGTCCCCTTTTGGCCGGGACGTCGAATGGACATCGCGACGACGCTTGTCGGCGGACGGTTCACAAGATTTCGATTTTACTCCGATCCAGGCTGCCCCTAGGCTTCATCCGGTTCAAACAGCACCGGGAGGAAACGCCATGAAACGCAGGCTCGTACTTGTCGCGGCCGCTCTGGCCTGCTCTATCGTCGGGGCCCACGCCCAAGACACGACGATGAGTTTCTTCGTCACCAGTGCAAATCCGGGCAAGGGCGGCAATCTTGGCGGTCTTGCCGGTGCCGATGCCTATTGCAACACGCTGGCCACGACGAGCGGCTCGACCGGCAAGACCTGGAAGGCCTATCTTTCCACCGACGCGGAAAATGCCAAGGACCGTATCGGCGCAGGCCCCTGGTACAATGCCAAGGGCGAAAAGATCGCCGACGATGTCGCCTCTCTGCATAGCGACAAGAACAACCTTACGAAGCAAACCGCACTCAACGAGAAGGGCGAGGTCATCAACGGCCGCGGCGACACGCCGAACCGGCACGACATTCTGACCGGCTCCAAGGCGGACGGCACTGCCGCGCCGGAGACCTGCGGCAACTGGACCCTGGGCGGGACCGACGGCGCGGCCATTGTCGGCCACAGCGACCGAACCGGCCTCAACGATAGCGCCGAAGCCAAGTCCTGGAACGCCTCGCATGCGACCCGCGGTGGCTGCACCCAGGAGGCCTTCAAGGGAACGGGCGGCGACGGCCTCTTTTACTGCTTCGCTGCGAACTGACCACGGCAGCCCACAAAATGTGCCCGCTCTACAGTACCGCATGGAGCAACGCCGCATCTCAGCAGGTCGCTGCGTGTCTCCTCAGGCTTCGGCGGGTTGCCGCCGACTTTCACGTGACATGAGCGGACGTCTCGTGGCGGCCAACTTGCAAAACAGTTTCGAATCCGACCGGGTCTCGATTTCATGCTCGACACGCTATGAGAATGATTACGGCCGGTGCAAGACCAGCATACGCCTTCCCGCCGGGTGTTCAGCTTGTGCGTCGCTATGGGCGCGCAGAAGTTCATGTCCGAGGTAAAGTGTTTCAAAGACTGCATCGATTGCGACAAATGCATCGACATCCACACGTCGGACGAGGCATATAGGGCGTTGGCGCCAACCGGTAGAGTGGCCCGCCCTTCTATCACCGCGATCCGCATTTAAAGCCGTGGATCGGCGAAACCGTGATCAGCTCTGAACCGCCCCTATGATGTCGTATTCCACTACAATCGAGCGCTCCCCTTCCTTCCCGTCGGTTATCCGAATCCTTGTTCGCAACACAGGCCGGTGCTGATCAGATGACGACGATCCCCTCCGGCACGGACGCTTCCGACGCATCCGCCAGCTTCAATTCCCGCATCGTCGCACTCGTCGTCGCCATCGCCTTCTTCATGCAGATGCTCGACGGGACGATCGTCATTACCTCGTTGCCGCAGATGGCGGCTTCCTTCGGCGTCCAGCCCGTCGCCATGAGCATCGGCATCACCGTCTATATGCTGACGATGGCGGCCTTCATTCCGCTCTCCGGCTGGCTCGGCGATCGCTTCGGGGCGCGCAACGTCTTCCTCGTCGCGATCGCCATTTTTACCCTCGCGTCGCTCTTTTGTGGATTGTCGGGAAGCCTCGGCCAGTTCATCGCTGCACGCGCGGTGCAGGGCATCGGCGGCGCGTTGATGACGCCGGTCGGCCGGATCATCGTGTTGAAGAACGCCCGCAAGTCGGAGCTTGTCGGCGCGATCGCGCTCATCACCTGGCCGGCACTGATTGCCCCGGTCGTAGGCCCGCTTCTCGGCAGCGTCATCACTACTTACTTCAGCTGGCACTGGAATTTTCTGATCAACATCCCGATCGGACTGATCGGCCTGGCGCTGGTGCTGCGTTTCGTTCCGGATCAGCGCGAGGAAGCGACGCGCCGCCTCGACGCCAAGGGCTTCGGGTTGTCGTCGACCAGCCTCACACTGGTTCTGGCCGGGCTCGAAGCCTTCGTCCACGGCACAGCCAATGCATTGGCGATCGTCCTGCTGCTGGCAACAGGTGCTGCCATCGGGGTCTTGGCGACACGGCACTTCAAGTCAATCACCAATCCGCTGCTTAATCTCTCCGCCTTGAAGGTTCAGACCTTTGCTATGTCGACACTGTCGGCCGGCACCGCCTGCCGGGTCGCGATCAATGCGACGCCATTTCTGATTCCGCTGCTCTTCCAGGTCGGCTTCGGCCTCGCTCCGATCCAGACCGGCATCTATGTGCTCGCCTACTTCGCCGGAAATCTCGCGATGAAAACGGCGACCACGCCGTTGCTGCGCCGTTTCGGCTTCCGCAGCATACTCGTCGGCAATGGCCTGCTCGCCTCACTGGCGATCGGCGCCTGCGCGATGCTTTCAACGGATACGCCACAACTGCTGACGCTTCTGCTGCTATTTGCTGCCGGGCTCTTCCGCTCGATGCAGTTTACCGCACTCAATACCCTTGGCTTTGCCGATATCAACGCGAGCCAGCGCAGCTCGGCGTCAACCCTGTCGAGCATGCTCCAGCAGGTGGCCATGCTTCTGGGCGTTGCGGTTGCCGCCGCCGTTCTCAATCTGTCGCAAGCCCTTCGCGGCGGCGAAACGGCAGCCCTTGCGGACTTCCGCTGGGCGTTTCTGGTGGTTGCGTCGATCGGCATCGTCTCGAGCTTGCGTTTTCTTGGCCTGCCTCGGGAGGCGGGCGCCGAGGTTTCCGGGCATACAACCCGACCTCGCACAACGTAGGCATTCGAACGGGCTAGCTCGCATGCCCGGGCAGCAGCGCTCTCATCTCAATCGCCGCCCGTCGGCTTCGCATTCAGTCGTCCAATCGCAGCCGGAAGCGGGCGGAAAAATCGCCCTCCCACCACATCGGGAAGTTCGTTCCCCACTTGTTGTTGTGGATGTTGAAACGAACGCCTTCGCTGAAGTCCGGCAATGTCTTGCAGAACGTCATAAAGTCCCAAGCCTCGGGCGCGACCAGGGGCGTGTCGAGCGGCTCGATCGACAACGAACCACCCGAAGCAAGATCGCCGCGAACGCCGGTGACCGCCTGAAGTTGCGCGCCGCCACCGGCAGCGGCGTTGCCGGATTTGTGCCAGAGCCCCATTTTTCGCAGGCTCCACGCGACATCGCCTGCTGGCATAAAGGAGAGAAAGCTCGCCTCCGGCATGCGGTTGGCGCTTTTTTCGTGCAAGGTCAGGTGAAGTTCGAGCGTGTCGTCTTCGCCTGAGAAGGCGAGAGCGACATGGCGCGGCGCGCCGTAACCGGCAACCGCCTGCTCAGGCATGGACAGGAGCAGGCCGGATGCGTCCGCTGCCTGAAAGGTCGGCGTAAAGACACGGGACAGAGCCGCGCCGGACCGGGCAAGACCCGGCTTGTCGTGATCGAGGATCGCCCATTCCTGGCGATGAGTCAGATAGGTGTCCATGTGCCTGTTGACGTCGGTAGCGTCATAGCTCTCGTAGCGATAGGCGATCAGCGGACCTGACCGGCCAGCCATGTACTTCCCGGACGGGGCAGTCAGCGAAAGAATGTCTCCGGTCGAAGGTTCGAGCTCGATCGACCAGCTGCCACAGGCGAGACTGGTCCGCCTGTCTCCTCTGGCTATCAGGGCCGGTACGGTCAATTCGGCCAAGGCGGCATCGGCTGCCGCTGCGTCCGGGCCGTCGAGCACTGAGCGAGCGTCATCAAGATAGGCGCGCTGTTCGCGCCAGGAGGCTTCCGTATAGGCAAAGCGGTGGTCGGTCTTGCGGGCGGCCTCAAAGTCGGGCCGAGACCAGGCCGTGTCGTCGCGCAGATAGGATTTGATATCGACGCCGCAGGTATGTTCGGCCGCCATCGTCAGCTTCTGCCCGAAAGCCAGGCGGCTGGCGGTCAGGCCTTCGGCTGCGAACCGGTCGTAAAGCCGTTGAAGCGCTAGGAAACGGGCGGTCTTTACCGGATCGGAGGCGCTGCCGTGGATCCAGCTGTCGCCAAGCTCGTGCTCGACGACGGGAAAAGCTTCCCGCGCATCCCAGATCAACGCGCCATAATCTTCGAGCGTTGCCGCGCGGACGGTCGCATCCGGCTGTTCGCGGCGCATGTCGCGATAGACCTCGGCGGTCTGCGGCACGCTTTGCGGACCGATATTGTCGCTTGTGTGGGCAAAGCTCAGGCCGTCGGCAAAACCTTCGGGGAAATAAGTCTCCCCATAGGATCGCTGATACATGACGACGATTTCTGCGCCGCCGGGCGCACGCCAGCGAAAGATGTCAGGTGTTTCAGGCGGCGGCGACGCGGTGTTGACGCCGAGATGCAGGAAGCGAATGCCGGCCTCGGCCAGCAGCGGCACCATGCCGAGCGTATGCCCCGGCACGTCCGTCATCTTGCCCGCAATCGTCTTCTTGCCGAACCTCCGATCGAGTTCCTGTGAATAGGAAAGGCCGGCGCGAAAGAGCTCCGGCGACATCAACTCCGTATGTGTGGTGAACGGCAGGCCATGCCAGCGGATCAGTCCGAGATCGATTGCCCGCTCGAGCTTCTTCACCTCCGCGGCCGAACGCGACGTCAGGTGATCCCAGATCAGCCAGGCACCGGTCGTCCAGACGAACTTCGGATCTCGCGGATCCTCGGCATAAAAATGCTCGGCCGTCTCGATCGCCTGCGGAATGAACCGGTCGTGGTACTGGCGACGCACCTTTTCCGCGTGATCGGTGAAGCCAATGTCGAGATGGGTCTTGAAGACCAGATGCACGCGTTTTTCTGTCATGTTCTTCCATTCAGCCGACGGTGCCGCGAACGACGAGGCGGGTGGTCAGGGTTTCGACCAGGGAGTCGGCATCCGGCGTCTTGAGACGTCGAAGGATCAACCGGACAAGGGCGCGAACGCGATCGTCGAGATCGATGCGGACGGTGGTCAAATTGTAACTTTTCCAATGTGCCTGCGGGATGTCGTCGAAGCCGACGACCTTGACATCGCCAGGCACTGAAAGGCCGAGTTCGTGCCTGAGGGCATCGATCGCGCCGAACGCCCCGACGTCGTTGGCCGCAAAGATCGCATCGGCGCCGGATCCGACCCGGAAGAGATCAAGCGTCGAGCGATAGGCGGTGTCGTAGGTGTAGTCACCGGGGACGATAACCGGCGGCGCCATGCCGCGCTCGGCCAGCACCTGCGCGATCATCCGCTCGCGTTCGGTATTGGCAAGGGATTGCTTCTTGCCGCCGAGATAGGCGATGCGACGGGCACCATAGCCTTGCAGCAAGGCGACCGCCTGTTCGATGCCGTCCTTCTGCCGCACGAGAAGACGGTCATAGAGTGTTTCGGACGCCCTGCCGGCAAACGCATCCGCGTCGTCATAGATCACGTAGATCGGAACGGCACGATCGAGAAAGCCGCTCAGAACATCAGGCTCGATATTCTCGGTAAAGGCGATGACCGAGTCGGGATTGAAGCCGCGCATATAGGTCAGCAGCATCGGGTCCATGCTGAAATCGGCTTTCGCCTTGAACAGAAGTGTCGCGAAGCCCTCTGCCTGCAGCGCGGTCGTCAAGGCGTCGATCTCCTGGCTTTCCCAGGGGCTGCAGACATCGGGAACGATCATGCCGACGAGATGCGAGCGCCTGGTTACCAGCGAACGCGCGGCCATGTCAGGCGTATAGTTCAACTCACGTGCCACCTTCAGGATGCGATCTCGCTTCTCCGGCTTCAGGGACGCATTCGGATTGAAGGCGCGCGAGACAGCGACGCGCGAGACATTGGCCTCTCGTGCCACCAGATCGGCCGTGGCGCGTCCTGCTTTCCTGTCGGTTTTCTCGCTCATGGGGTAGTGCTCTGCGCAAAAATGAAAACGTGTTCAATTCAACCTGCACCAATGATCGCGCTTCCGTCAAGATGTCAGTAGAAATCACCTCATAGACGGCAAAACCCGGAGAGCATGAACTCGTATAAGCCTCATCACCAGAATCCACTTCATGGCGTGTTGACAAAAATGAAAGCGTGTTCATTCTTAAGTTCAGACGGGATGGGATTGACCGGAGGAGGCCGATTCCAGCCCGGATGCACCGCAGCCGAAACGGTCCGGAGAACCGGACCACCGTGGGAGGAGTTTCAATGCGCAGAAGGATTCAGTCATATTTGCTGAGCGCGGCGGCCATCATGGCCCTGTCCGGGCCGGCGATGGCAACCGAGCTCAACATCACCTGCCGATGCGTTGTCGGAGGGGTCAACAGCGGCATGGCCGAGTGGATCGAAAACAAGGTCATTCCGGCCTTTACCGCCAAGATGAAGGCCGAAGGCAAGGACGTCACCGTCAAGCTCAATCAGTTCGGCGGCGAGGACGAGCAGCTGACACAGCAGCTGGCGCTTGACTTCTCCACCGGTGCTGGCCCGGATGTCTCCGGCTTCGATGGCTTCCTGATCCCGAGCTTCGTCCAGGGCGGGCTGTTGAAATCGCTTGAAGAAGTGGCCGGCGCCGACGTCAATGCCTGGGAAGGCTGGAGCCACATTTCCGACGGCACCAAGGCGTTGATGAGCTATCAGGGCAAGCCTTACGGCATCGCGCTCGGCACCGACGCGCGCATGATCTTCGTGCGCAAGGACCTGTTCCAGAAGGCGGGCCTCGACGCGGCGACGTGGCAGCCGAAATCCTGGGACGAACTGCTCGACGCCGCGCGCAAGATCAAGGCGGCGGCGCCGGATTCCTTCCCGCTGCAGCTGAATGCCGGCGTCTCCATGGGCGAGGCCACCACCATGCAGGGCTACTGGATGGCGCTGCTCGGCACCGGCGAGCAGGTCACAGACGATGCCGGCAAATACATCGTCTCCAGCCAGGGCATCCTCGATACACTGAAGCTCTACAAGACCATCTATGTCGACGACAAGCTCGGCGACCAGCGCGCCCAGCTCTTGGCCGACGGGCGCAATCGAACCTTCGCCAACTTCCGCGACGGCAAGACCGCGATGCTGGTGGAGGGCGACTGGTTCTATCGTTCCGTCACCGCACCGGACGCCGAGTTCGCGGTCGCCGACCGTGACAATGTCATGACCTGGAAGAAGATGCCGGCGGCGCAACCAGGCAAGGGCCTGCGCGGCCAGGACTTCGTCACCATGTCCGGCGGCACCGGCTTCGTCATCAACCCGCATACCGACGCCCCGAAGGAATCCTGGGAGCTCTTGTCTTTCATGAACAGCCAGGAGCAGCTCACCGCCTTCCAGGAGATCCAGCCGGCGATCCGCATTCGAAACGACGTCACCATCCCCAACTCGCCGTTCCTGACCGAGACCGCCGAGGTCCTGCTGCCCATCACCACGGCACGTCCCAATGACGCCAACTACAACAAAGTCTCGACCGAAATCCAGCGCATGACCGAAAGCGTCGTCTCGGGCGAACTGTCGCCGGAAGACGCGATGGCCCAGTACAAGGCCGCCGTGATCGCCATCGTCGGTGAAGAGAACACGGTCAGCCGTCTCTGATCGGGCCTAATATCACCGGTCGGCCGATCGGCCGGCCGGTGATCTTGCCGAACCGCTTCGCCCTGCAATGGGAAACTCAACGCATGAAGAAATTCTCGCTACTGTCCACGCGGGCGGGCGCCCTTTTTCTGGCTCCCGCAACGGCATTGGTCGGTGTTTTCGTCATCATCCCCTTCTTCTGGGTGATCTTCGTTTCCTTCACCAACAGGACATTGCTTGGACGGACCGCGCTCGACCCGGATTTCGTGGGTCTCCAGAACTATTTCGCCCTCTTCAATCCTGCCACCTTTTTCACCCGCGGCCAGTTCGGCTTTTCGCTGATCCTGACGATCCAGTTCGTGCTGCTCTCCGCGCTCATCGGCCAGGCGCTGCTCGGGCTGATCCTCGCCTGGCTCAGCCAGTCCGTGTCGCCCGGTATGAAGTCCTTTCTGCAGACGACCGTCATTGCCGCCTGGATCCTGCCGGAAGTGGTCATCGGCTTCGCCTGGTTCGCATTCCTCGACTATGACAGCGGAACGCTGAACATGATCATGCGCGGTCTCGGCCTGCCGCCGGGAGACTGGCTGCTGCAGCAGCCCTTCTGGGTCATCGTGTTCTTCAACACCTGGCGGGGGGCTGCCTTCTCGATGATGCTGTTCAACTCGGCATTCCAGTCGATCCCGCCGAGCTATTTCCAGGCGGCGGATGTCGCCGGCGCAACCTCCTGGCAGAAGCTGCGCGATATCGCCCTGCCGCTGATCCGCGGCCATGTGGTCACCGATCTGATCCTCATCACCATGTGGACCTTCAATGTCTTCACGCCGTTCCTCTTGACCAATGGCGGGCCGTCCTATCGGACCGAACTGTTGTCGATCTACACCTACCGCATCGCCTTCAAGGATTTCGAGTTCGGCAAGGGCGCGGCCGTCGGCGTGGTCATCATGCTCATCAATCTGGCTTTCGCACTCGTCTATCTGAGGCTTGCCCACAAGAAGCCGGCGGAGGCCGAATGATGCCGTTCTCTTCCCGTATCTACTTCCGCCGCATGGGCTTTTCGGTGGTCGCCGCCCTGCTCGGCACCATCTTCGCGCTACCGCTCGTCTGGTTCCTCTTCGCGCCGTTCAACGCCCGCGCCGAACTCGGCCTTGCCATCCCGGAACCCTTCACGTTCGCCAATTTTGCTACGGTGTTTCAGAACACCTTCGCCATGCAGGCGCTGTTCAACAGCCTGGTGCAGGCCTTCGGCGGCGTCGTCCTCGTCGGCGCGGCAGCAACGCTTGCGGCTTATGCGCTTTCCCGCTCGCCAATCCCCGGAAAAGGCGCAGTCACCTATGTGCTCTTGCTGTTCTCGTCAGTGGTCTCCGGCTCGGCCGCGATGGTGCCGATCTTCCTGATCGTTTCTGCGGCCGGACTGATCGACACGCATCTCGCCGTCATTCTCGTCTTTGCCGGTGGGCTACTGCCGACAGCCATGTTCATCCTGCGCGACTTCATCGACGCCATCCCGCGCTCCTATGAAGAAAGCGCGATGGTTGCAGGCGCCTCTCCACTGCAGGCGTTCTTCGACGTCGCCCTGCCGGTGATCCGGCCGGGTATCGTCGTGGTCGTCGTCTGGGCCTTCGTCAACATCTGGGGAAGCTTCCTGATCCCCTTCATCCTCTTGCGCAGCGACAGCCTGATGCCCGCCTCCGTCGCCATCTATTCCTTCTATTCCGAGGCCGGCACGCCGATCGTCACACTGCTTGCCGCCTACTCACTCATCTATTCGCTCCCCGTCATCGCGCTCTACCTCTTCGTGAACTGGAAATTCGGTTTCCGGTTCTTCGGTGGCATCAAGTCGTAATCGGAAAACCAGTCTCATGGCCTCTGTCGAATTCCAGAACGTTTCCAAGAGCTTCGGCGCATTCAACGCCCTGCCCGATATCAGCTTCTCGATTGCTGACGGCGAGTTCGTCTGCCTGCTCGGACCATCCGGCTGCGGCAAGACGACGAGCCTGCGCATGATCGCCGGGCTCGAAACGCCGTCCTCCGGCAAGGTGCTGATCGGCGGCAAGGACGTGACCTACCTGCACCCGAAGGATCGGCAGATCTCCATGGTCTTTCAGGACTATGCACTCTATCCGCACATGAATCTTGCCGACAACATCGCCTATCCGCTGAAGGTGCGCGGCGAGGCGGAGGACAAGCGTCATGCCCGCGCCAGGGAGGTCGCCGACGTCTTGAAGATCGGCGATCTGATGAAGCGCCTGCCGAGCCAGATCTCCGGCGGCCAGCAGCAGCGCACGTCGCTGGCGCGCGCGCTCGTCTATCCGAGCCAGGTCTATCTCTTCGACGAGCCGCTCTCCAACCTCGACGCCAAGCTGCGCCTGGAAGCACGCGGGTTTCTCAACCACCTGCAGCGCGACATGGGCATGACCGCCGTCTACGTCACCCACGACCAGGCGGAAGCGATGGCGCTCGCCACCCGCATCGCGGTCATGGACAAGGGCCGGATCGTCCAGTTCGCGCCGCCGATCGAGATCTATCGGCGCCCGGCCACCACCTTCGTTGCCAATTTCGTCGGCAACCCGCCGATGAACCTCGTGCCGGCGCAGGCTGCAATCATCGACGGAAAGCTGCAGCTTCGCGCCGAGGGGCTGTCGGTCGCGGCACTGCCGGTTTCCGACGCCATCGCAAAGGCGGTCGGCGCCAAAACGATAACGCTCGGCGTTCGCCCGGAGCATCTGCGCATTGCCCGTCCCGACGACGGCAACATCATCACCGGCGAGCTTTTCGCCAACGAGAACATGGGGCCGGAAAGCCTGGTGACGATCGAGCGGAAAGATGCCGGCCGCGTCACGGCCCGCATTTTTACCGACGACGAGATCAGGGTAGACAAGACGGTGCGACTTTCCTTCGACGCCGAACACGTCACGCTGTTCGACAGCACCGGCGCCCGCATTCCCGTCCTTGGCGAATAGTCCGGACTGCTGCAAATGATGACGACCACCGTTCACGTGACACGCGCCGACCAGGCCGCCAACCCGTACTTTTACGTGCCCTTCGACGTGCCCGAGGGCACGACGCGCATCGATGTCACCATGGCCCATGCAAAAGCGGAAGATTGCATCATCGATCTCGGCATGCTTGATCCGCGCGCGACCGATTATCCGACCCGCGCCGGCTTTCGCGGCTGGAGCGGCGGCGCCCGCGACCGCTTTTTCGTCGCAACGGACGACGCCACGCCCGGCTACATCCACGGGGAGATGCCTGCCGGTCGCTGGCAGGTCATGCTCGGCCTTTACAAGCTTCCGCCAGAAGGTGCCGATGTCACGCTGACGTTCAGCCATGACAATGCGCCTCTCGCGCTCGAACCGCAGCCCGCGCGCACCTTCCCCGTCAGGAAGGCGGCCGGCTGGTATCGCGGCGATCTGCACTGTCACACCTTCCACTCCGATGCGGCAGGCTCGCCCGAATTGCTGCACGCAGCCGCCAAGCAGGCCGGGCTCGACTTTCTCGCCGTCGCCGACCACAACACCATCAGCCAGCGCCGCTATTTCCATCCCAACTCGTCCGCCGACCTCGTCTTTGTGCGTGCGATGGAGGTGACGACCGCAGTCGGCCATGCCAACGTCTTTGGCGTCGACGACTGGATCGATTTCCGCATGACCCGGCCCGAACATGGGCACACGCTTGCCGACATGGTGCATGAGCGCGGCGGCATGCTGTCGATCAACCACGACAAGCCGACGATCCCCTGGGATTACGACGTGCCGGAGATCGACTGCATGGAAGTCTGGCAATCGCACTGGATGGCCCGGAACTGGGTATCGCTCGGCCGATATCAGCAGCGGCTGGCTTCGGGCAAGAAAATCTCGGCAATCGGCGGCAGCGACTTCCACCAGCCGGCCCGGCTGATGCCCGAAGGGCCGCTCGTGCTTGCGCGACCGACGACGGTGCTGTGGCTCGACGAACTTTCTGAAAACGCGATCCTCGCCGCGATGAAGACCGGGCTTGGCTATATCACCGAGAGCCCTGATGGACCGCATTTGGCACTTTCGGTCGATGGCCAGCCGATGGGCTCGACGATCCGAGGGCCCGTCGACGCGAAGGCCGACGTTCACGGAGCAAAAGGCGATCGGCTGCTCTGGTTCGACGCGACAGGGCAGATTGCCGATCATCTCATCGAAGACGACCGCTGGGTCGGACAATTCTCCGGGCGGCCGAGCCTGTTCCTGCGCGCCGAAATCGCAGCAGAGAAGAGCCGGCCGCAGATAATCGGCGATTTCACCGCGGCCCTTGGCGGCGGGTTGCCCTGGCAATTAACCGAAGTGGAACTGCAACTACAGACCGTGCGCCGCGCCATCAGCAATCCGATCTATGTGGCGTGATCGGAGAGCATTTCCAGGAAAAGTGCGAAGCGGTTTTCCGTTAGGAAATGCTTGGAAACAAAAAGGTAGAGCGTTTCCGTGACTCCGTTTAAATCGGAAACGCTCTAGGGCTAGAAAAAGGGTCGCAGGGCCAGCTCCGCGCCAAGAAGCAGCAGACCGACCAGGAACCACCGGCGGAACGTGGTCGGGCTGACCAGACGGCGGATCGCCTGCCCGGCCCACATGCCGGCCAGCGCCGGCACGATGGCAACCACCGACAGGAGCAGGTTGTCGGCCTCCAACGCCCCACGCCACAGCAGACCTGCCGCAAGCGTCATCGTCGACACGGTAAAGGAGAGGCCGAGCGCCTGGATCAGGTCGTCCTTCTCCAGACCAAGGGCCTGCAGATACGGCACCGCCGGCATGACGAAGACGCCGGTGCAGCCGGTGACCACGCCCGTAATCATGCCGATAGGCGGAGACAACCACACCTCGGCCCTTGCCGGCACTGAGAACGGGCGCGCCATGAGCGTATATCCGGCATAGACCACAAGCGCCGTCCCGAGCATGGCTGTCGACAGGGCCGTATCGCCGCCCGCGAGAAGAGCCGTGCCGAGGATGGTACCGATGCCGATCGCCAGCATCATCGGCCAGAGCCGCAGCATGAGCGGGCCGAGGGCCGGACCCGCCAGCAGTTGCCAGACATTTGTCACGAGGGACGGCAGGATCAGCAGATTGGCGGCCGTAATCGGCGACAACAGCGCACCGAGCGCGCCCATGGCGACGGTGGGGAGCCCCATACCCGTCACGCCCTTGACCACGCCGGCGAGGAAAAAGGCGGCAGCAATTGCGCCGGTGAGCCATGTGGAGAGTTCGATCATGGCTCTAAAGTCATGAAGCATTGCGACAGCGCAATGCGGATGATCCGCAGGTTGGCTTCGGCTATGCCGAAGGCACATTTGCCGCTATCGTGCCGGCATGCGCTTCGATCTGATCGACCTTCGCCTGTTTCTTGCCGTCGTCGAGGCAGGCAGCATCACCCACGGCGCCGGGGTCGCGAACCTCTCCCTGGCCGCCGCCAGCGAGCGGCTGCGCGGCATGGAGGAGAACGGCGGCGTAAAACTTCTGGCGCGCGGCCGCAGGGGCGTATCCACGACCGCCGCCGGCGATGCGCTCGCCCATCATGCCCGGCTCGTACTGCGCCAGATGGAGCATATGCATGGGGAGCTCGGCGAATACGCCAGGGGATTGCGGGCGAGCATTCGCCTTCTCGCCAACACCGCCGCGATCACCGAGTTCCTGCCCGGCCGTCTTGGGCCTTGGCTTCGCGCCCACTCGCAAACCGATATCGACCTGAAGGAGCGCCAGAGCGCGGACATCGTCAAGGCCGTCTCAGGTGGCCGGGCTGAGATCGGCATCATCTCGGATGCCGTCGACGCGACCGGCCTGCGCCTCATCCCCTTCGCGATCGACCGGCTGGTTGCCGTGGTCGCCAAGAACCATGTTCTTGCAGAAACAAGACAGATCAGCTTCACGGATCTGCTCGACCACGCCTTCGTCGGCCTTGGGGAAGGCAGTGCCCTGCAGGCCCATATCGAGGGCCAGGCGACCCGCATCGGCCGCCGGATGAGCTACCGCCTGCGCGTGCGCAGCTTCGAGGATGTCTGCGGTCTGGCCGCACAGGATGTCGGTGTCGGCATCGTCCCGCAGACAGCTGCGCGCCGATGCCGTCGCACGGCGATTTCCGCCCTCCGCCTGACCGACAAGTGGGCGACGCGTCGCCTGTCGATCTGCCTGCGGCCGGATGAAGACCTCTCGCCGCTCGCCCGCAACCTGGTCGAGCATCTCGGCAATTTCAAGCCGGACTGACCGTCGAGGCGACCCGTGGCGGTCGATCAGTAGCCTCTGGCAGCACCCGCGCCGATGCGACTGTCGACCGCACCGTTGTAGCGGGCGCCACCGCCGTCCTTGATTTCGGCCAGGCTTTCGCCGCCAACAAGGATGCCGGTCGCCTGCCCCCAGATGCTCCAGCTCTTGTCGATCTGCACATCATGGCCCATCTCCGAGAGAAGCTTGCGCGTATCGGGCGAAAGGGCGTAGGGCTCCATGAACACTTTGTCCGGTAGCCACTGATGATGGATGCGCGGCGCGTCGACGGCCTCCTGAATATTCATGCCGTGATCGACCACGTTGAGGATCGCCTCGAGCGTGATCGTAATGATGCGCGCTCCGCCGGGGCTGCCGATCACCATGAACGGCTTGCCGTCCTTGGAGACGATGGTCGGGCTCATCGATGAAAGCGGTGTCTTGCCCGGTGCGATCGCGTTCGCCTCGCCCTGAACGAGCCCGTAAAGATTGGGAGCACCCGGCTTCGCTGTGAAATCGTCCATCTCGTTGTTGAGCAGAATTCCGGTTCCTGGAGCGACCACGCCGGCGCCAAAAGAACCGTTCAGCGTATAGGTAACGGCGACCGCGTTGCCCTCGTCGTCGATGATCGAATAGTGGGTGGTCTCCTTGCTTTCTGCGAACCCCTCCGGCATCAGCGCCTGCGAGACGCCAGCCTTGAACGGGTCGATCTTGCCGCGGATCTCGGCCGCGTAAGCCTTGTCGAGCAGTTTGGCGACCGGGTTCTCGACGAAATCGGGGTCTCCAAGCGTCGTGTTGCGATCGACATAGGCATGGCGCATGGCCTCGATCATCGCATGCACGGTTTCGGCCGAGCCGTAACCGAGATAGGAGAGCGGATAGCCTTCGAGAATGTTGAGGATCTCGCAGATGATGACGCCACCCGAGGACGGCGGCGGCGAAGAGACGATGTCATAACCACGATAGTTGCATTTGACCGGCTCAAGCTCGCGCACGGCGTATTGCTCGAAATCCTTCTTGGCGAGGATGCCGCCCTTGTCGGCACTTGCTTTGACGATGGCGTCGGCGATCGCCCCCTTGTAGAAGGCGTCGGTTCCCTTTTCGGAGATGCTTGTAAGCGAGGCGGCGAGATCCGCCTGGACCAGTGTCTCGCCGACGGCAAAGGGTTTGCCGTCGGGCTTCAGAAAGATTGCGGCCGCTGCCGGGTCCTTGGCCAGCCTCTCGGTTTTGCCGTCAAAGGAGTCGGCATCGCCCTGCTCCAGCCGAAAGCCATCCTTGGCAAGGGCGATGGCAGGCGCGATCAGCTCTTTCAGTGGACGCGTGCCGTAGCGGCTACGCGCCACTTCGAACCCCAGGACAGGACCTGGAACGCCAACGGCCAGATACCCGTTGGTGCTCAAGCCAGTGACCAACTGCCCCTTGTCATCGAGATACATGGTCTTGGTCGCAGCATCGGGCGCCCGCTCGCGAAAATCGAGGAAGGTGGTTTTTCCGTCCTTGAAGCGGATCGTCATGAAACCGCCGCCGCCGATATTGCCGGCGGTCGGATAGACGACCGCAAGCGCGTAGCCGACGGCTACGGCCGCATCGACGGCGTTGCCGCCCTTTTTCAGGACCTCGACGCCGATGTCCGACGCCAGATGCTGGGCGGTGACGACCATGCCGTGCTCGGCTTTGACCGGCTCCGGCGAAGCGGCCCTGACGGCCGATGGCGAAACCGAGCCGAGTGCGGCGATAAGGGTGAAGGACAGAACATTCAGGCAGGAACTGCGCATGCTTTTCTCCCGCGACAACAGGTTTTGCTGGCAATTGACGCCCTCGATTAAGGGCGGCGGCATCGAAGTTCGCAAAGGCACCACGCATCAGGCGGCGGACAACAGTCCGGCCATCGGGCGGGCTGAGGCTTGTTCAGAAATTGAAGCCTTGGCCGGAGTATAGACATGTGCGGACGGCACGGGCAATCGCCGCCTGACGATCATGATCGGCGAACAATTCGAATGCGAAGACGATCGGCTTACCATTGCTCTGTCATTGCCGCGACGCTACCCCAGTGAGTACCGGGTCGCGACAAGCCGGAGTGCAGCCGATGACCGCATCCTAGCGACCACCAAATTTTTGCCATTGCCATGAACAACCGTGGCTGTGACAGTTCGCTCCAGGGATCTGGTATCATCCGCATCCGGATTTCTGCACGAGGACACTAAACGGGAAGAAGGTCGCATGATCGAAGGCCATTGCCATTGCAAGTCGGTTCGCCTTTCCGTCCGTGTCCGCCCTGACACACTTGGCAGCTGCAACTGTTCGCTGTGTTCAAGACTAGGCACGCTTTGGGGCTATTACAACGCAGAAGAGGTTTCGATCAGCGACCCGCAGGGCAAGCTCGTCGGCTACGTCCAAGGCGATGCCACGTTGACGATGCACCATTGCGGCACCTGCGGTTGCACCACCCATTGGTCGCCGATCGGCACTGACGCGACGCGCATGGGTGTCAACATGCGCCTGTTCGATCGATCCGTCTGGGAAGACATACCCCACCGGCTCATCGACGGCGCCAGATGGTAGGTGCCACTCTCTTCCTACGCATGTTTCCTTACATCCTATTCGATTTGAGGATAAAAACATGCAGCAATCCAAAGCGCTACAGCGACATTTGCGCGTCTAATAAGACGCGCGGCGCTGTAGGGCGCCTTGCCTGCACGACAGTCCTGCAGAAACGGTGCTAGGCCGCCGAGGCTGCGCCGCCACGCTCGCTGGCCGCCTTGGCATATTGGGCGTCACGGCTCTCCTTTGTGGCGTATCGCGCCCGCTTCTGCTCGTACATGCTGAGGTCCGCTCGCTTGACCAGCGCCTCCATCGATTCGCCGGTATCGCTGGTCGAAACGCCGAGCGATATGCTGAGGGGAGCGTTGGAATAGAACTGGTTGTTGATCTTCAACAGTTCGTTGATCGTCTCGACCATGGTGGCCGCTGCCAGCCGGTCGGCACCCGGCATCAGGATGGCGAACTCGTCGCCGCCGATGCGGGCGGCATGGTTGGGCTGCGACACCGCACCGTTCAACACTTCGCCGAGCCGGCGCAGGAGGGCATCACCGGCGTCGTGGCCAAGCTGGTCGTTGGCCGCTTTCAGGCCATCAAGATCGATGACGATGGCCGAGACCGGGCGAAGCGACTTGCGCTCCAGCCTGTTCAGCTCGTCCATGTAGAAGGCGCGGTTGTGCAGCTTGGTCAGCACGTCATGCTTGCCGAGATATTCGAGATAGGCCTCGGCCTTCTTGCGTGCGGTGATATCGGTCAACGCCACCTGGACCAGCGACCAGTCGCCTTCATGGCCCGGAAGCACGGAGAATTGCAGCAGGACGTGGCGCTCGGAACCGTCGAGCGCATAATTGACCACCTCGCGGTGGTGCAGAAGATTGCCGTTCCACAGCTCGATCAACTGCTCCTTGAAGTGCTTCTCCATCTCGTTGCGGAAAATGTCGCCGAGACGCTGCAGCAACGTGTTCCGATCCGGCGCGCAGAACAGGTCGAGCGTCGCCTGGTTGATGTCGATGACCCTGATCTCGCTCATGCACTGGCGCACGAACTCCGGATGGACGTCCGTGAACACGCGAAAATCGACGATCCCTCGATGACGGACATCCTCGAGCAGCAACTTGATGCGACTGAAGTCCTCGACCCACAACGACACCGGCGAATGCTCGAAGATACCTTCGGCGTAACGGCGGTTGGCCAGTTCGCTGCGGCGCGCCTCCTCACGCGCCGTGACATCTTCCGTCGTCAGCAGCAACCGGCCGAGCGTGTTCTCGTATCCTGGTAGCACCGAGCCGCGCAGCTGAATGTCGAGCCTGCGGCCAGACAGCGTGTAGTTGACCGCGCTGCTGCTGAACTCGGTCTTGCCCTCCCACAATTCGGCAAGCTCATTGACATGGCTGTCGAGCATTTCATCGCGAAAGACCTTCGACAGGTTCGCGGAGAGGTGATCGAGATCCCTGGCTTCAAACAGGTCCAGTGTCCGGCGATTGACCTGCAGGACACGAATTTGGCTGGAGCAGGCGGCGACACGCGTCAAGTCTTCTCTGAGATAGGCGCGGATATCGACCACGCCCTCGGCCCGCCAACGATCGAACTGCGTTGTGACCCCGCTGAAATCCTCGATCCACATCGCGATCGGCGCCAGATCAAAAATATTGGTGTCGGAAGAACCTGTCATTACTGTTCCATCTCGGTTCGCGGGGAGAGGGTTCCGTGCAAGGCGCATCGCCTTTGAGTGCATTCTAACGGTCTTTAAGTAAAGATGCCTAAATCCTCAACCGCAGATCGCCGTCGATGCGAACCATCCGCTCAACACACGGCTGTCCGATCGATACGGCGTTTGCTTCGGTTACCGGCCGTCACACCGCATAGTAGAAATATTTGCAACCTGAGGTCACCACCTCCTTGAAAGCACCAAATCGGTGCTTTACATCAGATGCATGATGCAAATGACCCACACGGCGATCCTTCGCTACCGTCTCGCGCCCGACGACCAGGCCCGGCGCGCGTTGGTGGAAACGTTCGCCGCCTATGCGGCGATGCTGGCCCTGCTCGAGGAGCTGACGGCGGAAAAAGGCGGGGCAAATCTCGTGACCCTGCACGAGCTCGCCTATGAAACCGTCAGGGAGCACACGGGCCTTCCGGCGCGCTTCGTCACGCTGGGTCTGCGCGATTTCGCCTCAAACCGCGGACGTCCGAGCGATCCGCTGCGGCTGCCGCTCGACGAAAAGCTGTTTGCGATCAAGGGGCCGGCGGACCTGACGGTCGCAACCGTGCGTGGCCGTGTCGCCATCCCCTTCGACGTGGCGGGCTATTCGCGCGGCACGCTCAACATTTTTTCGGCCCAGCTCGTCGCCGATCTCGGCGGTTATGAAATTCACATCGGCGTCACGCCACACACGGATCGAACGGAGGAAGACATGATGATGAATGAAGGCATTCTTTCGCGCATGGGCCGGCTGATCGCCGGCATCGCCAACGCCGCCGTCGACAAAGCGGAAGGCACCAACAAGGTCGCCGTCGTCGAACAAGCCTTGCGGGAAATCGATGCCGCCGCCGAAGAGGCAAAGGCAGACATCGGCAAGGCGCGGGCTGAGGAATATCGCATTCAAAGTCGCCGTGAAGAAATCGTCGCCGATCTGAACATGTTGGAAGAAAAGATCCACATGGCGGTCTCGTCCGGCCGCGACGATCTCGCCAAGGCCGGTGTTGCCCGCCAGATCGACCTGGAATCCCAGACCGCAGCGCTCGACAAGGCGCTGGCCGATGCCCGGATCCATCTCGATGAGGGACAGAAGGCGCTGCAGGCCGTGTTTGCCACCCGCCGCGAAGCCGAAGCCAGACTTGCCGATCTGAAACGCAGCCTGACGCAGTATCCGGACGAACCGGCGGCAGCAAGGGCACGCAACAACCCCGCCGATGGTGCCGCGCGAGCCGCTGCCGCCGTCTCCCGCGTCACCGGCGTTCCCGCCGGCAGCAACGCGACCAGTGCCGAGCTCGACGAGCTCGACCGGCTTCACCGCGAGCAAGCGATCGAAGCGCGGCTGGCAAAGTTCAAAGCCGGAAAGGCCTGACCCCGATGGAGCTCTTTTTCGCTCCTGAATGTTTGCCCTTTGCGATTGCCGCCATCATGCTGGCGGCGTTGACCGCAATCGAGATGCTGTGCCTGCTGCTCGGATTTTCCCTTGGCGAGGTGATCGACAAGGCCGGGCTCGATGAGCACAACGGCATGGCCGGGCTCCTTTCCTGGCTGAATGTCGGCGGCGTCCCGATCCTCATCCTGGTGATGCTGTTGCTGGCCCTGTTCTCGATGACCGGGTTCGTCATCCAGAGCATCGCCCACAGTGTCTGGCTGCCGCTGCCGGCCATGATTGCCTCCATCCCGGCGCTTCTCTTGAGCCTTCCCGCAGTCAGGACATCGAGCCGGGCCGTGGCGCGGATCGTGCCGCGCGACGAAACCTATGTCGTCGACCTCTCCGAGTTCGTCGGCCAGACCGCCGAAGTGGCCGTGGGCCCGCTCGATCAGGGCCTGCCGGGGCGCGTGCGCCTCAAAGACAAACACGGAAACTGGCACAATCTGCGTGCCAAAGCCGCCAAGGGCGAAGCTGCCATCGCCATCGGTACACAGATCCTCATCGTCGACCGCGCCAAGGATGTCTTCATCGCCATTCCCGCGCCGGAAGACCTTCTCACTTCGCCAAACACCACCTCCATGGAGCAACAATGATCTTTGATCTTCTCCTGCCCGCCGGCATCGGCGTCGTCCTGATCCTCGGCATCGGCTTCGTGCTTGCATCGCTCTATACGCGATCGAGCCGGGACGAAGCCTATGTCCGCACCGGCCTCGGCGGCCAAAAAGTCGTCCTGGACGGCGGCTCTATCGTCCTGCCGATTTTCCATTCGATCGCCCGGGTCAATCTGAAGACCCTTCGTCTTGAAGTTCGCCGCGGCGAAGGCGACGCGCTGATCACCAAGGACCGCATGCGCGTCGATATCGGCGCCGAATTCTACGTCCGCGTGAAGCCCGACGCGTCGTCGATCGCGCTTGCGGCCCAGACGCTTGGCGACCGCACCAACGATGCGGAACAGCTGCGCGTGCTGATCGAGGCGAAGTTCGTCGACGGCCTGCGCTCGGTCGCCGCCACCATGAGCCTCGACGCTCTGCAGGAGCAGCGCATGGATTTCGTCAAGGCGGTTCAGGAAGCGGTTGGTGCCGACCTGCAATCGAACGGCCTTGAACTGGAGTCCGTGTCGCTGACACGGCTCGACCAGACCGATATCAAGCACTTCAATGCCAACAACTTCTTCGACGCCCACGGCCTCGCCGCGCTGACGCGCATCACCGAAGGCCGCAAGAAGGAGCGCAACGAGATCGTGCGCGACACCGAAGTCGCCATCGCGCAGAAGGATCTTGAGGCTCGCCAGCAGTCGCTGGCGATCGAACGAACCAAGCGGGAAGCGGAACTGAACCAGGAACGCGACATCGCCAACAAGTCTGCAGCGACCCGCGCCGAGACCGCCCAACAGGAGCAGGCCGCCAAGCGCGCCGAAGAAGAGGCCCGCATCGCCACCGAGCAGGCCATTGCCGAGCGCGAGGCGGCCGCCAAGCAGGTGCGCGAAAGCGCCAATATCGAGGCGACCCGCACGGTCCAGCAGCGCGATACGGAAGCCAAGCGCGACCTGCAAATCGTCGCCCAGGAAAGTGCTATCGCCGTCGCCAACAAGAGCCGCGAGGAGTCCGAGGCGAAAGCTCAGGCTGAAACCGCACGCGCTCTGGCAATCGCCGCGGAAGAAAAGGTCGGCACCGCCAAGGCCGTCGAAATTGCCGAGCGCGAACGCCAGATCGCCGTCATCGACGCCCGCAAGACTGCTGAAACCGAAGCAACGGCCGTCACCGTCGGCGCCGAAGCTGAAAAGCAGGCGGCCACTGACCAGGCCGATGCCATCAGAACCCTTGCAACCGCCGAGGCTGAGGCCGCAGTGATCAAGGCCAAGGGCATTCTGGAGACCGGCAAGGCGGAAGCCCAGAGCGAGGCGCTGCTCAACGAGGCGCGCAACAAGCTCAGCCCCGCCATCATCGAGTTCGAGATCCTGCGCGAACGCATCCGCATCATCCCGCAGGCGCTGGCCGAGGCGGTGAAGCCGATCGAGAAGATTTCCGATATCCGCATCTTCGACACCGGCGGCATGCTGGGTCGTGGCGGTGCCGGTGCGGGCGGCGCAAGTGGTATCGGCATGGGCGAAGGCCTTGCCGGACAGTTGCTCGCCTACCAGGCCAACAAGCCGATCCTCGATCGCCTGCTGAAAGAAGCCGGCTTCGAGGGCGACAACGCGGTCTCTTCGCTGCTTGCCAATCTGCAGGGCGACGAGCCCAAGGAACTGGAAGTGCTCGAAAAAGACTGAGTTTTTCCAATCGCGCCGGCCGCCTCCACATGGCCGGCGCAGATTGAACCTAGGCGAAGACAACAGCCTACCGAACATTGGAACAAGCACCCGCTACCCTTGCGGCAATCGTCACGGTCTCTATCTGACGGCGTTCCTGCAGCGCTGAATGGGATGTATGCAATGACCTTTCGCGACCTTGATCTGACTTATGTTGAAAGCCACGGCATCCCACCGCTTCCGGAGCCGGACGAACAGGGCTTCGTCGAAAACGAAGGCGCACGCATCTGGTATGCGAGCCATGGTTCCGGCCCCGCAGTCATCCTGCTGCATGGTGGCATGGGAAACAGCGGAAACTGGGGCTATCAGGTCCCGGCAATCGTCGAAGCCGGCTATCGCGCTGTCGTCATCGACAGCCGCGGCCACGGCCGCAGCACACGCGACGCACGTGAATACAGCTACCAGCTGATGGCCGCCGATACCCGCGCCGTCATGGATCGGCTAGGGATCGAGAAGGCCGCGATCGTCGGCTGGAGCGATGGCGCCGATACTGCCCTGATCCTCGCCCAAGAAACGCCCGAGCGCGTTGCCGGCATTTTCTTCTTCGCCTGCAACGTCGACGATACAGGCACCAAACCGTTCGTGTTCACCCCTGTTATCGGCCGCATTTGGCAGCAACATCAGAAGGACTACGCCGCATTCTCGGCGACGCCAGGTGATTTCGACGCGCTCTCGGCAGCCGTCGAAACGATGCAGCGGACACAGCCCAACCTGTCGGCGGCAGCACTTGCCGGTATCTCCGTGCCCGTGGCCGCGGTCCTTGGCGAATTTGACGAATTCATCGAGCAGGAGCACATGACCTATCTCGCCAAAACGCTACCTGACGCGACGCTTCACGACCTTCCCGGTCTCAGCCATTTTGCCCCATTGCAGGCACCGGATGTTTTCAATGGCGCCGTGATGACGTTCTTGACGAGCATCTTGCGCTAGCGCCCTACGCGATCCCGAGAGCCGTCCTTTCGAAGGGACGTCTTCAAACCGACGATAATGGTGGCTCGTGTCGATTGCGCGCGATACAACCGGGGAGCGATCAGGAGGAAAGAATGCGGAAGTCAGATTATCCCAAGGGCACGGTGTCCCGTCTCAGCGTCGACAGCGACGTGCTTAAAAGCAACAGGCTCGGGGATCCGAGCCGCCGCGACGTCGATGTCTATATCCCGGCAAACCATGATGGCGCCGGCCTGCCGTTGCTCGTCGATCTCGTCGGCTTTACGGCCGGCGGCCCTCTGCACACCGCCTGGAAAGCCTTCTTCGAGAACGTCCCGGAGCGCCTGGACCGGCTGATTGCGACCGGGCAGATGCCGCCGTTGGTCGTCGCCTTTCCCGATTGCTTCACTTCTCTTGGCGGCAACCAATATGTCAACAGCGAGGTCGTCGGCCGTTGGGAGGATTTCCTCATCGACGAGATGCTTCCGGCAGTCGAAACCCGCTTCGGCTGCGGCGGCACCGGACGGCGCGGCGTTTTTGGAAAAAGCTCGGGTGGCTACGGCGCGTTCTCCCACGCCTTCCGGCGGCCGGATGTCTGGGCTGCGGCAGCGAGCCATTCCGGAGACGCCGGCTTCGACCTGATGGCGGCTGACTTTCCCATGGTGCTGCGCGCGCTTGCGCGGCATGATCTCTCGATTGAAAGCTGGTTTCGAGCCTATGAGGCCCGGGAGAAACATGCCGATGAGGACATCCCCGTCCTCCTCGTTTTGGCCCAGGCGGCAAGCTACGACCCCGATCCCAACCTCGAGGCCTTCAAAGGCCTGCGGCTCCCGGTCGATCTGGAGACCTGCGAGCTGATCGACGACCGCTGGCAGAATTGGATGGCGTGCGATCCCGTTGAGCTCGCCAAGACCCATGGGCACAACATCGGCAAGCTCAAGGCCTTCTACATGGATTGCGGCACTGTGGATCAGTACAATCTGCTCTACGGCAATCGCCGCATCCATCGGACGCTGAAGCAACTCGGCATCGAACACACCTATGAGGAGTTCGAGGACAACCACAATTCGGTCGATTACCGCATGGATGTCAGCCTGCCCTTCCTTGCCAAGGCGCTGCAGTAACGAGCGTCAATGGCCCGACCGGAAGCAAACGCCGGCCGGCCATGGTGTCTCGAGATGCGGCGATACCTGATGGCGGTCGCCCTCGTTTCTGTCGAGTTTAAGCGGCACGCCGATCGTGGCGACCCTCTTCGATCTCCTCGACGATCTTGGCAACAAAGGCGTCGAGATCGTCTGGCGAGCGGGAGGTGACGATACCGTGGTCGCTGACGACCTTCAGATCGACCCATTGCGCGCCGGCATTCTCGACATCCTTGCGGATGGAGGCATAGGACGTTGCCTTGCGCCCCTTCAAGGCGTCGGCTTCGACAAGCAGCCACGGCGCATGACAGATGGCTGCCACCACCTTGCCCGACTGCACGAAATCGGTGACGACGCGCATCGCGTCGGGGTTCTTCCTTAGCAGGTCCGGGTTGATCTGCCCGCCTGGCAGCACAAGCGCATCAAAATCTCGCACGAACACGTCCTTTGCCGTCAGGTCGACGTCAACGGTGTCGCCCCAGTCGCCCTTGTCCCAACTCTTGATGGCCCGTTTTTCCAGCGATGCGATGGTCACTTTGGCGCCGCGCTTTGACAGTTCGTCGCGCGGGACGTGCAGTTCCGAGCGCTCGTAGCCGTCGGTAGCGAGGATCAGAATTTTGGCTGTGTCGATCGATGGCATGGCGAAGTCCTTCCCGGTTTGTGAACCCAGGGGTAGAACCGGCTGCGAATGAAATGGTTCCGACCTTCTGCAAGCCCTTCAGGGCGCAAGCAACCAGAACACCAGCCCGGAAAGAAGGATGAAAAGGGCGATCAGCCTGGCGAAGCGCTGCATGCCGTGGGATGTGTCGTCGCCCAAAAGCGCGTTCCACAAGGCTCCGCCGGAAGCATCGACGTCGGTGGTTGCCGCAGACGCCGGCGCTTGTTGCGCTGACACTGCCGAACTGTAATCGTGAGGACGCGGCTGCCGGTTCACCGTTGTGGATTCGTCAAAATAAACCCCGGCGCTGACAATCCCGCCGTCGCCGGCATCTGCCACCTGGCTCTCACGCAACACGCGATCCTCCGGCTCCGGTCGTCCCAACAGCGCGTGAAGCCAGGCACGGCGCGCCTGAGCCGTCGCCGCGTGACGTGGCCATTGCGCTGACGGCAGCAGCATTGCGGACGTGCGTCTGCCTTTCGGGTGACGGACTGACATCTTGGGGCCTCCCGTAACAACAATACACCGGAAACGCGTTTGTTCCATCACAACACGGTTCACCGCCCGGAAAACGCGAAGGGCGGCAGACGTCTCGTGACCACAGCACCTGCAAGCTGACGAACGGCAGGCCCGCCGCCGCCCGATGCGGGAGAGCCCCGAAATAGAAAAGGCGCTCGACCCTTGACGGGGAGCGCCTTTTCTTGACCCGGACAACGTCAAACGCGCGGGCTTAGCCGCTGCAGGACGCCATCGATACGGGTAGTGATGCCCTAGATAGTCAGTGGCTCAGGGTTTTCAAGGCCCAATCATGATTATCCCGGAAATTGTTTGATCGGCACGGCAAAGACACTTTGTCGGGCCGGATCCGATCGGGATTTCTTCCACTCGGCGGTCCGTAATGAAGCATGGATGAACGCATTGTCGGGACAGATAGGCAAAGTCGTAATCAGGATGGCACCATCGCGTCCGCCAGCTTGAGCCGTCGCCAGTCGCTTGGCGCCATGCCGGTACGCAAGCGGAAGAAACGGGAGAAGTAGGCGGCATCCTTCAGTCCGATCTCGTAGGCTATATCTTCCAGTGATCGAACGGTGAAAAGCAACAGACGTTTGGCTTCCAGCAGCCGGCGCTCATTGATCAGTTCCTTCACCTGCATCCCGAACGCGGCATTGCTGGCCTTGGCAAGCAGGTGCGGGGTGGTCGCAAGAGCACTCGTATAGCGCCCAACCGTCCAGTTCTCGCGAAAATGCGCATCGATCATGCGCCGCAACTGTGTTGCGAGCATCATATCGGGGGACTGCGACGGCGATGGCGCGGCGGTGGCAAGGCGCGCGATCTGCGTCAGGATCGCCGATACCAGCGATGCCATCATCGACTGGGTACCGAAAGCTCCCGTGCCGTACTCCTCTGCGATCATGTCCATCAATGACGATAGGCGCTGCCACTGCCGGTCGTCCCGGGCGCCGGCAACCATGATCGGCGCATCGAGCGCCAGGACTGTTCTCTCCCGGGCGGACAGCATCAAGCCGTCGGCGATCGATATTACGAAAGCATCGCTTTCCAGCGGTTCGACGGAGAAACCGTGCACGATACCGCTTGGCACGAAGCTGACGGCTGGCGCGGAAAAGTCCAAAACCTTGTCTTCGATGAAATACGACCCACGTCCGCGAAACCAGTAGGTCACCTGGGCAAGTTGATCATGCTTATGGGCCCTGACCTGTCCTTGATGCAGTCCACGCCGAGCCATCACCGTTTCGACGTGGAAGAACCCCGGTTCGAGCTGTTGTTCCGGTTCGCCGTAGACAAAGAAGCTTGGAATGATGTCGGCCATCAACCACCCGAAAAAGTGCAAGTCATTTTGGCATTCTGTCCATGGCTGCCTCGACAATCAATGCCTAGTCTTGACGAAACTCAAGGAGGAGAACCATGAGAGCTGAGGATTTTCGCGCCGACAAGGCGCGCCCGTTTACCGGGGCCGAATATCTCGAAAGCCTGCGTGATGGCCGCGAGGTCTATATCAACGGCGAGCGCATCGCGGATGTGACCACCCACCCCGCCATGCGCAATTCGGCCCGCTCGCTGGCAAGGCTCTACGATGCGCTGCACGACCCGGCGAGGAAAAAGACCCTGACCGCCCCCACTGACACCGGCTCCGGCGGCTACACTCACAAATATTTCCGCGTCGCCCGATCGTCTGCCGACCTCGTTGCCCAGCAGGGCGCCATCGCCGAATGGGCGCGCATGTCCTACGGCTGGATGGGACGCACGGCCGACTACAAGGCGGCGTTGATGAACACGCTTGGCGCCAACGCCTCCTGGTACGGCCCGTTCAAGGACAATGCGCTCGCCTGGCACAAGCGCGCCCAGGAGGCGGCGCTGTTCATGAACCACGCGATCGTCAACCCGCCGATCGACCGGCATAAACCTGCCGATGCGGTGAAAGACGTGTTCGTTCATATCACCAAGGAAACCGATGCCGGCATCTATGTCTCCGGCGCCAAGGTGGTGGCGACGTCGTCGGCGCTGACGCACTATAATTTCCTTGCCCAGAGCTCGGCAACAGTGACCGAGGATCCGTCGCTCTCGGTGATGTTCATCGTCCCGATGAATGCGCCTGGAATCAAGATGTTCTGCCGCGTCTCCTACGAGCAGACGGCCAACACTGTCGGCCATCCCTTCGACTATCCGCTGTCGTCGCGCTTCGACGAGAACGATGCCATCCTGGTGCTCGACAATGTGTTCGTGCCCTGGGAGGACGTGCTCGTGCTGCGCGATGCCGCCAAGATCCTTTCGTTTCATCCGGCATCGGGCTTCATGCACGGCTACTGCTTCCAGGGTTGCACCCGCTTTGCCGTCAAGCTCGACTTCCTCGCCGGCCTGCTGGCCAAAGCGCTGCGGGCAACCGGCGGCGACGCGTTTCGCGGCAACCAGGCAGCCCTTGGCGAGGTCATCGCGCTTCGGCACATGTTCTGGAGCTTTTCCAATGCCATGGCCTACAACCCCATCCCGTGGGCGGATGGCGCCGTTCTGCCCAATCTCGAAGCCGCACTCTCTTACCGAACGTTCATGTCGGAAGCCTATCCGCGAGTGGTCGACACCATTCGCCGGGTTATCGCGTCCGGCCTCATCTACCTGCCGTCCTCGGTCAGGGATTTCGGCAATGGCGAGATCGATCGCTACCTCGCGCAATATGTCCGCGGCTCCAACGACATGGGGCATATCGAGCGCATCAAGATCATGAAGCTGCTGTGGGACGCGACCGGCACCGAGTTCGGCGGGCGCCATGCGCTCTATGAACTCAACTATGCCGGCGCGCCTGAAGAAGTCCGCCTGCAGGTGCTGAAGGGCGCCGAGCGCGGCGGGCGTCTGAAAGAGATGGAAGCCCTCGTCGACACCTGTATGAGCGACTACGACCAGCATGGCTGGACCGGCGACACCTGGCTGCCGCCAATTGGCGCCGAGGCGCCGATCCGCAATGCGGCCGAGTGAGGCGATTGCCATGGAAACGGCTATCTCCAAGACCGAATTCCGCAACGCGATGGCGCGGGTCTGTGCGCCCGTCAATGTCGTCACCACCAATGGACCCGCCGGGCGCGGCGGGTTCACTGCAACGGCGATGTGCTCGGTGACCGACGACCCGCCGAGCCTGCTCGTCTGCATGAACCGGAACTCGACGCAATGCGGCCTGTTCATCGACAACCGGCGCTTCTGCGTTAACGTGCTCAGCCACGACCACACCGAGCTCGCCGGCCATTTCGCCGGCGCCACCAAGGACATGGCAACCCGCTATGCCGCCGCCGACTGGGTCGAGATGCAGTCGGGAAGTCTCGCTGTGAAGGATGCGATCGTCTCGCTCGATTGCGAACTGGCGGAAGCAAGATTGCTCGGCACCCACCACATCCTGATCGGCCGCGTCGTCGGCATAAGATCGCGTAGCGACGGCAACGCGCTCCTCTACTTCGATCGCAACTACGTGCACGTGCCAACACAGCTCGGCAGTTTCGGCGGGTAGAATACCGAAATACAAAAACGAAACGGGCCGGTGTTCAACTCCGGCCCGTTTCGTTTGGTGGCGATTATTCGCTGCCCTCAGAGCTGGATCCAGGCGGTCTTGAGGTCGGTGTATTTGTCGAGCGCGTGCAGTGACTTGTCGTGGCCATTGCCCGACTGCTTCACTCCGCCAAGCGGCACCGTATTGTCGGCGCCGCCATAGGTGTTGACGTGCACGACGCCGGCCCGAATAGAGCGCACAATGCGATGCGCCCGCGACAGGTTCGCGGTCCAGACGGCCGCCGCAAGCCCGTATTCGGTGCCATTGGCGATGCGGAGCGCGTCGGCTTCATCGTCGAAGGGGATGATCGAGAGGATCGGCCCAAAGACTTCTTCTCTGGCGAGCGTCATGCCCGGATCGACGTCAAAAATCGTCGGCCGCATGTAGAAGCCGCCCGTTTCCTCGAGGATACGCTTGCCGCCGGCCCTCAGCCGCGCGCCCTCGGCTATCGCTTGCTCGGCGAAACCGAGATTCTTCTTAAGCTGGATTTCGCTGGAGATCGCACCGGCCTCGGTTGTCAGCAGTAGCGGATCGCCGACCTTCATGTTTGCTGCGATCGCCGCAACCTTCTCGGTAAAGGCCTCGTGGATCGATCGCTCCACCAGCAGGCGCG
Source organism: Ensifer sp. Root142 (assembly GCF_001426785.1). Lineage (NCBI taxonomy): Bacteria > Pseudomonadati > Pseudomonadota > Alphaproteobacteria > Hyphomicrobiales > Rhizobiaceae > Ensifer > Ensifer sp. Root142. The sequence goes on from NZ_LMFK01000015.1 coordinate 48,981, forward strand.
AGCCGGCAACGCAGACCTGGCCGGAGTTGCGGAAGATACCATAGGCTGAGATTTTCGCCGCCTGATCGAGATCCGGGGCATCGGCAAAGACGATGTTGGGCGACTTGCCGCCTAGCTCCAAATAGACGCGCTTGAGGTTGGAGCGCGCCGAATATTCAAGCAGTCGCCGGCCGACGCCGCCCGAGCCGGTAAAGGCGAGCACGTCGATATCCGCATGGAGACCGATCGCCTCGCCGGTGACCGCCCCCCTGCCCGTCACGACATTCAACACGCCCTCAGGCAGGCCGGCTTCGGCGCAAAGTTCGGCGAGCCGCAGCAAGGTCAGTGACGCGCCCTCTGCAGGCTTCAGAATGACCGAATTGCCGGCCGCGAGCGCCGGCGCGATCTTCCAGGCGCCGATCATCAGCGGAAAGTTCCAGGGAACGATAGCGGCGACAACACCGACGGGTTCGCGAAGAACGAGCCCGAGCACGTTGTCAGCGGTCGGCGCGATCTCGCCGTAGACCTTGTCGATCGCCTCGCCGTAGTAGCGAAAGGTACCGGCGGCGCTGCCTGGCTCAGCCTTCAGCGCCATCGAAATTTCGGTGCCATTGTCACGTACGCCGAGAACGGCAAGTTCGAGAGCATTTTTCTCGATGAGTTCGGCTATGCGCAGAAGCACCTTCTTGCGCTCCGCCGGTGCAGCCCTCGACCATGTGCCCTTCTCAAAGGCCGCCCGGGCGGCACGCGCAGCGGCATCGACGTCGTCGACATCAGCATCGGCGATGGTCGTGAGGCGCGTGCCATCGATCGGGGAAATGACATCCAGCATCCTGCCGGACTGGGCGCCGCGCCAGTTGCCGCCGATGAAGAGCTTTTGCGGCGGCACCACATTGCGGCGCAACTGGTCGATTTTTTCCTGCATGTTTTCCGTTCCATGTGTCAGGCAGAAGAGCGGCCGATTGCTCGGCCGCCCCTATCGGATCAGATCTCCTGGCCGGCGCCAAGCCGGGCAAATTCGAGCGGACGGCCCGATTTGAGCATCGCCGCCAAGCCAAGCCCGATGACGCCAGCGATAACGACAAGTCCGGGCAGGAAGACCGCAAGCAGACCGGTGGCGCCGGCGAGGTCGCCGAAGTTGATCGCAATGGCGATGATCACTGCAATCAGGATGATGCCTGTGATGACCGGGATGATCTTGGTCACCAGCGCATTCGATTCCAATCCCGGATTGCGATTGAAGAAAGCGACGATGGCAAAGGCGGTAAACGCCATCAGCACCATCACGGCCAGCGTGCCGACATTGGTCAGCCAGGAAAACAGCGCCAGCACCGGATCCTGTCCGGTTGCCGCAAACAGCGCAACGACAAGCACAGCTGTAATCGTCTGGATGACCGAGCCGGCGTGCGGGCTATGGTAGACCGGATGGGTGACGCCGATCGAAGCCGGCAACAGGCGCTCGCGGCCAGCGACGTAGAGATAGCGGGCGACACCATTGTGAAACGCCAACACGCCGGCAAACAGGCTGGTGACGAAGAGTACATTCATGATCGGCGGCAGCCAGCCTCCGGCATAGCGCTCGGCGAGACCGAAGAGGAAGGTGGTCGGATCGGCAAGGCCCTGCAGTTCCGGCACCAGCTTGTCTGCACCGGCCGCATTCACCATCAGCCAGGATGTCAGCATGTAGAAAACGCCGATAATCAGCACGGAAATATAGGTCGCGCGCGGCACGGTCCTGTGCGGATCGCGGGCTTCCTCGCTGTAGATCGTCGTCGCCTCGAAGCCGATGAAGGCTGCAAAGCAGAACAGGATGCCGATCGACGGCGAGCCGGACATCAGGGCCGAAGGCGCGAAGGACGTCATCGTCAGGCCGCTGTCGCCGCCCTTGGCGATGATCGCAACGTCGATGACCAGCACGACGAGATATTCGAGAATGACGAGCACCGTCAGCACTTTCGCTGACAGGTCGACGCGGCGGTAGCCGAGAACGCCGACAATCGCGATGCCGATGAAGGTCCAGACCCACCAGGGCAGGTCGAGGCCGAGCCCGGCAAAGAGGCCGGCGGTCGCCGCGCCGAACAGGCCGAAGACGCCGATCTGCATCGCGTTATAGGCAAGGATCGCGATCATCGCGGCGGCACCGCCCATCAACCCGCCGAGCCCCTGCGCGGTATAGGCGTAGAAGGCGCCGGCGTTGCGGATATGCCGCGCCATGGCGACGTAGCCGATCGAAAACATCAGAAGGATCAGCGTGACCAGCAGAAACGTGCCGGGAATGCCGGCGCCGTTGCCGAGCAGCATTGCCAGCGGCACACCGCCGGCGACCGCCGTCAACGGCGCGGCGGCCGATACCACGAGAAATGTGACGGCACCGACTCCGAGCGCATTCCTGCGCAGCTGGTTGGCGCCGGTTGCGGGCGACGATTGATTGTCCATAGCTTCTTAGCTCCCCTTTTCTTGGCACTATTTGCCTTCGCCTCAGGTCCATCTCTCCAAAGGCATCCTCCGCGAAGCTGCTGCTGACCATGTTGCTTTTTGTTCTTGGCCGCGCGCAATAATCGGTTCAATATTCAAACCGTTGCTTCAAATATAGACTTGCAAATGCCACGGCGACCTGTCAAGTTATTTCGCATGTTAAGTATCTCGGCCGGATAAAAACGCGATACGGGCGACCAAACCGCCTGGGAATCAAGGGAACAGGCATCGGGATCACTGACGGCGGCGCTCAACGACGGAGGACTGGATGAGCACCATCGGTAAGGCACTGACCCTGTTGGACGCGATCTCGCGACTGGACAGGGAAGTGGGCTTGAGCGACATCGCCAGGCATTGCGTGCTCGACAAGGCGACGGCGCGACGCTTTCTCGTCGAGCTTGAAAAACACGGTTTCGTCGAACAGGATCCGGATACCAAGCGCTACCGCATCGGCGGCGCGCCGGTCCGGCTTGCCCGCATCCGGGAAGCACGGTTCCCCTTTCTCACGCTCGCCATTCCATTCGTAAAAGAGCTTGCCAGCACATCAGGCGAGACCGTGCATCTCTCGGAATTCGTCGCCGACCGGCTTTCGACCGTTCACGTGGAAGATTCGCCGCGCGCCCATCGGGTCATCGTCGACATCGGCAGCGCGTTGCCCTTCCATGCGACCGCATCCGGCCACGCCTTCCTCGCCTTCTGCCCGGCAAGGCAGATCGAAGATGCACTGTCCATGCCCCTTGAAGCCTTCACCGAGTACACGATCACGTCGAAAACAGAACTTCGCCGCCTGCTCGTAGAGACCGCCCACCGCGGCTATTCGATCAGCCAGCAGGGGCTCGAAAGCGGCGTCATCAGTGTCGCCGCCCCGATCCGTGCGCCGGACAGCGTGCCGATCGGCGCGATCGCCGTTGCAGCCCCGCAGGTGCGCGCCAATGCCGACACGATCGAGCAACTCGGACCGGCAACGGCGGCGATCGCGAAACGCATTTCGGAGAAATTCTTTGGGTTGGAGCAGGTGCCTGCCAATCCGCTGGCAAGGAGGGCCGGCTGATGAATGCGATGAACCGTCTACCCAACATCCTTGTCGTTGGGACGGGAGACACCAAATGCGAAGAGCTTCAATTCATGGCATCCGTCATTCGCGAGGCCGGTGGCCTGCCTGTGATGATCGACGTCAGCGTTCTCGGTGATCCGCCCTATGCGCCGGAATATTCCCGTCACGATATCGCCAAGGCGGCAGGCACGTCGATCGTAGCGATTGCCGCAAGCGGCGACGAAAACAGTGCGATGGAGTTGATGGCCAAGGGTGCGGCGGCCCTCACCCGCAGCCTCTACGATGCGGGCCAGGCCGATGGCGTCATCATTCTCGGCGGTTCGATGGGCACGGACCTGGCACTCGACGTCGCTGCAGCCCTGCCGCTCGGCGTGCCGAAGTTCGTCGTCTCGACGATCGCCTATTCGCACCTGCTGCCGCCGGAACGCATCGCGCCCGATCTGATGATGATCCTGTGGGCGGGCGGACTTTACGGCCTCAACGGCATTTGCCGATCGGTGCTTTCGCAAGCCTGTGGCGCCGTCGTCGGGGCGGCGCGCTTCGGCACCAAACCGGACAAGGAGCGGCCGCTCATCGGCATGACCTCGCTCGGATCGAGCTGCCTCAAATACATGAAATACCTGAAGCCCGAACTTGAGCGCCGCGGCTATGACGTCGCAGTGTTTCATGCGACCGGCATGGGCGGCCGCGCCTTCGAGGCGATTGCCGCACAGAACGGCTTTACCGCCGTCTTCGACTTCTGCATCCAGGAAGTCAGCAACCATCATCACGGCACCGTCGTCACGTCAGGGCCAGATCGGCTGGAAAATGCCGGACGCGCCGGAATTCCGCAGCTTGTAGCACCGGGAGCAGTCGATATGGTCGACCTGCCCGCCTGGCAGGCATTGCCCGCAGCCTTAGCTGGCCGGCCCTATCATGCCCACAACCGGCTGCTGGGCTCGGTGACGACATCGCCAGAAGGCCGGCGCGAGATCGCCCGCATCATCGGCGGCAAGCTCGCCGTGACCAGCGCCGAAGTCGCCTTCATCCTGCCGCTCAAGGGCATCCAGGAATGGGACAAGCCGGAGGAACCGCTGCACGAACCTGAAGCGCTCGACGCCTTCATCGACGAGATGCGCCGCGCCGTCCCCTCCTCCGTCAGCCTTCATGAAATCGACAGCCACATCAACGCACCGGAGTTTTCGGCAAAGGCGCTCGCCATCTTCGACGACTGGATCGCCCGCGGCGTGATCCCGGGAGGCCGCCCGTGACGGATCGCGCTCTCATCCTCGACTTCGGCGGCGTCGTTACACGCACGCTGTTTGAAACCCACGATGTCACCGAGCGCGCGCTCGGCCTTGCCCCCGGCAGCCTGACCTGGCGGGGGCCGTTCGACACCGCCACCGATCCACTCTGGGTGTCGATGCAGAGGCGCGAGATCACCGAGCGCGACTATTGGACGGAGCGCACCCGCGAAGTCGGGCACCTCGTCGGTGAAGACTGGACGGATATGAAGACCTTCGTCCAGCGCGCGCGCGGCGCCGAGCCGGAACTGGTGCTGCGCCCGGAAGCGCGCGATGCGATCCTACAGGCCAAGGACGCCGGTATCAGGCTCGCCATTCTTTCCAACGAGCTCGATCTTTTCTACGGGGTCGAGTTTCGCAAGCGCTTCCCGCTGATCCAGCTTTTCGACGTCATCGTCGATGCCACCTACACCGGCATCCTGAAACCGGACCCGCGGGCCTACGAACTCGCACTTTCCGAGCTCGGCCTGCCGCGAGAGGCCTGCGTCTTCGTCGACGACCAGAAAAAGAACATTGAGGGCGCCGAGGCAGTGTCCCTGCCCAACGTGCACTTCGATGTCACCAGACCCGCCGAAAGCTACGCCAGAGCCCTCCGGATGCTCGGCATTTGAACTGACCAGGAGCAAGACATGCGCGAAACCAATTTCCTCATCGAGAACAACGCCCGCCACCTGTGGCATCCGATGGCACACCCCGCCGAAATGCACGCGACGCCGCCGCGCATCATCAATGCCGGCGAGGGCGTGGAGATCGTCGACATCCACGGCAAGAAGGTACTCGATGCGGTCGGCGGCTTGTGGAACGTCAATCTCGGTTATTCCTGCGAGCCGGTGAAGAAGGCGATCCGCGATCAGCTCGACGACCTGCCCTATTATTCGACCTTCCGCGGCACCACCAACTCGCCGCTGATCGAGCTTTCCTATGAACTTGCCGAATGGTTCAAGGAGGATGGCCTCAGCCGCTCGTTCTTCACCTCGGGCGGCTCGGACTCGGTCGAGACCTGCCTTCGCCTCGCCCGCCAGTACCACAAGCTCAACGGCCAGCCGGAGCGCACCAAATTCGTCGCGCTGAAGAAGGGCTACCACGGCACGCATTTCGGCGGCGCGTCGGTCAATGGCAACTCTAATTTCCGCCGCAACTACGAGCCGCTGCTGCCGGGCGTCTTCCACCTTCCCGCCCCCTATACCTACCGCAATCCGTTCGCGACGACGGACGGCGCCGAGATCGCCAGGGGCATTGCCCGCCTCTTCGAAGACGAGATCGCCTTCCAGGGGGCCGACACCATCGCCGCGCTGATCATGGAGCCGGTGCTCGGTGCCGGCGGCGTGATCGTGCCGCACGAAACCTTCATGCCGCTAATGCGCGAGATCTGCGATCGCCACGGCATCCTGCTGATTGCTGACGAGGTGATCACCGCCTTCGGCCGCACCGGCGCCTGGACCGGTTCGCGTCTTTGGGGTGTCAAGCCGGACCTGATGTCGACGGCCAAGGCCATCACCAACGGTTATTATCCCTTCGGCGCGGTGATGATCTCGGACAAGGTTGCCGAGGCTTTCGAGACCAACAGGACGGCTGCCGGTTCGATCGGCCATGGCTACACCTATTCCGGTCACCCGGTCGGTGCGGCTGCCGCCCTTGCAACCCTCAAGGAAACAAAACGCCTTGATGTGGCGGCCAATGCGGGCGCGCGCGGCGAGGAGTTGATGGCCGGCCTGCAAGCTCTGAAGGCCAACCACGACCTCATCGGCGATGTGCGCGGCAAGGGCCTGATGTGCGCGCTCGAACTGGTGTCGGACCAGGCAAAGAAATCGCCGGCTGCCAAGGACGTGGTGCAGAAGGTCCAGGACGCAGCCTATGAGGCTGGTGTCATGGTCCGCACCTCCGGCCCGAACGTGATCCTGTCGCCGCCACTCGTGATCACTGCCGAGGATGTCACGCGCATTCTTTCGGCGCTCGACGCCGGCCTGAGTGCTGCCGGGGGCAAATGACATGAGCGACACGGCAGCGCTGCTGGCACGCCGCGAACGGCTGCTCGGCAAGAACATGTCGCTGTTTTACAGCGACCCGGTCCATATCATCAGGGGAGAAGGCGTCTGGCTCTTTGACGCCGACGGCAGACGCTATCTCGACTGCTACAACAATGTGCCGCATGTCGGCCATTGCCATCCCCGCGTGGTCGAAGCGATCACCCGGCAGGCATCGACGCTGAACACCCACACGCGCTACCTGCACGAGGGTATCCTCGACTATGTCGAACGACTGACCGCGACGTTCGATCCTAGTCTAGACACAGCGATCCTGACCTGCACCGGCAGCGAGGCCAACGACATTGCCCTGCGCATGGCTCAGGCGGTGACCGGAAAAACCGGGGTCATCGCCACCGATCACACCTATCACGGCAACACTGCCTCCGTTTCGCAGCTTTCCACCCGGATGCCGCCGGTCGGCGGCTCCGGCGGCCATGTGCGCCACGTGCCGGCACCGGATAGCTACCGGCCACTCGGCGGCGTTTCCGGCGAAGCCTTTTCGATCGCGTTTGCGGCCGAAGTGGAAAAGGCGATCGCCGAGCTGCAGAAAAGCCCGTTTGGTTTTTCCGCGCTGATCATCGACCCGTTCTTCGCCAATGAGGGCTTCCCCGATCTACCTGAGGGCTTCCTCGACAGGACCGTTGCGGCCGTGCGGAAAGCCGGCGGCGTGGTGATTGCCGACGAGGTCCAGCCCGGTTTCGGCCGCACGGGCGGGCACATGTGGGGCCACCAGAAGGCCGGCATCACCCCCGACATCGTCACGCTAGGCAAGCCGATGGGCAACGGCCATCCGATCGGCGGCGTCGTTGCCGGCAGCGATGCGCTGAACGCGTTCCGCAAGGCGTTCCGCTACTTCAACACCTTCGGCGGCAATCCGGTGTCCTGCGCCGCGGCAATGGCCGTGCTCGACGTCATCGAGGATGAAAAGCTTGTAGATAATGCCCGCGAGGTCGGCGCCTATTCCAAGGCCGGCATCGACCGGCTCAGGCACAAGCACGCCATCATCGGCGACGTGCGCGGCAGCGGCTTGTTCTTCGGAGCGGAACTCGTGCTCGACCGGGGTAACAAGACGCCGGCCGCCGAACTCGCCACCAAGGTCATCAACGACATGCGCGAGCGTGGCGTGCTGATGGGCAAGCTCGGCATCCATCAATGCGCGACAAAGATCCGCCCGCCGATGCCGTTCTCCAAGGAGAACGCCGACCTGATGTTGTCGACCCTCGACGACGTGCTTTCAGGCTTGTGAACGCGCCATGGCCGAGCATCTGCCACAACATCTGCTGCTAGCACTCGAGGCCCGCGCACTGGAGGCCATAACCCACTGGGGACTTGCCGACGTGCGGCCCGAGCTGCTGAAATATCGGGAGAACGCCGTCTTCCGGGTCACCCTCGCCGACGGCGAGCCGGCTGCGCTCAGACTGCACCGACCGGGTTATCACGACGAGGCCGCGCTGCGCTCCGAACTGCAGTGGATGACAGCCTTGGGCGACGGCGGCCTTGCGGTGCCGAGCGCGATTGCGACACCGGACGGCCGTCTACTCGTGCATCTCGACCCGACCGATGATTTTGGCGCACAGCATGCCGATATCGTCAGCTGGCTGGACGGCTCGCCGTTCGGTGAAAGCGGCGTTCCGCTCGCGCATAGCGGTGAGAGGCAGATCGTCCTGTTTCATGCGCTTGGGGCCATGATGGCCGACATGCACAACCTTGCCGATCGCTGGTCGGCGCCATCAGGCTTCAAACGTCCTGCCTGGGACATCGCGGGCCTGCTTGGCGAAAGGCCGGTCTGGGGCCGCTTCTGGGATTGCGAGGGCCTGTCGGTCGAGCAGAGGTGTGGGCTCGGCATTCTGCGCGATCGGCTTCGGAGCATTCTGGAAAACGTGCCTGCGGGCGAGTTCGACTACGGCCTCGTCCATGCCGACCTCGTGCGCGAGAACGTGCTGGTTTGTGACGACGGCGTGGCGTTCATCGATTTCGACGACGCGGGCTTCGGCTTTCGCCTGTTCGATATCGCGACGGCGCTCCTGAAGAACCGCAATGAACCGGCCTACGAGGCGATCGAAAGGGCGTTGATCGAAGGATACAGAAGCAAGCGCCCATTGACGGATCCGGCACTTTCGGCGCTGCCGATCTTCATGGCGCTTCGTAGCCTCACCTATATCGGCTGGTTTGCCGCGCGCCCGGAACTTCCGGACGCGGAGGCGCGTGTGCGTCGTTACGCGGATGAGGCGTTGCTCTTGGCGCAAGCGCTACCGGTCCTCGCATGAGGAATGCAGATGCCTTATCAATCGCCGAGCGTTGCGAGCTCGTCCAGCATGTCGAGCAACACCTCAACACGTTCGCGGCCGTAACGCGCTTCGAGCTGGTCGTAGATCGCCCGGCTTTCCGGGCTGACATCGGCAATGACGCGCATGCCCGCGGGCGCGATCTCGAGCAGCACGCGACGACCGTCGTCGGCGTCCTTGTGCTTGGTGATCAGTCCGCGCTCCTCGAGCGAGCGGATGATACGCGTGAGGCTCGGCGCCAAAATGAAGGCCTTGTCGGCCATCTCGGACGCGTCGACCTTGCCGGATTCTGCGAGGATCCGGATGACGCGCCATTGCTGCTCGGTGATTTCGTGACGCGCCAGCATCGGTCGGAAATGCCCCATCACCGCTTCGCGCGCGCGCAGAAGCGCGATCGGCAGCGACCGACGCGTATTGTGGGGAAGAAGGGCGTCGGGCCCAAGCTCGATCGGGGTTTTCGCACGGCTCATGCGCGATCTATGGGCGATTTTTCACCTTTCTGCAATTGCCGGCGAGCTTCGGGCGACAGCGAAAGTCGCTTGACACGGAACGGCATATTGTTAACGTGTTAATTAATAAACAGAGAGACACGGAGGACAGGAAATGCCGCACTTCACGATCGAACATTCCGCCAATCTCGACGCGCGCGTCGACTTCGACCGCCTGTGCCGCACGATCCACAAGACCATCCTCGGCACCGGTCTCTTTGAAACCGGCGCCGTTCGCGTGCGCGCAATCCGCAGCGCCGACTACGCGATTGCCGATCTCTTGCCTGAGAACAGTTTCATCGACATGTCCTTCCGAATCGGCTGGGGCCGCTCGGACGCCGAAAAGCAGGCGACCGGGACGGCCATCTTCGATGCCGCCACACAAGAGCTCGCAAGCCTTTTCGACACACCTCATTTCGCCCTCAGCCTGGAGATCCGCGAAATCGACCCGGATCTCAGCTGGAAGAAGAACGCGATCCACCCGCGCCTTCGAAAGCAGGGCAACTGACCCCGGCAGAAGTCGGCAAGAGTTTCTGCGCCCGCACAACGGCAGCGCACCACGATTGGAGAATGACATGTCCAAACTCGACGAGAACTTCAAGAAGGCGGACGCCTATCTCGCCCGCTTCGGCACGCACGGCGTCTTGAACCACATCAATGGCGAAGCCGTGCCGGCGCTGGATGGCGACAGCTTCGAGACGATCTCGCCAGTCGATCTCAAGCCGCTTGCAACCGTCTCACGCGGCAAAGCAGCCGATATCGACCGCGCTGCCCGTGCCGCGAAGGAGGCCTTCCCAGCCTGGGCCGCCATGCCGGGCGAAACGCGCAAAAAACTTCTGCACAAGATCGCCGATGCCATCGTCGCGCGCGCCGAGGAGATTGCCTTCGTCGAATGCATGGACACGGGGCAGTCGCTCAAGTTCATGGCCAAGGCCGCTCTGCGTGGTGCGGAGAACTTTCGCTTCTTTGCCGATCGCGCACCGGAGGCCCGCGACGGCAAGGTGCTACGCGGTGACAACCAGATCAACATGACCACGCGCGTACCGATCGGCCCGGTCGGCATCATCACGCCCTGGAACACGCCGTTCATGCTGTCGACTTGGAAGATAGCGCCCGCGCTCGCGGCCGGCTGCACCATCGTCCACAAGCCGGCGGAGTTCTCGCCGCTGACGGCCCGCCTGCTCGTCGAGATCGCCGAGGAAGCCGGTCTACCCAAGGGTGTCTGGAACCTGGTCAACGGCTTTGGCGAGGACGCCGGCAAGGCGCTGACCGAGCACCCTGCCATCAAGGCCATCGGCTTCGTCGGCGAAAGCCGGACGGGATCGCTGATCATGAAACAGGGCGCCGACACGCTGAAGCGGGTGCATTTCGAGCTCGGCGGCAAGAACCCGGTCGTCGTCTTTGCCGACGCCGATCTGGAGCGCGCCGCTGACGCCGCGGTGTTCATGATCTATTCGCTGAACGGTGAACGCTGCACCTCCTCTTCTCGGCTGCTGGTGGAAGACAGCATCTACAACAGCTTTACCGCGCTGGTTGCCGAGAAGGCCAAGCGCATCAGGATCGGTCATCCGCTCGATCCGGAAACCGTAGTCGGGCCGCTGATCCACCCGGAGCATGAAAAGAAGGTGCTCGAATACATCGGCATCGGCCAGGAAGAAGGTGCGACGGTTGCTGCCGGCGGTGCAAAGTTCGACGGCCCCGGTGGCGGCTGCTACGTCCAGCCGACGCTCTTTACCGGCGCCAACAATTCCATGCGGATCGCGCAGGAGGAGATCTTCGGGCCGGTCCTGACCGCCATTGCCTTCAAGGACGAGGCGGAGGCGCTGGAGCTTGCCAACGACGTTCAATACGGCCTTACCGGCTACCTCTGGACCTCCGACATCACGCGCGCCTTCCGCTTCACCGATCATCTCGAGGCGGGGATGATTTGGGTCAATTCCGAAAATGTCCGTCATCTGCCGACGCCCTTTGGCGGCGTCAAAAGCTCCGGCATCGGCCGCGACGGCGGCGACTGGTCGTTCGACTTTTACATGGAAACCAAGAACATCGCGTTTGCCAGCTCGGCGCATGCGATCGCCAAGCTCGGCGGCTGAGCGCGAGACACGAACCGCGCCGCCCAAAACTGGAGGAGACAAGAATGCCCTTACCGAAGCCGAACCTTCACCCGCCTTTCAACATCGTGCGGCTGAGCCATGTCGAACTCGCCGTCACCGATCTCGCCAAATCGCGCGCCTTCTATGTCTATGTGCTGGGCCTGCAGGTGACCGACGAGACGGCCGACACGATCTATCTGCGCGCCATGGAAGAACGCGGCCATCACTGCATCGTGCTGAAGAAGGCAGCGACTGCCGAAGCCCGCGATCTCGGTTTCAAGGTCTTTGGTGACGAGGACCTCGACAAGGCGGCGCATTTCTTCAAGCAGAAGGGGTTGCCGGTCGAATGGATCGAGCGGCCCTATCAGTCGCGCACCTTCCGCACCCGCGATCCGCAGGGCATTCCCTTGGAATTCTATTCGAAGATGGACCGCCTGCCGCCGATCCATCAGAAATATGCGCTTTATCGCGGCGTAAAGCCGCTGCGCATCGACCATTTCAACTGCTTCTCGCCCAATGTCGACGACGCCGTCGCCTTCTATAACGAGATCGGTTTCCGCGTGACCGAGTATACGGCCGACGAGGAGACCGGCCGGCTCTGGGCGGCCTGGACCCACCGCAAGGGCGGCGTACACGACATCGCCTTTACCAATGGTCGCGGCCCGCGCCTGCATCATACCGCCTTCTGGGTGCCGACGCCGCTCAACATCATCGACCTGCTCGACCTGATGTCGACCTCCGGCTGGCTCGCCAATATCGAGCGCGGCCCCGGACGTCATGGCATTTCCAATGCCTTCTTCCTCTATGTCCGCGATCCCGACAACCACCGCATCGAGATCTATTGCTCGGACTACCAGACCGTTGATCCCGATCTCGAACCGATCAAATGGGATCTCAAGGACCCGCAGCGCCAAACGCTCTGGGGCGCGCCTGCGCCACGCTCCTGGTTCGAAGAGGGCAGCCAATTTGCAGACGCCGAGACGGTGGAACCGGCGTTGAAGGCGCAACCTATCATCGCCCCGTAAATCGAGGCATGAAAGGTGGATGCCGGCACAACAGGGCCGGCACCAATGGCGCAAGGGGAGGAACGTTATGGACGAGAAGACTTTCGGTGAGTGGTCGCAGAAAGCGGCGGAATGGGGATCGGCCTATCGGGCGTCGCTACGCGACAGGCCTGTTCGCGCCCAGACGGCACCGGGCGCGATCGCAGCCCAGATCCCGAGCAAGCCGCCCCAGACCGGCGAGGACATGGCGGCGATCTTCGAGGATTTCGAAAACATCATCCTGCCGGGCATGACCCATTGGCAGCACCCGCGCTTCTTCGCCTATTTCCCTGCCAACGCCGCCCCGGTTTCCGTCATCGCCGAATATCTGGTGACGGCGATGGCCGCCCAATGCATGCTGTGGCAGACCTCCCCCGCTGCCACGGAGCTCGAAACCAGGGTGATCGACTGGCTGCGCCAGGCGATCGGCCTGCCCGACGGCTTTTCCGGCGTGATCCAGGACTCGGCGTCCTCCGCCACGCTCTCCGCCGTACTCGTCATGCGCGAGCGCGCCTTGAACTGGAAAGGCAACAAGCAAGGACTGAGCGCACACGCGCCCTTGCGCATCTACTCCTCGGACCAAGTCCACACCTCGATCGACCGGGCCATCTGGGTGTCGGGCATCGGCGAGGAAAACCTCGTGCGCATACCGGCGGCCGGGCCGCTCCACGCAATGGACTGCCAAGCGCTCGAAGCGGCCATTATCAGGGATAAAGACGCAGGTTTCCTGCCGGCCGGCGTCATTGCCTGTACCGGCGGCACCAGCACCGGCGCCTGCGACGATATCGCCGAAGTCGTTCGCGTCGCCCACAAGCACGGCCTTTATGTCCATGTCGATGCGGCATGGGCCGGGTCGGCAATGATCTGCGAGGAATTCCGCTCGCTCTGGGCCGGTGTCGAAGAGGCGGATTCTGTCGTCTTCAACCCGCACAAATGGCTCGGCGCCCAGTTCGACTGCTCTGCCCATTTCATCCGCAATCCCGATGATCTCGTCCGCACGCTGGCGATCCAACCGGAATATCTGAAGACCCATGGCCGCGACGGCATCATCAACTATTCTGAATGGACGATCCCGCTCGGAAGGCGCTTCCGCGCCCTGAAGCTGTGGTTCCTGCTGCGCTTCCACGGGCTGGATGGTCTGAAGACGATGATCCGCAACCACGTCGCCTGGGCAAATCGCCTGGCCGCGCGCCTCGGCGCGAACGAAAACTTCGAAATCGTCACCGCGCCGCGCTTCTCGCTGTTCTCGTTCCGCCATCGCGGTGGCGCCGACAGCGACGCCCACAACATCGCGCTGGTCAATGCCATCAACGACGATGGCCGCATTTACCTGACCCAGACGCGGGTCGACGGCCGCGTCGCCATCCGCTTCCAGGCAGGCCAGTTCGACATGACCGAGGCGGACGCCGATGTCGCCTTCGATGTCATCACCGAGGTCGCTGCGGGCATGGCTAACCGGTGATCTGCGGGATCAAACATGTCTGCCCGTCGGCATCGCCCGACCAGGCCGGAGGATTGAAATGACGCTTGTGAAATTCGCCAGTTTTTACACGAGCGACGGTCAGGGATACGGCCTTGTCAGCGACCACGGCATCATCGATCTGTCCCGGCGTTATTGCTCGAAATGGCCGACGCTGCGCGAGGTCATTGCCGACGGCGCCCTGACAAGGCTTGCGGACGAAGCCGCCACCCTCGCCCCGGATTTTTCGCTGGATGAAATCCGCTTCGAAATCCCGATCCCCGCGCCGGAAAAGATCATCTGCGTCGGAGTCAATTTCCCCGATCGCAACGAAGAGTACCGCGATGGGCAGGCAGCACCGTCCAATCCGTCGCTGTTCATCCGCTTCCCGCGTTCCTTCACCGGGCACGGACAGCCGCTGATCCGCCCGCCTGAAAGCCCGCAGCTCGACTACGAGGGCGAGATCGTCATCGTCATCGGCAAGGGCGGCCGGCGCATCCCCGAAGGCTCGGCGCTCGACCATATAGCTGCGTTGTCGCTCTGCAACGAAGGCACGATCCGCGACTGGGTGCGCCACGCCAAGTTCAACGTCACGCAAGGCAAGAACTTCGACCGCACGGGTTCGATCGGGCCATGGCTGGTTCCCTTCACCGACGAGGCGCAGATCGCAGACATCAAGCTCGAAACCCGCGTCAATGGTTGGGTCCGCCAGCAGGACCGAACCAGCCGGATGATCTTCTCCTTCCGCAAGATCATTAACTACGTCTCGACCTTCACCACGCTGGTGCCCGGCGACGTGATCGTCACGGGAACGCCGACCGGTGCCGGCGCCCGCTTCGACCCGCCGATCTGGCTGAAACCCGGCGATGTCGTCGAGGTCGAGGCCGATGGCATCGGCCTGCTTCGCAACCCCATCGCCGACGAGGTGTGAGCCGTGTTGAACGCCAGCGAAATCGCCGATGCCGCAAGGACGCTCGATGCGGCGGAGGCGAGCCGTATCCAGACCGGCCTTCTCTCCCTGAAGCATCCCGACATGACCATGGACGACGCCTACGCCGTGCAATCGGCCTGGGTGAAGCAGAAGATCGCCCGCGGACGCAGGGTCATCGGCTGGAAGATCGGGCTGACGTCGAAGGCGATGCAATATGCGCTGAACATCGATATTCCCGATTCCGGCGTGTTGTTCGACGACATGATGTTCGAGGACGGCGCCACGATCCCCAGGGATCGTTTCATCCAGCCGCGCATCGAGGCCGAGATCGCTTTCGTCATGAAGGCGCCGCTCGCCGGCCCCAATGTCAGCGTCTTCGACGTCCTCAATGCTACCGACTACGTCACTCCAGCGCTCGAGATTCTCGACACACGCATCCTGCGTGTCGATCCGGAAACGAAGAAGGCCCGAACCATCGTCGACACCATTTCCGACAATGCCGCCAATGCCGGCATCGTCATCGGCGGCCGCGCCATGCGCCCGCAGGATGTCGACATGCGCTGGATGGGCGCCATCGTCTCGCGCAATGCCGCGGTTGAAGAAACCGGGCTTGGTGCAGGCGTCCTCAACCATCCGGCCCGCGGCATCGCTTGGCTTGCCAACCGGCTTGCCAGCTATGGCGACCGCATCGACGCCGGCCAGATTGTGCTTGCCGGCTCGTTCATCCGCCCCGTCGAGGCCCGGCACGGCGACACCATCGTCGCCGATTTCGGGCCGCAGGGAACCGTCAGCTGCTTCTTCGAATAGGGTGCGCCCATGCCTGCTCCACGCAATATGTTCAAGCTTGCCCTTTCCGAGGGCCGGCCGCAGATCGGCCTTTGGCTGGCCCTCGCCAATCCCTACGCCGCCGAGATCTGCGGCGGTGCCGGTTTCGACTGGCTGCTGATCGACGGCGAACATGCCCCGAACGACGTGCCGCTGATGATGGCGCAGCTCCAGGCGCTCTCCAGTTCGACGAGCCATCCGATCATCCGCCCGCCGATCGGCGAGGCGTGGCTGATCAAGCAGCTTCTCGATCTCGGCGCGCAGACGCTGCTGGTGCCTATGGTCGAGACCGGCGAACAGGCCCGCGCGCTGGTCCGTGCCGTGCGGTATCCGCCCCACGGCATGCGCGGCGTCGGCGCAGCGCTTGCCCGCGCGTCGGCCTTCAACCGCATTGATGATTATCTCCCGACCGCCAATGCCGAGATCTGCCTGCTGTTGCAGGTGGAAAGCCGTGCGGGACTGGCGGCACTGGACGATATTGCGTCGACCGAAGGGGTCGATGGCGTCTTCATCGGTCCGGCGGATCTGGCGGCCGACATGGGCTTCCTTGGCCGGCCCGGGGCACCCGAGGTGCAGGAGGCGGTCGAGGCTGCACTCGCGCGCATACAGTCGCACGGCAAGGCTGCCGGCATCCTGACCTCGGACACCGCACTCGCCAAGCGCTACCTCGAACTGGGCGCGCTCTTCGTCGCTGTTGGGAACGATGTTAGCCTGCTCGTGGGAGCGACCAGCCGCCTGCGTGCGAACTTTGCCGAACAGCCGGTTGCGCCGCCCGCATCCGGCTATTGAGAGGCAACGCCACCGAGTGCATAGGGTCGCTTCGATTGCATTTGGTCGAGCGCCCGCGCCACGCCGGCCTGAAGATCGATGCGCGGCGCAAGGCCATAGGACGCCTGCAGCGCCGTATCGCCACAACGGAAGAACACGCCCTCGGGCTTGTCTGACCGGCCGCTTACTCTCGGCTCCCAGCCGATGCACCGGCTGACCAGTTGGGCGAGTTCAATGAAGGAGGTGGCGATGCCGGTGGAGATGTTGAGAGATGCGCCGTTCTGCAACCGGGTAAAGGTTCGCCAGACGAAATCGACGCAATCCGAGATATGGATGAAGTCGCGACATTGCCGGCCCGAGCCCCAGACGAAAACCTCTTCCGTGCCGCGCTCATCGAGGAGCCGTCTGCAGATCGCCGGGAATGGATAGCTCAGGTCCTGATCCTCGCCGTAGCCGCTGAACGGCCGGTAGGCGACCGCCCGCCCGCCATAATTCTCGACATAAAGCTTCATGAGGTATTCGCCGCTGAGCTTCGCCCAGCCATAACTCAGATCCGGGACGCCGATCGTGTGCTCGAAGTCGATCATGTCTTCGCTCAGCTTGCGGTACCCTTCCGGGCGCTGGAGGCTCACGGGATAAGCGGCACTCGAGCTGAAATAGATGACGGATCCCGGACGCGTGCGCGCGGCCCAGCGCCACATATCGGTGTCCACCGCGAGATCCTCAGCAACCAGAAGCGTCTGGGTCTCCAGCATGACACGACCGCCGACCATCGCGGCGAGATGAAACACCATGTCGAAACGGTCGTCGGAGCGATCGAAGTAGCGGCGGCAATCCTCCTCGATGAGGGAGAAGCCGCCCCTCGGCGGGTTCGGCCAATCCTCAGGACGCATTGCCCCGGTTCCGCGCGCGAGCTTATCGACGCAAACGACCTCGACACCTTCCGACATCAGCTTGCCGCAGAGATGGCGTCCCACAAATCCGGCTCCGCCGGTCACCAATGCACGCGCCATCCTCTCTCCCTTTCAGATCCGGCTGGCCATCCCAAACTCTGGATGTCCAGGTCGCCCCACCGCCCCTGTCATCACATCACGGATCGAAAATTTGATCCGTCCGGCATAGATATCGACCATCCGCTGGTGCCATTCATCGCGCGAAGGCGCGATCCTCTTGCCATAGGCGAATGCACCCTCGCTCAAACGCCGAACGAGATCGTCGTTTTCCATCAGCACCATCTTCTCGGCGAGGGATCGGGCATTGCCGCTCTGAAAAACCAGCCCCGCCTGGTTCTCTTCGATTTCTCTGGCAATGAGCGCATTGCTGCTGGCGATCACCGGTATGCCCGACATCAGCGCCTCGGCGGCGACGAGACCGTAGGGTTCGGGCATCCGCGACGGCATGAAAAAATAGCGTGCCTTGGCCGCGACGGCGGTAACCTCGCCGTCATCAAGCCATCCCGGAACATGACAGTGAGGAAGTGTGTGTTGTATTTCCTGGAGCAACGGCCCTTGTCCAATCAAGGTCGCCGCCTTGCCCGTCACGTTGAGCGCCTCGGCCAGCGTACGGACGCCCTTTTCTACCGTCATGCGGCCAAGAAACATGGCGCGTTCGTTCTTCCAGGCTTCAACGGGAAACCGCGTGAGCGGCGTCGACGGCGTGCGCAACGTCAGGAAGTTTCGAAGCGAGCCCGTGCTCAGGTAAGGTTCCATGGCTTCATGCGCGAGAATGACACCGACGCGGCCCCAGAAGACCTCACCCGCGGCGCTCTGGGTCATCGAACGGCCGAAACGCCACAGCTTGTGAAGGTAGTTGCGCTTGTCGCAGGCGCTGGCCAAGCAACCGGCAGTCAGCGGTTTCTCCTCGCAGATATCGCCCTTCCCGAAATGAGCATACGCGCCGTTCGGACAGCTCAGAAAGAAATCATGCGCGGTAACGATGACCTTGGCGTCACTGCGCTCCAGCGCGTGAAAAATCGAAGGGGACAGGATCTGTGACCAACCGTGAACATGAACGACCGTGTCACTTCCGGACTTGAGCAATCGGCGCAAGGCACGGTAGGCGCGGCCGTTGAAATTCCTGTCGAACAGGTTTGCGAAGCGGACGCCGTCGCGCAAGGGGCGCTCGCCCAGCGCCTCCACCTGTACGCCCGGGAATCGCAAGCGAATGCCCGCACCGTCATCCCCGACCAGAACGGAACAGTCGAGCCCCGCCGCAACGCCTGCCTCAATGCATTGGAGCGCGACCTTGGTCGCACCGCCCAGGGCCTCCGACACGTCGTTGACAACGATAAGCCGCATGAACACTTGCCTCTCGGAGACTTTACTGGGCGACCTGGATCTCCCCCATTTGGCTGCCGCTTGCCGACGGTTTGCAAGATATCAATTTGCGGTAGACGCTGCGCGCGGATGGACGGAATAACGCCTTGCCAAATACCTCAAGGCGCGCACTGTCGGGCCGAAATGGCCGTTAAGCCTTTGCCTCCACCGACGGCAGGCAGGCTTTCGGCACAGCTTCGCTGTTGTTATTTTGCGAGAACGTAGACGCCGTAAAGCAGGATCAGCACGGCCGCAGCGACGGCTGCAATCAACCCCAGGCGCTTCTCGATGAAATGCCGGACGGCTTCGCCGTGCCGGCGAAGAACCGCCGCCAAAATGAAGAAGCGCGCGCCGCGCGTGATCACCGCCGACGCGATGAACATGCCAAGGCTGACATTGGCGGCACCAGAGAGGATGGTGACGACCTTCATCGGCGGCACGTGCGCAAGCCCCGATGTCACCAGCAGAAGCACGATTGCCTCCATGTCGACCGAAGCGCGCATCGATTCGAACGCATCGATCTTGCCGTAGAACTGCAGGATTGGACGGGCGATCGCGTCGAAGGCGTAGTGTCCGAGGAACCAGCCCGCGATGCCGCCGAGCACCGAGAACAGTGTGGCAATGAAGGCATAACGATAGGCCCTATGCGGTTTTGCCAGCACCATCGGCAGGAACAGGACGTCTGCCGGAACGACGAAGACGGAGCTTTCGACAAAGGCTACCAGCGCCAGCCACCATGCGGCGGACTTCCGGCCAGCGAGGTCCATCGTCCAATTGTACAAACTGCGAAGCATGGGAAATCCGGTCGTTCATCGGGGGCGTCCCGTGCGGGACCTTGGCGGGAAGCGTTCCGATCCCCGATGCCGGGGACAGAGGCTGAACACGCAACGATAATATCCAGTCGACTACCAAACAGGCGGATTTTTGTCTGCCTTGAAATCGCGCCAGAGCAACTTGAGCGACGGTCCTATTGGTCCGCCCCGCCAGCAAAGCTATCCGTAGCCTCGCGTCTTTCGGCCGGAGCCGATCCTGAGGCGCCAGCCATCGCCGCCAGGCTCAGTCATGGAACTTTTGTTGTTTCGTGATATTGAAAGCCAACTTCACGTAACTTATAAAGATACGATCTTGAGACGAAGAGGCCCGATATGACCCATGACGTAATCATCCTTGGCGGCAGCTACGCCGGCCTTTCCGCCGGCCTTCAACTCGCCCGCGCCCGCAGGAGCGTGCTGGTTATCGACACCGGAATGCGGCGGAACCGTTTCGCCGCGACATCGCACGGTTTCCTGACCCAGGATGGCAGCGCGCCGGCTGAAATCGCCGCCGAAGCCCGCTCGCAATTGATGGAATACCGGTCGGTCGAATGGCTGCAGACTGCCGCCATAAGTGCCGAACGTGTGCAGGATGGCTTCAAGGTCGCCCTGCAGCAGGGCCCCGATGTCACTGGCAAACGGCTTGTCCTCGCCACCGGCGTCACCGACGTCCTGCCGGATCTTGACGGGCTTGCCGAACGCTGGGGCAGGAGCGTCTTCCATTGCCCCTATTGCCATGGCTACGAACTCGACCAGGGTAGGATCGGCGTGCTCGCGACGTCGCCCCTTTCGATGCATCAGGCGCTGATGCTGCCGGACTGGGGTCCGACCACCTTCTTTCTCAACGGTGCATTCGAGCCCGACGCGGACCAGCTACAGCAGCTTGCATGGCGCAATGTCACGCTGGAGCACGGGCTTATCGACAGGATCGAGGGTGAACGGGTCGATGTCGTCATGAAGGACGGGCGGGTGTTGCCGATGGACGGCATATTCACCACCACCAGGACGGTGGTCTCGGCGCCATTTTCCGAACAGCTCGGCTGCACCTTGGACGACGGCCCGCTCGGACGCTACATCCGAACCGATGCGATGAAGGCAACGACGGTTCCGGGCGTCTTTGCCTGCGGAGATGCGGCAAGGCCGACGGGGTCGGTCGCGCTCGCCGTTGGAGACGGTGCCATGGCCGGAGCTGCAACCCACCGCTCGCTGATGTTCGACTGACAGCGACTGCAGCGGGTCCGGGCGTCACGCCGCTGGACAATGAAACGGCGGCCTCCCCTAGGCGGCACTATCCATGCTATCAGATGCGAAACAGGGAAGATTGCCAATGCGCCAGGACGGACGGCTTTCACGGCTGCTGCATGTGTTGCTGCACATGGAAAAGCACGCAGCGCCGATGACATCCGAAACCATTGCCCGGATGCTCGGCACGAACTCCGTCGTCGTGCGCCGGACGATGGCCGGCCTTCGCGATGCCGGTTACGTGTCGTCCGAGAAGGGCCATGGCGGCGGTTGGACGTTGTCGCGGCCGCTTTCCGAGATCACCCTCCTCGACGTCTATCGAACCATCGGCAGTCCCGGCTTCTTCGCCATGGGTGTCGCAACCGACGAACCGCAATGCCTGGTCGAACAGGCTGTCAATTCGGCGCTGGAGCGAACACTCGATGAGGCAGAGACCCTGCTGCTCGCGCGATTGGGCGAGATCGCCATCTCCGATATCGCCGCCGATTTCGAGCGGCGCTATGGCGCTGTCACGGGCAACCGATTGTCCTCGTGCAAAGGTCATCCGACAGAGCCGAGTTGAAGACCTCGTCACTGATTGAACCGGACATCGTTTGTTTTTCCGGCTGATGACAGGTTCCCTCAATGAACGTGCGCGAGGATCGCCGCGCGTCGGAGCGTCGTGCGGAGTGAAGCGGTTTCATGCGGGTGCTATTGGTCGAGGACGAGGCAGAACTTGCGGGGGCGCTGAAGACAGCGCTTAGCCAACACCGCATGGTCGTCGATCATGCGCGTGACCTGGCGGAGGCGACCCTCGTTCTCAGCGATGCGGTCTATGACGTCGTCGTGCTCGATCGGCGGCTGCCGGATGGAGACGGGCTTTCGCTCATCCCGGCGATCAGATTGCGGGGCAACAGCGTGCCGGTGCTTGTGCTGACGGCGCTGGGCGAACTTGCGGATCGTGTCGCCGGACTTGATGGCGGCGCCGACGATTATATCGGCAAGCCCTTCGCATTCGAGGAGCTTCTGGCGCGCCTGCGGGCGCTGGCGCGGCGCCCTGTCGCCGTACAATCCGACGTCGTGGCGGTCGGCCGCCTGTCGTTCGACCTCGCCCATCTTGAAGCCAAAGTCGATGGCGTGCCCCTGAAAATGCCACGCCGTGAACTGCTGGTTCTCGAAACCCTGACGCGGCGCATGGGGCGGATGGTGCTGCGTGCGGCCCTCA
The DNA here is from genome assembly GCF_001426785.1 of Ensifer sp. Root142. Taxonomy (NCBI): domain Bacteria; kingdom Pseudomonadati; phylum Pseudomonadota; class Alphaproteobacteria; order Hyphomicrobiales; family Rhizobiaceae; genus Ensifer; species Ensifer sp. Root142. The sequence continues at coordinate 71,264 of NZ_LMFK01000015.1, forward strand.
TGGAAGCCGTGTTCGGCCTTGACGACGAAATCCAGTCGAACGCCCTCGATACCCACATATCGCGTGTGCGGAGAAAGCTTCTCGACGCCAATGCAGGCGTCACGATCAATGGCATTCGCGGCGTCGGCTACCTCCTGCGGGAAGCGCAATGATCACCGGCACGCCGCACTCCTTCAAATGGCGGCTCGTCCGCTGGCTGGTGCTCTTCGAAACAGCCGCCATCAGCCTTGTAATCGCCATCGCGGTCGGTCTGCTCTGGGCGACTGGCTATCTTATCGACGGCTACGAGAACGGCAATATCGATGTGCTCACGGACGCGATCGTGCGCGATGGGCAGAACAACCTCGTGGTCCAGGAAACCCCAGAGCTGGCGCGGCTGCGGCGCGAAGTAGGCGAGATCTGGTTCATCGCTCGCGACCGCGCCGGACACAGGCTTTCCGAAGGCGCGGTGCCTCTGGCATTCGCCTTTGCCACGGCCGGTCTCGACCGGATGAACGACGGACGCTTCAGGCTCTCGCCCGACAAGGATTCGCGGCCGGAAGCCGTCGTCAAATGGGTCGATTCGCCCGCGGGGAATATCCAGATCTTCACCGGCACGGAGGGGCAACTCACGCTTCGCCGGCTGCTGCTCGGCACCTCTGGCGCGTTCCTGACCATTTTCGTGCCTATGCTGCTGTTGCTGGCACTCGCCACCATCATCGTCACGCCGATCGTCGTTCGCCGGATGCTGGCCGGTCTCTCGCATGCAGCAGCCCATGCAGCCCATATCGAGTTTGACCAGCAGGGCGTGCAGATGCCGATCAAGGGCGTTCCGGCCGAATTCCTGCCGCTGGTCGAAGCTTTCAACAATGCCCTTAAACGCCTCGACGAGGGATATGCCCGCCACAAGCGCTTTCTCGCCCAGGCGGCTCACGAGTTGCGCACCCCCATTGCAATCCTCAACACGCGGGTAGCAACGTTGCCGCCGAGCGACGGCAAGGCGCGGCTGATCGAGGACACCAATCGCCTGGCGACACTCGCCGGCCAGCTGCTCGACCTGCAGCGCCTCGGCAAACGAACGACCCCGTTTTGCCCGCTCGACCTCAGGGCACTCGCCGAACGCGTCATTGTCGATCTGGCGCCACTTGCCTTTGCCGCCGGATACGAAATGTCCTTCGATCCGGCAGACGAGCCGATGATCGTCCTTGGCGATCATTCGTCGCTCGAACGGGCTTTGACCAATCTCGTGCAGAATGCCATCGAGCATGGCGGTCGTCGCGGCAAGATCACTTTTCGCGTCATGGCGCCGGCGCGCGTCGAAATCTGCGACGAAGGTGACGGCGTCCCACTTGCAGAGCGCGAACGAATTTTCGAGCCGTTCAGCCGGCTTCATCCCGGCGGCAAGGGCGCCGGGCTGGGCTTGAGCTTGGTCAGGGAGATCGTGCACCTCCACGGTGGCCATGTCGCGATCGTCGACGCGACATCGGGCGGCGCATGTTTCAGGATCGACCTGCCGCCGGCATGACGCGCTACTGCATGTTTCCTTAAATCGTATCCGATTCAAGGATAAAAACATGCAGCAATTTAAAGTGCTACAGCGACCTTTGCGCGTCTGATAAGACGCGCGGCGCTGTAAAGAAGCGTGTTCTCTCTGCGCCATGCTCGCCGCTTCGACTTTTCGGAAAGGGGGTCGATCGTAAAGATTGTATTTAATCTTTTCCGGTAAGTTTCCGTTAGCAATTTCACATCAATGGGGTCCCGGCGGTACTGTTGTTCGCCGTCGACAATGTTTTGCGTACGGGTGCTCATGCGTTTTTCAGCTGTGCCAGCAATGTTCCTTGCCTGTCTGGTTTTGGCGGGCTGCACGTCCAGTTCGACGCTGGACACGATCGTGCCGCAGCAGCCCTCGCGCGAAACGACGAGTTCGGTCGTGCCGACGTCTCCCGTGCCTTCGGCCAATGTCGGCGTCGCAGCGGCTCAAGCCGCCCCGCCGCAGGAGGTGCTGGCCTGGGCCGGAGCAGTTCCGGAACCGGAAGCCTTCCGACCGCAGGCTAAGACGGCGGCAACGCCCATGCCGCTGGAGCGGCCCGTTGCCGTGATCGCCCCGGCAACACCCGCGGTCCTGACGACACCGGGGACACGCACGCAGATCTACAGCCATCGCTTCCGCGATGCCAAGCCGATTAATTTCGGCCGCGCATCCCCGCGCAAGATGGCCGTTCATGGTGTCGACGTGTCGCGCTGGCAGGGCGAGATCGACTGGCCCAAGCTGCGCGCGCAGGGTGCCAACTTCGCCTATATCAAGGCGACCGATGGCGGCGACCACCTCGATCCGATGTTCAAGAAGAACTGGCGCAAGGCAAAAGAAGCCGGGCTGAAGCGCGGCGCCTACCACTTCTTCTATTGGTGCCGCACGGCCGGCGAGCAGGCCGACTGGTTCATCCGCAATGTTCCAAGAGAAGCCGGCGCTCTGCCGCCTGTCATCGACGTCGAATACAACGGTGAGTCCAGCTGCAAGCGACGCCTGTCGCGCGCCCGTGTGCTTGAAAAGATGCAAGTCTTCATGGACAAGCTCGAGGCGCATTACGGCCAGCGACCGATCATCTACACCGCCCCGGATTTCTATCAGGACAACCTGACCGGCGAACTGCTCGACTACCCGTTCTGGCTGCGCTCGGTGGCAGCTCATCCCTCCAAGAGATATCCAGGCCGCAAGTGGATCTTCTGGCAGTATTCGGGCTCGGGCCTGTCGCACGGCGTCGAAGGCAAGATCGACCTTAATGTGTTCCACGGCAACGAGAACGAATGGCAGAACTGGCTCGCCAGGCGGGCAAGCTAGGTTTTGCGACAGACCAGGCGCCTGACGTGTGCCTGGCTGGCCTGATCTCTATTTCACAGCTGCGTTGCCCCTGAGCCGAAGCCTGCTGTGGTGCCGTCCCTATGCACTTGGGCCGCCGCATTGCGCGCGGGAGCAGCCGCGCGCTCCGGGCCCAGTTTCAAATCCTGAGTGATTACAACCTGCCTTGCATAAAGGCAGCTCCCCAAAAGAAAAAGCCTGCCGCGGGAGGAGGTGCGGCAGGCTTTCAAAGGGATTGAATGGCAACCGGGAGGAGGAGTGTCGCCATTCCGGCAAGCGCTCGTTGGGAGGAGGAGAAAGCGCTTGCACACTCGAAGTCCTGCGGGAGGAGATGCATCGCTTCGATGAGTTGATTATACAAGAATGCACGCGATTTCGTAGATCTGACTTCGCAGACCAGCCATGCGCGGAGCGCCGGTCAGGCACTCCGAGGGCACCATGCAGGTTCTACAGCGCCGCGCGTCTTATGAGACGTGCAAAGGTCACTGTAGCACTTTGAATTGCTGCATGTTTCTAAATAGGATTTAGGGAAACATGCAGTGGTCTTGACTGAAGAGACCATAGAAATGCCGGCGCACGGTTACCCCTTCGCGTGGGCGCGCCCACCAAGTCGGCAAAAAACGATAATATTCCAAATGGTTAGTTGAATATTAGCGACAGCGCCTGCAAGCGTCACGCCCATGTCACGGGAACGGTCCCACAAACCGTGTTATAAAATCCCGTCATCGCGTGTCTCGGACATCCCTCCGCCATCGGTTGTGGATGCGAGAAGCATTGAAAGCCCATGCAAATCGGAAAGGATCGGCGGACTATGCCCCGCTACATGTACCATATCCATGCGGCCGGCGTGACGAGCCGCGATCAGGCCGGCAAACAGCACCCCAATGACGGCCGTGCGGTCGCTTACGGACAACTCATCGTCGACGAACTCGCCGAGGAATACGAATATCGGGGCGCGATCGTCGACGTCCTATCCCCGAGCGGGCGCCTGATCGCGCGTCTGGTTTCGAGCCGGGCGTTCCCGCCGTGGCTGCAATCCACACCACCCGAGCAGCGCGCGCTTCACTGATCCGCGTTCGGAAGTCTGTGCGGAGGCCGTCGCAATGGCCTCCGCTTGGACAATGCCAGTGAACGGGTTGGTTGAGGAAACATGCTTGGTATCGGCCATCGTCCGCTGGAACCGCTCCATAGGGTAGAAGCCGCGCGCTACGGCTCTCGCTGCGCGAATGAGCTAGCGCCGTCTCGCGCGTGACACAAGCACGTTGCGGATCGAAAAGCTGGAATGAATGCGCAACACGCCCGGGAGCTTCGCAAGGATTTCCTTGTGGATGCGCTCGAAGTCGCCGGCATTTTCGACCTCCACCCGCAACAGATAATCGGACCCGCCGGTCATGAGGTAACATTCCTGGATTTCCGGGTGTTTCCGCACCGCCGCCTCGAAGCGATTGAGGTGCTCCTCCGTCTGGCGTTCGAGCGTGATGTTGATGATCACCGCAATGGCGTTGTCGCCATCGGCGTTTCCGACCAGCGCCGTATAACCGCGGATCACGCCGCCCTGCTCCAGCAGATTGATGCGCCTCAAGCAGGCCGAAGGTGACAGCCCCACCTCGGCGGCGAGCTTTGTGTTGCTCATGCGCGCATTGAGACGCAGCAGACGAATGATGTTGCGATCGATCGCATCCAAACCGGACATGCAGATTCTTTCATTTTCCCGCCGATAATTCTTAAGATCAGCGAATACTCGAATATTCAAGCGCTACTTCGCATGATCGTGCTCGATTATTTCACTATGTTCGAGCGCAACTTCTGCCGGGTTTGGGGGCTGGTAACAGCGAGCATTTTGCGCGTACCTCAGCCCGTTTGACGATCGATCTGTGATCCTGAGGATGCGATGAAGATTACCATATTGGGCGCCGGTGTGATCGGCGTCACCTCCGCATATTATCTTGCCAAGGCGGGTCACGAGGTGACCGTCCTCGATCGGCAGTCCGGCCCTGCTCTGGAAACGAGCTTTGCCAATGCCGGCGAAATTTCTCCCGGCTATGCCTCGCCGTGGGCGGCACCCGGCATCCCGCAGAAGGCACTCAAGTGGCTGTTCATGAAGCACGCGCCCTTGATCATCCGCCCGATGGTGGACGCTGCCACCTGGCGCTGGATGACGGCAATGCTGCGCAACTGCACCTCGGCGCGTTACGCCGTCAACAAGGGGCGGATGGTCCGCCTTGCCGAATACAGCCGTGATTGCCTGATTGCGCTACGCGGGGAAACGGGCATTGCCTACGATCACCGCACGCAGGGCACCCTGCAGCTCTTCCGGACCGCCAAGCAACTCGACGGCATCGGCAAGGATATCGAAGTGCTGAAGGCCGATGGCGTGCCCTTCGAAGTGCTCGACCCGGCCGGCTGCGTGGCCGCTGAACCAGGCCTGCAACCGGTCCGCGACAAGATCGTCGGCGGCCTTCGGCTGCCGAATGACGAAACCGGCGACTGCTTCAAGTTCACCAACGAACTGCAGAGACGCGCCGAGGCTCTCGGCGTGCAGTTCCGCTTCGGCGTCGATATCCGCCGGCTTCGACAGGAGGGCAACCGCATCGTCGCCGTCGAGACGGCAGAGGGCGAGATCCGTTCCGACATCTTCGTCGCCGCCCTCGGCAGCTATACGCCGGCGCTCCTAAAGCCGCTCGGCCTTCGCCTGCCCGTCTATCCCGTGAAGGGCTACTCCATCACCGTTCCGATCGTCGACGAGACGCGGGCGCCGGTATCGACGATCATGGATGAGACCTACAAGATCGCCATCACCCGGCTTGGCGATCGAATTCGCGTCGGCGGCATGGCGGAGATCGCCGGCTTCAGCAGTGCCCTTCCCCAGACACGTCGCGCGACGCTCGAACATTCGGTCGAAGACCTGTTCGGCGGCGCTGGCAACCAGAGGCAAGCAACCTTCTGGTCCGGCTTGCGGCCGATGACGCCGGATGGAACACCGGTGGTCGGTGCAACGCGCTTCGCCAACCTGTTCCTCAACTCCGGGCACGGCACGCTCGGCTGGACCATGGCCTGCGGCTCGGGCCGCGTGCTGAGCGATCTGATCAGCGGCACCAAGCCCGAGATCGAAACGGCGGACCTGGCGATCAGCCGATACCACTGATGGGCATTCGTATCGCTTCGATGCCGAGCGTAAACGTCAGAACATACTGGTGATCCGCCGGGCCGTCACGAGTCCGCCTCGCCGGAGATCTGGCGTTGAACGCGCAAGCGGCATCCCCTTGCCCGTGCGTTGCAGGAACTGTCGATAAGCCGGATGCTCGATGAGAAGCCGTCGGCCAAGGCCTGACAAAAAGTCGACATCGTCGGGCTTCAACGTCAGGCGGTTGTGCAGCCGCATGATGCGTTTTGCCGTTGGCGGATCGGCGGTATCGGCGAGCGCCAGGCGAACGATGCCGACATCGAGATCGCGACAGCCTTTGCCGGAACGCTGAGTGGCGCAGCGCCATCTGATGACCTGATCACGCCAGACGGGCAATCGATTTTGCAGGGCATCGAAGCTCTGGAAGTTCGGAATGTTGATCATCGCATCGATCGCGGCCACGATCGCATCGGGGGCTTTCGGGCTCTTTGCATTGATGGAAAGATCACCTCCAACCCGCGTCGAGGCATCGACGACGATGACCAGCAGGTGCCGGAGCCGTCGCGCGCGGGCGGCAGGAAGCGGTTCCGGCGCTGGCCGGCCCATCAGATGCAGCAGGCTCTGTGTTCCGATGCCATCGACCAGGCCGCCGTCGTATAATTTGAGATAGTTCAGATCCGGCGCCGTCTCGTAGCGGCCGAGCGCATTCCAATATTCGCGCTCGACAAGCGACGTCGCGCCACGAGCAGACGACTGTGCTCGCGGGCTTCCGCCATCGCCTGGCAAACAGCTTTTGCTGAAGTTCTGCAGGGTGACCGGCGCAAACACCACCGGGACAGCGGCGGACGCCGCCACGGCATAGGCCAGCGGATAGTCATTGTAGTTGCTGCAGATTGCGGCAAAGGATGGACGATCGAAAATGAACGGGTTGCGATTGTAGAGGTCGGTGGCGTGGATCACCAGCCGAGGACGGTCAGGACGGCTCATGTCGCCAAGTGTCGCGCCCCGGAAGAGCTTGCGATCGAGCCAGGACGGGAACCCCGAGAGGTCGTTCATGCCACCCTGATAACCGCGCAGCAGATTTTGCGGCGTGAAGGCCGTGTGCAGCGAGGCTTCCACATCCTGACCGAGAAAATTCCGGCGAAAATCGTCAAGACCGGTCCGCCCGCGAAGCGCGAAATGGGAGGCAAGGACCGCACCGCCCGAAACCCCAGCAACGACTGCGACGTCATCGGCGAGCATTCGGTTCTTACCACCGGGCGAAGGCTGATCAGCCAGGGCGGACAGTACGCCATAGCCGAAGGCGGCAGATCTGGCACCACCGCCAGAAAAGGCAATGATGATGCCGACGTCGCCAAAGTTTTGCGCGTCCCGGAACTGGATGCTCCCGGTGGTGAAGACAAGTGGCTTGTTGGTCGGGCGCGTATCAGGCGCCATGCAGCCGGACAAGATCATGGCGCCGACAAGGACGCCTCTCCTCAGGACGCGGCCGGCGGTGATCCATAACCGCCGCAAATCGCGAACATCTGACCGCACGAGATGCCACCTGTCCCATCGTTCTCCGCAGTTCATCGCCATCTCGCTCCGTCCGCGGGCTGATCCAGCCGGGCCGACATTGATGTCGGCGCCGACCGTTCGAACACCTTACGGATCTAGATTGAGACAGCATGGCATGCCGCGGCGGGCGAAGCGAAAGCGGCGGCTCCGGCTCCCTCCGACAACGGTTTCTGGAAGATGGGATGCCTCCTCCGGCACCGTGGCCAAGCGGTTCTATCACTGAGGTCAACATGACTCTGGCCGCGACAGATGCCTTTATACCCGCCCGTCGTACCGATTATCCTCGGCGCCGCCGCGTTCGTGGCAATAACCGCAGGCAGTCCCGCACCAAGGCGTACAGTGCTCTTTCATTGGAAAGCAACCGCTCGGCATCGACTTTGCGCGCCACCAATCGCGGTGGCCTTCGGGGTCAATGGGACTTCGCCCTCGTCGGCTCGGATCGTTTCCGCCCGCCATCGAGATTCAAGCTGAGCTGCACGCCGCGGCTCAGCTTCGGCAAAGGTGCCGTGAGGTCGATACGGCCAAAAATCTGCTTGCGGCGCTCACTGTCGCGCTCCCGCTTCAGGCGAGAATCGGCGACGGCGGCCAGTGCGCGATTGATGATGTCAGTGCGGGTCATCGTTCATCTCCACATCTGTTCTCTTTTTGTTCTATTTTTAGCAGAATGTCAAGTGACCAGATCCCAGGTTGAGAACAGCGGCAACGCGGGCCGGTCGGCGCGACAGCAGCACGTGAGCGGCGGGTCACCCCGGCAGCCGCTAAAGCGCGTCGCGATCTCCAGGATTCTCTTGTTGCGCTTTAAGCTCTGGTTCTGCGCATGCCGTTATCGCAAAACCGCTGCGCACTGCGCGACATGCTTTAGAACGTGATCTTCACCGAACTGGCGCTGCGGTTGGCCGGCCCGTGAAACACCGCCTCAATGTTGTTGCCATCGGGATCGAGCAGGAAGGCGGCGTAGTAACCTGGGTGATAGGGGCGTTCGCCGGGTGGCCCATTGTCCTTACCGCCGTTTTCAACGCCGGCCTTGTGAAAGGCGTCGACCATGGTGCGGTCCCGGGCCTGGAACGCGAGATGATGGCGCCCGGTCAGCTTTCCCTGGGCCGCTTCGCTATCGGCGGTCGACACGAAAAGCTCGTCGGCCCAGAAGTAGTCTTTGCCCTCGCCTCCCATCGGCACATCGAGAGCTTGAAACACGGCTTCGTAAAACCTCCGGCTGGCGCCGAGATCCTTGATCACGAGTTGAATATGGTCGATCAGCCGACCGCGGTGCAATTCCATCCGGAAATCCTCCGTTCGCAATCGGCAGAAATTTAGGTCCGACCTGAGGTCCGTCAATGGTGGCGGAGCATCGGCACCTTGGCCGCCTCAGGTCTCCGGGGCCGAAGACAGGATTTGGACGATGTGATTATAAGGGCTTGAAATAGCCGCAATCGCTCGCCATATGGGGCATAACGAATTGATCGTTGAGCATAGACAGTCTCGGTGAGACGGATGTGTTCCGGTCAGAGTTTGCGCTAAACCGCTGACCACGGATGTACTGGCAGGGTAAAGCAGCGAACGGGAAAAGGTCGGCATTGCCGGCCTTTTTTGTTTTGGGATCCCTCGGTCTCATCAAAATCCGAACAGATCGGTTGCGCTCGACTGCCTTTGTCTGGCAGAAGACCCGGGAACGCGATCGCCATCAGTTTTAGGGTGGGGTCGGGCGGGCGATTGACGTCTACCTCGCTGCCACGAGACCACGTGGCCGTTCACGAATTTTCCGCGGCATGAGCCGTCGGAATGGCGGCGCCGCTGACATGCGAAAGAGCCATGATCTCATTCAGACCTATGCTTGAGAGCGAGTATGCTGGATATCTCGCCTATTTCATCCCCGACTATGCCACGGAGATCGCCGCCAACTACGGGCTCCCCGACGCAGACGCCCTCGCCCAGGCAACCGGTGAAATCGCCGAGGACCTGCCGCAAGGCGTCGGCACGCCAGGCAACGTCCTGCTGTGCCTGATCGACAGCGAAAGCGCCGAGCATGTCGGCTATCTCTGGTATCGACCGGACGCGAAGGGCCGCTCAGCCTTCATCAGCGATTTCCATATTCTGCCCACCCACCAGGGAAAAGGCCTTGGAAAGCTCGCGATCGAAGCACTTGAGGCCGAGCTCTTGGCAAACGGGTTCGACCAGATCAAATTGCGCGTCGCCGAAGACAACAGCCGCGCCCGGCATGTCTATGAGGCAACAGGGTTTCGGGTCACCGGCACCAATATGAGCAAGACGCTCAAGCCGCGCTAGAACTCAACGCATACTCAGATATGGCATCGGCGGTTGCCCCCGGTTACGATCCCATGCGGAACTTAAGCCGGCCGTCGTCGTTGGTACCTTGCTGCTGCATGTTTCCTTAAATCCTATTCGATTTAAGGATAAAAACAGGCAGCCATTCAAAGTGCTACAGCGACCTTTGCGCGTCTAATAAGACGCGCAAAGGTCGCTGTAGAACAAACGAGGTGCAAAAAATGGCAAATGACATTCAGCGATCCGTCGAAGACCAGATTTCCGAGCTGCGGGCACAGGTTGCCGATCTGACACGATCGATCTCCGCACGCGCTGGCGAGGCTGCAGGCAGTGCCGCCGATCTGGCGGAGGACGCAAGAGGACGGGTGAGCTCGGCCGCACGTGTTGTGCGTGCACAGGGACAAAGCGTTGTCGAAGCGGCAAAGGACAACCCGGGCACCGCGACGACGGTCGTCAGTACGGCGGGACTGATCGGCTTTGCCATCGGAGTCCTTGTCGGCGTGTCCTTCCAAAGCAACGCGCGGTGGCGATAGCAGGCAGAGCCTGAGGTTGACCCTTCCGTCAACCGCAGGGTCAGGCGCTACTCTATTGCATCGGCATGTTCACCAACAGGGTGCCGGCCACCCCGAGCCCAATCAGGATGAAATGGGTGATCTGCATGGTCTCCTGACGGACATAGTAGGCAAACCAGGCACCGCCGAGCAGCATGATCAGGCTGAGAGCGATGAAGGCTGCGAGAGCGGGGTTCGCCCATATCATCGCGGCGGCACCGTCCGATAGTCCGAAGAATGTGCCGATAAGCATGATGGCGGCCGCCGCCAAAAGCATCATGGTTGCCACCTCCATCACCAGAACGAAGCTGAAGACCATACGATGCCACACAGCGTTCGTTACACGGCGCGACAACAGCGGTGTACGGATGGGCGGTTCCTGATCGAAGAGCTGCATGCCCATCAGCATACCAACCGCAAAGACGCCATTGCGAAATGCGACGACGTTGTTGAGGACGATAACGGCAAGCCAGAGCGCGAGCCCGGAGAGCAGTACGGCTTTGATCAGAAGAAGCGAGGTTGGTTGAGTCATTTCGATATCACCATGGGTTGGGCCTGCACGCTCAAGCGCGATACCTTGATGACGATCGGCAGTGGCCGCCCGTGACACCCGAATGACGCTTTTTTCGCTCAGCGTCGCTTTTTCCATGCGGACGGAGGCTGTCCACAGCTTGAGCAATAAGTTGGGGATCAACCGGCAGCCCGCGATGTGCCCGCTCCCGACGCGTCTGGACGCCTTATTGAGGCCACGAAAGCAGTGGCACCATTCCTGTCGGCGGGCCTAAGACCCATTGCCTTGCGCGGGATCGAACGAGGGCCTGCGCAAGGCATGATCGGCAAGGCGCCTGTCGCCAGTATCTATCAGAGCGAGTGATGTCAGAGGCCGCCTATTACGGCTATGGCGCTTGCCTGCGCAATTCGGCGATTAGCGGCGTCGTTGAGTCAGCGCCATGCCTGCCAGGATCAGAACCACGCCAAGGGCGCTTGCAAGGAAGGTTGCGGATGTTCCCCGCAACAGATCGAGCGCCACGCCCGAGACCATCTGCCCGCCGATCACCAGCAGGGCGGTATTGACGGCACCGATGCGCGCGATGAGCCAGCTGCCGGCGGCAACGAAGACCACACCGATCGAACCACCGAGATAGGCGTGCCAAGGCGCGTCCGCAGCGCCCGCCGGGATCAGCCCGCCGACCGACAGCCCAAGAATGCTCAACGCGACGAAGCCGACGACATGGTTCCAGAACGATGCGATCAGCGGTGACGTCGAGAGACTGAGCCGGCCATTGACCTGCCGGCTGACACCAACAAGCACACCGGCGAGACAGGCGAGAAGGATCGGCAAGGTCATGCGCTGCCTCTGCCGAACAGGATGATAAGGGCGCTGCCGGCAACGATCAGTGCCATGGCTGCCAGATCGCGGCGATCCGGGCGGCGCATCGGCAGGCCGAACAGCCCCCAGCGATCCGCAGCGATGCTGAATACCACCTGGCCCGCCAGCCCCAAGGCAAGAGTCCCGGATAGTGCAAGCGGTGAGTTCACGGCAAAAGAGGTCAACATGACGGTCACGCCGCCGGAAATCCCGCCAAGATAGGCCCAGAGCGGCGCATGCGGTTTCGTCCCGGCATTCCGGTTGCGCCAGGGATAAAGCATGGCGAGCATCACAAGCGCCGCCACAGTCCCCGTGCCATGCGCCGCCCAGGACGAGAACAACGCGTTGCCGTAGCGTCCCAGTTCGCCGTTGAAGTGAACCATGAGGGTCAAGAGCCCGCCGGTACCAAAGGCGGCCAGGAGATGCAGCGGATTGAGTGGGTGCCCGGAGGGACTGGTCATGAAGGGGTGCTCGCAACAGAATCGGTCATGCGACAATCATCACCTGCCGATTGCCTTTCCTCCAGAGACTTCGATGACAGACTGACAGCTTTCACTCGGTTTCGCCCAACAACCCGACTGGCTGCAGTTTCGCCTTGCGATGTTCTGCGCGGGGCCGCCCGGCGGCGTCTACGGCGTGGGCGCCACAGGCGGCATCACCTATATGAGGACGATACACCACCGGCTGCAATACGAACTGCACGATCACGCCCGCTTTCCAGGCGTGATCCCGGGCAGCCGAAACATTCAGCGCCCGGGGATCCAGGTGATGAAACGGACGAGTTTGTCCGTCAGCCCCTTGTACGGCGGCGAGATCAAATCGCTCGGCGCCGGATCGTATTTTCTGAGCACCGACATCGACTTGGAAAAGGTCAGGAAGCCTTCCCTGCCGTGGTAGTGGCCCATGCCGCTCGCCCCGACACCGCCGAAAGGCATGTCGTTGCAGGCAAACTGGTAGAGCGTATCGTTGACGCAAACGCCACCGGCAACGATGCGGGCGAGGATCGCTTCGATCTCGGCCGCATCTGCGCTGAAGCAATAAAGCGCCAGCGGCCGATCGCGACCGAGCACATAGCCGATCGCCTCGGCCGGGGTGCGATAGCCGATGACCGGCAGGATCGGCCCGAAGATCTCCTCGCGCATAACCGCGCTGTCTTGGTCCGGATCGAGCACTACGGTGGGCTCGAGCATTCGCACCCGCGACGGTGGCATCTGTTTCATGTCCAGCAGCGAAACCAGTTCGTATCCGCGCGCGCGCGCATCGTTTACCAGAGTGGCGAGGCGGTCATGCTGGGCTTCGTTGATGATCGACGTGTAGTCCTCATAACCGTTGCCGGCACCGTAGCGCTCGCCCATCTGCTGCTTCAGCAGGGTGACGAAAGCATCGCGTTTGCTCTCATGAACAAGGACATAGTCCGGCGCGATGCAGGTTTGGCCGGCATTGAAGAACTTGCCGGTGGCGATGCGGTTCGCAGCACGCGGCAAATCCGCCGTCTCCCCGACGATGGCGGGTGATTTGCCGCCGAGCTCCAGCGTGACCGGGGTCAAATTTTGAGCGGCAGCCGCCATCACCTTACGGCCAACGGCGGTGGAGCCGGTGAAGAACAGATGGTCGAACGGCAGGGCGGAAAAGGCCGCCGAGAGATCAGCACCGCCGAGCACCACCGTCGCGCGCGTGTCTGGGAAAACATCGGCGATGAGCGTGCGCAAAAACTCCGACGTGCGCGGCGTATGTTCGGACGGCTTGAGAAGCACATGATTGCCGGCACCGATCGCCGCGACCAGAGGCGCGAGCGCCAGATTGACCGGGTAGTTCCACGGCGAAATGATCCCGACGACACCAAGCGGAACGAACCGAATTTCTGCCTTTGCCGGCCAGAGCTTCCATCCGGCCGCCCGGCGTTCGGGCTTCATCCAGGCCTTGAGCCTGGCCAGCGTGTGATCGATCTCCGAAAGAACCACGCTGCCTTCGCCGAGCAGCGTCTCGTGAACTGAGCGATGGCCGAAATCGGCGCTGACCGCCTTCGACATCTCATCCAGGCGCTCGCGGAAAAGACGGCGCAGACGCTTCAGATCGTCCCGGCGCTGCTCGTAGGACGGACGCTGTTCGAGCCAGGCGGCACGCAGCCGCTCGAAGCTGGGCTGCAGCTGAAACGGATGGTTATCTTGCATGCGCATTGCCTTTAGTCGAGCGCGCGAACAGCCATTGCGCCGTGTAGTAGGTACCCAGCACCCAGACGGCATTATAGGGAATGTTCCAGCGGAACCGCCCATAGGCAAGCAGCGTGTCGCTGACCATGAAGAACAGGCCGCCGAGGGCTGCCGACCGCGCGGCGGATTTCTGCGGCGCTCCAACCGCCAGCTGTCGATCACGGGAAATTGCCTGTGCGGCCATTGCTGCCAGCGCCAGCGCATAGATGACAACGGGAAGGCGCATACCGGGCGGCAAGGACGACCACAATCCGGTAATGACGATCAAACCGATCCCTGCGAAGATCGCGAATATCCCCTTGTCGGCGGCAAAGCGGCTATCGCGGGTCAGCGCCCAGATATAGGCGCAGTGGGTCAGGAGAAAGCAGACGAGGCCGGCGAGGAAATAGTCGCCCGGCAACATCAGAAAGAAGTCGCCTGCCGCCGCAAAGGCGAGCCCGGCGACAATCGCCAGCCCATAGGCCCGCGATGGCGGGCCGATGTTGCGTAGAACAGCAATGAGCAAAAGTATCGTTGCCGTCGGCTTGGTGACGTAATGCAACCACCGCCAGCCGGATTGATCGCCGCCGGCCAAGAGACTGCCGATGATGGCGAGAACCGCGCAAACGGCAAACAGCGCATAGATCGATGCGTTGTTTCGCGCGCTCAAAGTACTGCTCTGCCTCATGCCCGTCCCTCGTTATCAGCGAGACTGGCTCGCCCTTATTGCCCAACAACGACCGGCATCGCCGATCCGCAACCGTTTATTCGAGGGACTGTAATCAAGCCCCGGATATTGTCCATAGCTGAACAAATATGGAGGCGCTGTTCCTTGCGCGTAAGGCTGAGTGGAATCCATTTCTAGTGCCGCCCGGCATCCGTCTGCATCGGAGAAGCAATTGGTTGGCGATCAGCGGTGTTCGCTACCGGCGAATGCTTTCTATAATTATCACTACATATTTCTGCGGTCAGGGTTGCGGGAGATATTTTTGCTATTTATATAAACTTCACTACAGAAAGGAGTGCTCATGGCGACCAGGGGACGGCCACGTGGTTTCGACCGCGATCTTGCGCTTCAAAAAATCACGGAGGTGTTTTGGGCGAAGGGTTACGAGGCCGCCCAGCTCAACGACCTGACGGCGGCAATCGGCATCACGCCGCCGAGCTTCTACCCCGCGTTCGGGTCGAAGGAAGCCGCGTTTCGCGAGGCGGTCAGCCTCTATGCCGCGACAGCAGGATCGGGCCCGATGCGCGCACTCGATGAGGGTGAAACGGCGCGACAGGCGATACGCGCGATGCTTCTCGCCAGTATCGAGGTCGCGCTTAGGGCACCGCAATCGAACGGCTGCCTGTTGATTCTCGGCGTGATGAATTGCCAGCCAGAAACCGGGCCACTCTACGACCTGCTCAAAGGCATAAGGAAAGAAACGGTGGAGCGCGTACACGCAAGGCTGGAGCGCGGCGTGGCCGACGGCGACCTCCCGCAAACCACCGACATACCGACACTGGCGACCTATTACGGTGCCATGATGCAAGCCATTTCCATGCAGGCCCGCGATGGCGCGACCCGACAGGAGCTCGAAGCCCTCGTCGGTCCATCCCTCGCCGCACTGCAGGGAATACCGGCTGCCGATCAAGAAGTCTCAACACCTTGAGAAAGAATATGATGCAGCCCATCGGAACGACCGTCAACGCTGTGCCCACCCGGACCGGAAAGGTCGTGATACCGGCCGAACTCCAGTCGGATGTGGATCAGTTTCATTACGCGCCCGCGCGCCGTGCCGGTGATTTCGTCTACCTGTCCGGCATTGTTGCCGCAAACGGCACACCGAACCGATGGACGCCGAAGGATTTCGTCGCGAACTGCGCCGTGTCTTCACGTTGATCGAGCAATTGCTGGCTGCGTGCGAGGCGCACCTCGATGACGTCGTCGAACTCCAGATGTTTCATGTGTTCGGAAGTGACCGCCTGGCATTGGACACGGCGGGGCAACTGGCCGCGATCGCCGCGGTGCGGGACGAGTTCTTTGCTATCCCCTACCCCGCCGCGGTCGAGCTTGCCGTGGCCGACCTCAATCCGGACGGTGGGCTGGTCGAGATCAAGGCGACGGCATTCGCACCGCTTGGTTGACGTGTTTTCCGCCCGATCAATAATATCGGGGCCTGTCGAGCGCACCGACGCTTTCATTCGTTTGCCGGCCAGCGGCGCGCGCAGCCCAGGCGACCGTGTCGGCAATGCCGCCGAAGGGGTAGAGATGCAGCATGACCGTGCCGAGATCGCGGCCCGCCATGCCGCCTGCAAGCCGGCTCATGAAACGATCCGGCCCCACCTTGTTGACGAGGTTGGCCAGCGAGAACCCGTATTTCCCGACGATCGCCGCGGACGAAGCCACACCGAATTGCGCCGCAAACCGCAGCAATCGCTTCACATCCGCAGGTCCAGGCACGCCGATGCGGATCGGCGCATCGATGCCACGCGCCCTGACCTGCGCGATCCAGTCGACGACCGCATCCGCATCGAAGCCGAATTGGGTGGTGATCTCGACGCTGCAGCCGCGGGCCTTCAGAAGCTCGGTCTTCTGGCCAAGGGCCTCCCACAGGCGCGCCTGGTCAATCTTCGGATGGCCTTCCGGGTAGCCGGCGATCCCGACGTTGACGATGCCATGGTCCGCGACGATGCCGCCGGCAATTAGATCGAGCGAGTCCTTATAGGGACCGGTTGGCGACGACGGATCGCCACCCACGAACATGAACCGGGCAGGACGCGCTGCGCTGATCAGGCCCGTGAGCAATTCGTCCCGATCCTGCACCGATCTCAGCCGCCGGGACGAAATGATGGGGACAGGCTCGAAGCCCCATTGCCGGATACGCGCGGCCGCCTCGATGCGTTGCGCGTGGCTCTCGTTGCCGAGGTAGGCGATATTGATTGGCGTGCCGGCAGGAATCTCGGATTTCGCAGCTTCGATTTGCCAGATATCCTTGCCGGTAATCTCCAGTGAATAGTCACGAAACAGAGCAGAACCGTGTTGTATGAGCGCGGTCATGAAGATCCTTTGCCGGTGCGACGGGCTTGGGTCGCCTCGAGTCAACGGCGCGAGCTGTCGGGCTCGGGCATGCCTCAATCTAAGGCTTGGTCGAGTTGGAAGCGGGCACGGTTTTCTGCGGCGGCCGAGCCACCATGCCTCCGCGCATGCGGCATTGATCTAGCCGATCGAAATTGCCGCGTCGACGCGCCAAGCGTCGCAGGCCCTCAACGCATCCAGTCCGAGGAAAATATGGGACGCAAGCGCCGACCTGCCGAATGGCTCCGGGGCTCGAAGCGCGGCGCTCAGCGACAGTGTCCGGACCGAACGAGCAGCGTCAGAAATAGAAAGCGCCCGCTCGTTTCCGAGCGGGCGCTTCATGAAATCTTTGATGGTCTCAGGCGCGGTTAGCGGCCGAAGGCATTGCGGGCAATGCTCGGGATGTCGGCGCGGTCGATGCCGAGGTCGCGCAGTTCGCGCGTGGACATGCGGCCCAGTTCGGAGACCGTCTGCCGGTACTTGAGCCAGTTGTTGAAAGAGCGTGCTACGTTCATGATGATCCCCTTTNATGAGGGATATATAGTCGATCACCCCCGCAGATAGCAGCGCTAAGACTTCACTCCACCCCTGCAAGCCGCGCATGGATCGTTGTGCCCCAGGGAACTGCGGCGGCCGGCAGATGGATCGGCGGGAACAGCCAATGGGAGCGACTGCCCTGAAGGACGGATATGCCCAACCCCGGTCAAGTTGGACTGACCGGGGCCGAGCTACTTCGGACTTGGCGGAATAACGGACGCTTTAAACTCAGCGCATCATCGCCCCGACATTGCCGCCGTCGACCGTGAGCACCGCGCCTGTGCTGGTGCGCGCCTTGGCGAGGTGGACGAAGGCGGCCGCGACGTCCCGTGCCGTTACCTCACGTCGAACCAGGTTGCCGCGCATGTAGCTTTCCGGCGAAATACTCCGCGCCTGGCTGCGCTCCTCGATCATTTGGTCGGTCATCAGGCCGGTGCGAATGCGGTCGGCGTTGACCGCGTTCGAGGTAATGCCGTCGGCGCCATGTTCGACGGCATATTGGCGCATCAATGCCATCAGCGCCGCCTTCGACGTTCCGTAAGGGCCGAAGTCGGGGCCGGGATTGACCGCCTGCTTCGAGACATTGAAGACCAGTGCACCGCCAGTTCTCTGGGCTTTCATGATCCGGACCGCGCTGCGGGCAATATAGTGGTGCCCCCAGAAGTTCAGCGCGAAAGCCTTCTGGAAGACCTCCTCCGAAACATCGAGCAGGGCGCCCTGGAAGGCCGCACCGGCGTTCGAGATGACGATATCGATGCCACCGAAATGCCGGGCCACATCGGCGAGCGCCGCGTCGACCGCCTCGGGCTTCGTCACATCGCAGACGAGGCCGACACCACCAAGCCTTGCCGCTTCCTTCTGCAAGGCATCCTCGGCAAGGTCCAAGAGCGCGATCTCGGCGCCTTCGGCGTGCAGAGCCTCGGCAATCGCCAGCCCGAGGCCACCCGCACCACCGGTGATCACCGCGACCTGCCGGCTCAGCGGCTTCTCCGCCTGCTTCGTCAGCTTAACCTGCTCGAGCGACCAGTACTCGATGTCGAATAGGTCCTCTTCCGACAATGCCTCGAAGCTCTCGATGCCTTCGGCATTGCGGATCACGGCAATCGTCGCCTCGGCAACGTCGGCGCCGACACGGGCGGCCTTCTTTGTCGGGCCGGCGGCAAACAGGCCGACACCGGCAACATAGAAGACACGCGGCATCGGATCGAGCATGCGCTTGATCCCACCGACGCGCGCATTGTTGCGCTCGAAATAGGCGCGATACTCGTCCTTGTAGGTGGCGACGGCTGCGCGCACCTTGTCGGCCCAGCCGGCCATGTCGCCGGCAACGGGGGCGGGCAGCGCCACGCCAAAGCGCTTGATGTGGATGACGTGCTCAGGGGTCGCATTGCCGCGGTGAACCAGATCGGCAACATTCTCGGCATTGCAGAAATCGAGGACATCAGGGCCGGAGCGATGTTCCAGCACGAAGCGGCGCGGGCAGCCCTCGATGCCGCTGTCTATCGCGATGGCGCCGCGCAGAACCGGGGCGATCTGAGCTGCCGTGGCAAGCGGGGCCGCCGGCTGGACGACCATGAACGGACGCGGGTTGCCGCGTGCGATGCGGCGCTCGGCCTTGTCGATGGTGGCGATCATCTTCTCATAGGATTCACGCGGATCTTCCGACCAGGTGAAAATGCCATGCTTCAGCAGGATCATGCCGTCGGCGCCCGGATTGGCGCGGAACGCCTCGTCGCAGGCCTTGGCGAGATCGAAGCCCGGCATCACGTAGGGAACGATGATGGAATCGGGGAACAGTTCGCGCACCAGATCCTCGCCATGCGGCTGATTGGTCAGCGACACGATCGCATTGGCATGGGTGTGGTCGATATGCCGAAACGGCAGGTTGGCGTGCAGGATCGCTTCCACCGAAGGGTTCGGCGCTGCAGGATCAAGCAGCAGCCGGCGCTGCAGCATCACCATGTCGTCGTCGCTGAGCGTCGGGAATTTGACCATGGCCTGAAGCGGCTCCAGCCTGACGGCAGGCAGGCCCGCCGGTTCGATCGTGCCCATGTCCCAGCCGCTGCCTTTCACGCACAGAACGGCAACCTCGGAACCGTCCATCTCGGTAAACGTGGTCTTGACGGAGGTGTTGCCGCCGCCATGCAGTACTAGTTCGGAATCCGAACCCAGAAGCCGTGTCGTGTAGGTGCGGATCGCTAGGTCCCGGTTGACGCCGGCGTTGACGTAGGTGTCGACGACACGGGCGAATTCGGTTTCTGACCATCTGGATTTCATAAAAGGCTCCTGTCTTCCCGCGCTTGGCAGCGTTTTCCATGGGGTTTGAAAATCAAGTCCTGTCGTCAGCAGCCCTTGCTCGGCCTGCGCGCCGAACGGACGACCGTTCCCCGCACGCCGTGAGGACAAAACGGCGACGCTATCCGTCGGTTGGCTGCAGGCGGCAACCTGCGTCTGCGCCATCACGCCAAGGCTGCATGGCCTCGGGATTGCGGTCGACGTCGAGAGCGAGCTGCAGCCGATTTGTGGGGGCGGGAAAGACACCAAGCCGCGCTTTGCCGATTGGTTCGTTTCCAACCCACTGGCACGCGCCTATAGTCGAGCATTCCATCTCGGCGTCTCCCAAAACCTTCGTCGAGACAATTGCCACCATGCTGTGTCATGTGTCAACACGCATGGCAAATTTGTTTGACGGCGGACACTTTTTCCGCTTCAGGAGAAGCCATGACAATCCAGGGGAGCAGACGATGATGGATACGGCGCGGGGAAACCGGGCAGTCGGCGAAGGCATAGTCTTGCCTGCGGAGTTCGACGACGGCGTCGTCTGGGCTGCCTGGCTCTATTATGTCGACCAGCTCACCCAGAGCGAAATCGCCAAGATGCTCGGTGTATCCAGGGCAACGATCGTCAACTACCTGCAGGAAGCGCGCGAGCGTGGCCTGGTCAACATTCGCCTGAACACGGAAGTCGGCTCCCGGACTGGTATCGCACGGCGTCTGAAGGACAAGTTCAGCCTGGAGGGTGCGCTGGTCATTCCCGCCCTCGACAACAGCGACCTGGTGCAACGGCTTGGCGAGGCCGGTGCTCGCCTGCTTGCCGATATGGTTCAGCCAGGCGACACGATCGGCGTCGCCTGGGGCCGGACGGTGCTGGCCGTGGCCGACAGCATCTCGCTTCCCGAGCCGGTAGAGGGATTGACGGTGGTGCAGGTCTCCGGAAGCTCGATCGCCAATCCGGATTTCGCGCCTGAATTCTGCACATCCTTGATGTCGCGCCGCATCCACGCCCGCTGCATCAACCTGCTTGCGCCGGCCCTGCTGTCGACACCCGCCTTGAAGCAGGCGCTTCTGGCCGAACAGGTGCTGGTCAAGCAGTTCGAGCTCATTCATTCCTCCAACATCATCCTCTTCGGTGTCGGCGACATCGGCCCCGAGACGCTGATCCGCTCGGCCAATATCACCGGGCAGGAAGACATCGACGCCTACCAGGCCGGAGGAGCGGTCGGGGTGCTGATCTGCCGCTTCATCGACGCGGAAGGCCGGCCGGTGCGCGGTGATCTCGACAACCGCATGGTCGGCATCGAACTCAACGAGTTAAGCCAGGTGCCGCGGCGCCTGTGCGTTGCCGGGGGCGCCAGCAAGCTGACGGCCATCAGGGCGACGTTGAAGGGCGGCTACGCAACCCATCTTGTCACTGACATCGCGACGGCAGAGATGCTGCTGCAATAGCCGTCCTGCTGCCCGATACAGGATCGGGCAGCAGCCACGACTGGCGTCAGTTGGCCTTCACGCGGGCATTGTTCATGAAGTCCCAGGTCGCCTCGAAAGAGGTGATCCCGGCGTCAGAGCCGAGACCCGTCGCCACGAGCGCGGCGGATGCCTGGGCGAACTTCAAGGCGGTTTCCGTCTCCATGCGATGATGAAGCCCGGCAATGAAGCCGGCATTGAAGGCGTCGCCGCAGCCGGTGGTGTCAACCACGTCGATCTCGAATGCCGGGAGGCGCAGGCTCTTACCGTCGGCATCGAGGAAGCAGACGCCGTCGCCGCCGAGCGTAAAGATGCAGTGCTTGACGCCGAGATCGGCAAAGAAACGGCCGGCATCCTCGGCGGTCTTCTGGCCGGAAATCAGCATCGCCTCCTCCACTGAAGGCATGAAATAGTCGATAAAGGGGAAAAGCGGCCGGATCAGCGACAGCGTGTTGTCGTTCGCGCCCAGGAGGTCGAAGGTCGTGGTCCTGCCGAAGCGCTTGGCTTCCTCGAGCAAAACGCGGCTGGGTTCGCCGTCGAGGCGATCGAGCAGCCCAGTGCCGCCGAGATGGACGATCGGCGGCGCCAGCACCCGCTCGCGCGCATCCGCGGGGATCTCGAAATGTCCGGAGGCGCCGCGTACGTGCAAAGCTGGCCGTTCGCCATTGCGGCGGATGTTGAGAATGCTCGCGGATGTCGGCACGCCGGCAATGCGCTGCATCTCCGACCGGTCGACACCGAAGCGGTCGAGCGTGGCGAGCACGAAGTCCGCCTTCTCATCGTCACCGACCGCACCGACCGCGAGGCAGTTCAGCCCGAGTTTGGCAAGGTCGACGACCGTACCGCCGGCAGTGCCCGCAACGGTCAAGCGGATCTCGTCGATGAATTCGACGTTGCCGCCGGACGGGATCCGGTCCACCGGTCGGCCGAGAATATCTAGAATGTAAAGTCCGATTACAGATACGTCGTGCGCCATGCACTCAACCTTCCCTACTGAATTGGTGACCGCGGATAGCAGTCCTTGACCCGCTGGACGACGGCCGAAGCCCGTTAGTCTTTTGCACGAAGCGAGAAGACGGTGCCGGCAAGAACGATGAAGACGCCGATAATGGCGAGCTGCCACGTGCTCGGAATGCCGACGAGAATGAGGACGTTGCTGACAAGCGTGATCAGCACCACGCCGAGCAACGTGCCGATCACGCTACCCGAACCGCCGGTGATGCGCGCACCGCCGAGAACGACCGCGGCGATGATCTCAAGCTCGGTTCCGGCAAGGTCGAACGGATTGGCAAGCCGGTTGCTCGCCACATGCATGATCCCGGCAATACCGGCCAGCAGGCCCGCATAGGCAAAGACGAAGATATGCACGGTGCGCAGATTGAAGCCGAGGCGTTCGGCGATGCCGGGATTGCCGCCGACCGCATAAACCGCCCGGCCCATCAAAGTACGCTCTAGGATCCACCAGGTCACCGCGGCCGCAACAGCGAGCACAAGCACGAAGGCCGGCAGCACCGAGATGGAGCCGTTGGCGCTTTGATGGGTGAAAAGCGCGAGTTTGCCGAACGCCTCCATCGAGCCCGGAATGTTCATGAACAGGGCAGTGCCGACAAAGGTCAGCAGGAAGCTGCGAATGACGTATTGCGTTCCGATCGTCACAATCAGCGACGGCGCGCGCAGCGCGTGGACGAGCACGCCGTTGAGCGCTCCGAAGCAGGCGCCGCCGGCGGCAGCGACCAGCAAAATCACCGGCATCGGCAACCCCGGCAGCAGGTTCGTGACCAGCATCGTCACCGTATACATGACGAAGGCGGCAATGGCGGTGAAGGAAACGTCGATGCCGCCGGACGCCAGCACCACCAGGACCCCGAGCGCGAACAGCCCGCGCACGACGGAAGCGCGCAGGATGTCGAACAGGTTCGACACCTGCCAGAAGTCCGTATTGATCGAGCCGACCACCAGGCAGACGAGCACGATCAGCGCAAAGGTCACGACCGGCGGATGACGCAGCAGCCAGCGCCAGGCGGAGCCAAGCGAAACCTTGTCGTTGCCAGCTGGGGTGGCCCCATTGAATGTCGTATCGGTCATTGCGGGGTCCTCACGGTCGTCTCTTCTACAAGGGCGCGGTAAAGCGCCTCTTCCTCCAGCGCCTCGGCCTGAAAGGTTTCCACCACTTCGCCTTTGCGCATCACCATGATCCGGTCGCAGTTCTGCAGAAGTTCGAGCAGGTCGTCGCTGATGATGATGACGCCCATGCCTTCGTCCGCGAGACGCTGGATGATCCGGTAGATCGTGTCCTTGGATCCGACATCGACGCCGACGGTCGGCCCGTGCAGGACCAGAAGCTTCGGATTGATGGTCAGCCAGCGGCCGATAAGCACGCGCTGCTGGTTGCCGCCCGACAGCGACTGCACCGGGTTGGCGACATCCGGCGTGACCACCTGCAGGTCTTCGACCGAGCGCTTCGCCAGCGCGCGGCTGCGGCGGCCGTCCAGGATGCCGAAGGCGCCGCGCAGGCGATCGAGCACCGGCACGACAATGTTCTCTTCGATCGGCTTCTCGAGAAAGAGACCTTCCGAAAGGCGATCCTCGGGGACGTAGCCGATGCCGGCATCAATGGCGTCGGCGGGCTTGCGGGGCGTCACATCCTTTCCATTGAGGCGGATGCGTCCGGTATCGGCTGGAGCGACGCCGGCAATCGCCCGGGCCAGCTCGTTGCGGCCGGAATCCAGAAGCCCGGTGATACCGACGATCTCGCCGCGGCGCATGGAGAAGGAAACATTGGCGAAGGTATCCTTCAGCGACAGCGCGTCGACGACAAGCAGATCCTCGCCGAACTTCGGCGCCGAACGATAGCGCGCCTCGTCCAGCACCTTGCCCGTCATCCAGAAGCCGAGTTCGGCCTTGGTGTGATCGGCGATGTCGCATTCGGCGACCTTCTGGCCGTCGCGCATGATGACGGCGCGCCCGCCGATCGACTTGCACTCGTCGAGCTTGTGGGTGACGAACAGCACTGCGACGCCCTTGGCGCGCAGTCGGTTGACTATGCAGATGAGATTATCGACTTCGTGCTTCGTCAGTGCCGTCGTCGGCTCGTCCATGATGACGAGGCGCGCATCGGAAGCAATGGCGCGCGCAATGGCAATGAGCTGACGCGTGGCCATCGGCAGCTCGTCCGTGCGGGTCGAAAGAAAGGCGCGGGTCGTCGGCAGGTTCACGGCCGCGAGCGCCCGTTCCGCCGTCTGGCGCATTCGTCCGAGATCAAGCCGCTGGGCAAGCTTGCCGGAGGCTGCGACCAGTTGCTGCGTCAGGCCGACATTTTCGGCGACGGACAGGTTGGGCAGCAGAGAAAAGTCCTGATAGACGGTCTCGATCCCGGCCGCGAGCGCGGCAACCGGTGTGAGATGGCCCACGGGCTTGCCATCGATCAGCAGTTCGCCGGCATCGGCCGGCTGCGCGCCGGAAATGATCTTGATGAGCGTACTCTTGCCGCAGCCATTCTCGCCCATGAGATGGTAGATCTGTCCGGGCTCGATCGAAAAGCTGACCCCCTTCAGCGCGCGAACGCCGCCGAAGCGTTTCTGGACATCGCGAATTTCCAGATAGGGAATTGCGGCTTTCGAGGTTTCGCCGCCGGGATGCGGCGCGCCGGCTTCGTGCTTGAGCTGCATGGCACTGTCCTGACCAAAAAGAACGGGCCTGCTGCACGTTTCCTTGGATCGCCATAGATCCAGGAGACGATTGCAGCAGGTCTAAAGCGTTACAGTGTCTCTGGCGCATCACATTCGACGCGCGACGCTGTAGCGGCACTCGACGCGCAACGCCGGGCCCATTGTCGGGCCCGGCATCGCCATCATCTCGACCCAATCAGAACGGGTACTTGGCGTAGTTTGACTTGTCGACGTCGACCCATGCCTGGCCGACCACGATCACGCCGTCGCCGGCACCCTTCTTGACGGTGACCTTTTCGTAGCCGGCAACGCCGAGGTCCATGCCGTCCTTCAGTTCCTCGTCCTTCAGCACCATGTCGGCGACCTTGTTCATGACGTAGCCGGCATCCTTCGGATCCCAGAAGCTGATGCCGTCGACAGCGCCCGATTCGAGGTAGGAGCCGGTGTCCTTGGGCAGGCCGATGCCGAATACGCAGGTCTTGTCCTGCAGGCCGGCTTCCTCGACGGCACGGCCGATGCCGATGACGTCGATGGCCGAACCGCCCTGGAAGCCCTTGATGTCGGGGTACTTGCGCAGGATTTCGCGCGCCTTTTCATAGGCGCGGTTGGCATCGTTGAAGGATTCGTTCTTCTCGGAGACCAGTTCCATCTCGGGGTATTTCTGGGCGTTTTCCGAACCGCCATCGGCCCACTGCACATGGGTCAGGCTGCCGAGCGAGCCGACGAAGGAGGTCCACTTGCCGGACTTGCCCATGCATTCGGCGATCTTCTCGTTGAAGCGCGCGCCAAAGACCTTGTTGTCGAAGGCTTCGATGTCGACGAGCGTGTTCTTCATATTATCGGCTTCATGGGTGATGACCTTGATGCCGCGCTGGGCGGCGCGCTTCAACACGCCTTCAAGGGCGGAAGCATCCATCGGCACGACGGCGATTGCGGCGACCTTCTTGGCAACCAGGTCTTCGATCAGCCGGCCCTGCTGGGCTGCGTCGGCCTTGCCCGGTCCGACCTGGCTGGTGGATACGCCGGGATTTTCCTTGCCATAGGCATCGACGCCTTCGTTCATGCGAGTAAACCAGTTTTCGCCCGTGACCTTCACCACCGTGACGATGCTGGGGTTTTCCTCGGCAATGGCGGCCGTGGTTGCAGTCATTGCTCCAAGCGCGACGGCGCAGGCAGCGAATTTACGAATGGCAAGCATGCATTCCTCACAAAGAACCTTCGAATTTTGACAGATCGACCGGCGTGCGAAGGCATCTCGCCGGCCCTGGAACTTGGATCAGCCGCGCAATGCCTTGAACCAGGCCTTGGCGTCGAAGCCGGATGTCGCGAGAAAGACGAGCAGAAGCACGCCCCAGGCGAGGTCGCGGAAGAAGTTGGAAATGTCAATGAAGTTGAACAGGCTCGACAGGATCTGCAGCGACGTCGCCGACAGGACGACACAGATCACCCGGCCATAGCCGCCCTCAGGGCGAACGCCCGCCATGACGGCGATGAGAATGGCGATCAGCACGTAGGAATTGCCGTAGTCCCACTTCACGCTCGATGTGCGCGCGGCGATCACGATGCCGGCGACCGACGCAAGCACGCCGCAGGCGGTATAGGTCAAAAACAGGATGCGCTTTTCCGCAATGCCGGCATAGCGCGCGGCCTTGGCATTGTTGCCGAGCAGCAGGAGCCTGAGGCCGAACGGGCTGTAGCGCAGCACGCCGCCGAGGATGAGAGCAATCAGTAAGAAGAGCGCAAAGCACAGCGGCACACCCAGAACCGGTGTGTTACCGAAGGCGTCGAGCGGCTCGATGAAGCCGAGGCCCAGCGCCGAACCGTTGGTGAAAGCGATCGCAAGGCCGGTAAAGAACAGCTGCGTGCCAAGCGTCGCGATGATCGGCGTCAAGCCGGCGCTCGAAATCAGAAACCCATTCAGCATTCCGCCAACTAGGCCGACGAGCAGTGCTATGCCGGCAAAGCTCCAGCTGAACAGCAGCGGCGCGTCATCGGGCGAAACCGTGTCGCGCAGCACGAGATAAGCGATGACACCCGAAAGGTTGGCAAGGGCGATGCCCGACAGATCGATGCCGCCATTGCCCGAGATCATCGCCAGCATCACGCCGAGCGCAAGAAGGCCGAGTTCGGGCACTTGGCCCGCCATGGATTGCAGGTTGTAGATGTCGAGGAAACTGGCACCGACCAACACGCCGCCCGCTACCAGCACAGCAACGTTGACGACGGCCAAAAATGCCAACTGGCGATCAACCCGAAATTCCAAAGCGCGCCCTCCGTCATTGTCGTTCGCAGGCAAGCGCAATCACGGCTCCCAGCGTGCTCCTAGGCACGCTCCGTGAGCGCGCACCCGGACCTCTTTCGAGTTCGGATGCCGCGACGGCCGACCTGATGAGGCCGGCGATGACATTTGCCAAAGACTGTTGTGTATTGTCAACACCAATCTATCGCGGCCGGCTTATTTATCTGAAAAGTTTGGCGTTTCCCCCAGCGGAGAACACTCCCCATGCCGCAATTTTCGGCGCGCATTCCGCGCATCAGGAGAAAATGAACGACGTCGAGAGCTAACGACGTCAAGGGCCTGTGACTTATGAAGCTGCCAGCGCCACGTGCGATCCACTCTGCAGCGGCCCTGCGTCGTCGCGGTGATAAGAAAAAACCCGAGTTCGAGGAGATGCACCCTTGTCGACGGCTCTGTCGTGATGGAGAAATCCTGTTTGCAGAGTGCAGGCTCTGGTCGTGCAGCACGATAATTATGTCGTAGACAGGCTCTAATCGCAGCGCCGCAAATCCTAAAATCCGGCTTCAGTTTCAATCAGGGTCGCAATCAATGGCAGAGTTTCCTCAAAAGGCGAAGGTCGTAATCATCGGGCTGGGTGGCATCGTTGGTGCCTCGATCGCGCATCACCTGATCGAGCGCGGTTGGGACGACATCGTTGGCATCGACAAGTCCGGCATCCCGACCGATATCGGCTCGACGGCGCACGCGTCCGACTTCTGCTACACGACCAGCCACGATTATCTTTCGGTTTGGACGACGCAGTATTCGATCGACTTCTTCGAGAAGATGGGTCACTACGCCCGCATTGGCGGCCTGGAAGTCGCGCGTACCGGCGACGATGTCTGGATGGAAGAGATCAAGCGCAAGCTTTCCTCCGCCAAGGCCTTCGGCACCCGCGCCCACTATGTCTCGCCCGCGGAAATCAAGAAGATGTTCCCGCTGATCGAGGAAGATCAGGTCATGGGCGGCATGTTCGACCCGGATGCCGGCCTCGTCATCCCGCGCTCGCAGACAGTTGCTGGCAAACTGGTCGATGCGGCCGAGAAATCCGGAAAGCTCCAGATCTTCGGCAACACGCCGGCAAGGTCGCTCATCGTCGAGAACGGCCGCATCAAGGGCGTCGTCACCCATCGCGGCACGATCATGGCCGACCATGTCGTCGTCTGCGCCGGCATCTGGGGCCGCCTGATCGCCGAAATGGTCGGCGAGGATCTGCCGGTGATGCCGGTCGACCATCCGCTCACCTTCTTCGGCCCGTATAACGAATTCGAAGGCACCGGCAAGGAAATCGGCTTCCCGCTCCTGCGCGACCAGGGCAACTCCGCCTATATGCGCGACACCGGCGATCCGAAGACCACCGAAGGTGGCCAGATCGAGTGGGGCTATTACGAGACCACCAACCCGCGCCTCTGCCATCCGCGCAACATTCTCGAAAAGCACGAGGCACGCCTGTCGCCCTCGCAGCGCGACCTCGATATGGAGCAGATCATCGAGCCGCTCGAGCGCGCCATGGAACTGACGCCGATCCTCGGCGAACTCGGCTACAATGAAGGCCATTCCTTCAACGGCCTGCTGCAGGTCTCGGCCGCCGGCGGCCCCTCCTGCGGCGAGAGCCAGAAGGTGCGCGGCCTCTGGTACTGCGTCGCCATCTGGGTGAAGGACGGTCCCGGCTACGGCAAGCTGATCGCCGACTGGATGACGGACGGGCGCACTGAGATCGACCACGCCTCGATCGACTATTCTCGCTTCTACCCGCACCAGCTGGAGGAGAAGTTCATCGAGGGCCGCTGCTTCGAGGCGGCGCAGAAGATCTACTATCCGGCCGTGCACACGCGCGAGCCCTATGCCAGCGGCCGCAACGTCAAGCGCTCGCCCTTCTACGAGCGCGAGAAAGAGCTCGGCGGCTACTTCATGGAACTCGGTGGCTGGGAGCGCGCCCATGGCTACGCCGCCAACGAGCACCTCCTAGAAAAATACGGCAACCGCGTTCCAGTGCGCCAGAACGAGTGGGACAGCCGCCATTTCTGGCGCGTGTCCAACGCCGAACATCTGGCGATGAGCGAGGATTGCGGTATCGTCAACCTCTCGCACTTTCATATGGTTGACATCGAAGGCCCTGACCACGTCGAGTTGCTGGAGTGGCTTTGCGCCGCCAAGATCGGCGGCGACGGCAATATCGGCAAGGGCATCTACACCCATTTCCTCGATGACGAAGGAATGGTACGGGCCGACTTCACCGTCTTCCGCATGGCCGATCGCTGCCGTCTCGTGAACGGCGCCGATGCCGGCCCGCGCGACTTCCAGTACATGCGCCGCGTCGCCGAAGATCGCGGCCTTGACGTCACCATCACCGACGTTTCGGAGAAGTTCATCACCATCGGCATTTGGGGCCCCAACGCCCGCGAAACGCTGAAGAAGGTGGTTGCCGATCCGGCCGGCCTCGATCTCGAGAACTTTGCTTTCGCTGCGATCAAACCGATCGAAATCGCCGGCAGGAAGGTCACCGCCTTCCGCATCTCCTATGTCGGCGAGCAGGGCTGGGAGTTGCACATGAAATATGAGGACGGCCTCGCCGTCTGGGACGCACTGCGCTCAACCGGCGTCATGGCCTTCGGCGTCGAAACCTATGCAAACTCGCGCCGTCTGGAAAAGAGCCTGCGCCTGCAGAATGCCGATCTTCTCACACAGTACAACCTCATCGAGGCCGATCTGGCTCGTCCGAAGGTGAAGGACGTGGACTTCCGCGGCAAGGCGAAACATCTTGAATACAAGGCACGTGAGCACCAGCCGGCCATGCTCTGCACGCTCATCCTCACGGAGAATACCGATAGAAACGGCGTGAAGCGCTACCCGGTCGGCAGCCTGCCGGTCATGGACCCGGAAACCGGCGCGGTGCTGGTCGACGAACTCGGCCGCCGCTCCTATACCACCTCCATCGCCTACGGCCCGACGATCGGCAAGAACATCGCGCTTGCCTATTTGCCTTGGTCCCACTGCCAGGTCGGCCGCAAGCTGAACGTCGAATACTTCGCCGAGACCTACCCCGTCGAAGTCGCCGGCGTCGGCTACAAGCCACTCTACGACCCGGAGAACCTGAAGCCGCGGAGCTGAGATTTTACAACCCCTCGGCCCACCCGCGGTGGACGTCCCGTCACGCGCCTGCTTGCTTCAAGCGGGCGCGTTCGTTTTTGGCGTTCGTTCATTATGCCTGCGCCCCTGGAATTTGTCTGTTGTTCGGATACCGGAGCCGCCAGTGTGCGAAGGACATGACGTTGGTGAACTTTGAGCCGGCGCGCTTTGCCATCAGCCTTTGTGCGGGCGGCGGCAACGTCATCGGCAGGCGAGATCGTCGGGTTCTGGACGATGCTGATGGTGCAGCCGTCCTGCTTCAAAATGTCGTAGACACTCCTCCAGCCGGCGCCATCGGCGGACCCACGCTACGAAATGCCAGCCGAGGAGCGATGGTACACCTCAATTCGGAGCGTCCATCCTGATCGGGTAGTCAATCGATAGACGATGGGTTGTGCAAAGTTTGAGTTGACCGTTTCCGATGGCGAGGCGACACTTGCAACCTGCAGCAAGACAGGAGGAAAATGATGGCCGAGCCAGATCCCTGGCGCCACATGGCAAGCGCGCCGAAAAACGGCAGTCGGATCCTCGTTACGATCCGCCCGTCCGAACAGGGGGCGGCAGAAGTTGACCTCGCGTATTGGTCGAATGGCGATCAGTTCGGTGCAGAAGGCTGGCGCGCCTCTGATTCCTCGCCCGGCCGCATCATCGAATACGCCGAGCCCGAATTGAAGTGCTGGATGCCGATGCCCTCGGCCAATCTCAATCGCACCTCAATGCCCTCACCCTGGGAAGGCGAAGACGAGCGAGAGCTCGACGGGTCGGGGATTTAAGAACTCGCGCCGCCATTTGCGCTTGCTCGCACACGACGGGATCAAAGAACATTTGAGACGTGCGCTTGCAGCCTGTGGAACGCCTAATCTCAATCCGACGTAAAGGTCGCCTTGATTGGAGAAACGCCGCACCGTTGCGCATAGGCCTCCATCTCGGGCTTCAGCCCGGCAAAAGCCGAGAGCACGTGCATCTTGAGTTGCAGCGCTGCCGGCCCAGGCGGCATCAGTTTTGATTGCACGAAGCCAAGCGCGCGCGGCACGCCGCTCGGCAGGATGGGTAACGCGGTGATGTTGTCGGTTTCCCGCCGAGCGAAGACCACGCCGAAGGGCAGCACGGCGAGGCTGTCAGAATGGGCGAGATGGGCGAGAATGCCGGCGAGCGAGGCGCCGGAGAAATTGATGCGCACATGCTCGGCGCCCAGATTGACTAGCGCAGTTCTGAGATCGGCGCTCAGCGGACTTCCGGCAGGTGGCTCGATCCAGGGATACCGCAGCAGGTCGGCAGGCAGGAGCCTGTCCGATGCAAGAAGCGGATGTCCCGAGCGACAGGCAACCACATTGCGCCCTGTCAGGATCGGGTCGAAGGTCAGATCGCTATCTGCATCGAAGACCTCGACCGGACAGATCGCGAGGTCCAGCTGCCCAGCTCTGATCTTTTCGGCAAGGCTCGTCGTGTAACCATAGACCTGCTCGATTCTAACGTTCGGCCTTGTCCGCTGGAATTGGCCGACCATCGCCGAGACCAGCGCGTCCATGAAAAACGGCGTGCCGCCGATCCTGATATCGCCGCGCTCGCCACGCCTGAATGACTGGGCCACGTCGCTCGCTCGCGCCGTTGCGCGCCGTACCGCTGCACCGAGATCGGCAAGATCCCGACACAAGGGAGTCGGCTCCATCGGGCGGCGGTTGCGCAGAAACAATGGCTCACCCAGCCGCTTTTCCAGAAAGGCGACTGTGCGTGACAAGCCGGGCTGCGTCATTCCCAGCATTTCCGCCGCCTCGGACATGCCGCCGGCATCGACGATCGCCCAGAGCTGTAGCAGATGGCGCGGATCAATCTGCAAGAAGAGATTCTCCCAAGTTCCGTGTTCCGCTCACAACATAACATAATGGTATGTTATCTGGAGATATCATTATTCGAATTCACCTTCGTCCGTCGCTACTGTTTTCCTCGAGATGGAGCCGCAAGCGATTTCGCGGCCCCGTTCAGGGAGGAACCGATGAGGGAATTCGACTATCAGGGGTCCCCGGCAAGAATTAGGTTCGGCGCCGGCGCCCGCGCGGGGGTGGCAGAAGCTGTTGAAGCCTTGGGCTGCAAGCGTGCCCTCGTGCTCTCCACACCACAGCAAGCCAACGATGCCGGTGCCATCGTCAACCTTTTGGCGGATCGCGCCGCCGGATTGTTCACGCAGGCGACCATGCACACGCCCGTCGAGATCACCGAACAGGCGCTCAAGGCCATGCGCGACAACGACGCGGACTGCACTGTCGCTTTCGGCGGCGGCTCGACTACCGGGCTCGGCAAAGCGATCGCCTATCGCCTCGATACGCCTCAGATCGTCATACCCACAACCTATGCCGGCTCGGAGGTCACACCCATCCTTGGGCAGACTCAGGCGGGGCGCAAGGAGACGGTACGTGCAGCGTCGATTCTGCCGGAACTGGTGATCTATGATCCGGAACTCACGCTCAGCCTGCCGGTCCCAATGACGATGACCAGCGGCCTAAACGCCATGGCCCACGCCGCCGAGGCACTCTACGCTCGCGATCGTAACCCGATTTCCTCGCTAATGGCGACGGAAGGCCTGAGAGCCCTCGCTGAGGCCCTACCGCGCATCGCTATGGCGCCGCGGGATCTGTCGGCCAGAAGCGATGCACTCTACGGCGCCTGGCTGTGCGGCACTGTGCTTGGCACAGTCGGCATGTCGTTGCATCACAAGCTCTGCCATGTGTTAGGGGGGGCCTTCGACCTGCCGCATGCGGAGACCCATGCGATCGTTCTGCCCCACGCAATCGCCTTCAACGCGGCCGCCGCTGCCGACGAACTTCGGCCGCTCAGTGCGATTTTCGGGGAAACCTCCCCCGGTGCGGCAATACACGGTTTTGCGGTCAAGATCGGCGCCCCGACAGCCCTCAGGGAGATCGGTTTTCGGGAGGAAGATATCGGCCGCGCCGCGGAGATCGCCACAGCGAACCCCTATTGGAACCCGCGGGAAGTGACACGGGCCGATATTCACGCGCTGCTCGCCGCGGCATGGCGAGGCGACGCGCCCTGAACGCGCGCGCCGAGACATATCTGCAAAACGGGAGGATAACATGAATCAATCCAAGGCAACGCCGCCTGTGGTGCACCGGCAAGTGGCCGTTATCGGTTGCGGGCCTGCGGGCCTGACTGCCGCCTCGCTCCTCGGACAAGCCGGCCATAATGTCATCGTTATCGAGCGCTGGCCCGAACCCTACGGCCTGCCCCGCCTCAGCCATATCGACGGCGAGACGGCACGCCTGGTCGCCTCGGCCGGGGATATCGGTCATGCCCTTCGCGACGCGCAGGCGATCGACACCTACCACTACCTCGACGATCAGGGAAACATTCTGATCGATCTGGACTGGAAGGGGCAGCAATGCGGTTTTCCCGCCCATATTTCGATCTTCCAGCCGGAAATCGAGGACGCGATCTATTCCCGCGCACAGCCTCTGCCGAACGTCGAGTTCCTACGCGGCTGGGAAGTCTCCAAGCTCGAGCAGAGTGCGGATAAGGTCGTTCTGGAAGCCCAACCCTGGGACGGTTCGTGGAAGGCGGTTTCTGACGGGGGCGATCCAGTCCGCAGGATCGAGGTGGACTATGTGATCGGCGCGGATGGCGCCAACAGTTTCACGCGCCGCGCACTCGGCATCGCGCGTCACCAGTACGGCCATCATGAACGTTGGCTCAATCTTGATTCCGAATACGTCAAGGATCTCGGCGACCGCTTTGCCATTACCTCGATCTATTGCGACCCGGCACGGGCGCACATGTACATGCCGATCGGCAAATCCCGCGTGCGTTTCGAGATGCGCGTGCTGCCGGGCGAGGAAACCAGCTACTGGGAAGACATCAAGAATGGCCTTGCCTGGCTCAGCGAGCAGCATGGCATCGGGCTCGACGAAATCCGGCCGATCCGCAACGTTGTCTATACATTTGACCCCGCGATCACAAAAAGCTGGAAGGAAGGCCGGGTCATGCTGGTGGGCGATGCCGCCCACACGATGATGCCCTATATGGGCCAGGGCGCCTGTTCGGCCATTCGCGACAGCGCCAATCTTGCATGGAAGCTGGACCTCGTGTTGCGGGGCAAGGCCGAGCCGGAGCTTCTCGATACCTATGAAGCGGAGCGGCGCCCGCATGTCACGCAGATCACCAAGACCTCGACCATGCTCGGCAAGGTCGCCAACGAGGACGACCCGGCGAAGGTGGCTGAACGCAATGCACTCTTCCTGTCCGGAAACATGCCGCCGCCCCCGCCCTTCCCCAAGATCGAGACCGGCGTGGTGCATGTGGAGCCCGATGGTAACCTCCTCACCCCCACCGGTGCACCAACGCCACAGGGCCTCGTGCGCGCCGGCGGCCGCGAAGGCTTGATGGACGACGTGGTGGGGCGCGGCTTCCTGATCGTCAGCCGGACCGACCCGAGCCTCCATCTGGATCCCGCGACCCACGCTTTCTTCGACGCCATCGGCGGTCGCTGGATCGTCGTCGGCGACACCGATGCTGCGCCCGATCAAGTCGCAGATCTTGACGGCGTGCAACTGGCGTTTCTGGAGAGAAATGGTTTCGCCGCCTATCTGCGCCGTCCCGATTTCCTGATGTATGGTGCAGTCCGGGATCTCTCCGATCTCCCCACCCTGCTGCGCGGCCTTCGCGACAGGCTGCACTGGCTGCATCAGCCTGTACCCACCTTTGAGACCACCATGGAGGCACGGGCATGACCGAGGACTCGGTCATCAAGGCGAACCTTGCCCATCAGCGGGCCATGCCACTGACGCGGCTTCTCGACTGCGGCATGGACCCGGGGGATGCGCGCCGGCTTCATGCCCGCATCTCGGAGGGCGAGCCCTGGGATGCGGTGGCAGAAACCATCGCCACCGAGCGCCTGCAACAGGCCGACCGGGCCGAGGCTGAAGGAAACATCGTCACCGCCGGCGAGGCACGGCAGCGCGGCATCGCCGCGCTGGTCTACGCCCAGATGGCCTTCAATTTCGACGAACCCCGCAAGGTCGCGCTGTATCGCAGGCTGGTCGCCGCCTGTCGGAAGCTCACCCCTGTCTTCGGCCTGCCCTTCGAGCGGGTCGAGACCGGATATTCGGGAAAAAGCCTGATCGGCTGGCTGGTGCGCCCCGCAAGCGGAAGTGCAAACGGCACCGTCATCCTGTTCGGCGGCCAGAGCGGCTGGGGCATCGCCTATCTGCCAATCGCCCGGGAGCTGGCGCGCCGCGGGCTTGCCACCCTTCTCGCCGAAGGCCCCGGCCAGGGCGAGACCCGCATCGAGCAAGGCCTTTATCTTCAGGCGGGGGTCGAGGCCGCCTATAGCCGCTGGGTCGATGTAATCCTGGACGATCCGAGCCTCGGCGCGCCGGGCGTCTGGGGCAACAGCTACGGCGGCCTGTGGGCGGCACGCACTGCGGGCAGCGACAGCCGCATCCGCGCCTGTTGCGTCAACGGCTCCTTCGCCCACCCCGCCATCCTGCCCTTCCGCACGGCCTTCGAGCAGAGCGCGGCAATGATCGGCACCGAGGATCGAGCGATGATTGAGGCTGTCATGGAAAAGCTGCGTTTCGATCCGGCGCGGGACAGAATCGCCTGCCCGCTTCTCGTCCTGCACGGAGGCGCCGATCCGCTGGTGGCACTGGAGGACCAGCAACCCTTCCTCGATGCCGCGACGGGCGAGGCCGCCCTCCGCGTCTGGCCGGACGGTGAGCACACGATATACAACCACAGCTTCGAGCGGACGGCACTCGTCGGCGACTGGTTCGCCGCACGGCTCGACCGATCCGCCTGACAGGGAGCGATTGATGCGCCGTTATTTCACTGAGGAACACTCCGCCGAGACTGTGAACGGCAGGATTGGCGTAGACGTGGCACCGCGCATGCGTCAGGTCATGGCGAGCCTCGTTCGACATCTGCATGATTTTATCAAGGACGTGGAGTTGACCCAGCGGGAATGGGAGTTGGCCGTTGATTTCCTCACCCGCGCCGGCCAGACCTGTACCGACACACGGCAGGAGTTTATCCTGCTCAGCGACGTCCTTGGGCTTTCCATGCTGGTCGACGCCATCGGCAACCGTCGTCCCGAAGGCGCGACGGAGAACACCGTCTTCGGCCCGTTCCACGTCGCCAACGCGCCGATCCGGGCGATGGGGGAAAGCATCAGTCTGGACGCTAAGGGCGAAAGCTGCCTGTTCCACGGCCGGGTGATTGATCTCGACGGCAACGCAATAGAAGGGGCAACGATCGACGTCTGGTCAGACAATGCCGATGGCTTCTACGACGTTCAGCAGCCGGACCTGCAGCCGAAATGGAACAACCGCGGACGCTTCGTCACGGGCGCCGACGGCGCCTACAGCTTCGTCGGTATCAAGCCTGTCAGTTATTCCATTCCCGACGACGGGCCTGCTGGGGACCTGTTGGAGGCGCTCCATCGCCACCCCTGTCGCCCGGCCCACATGCATTTCCTTGTAACTGCTCCGGGCCACCAGAAGATTGTCACCCACATCTTCACCGGCGGCGACCCCTTCCTCACTTCCGACGCCGTTTTCGGTGTCAAATCCTCCCTGATCGCTGATTTCGAGCGCATCGACGGCGCGACCTCGTGGCAGGCCGCATTCGATTTCGTCATGGTGCAGGAGGACAGATTCGAACATCGCAGCTGCAGTAACGTCAGATAGTCGTGAACTGTAGCTTTTGAGTGAGGTCGAACGCGGACCCCGCCGGCAGCTTGGGAGAATAATGAGCGTACCAGGCGACGGCAACAGCGCTGCCAGAGCCCGTTCGCGCGCGGCTTGACCGGTTAAAAGCCTCGTCTCGGAGGATCAGCATCGCGACGG
This sequence comes from Ensifer sp. Root142, assembly GCF_001426785.1. Lineage (NCBI taxonomy): Bacteria > Pseudomonadati > Pseudomonadota > Alphaproteobacteria > Hyphomicrobiales > Rhizobiaceae > Ensifer > Ensifer sp. Root142. The sequence goes on from NZ_LMFK01000015.1 coordinate 108,443, forward strand.
CCAACGGCCGGGATCCGGGAGGCCTAGGCCCGGCAAGCCGCTCCGTTTGATTGAGGGATCGCAGACCACGAGGTTTTCGAGACCTCGCCCCTGACTTCCCCGCTCTGACCCGCGACCGAGCAATTTCGATGATGTCGTCCCGGGCCGCGGTTGGATCGTCCTTACTCCAGGCGACCCCAAGACCGATCCGGAAGTCGATACCCCTCACCTTCCTGAGCTCGAAATTGCGGTTGGGAAGATCCAGCGTCCATTCCGGCGCAAAGCCGATGCCAAGACCGGCCGAGACCAGTGACACCACCGAGAAGGTGTTGTCGCAGGTATAGGCGACGCTCTTTGCAAGATCGTGCGCCTCGAACTTTTCAGCAAAGCAGCGCTCGGTGAACGACAGGTTCTGACGCGAGAACGAGATGATCTTCTCGCCCTTCAGATCCTCGATGCAGATCTCGCTTCTGGCCAACGGCACGACATAGGGTCACGTACGGACCAGGCTTCTCGTCGGTGCACGCATCGGCGTTCGGTCCTCAACCATCGAATTGATCGAGAAGTCAGAAGCGGTAGGGGCGATCCAACTCAACACGCCGCGCCGCGCCGCCGAGGCCGCAGATTGCACCCTTGTCCACATCCTCTCTGGGGCTCTGGAGAAACATGACGGACCTCTTCTCGTCCTCGAGCATGTCACAGCACGTCCTGACCTATGGCTTCGTCTTTCCGCAGATCTTGGCTTTACTTCAAAGCAATTCTCCGCAGTTCCCTTTCGATATCTAATATAGATTTCAAATTAAATTGCCTCCATTTGGAAGATTAATTCGGAGTTGATTTACGCAATTAGTTAAATAGATTTGAATGCTTGGTGATCTTATTCGAGTGATCGCAAGTATTGGCATAAGTCTATCGAAAGGGATGGCGAGATGGCAAAGATCGTAGGCTCGTACTCAAACGATGCTTTGAAAGGCTCGGAGGAAACCGACTACATCTGGGGCCTGCCCGGCAGCGATACGATCGATGGGGGCGGCGGCGGCGATTTTGTCGATGGTGGGGCTGAAAGCGACACCCTGACAAGTTCGAACGGCTACGATCGCCTCGACGGCGGTGCCGGTGATGACCAGATCGTTCTCACCGGGACCGGCGGCGCAGTTACCGGAGGCAGCGGCTACGACGGCCTTGTCGTCGACTTCTCGCAAAGCGCAGACCGGATGGTCTTCAACGGTGCCAGCGGCCATGGCTATGTTGGCGACCCGAGCGCCACAAACCGGCACATCTTCTTCCACGATATCGAGTGGCTGCGCCTGCTCGCCGGCAGTGGTGACGACCGGATCACCGGAACTGCCGGGGGCGATCGGATTTCGACCGGTGCCGGCAACGACGTCGTCAATGCGGGCGCGGGACAGGACATCATCACCAATACGGGTGGTCACGACCGTCTCGACGGCGGTGATGGAAATGACCGCTTCGTGCTTGTCGGGACGGGCAGCGCCGTTTTCGGCGGTGCCGGAGACGATACGCTGGCCGTCGACCTCTCGGCATCGGCCGCTCCGGTCGTGTTCAACCTGGAGAATGGTCACGGCATCATCGGATACGGGACGCAGGAGGAGCGGCATCTCTTCATCCAGTACCAGGATGTCGAGCGGATTGTGCTGACGACGGGACGCGGAAGCGATCATATTACGGGTAGCGCACTTGGCGACGTTATCGAGACGGCAGGCGGCAACGATTTCGTCGACGCCGGCGCGGGCGATGACATGATCACCGACGGGCTCGGTGCCAACCGTCTTTTTGGCGGCGACGGCCGCGACCAGATCGTCTCGACACTCTACTCCGCCGAGATCGATGGCGGCGCCGGCCAGGACTGGCTCTATATCAAGGAGACGCAGAGCACGAGCGACCTCACTGTCGATTTCGCTGCCGGTGAGGCCTCGACCGGCACAGTGTTGCGCGGCATAGAGGAGGCAAGCCTCGCGCTTGGCAGCGGCAACGATCGGGTCATCGCGGGTGATCTTACCTATCTCGTGGTCGATGCCGGCGCGGGAAACGATCATCTCGAAGGCGGTGCCGGGCGTGACCGGTTCGATGGCGAGGAGGGCAACGACTACATCGATGCCGGCGCCGGAGACGACATGATAGAGACAGGCGCTGGCGATGACGTGGCTTTTGGCGGCGACGGCAGGGATACGCTTGCCAATGACGGCGGCAGCGACATGCTCGATGGCGGCGCCGGCGATGACTGGCTGCAGGACACCTTTCCCGGCAGCGGCACCCTTGGCGTCGCGTCGATCCTGCGCGGCGGCGCGGGCAACGACACGATCAATGCCCGTTACCTCGGAGAGGTCGATGGCGGCGAAGGCCGGGATCTATTGAACCTCAACTATGGCGGCTTGCCGCAGGTAACCGACTTCGACGCGACACGCGGCGCAACACACACCGGCTTGGCCTTCACCAATGTGGAGTACTTCAACGTCTCATCCGGGCGCTACGACGACGTGCTGCGCGGCGCCGACGACAATGACACCCTCTATTCGTCGAGCGGCAACGATATCCTCGATGGGCGTGGTGGGGACGACACGCTGAGGGGCGCCTCGGAAAACGACCAGATTTTCGGCGGCGAAGGTGCGGATTTTCTCGACGGCGGCTCGCAGGACGACCTGTTGAGTGGCGGCAATGGCGCCGACCTGTTGAAGGGCGACAGCGGCGCCGACACGTTTCTGTGGTCGTCGGAAACCTCCGGCCAGGCGGGCCTCGATCACATTCTCGATTTCGTTGGCAGGCAGGGCGATCGGATCGCCTTTTCCGAAGAGGCCCAGGACGCCACAGGCATTCACAGCTATGCCGATTTTCTTGCCGCCGCCAGCGATACGACCGACGGCTTGTTCATCGCCTTCAACGGCTCCGATGTCGAAGGCATTCTGATTGAGCATGTTTCGCTCTCGGCTCTCATGGAAAGCGATGTCGTCTTCGGTCTCGGCTGACGGCACGCTAGGCCTCAGCTTTCCGGAGGCCCGCATTCGCCTGCAGCCGCGGCTTCGTTGGCCACCGTGGTCAGGCGTCCATCGATGGGATGACGCCGCCGGTCCATACGCCGTGTCGAGGTCGTGGATGACCGCGAGGAGCCGGGATGCCATGGTTCGCCGATCACGACATTGTTGCCGCCCGCGGCCCTGCCTGCAAGCCACCATCGGAGCGCAAACATGGTTCTGCGATCCACAATCCCCGTGGCAGAAAGGAACCGTCGAAAACACCAACAGACGGGCCAGGAAATGGCTTTCGAGAGAGGTCGATCCCCTGTCGCTCAGCGACTGCGATCTAACCGAAATCTGCAATCATCTGAACGCAACACCGCGCAAATGCCTCGGCTACAAACCACCCGCCGAAGTCTTCCGCCAGAAACGCGCGCGCAGATCAGGCGCACCGGTCAGCCTCTCAAAGCCCGCAGGTCGCGGTTCAGCGTGAACGCAAAGCGCATTGAACTATTGCCCAATGCGACGCTCCTGCATTTCTTCGCCCACAAAGCAATTGTAGTCTGCTCGGTCGTCGACGCGTTGCAACAGTGGCTCGAACCGCTTCAGGTCGCTCACGTTCGGTCCAAGTATCTCGACAATGAGCTTGCTCAGAATAGCCTCCGCAAAATCGCCAGGATCTGAGACTTTCAACAGAAAGGCCCCATCTCCACCGATCACACAATTCTCATAATAAGCGTCGAGGTCCGGAATCGATGCGGAATCCTGACGCGTCAACATGATGGGCAGTCCATCGATCACGATGCCTTGGGCGACAGTCGAATTACGGGCAACGGGTACCGGCACACCGGAGTTGTTCGGCCCATCTCCCGATATGTCGACCACGCGTCGCATTCCCTGGAACGGGCTAGCTAAGAAGAGGTTTCGTGAAAACGCCAGCGTGTTGGAAATCGAGGTGAACGATATCCTCCTCATCGGTTGCTGGCGCAGAGCATCGGCGAATTGGCCCGCAGTGCTGGGGCCATCGATCAGCGTCCAAGGCATGATCTGGACAGCAGAGCCACCCCACTCAACGTATGTCACGGCGATTTTGCCGATAGGCCCGTCCTCTATTGCATTGACGAGTTCGGGCTGGAGAAATGCATTCACATAGCCTTGACGTTGCGCACGCTGTTCGTCGATCTCCATTGAGTAGGAGACATCGACGGCAAGAACCAACTCAAGATCAACGTCAAATTGAGAAAGCTGAGCGGGCGTGCTGCCCCCCAGAAGGCCAAAGCAGACAAGAAGCGCGCATTGCGGTTTCATCGCGATCGGAAGCCCAGTGCACGATCATACTACGCCCGTTCAGCGAGCTCGCAATACAGGGATGCTAGCTCAGATTCAGCACCTGTCCGCTCTTGGCGCACCCACCCATTCCAGACGAAAAGGGGCGGGCCGATGAACCGGCCGCCCTTCGGAAAGCCAGCTGTGAACCCTTGCCTTGAAGGGTTTCGAACCGCCGACCTCGCTATGCCTGCCAGCAGAGTCCATGAACCCCAAGATTAGGGAATCACACGACAACTCGATCACCATCTCCAGCAGTGCACAGTTCTTCTGTGCCGCGACACCCTCGTTCTCCCGATTCAGGGTGCCAGTTCACTGTCGCGGGCGTTGCGCCGGATAGTCTGGGGCGGCTGTCCGAGTGCCCGCAGAAAAGCCCGGCGCATGCGATCGCTATCGGCGAAGCCGGTTTCCTCCGCGATCACATCCATGGAGTGGCGGCCTTGTTCCATCAGCAGCCGCGCCGCCTCGACGCGCAGGTTCTCCACCGCCTTGGCCGGCGACTGCCCCGTCTCTGACCGGAAGGCGCGGCTGAACTGGCGCGCGCTCAAGCCCGCCGCATCCGCCAGTTCGTCCACCGACAGAACGCTGCGCAGATTGGCCTTGGCATAGTTGACCGATTTCTGGATCCGGTCCGACTTCGGGTCCAGTTCGAGCAACGCCGAGAACTGCGATTGGCCGCCGGCCCTGCGGTGGTAGACCACGAGCTTGCGTGCGACCGAGCGAGCAACGTCCTGACCATGGTCCTTCTCGACCATGGCGAGAGCCAGGTCGATGCTTGCCGTCATTCCCGCCGACGTCCATACGGAGCCATCGACGATGAAGATGCGATCCTCCTCGACCTTGACGGCCGGGAACCGCTCCCGGAGCTGGCGCGCAAAAAGCCAATGCGTCGTCGCACGGCGCCCATCCAGCAGCCCGGATTCTGCAAGAATGAAGGCGGCGGTACAGGGGCCAGCCAGCCGACGCGCAGTTTGCAGGGAATGGCGCGCGAACTCGATAAGGCCCGGTGTCATCGGCTCGATCGTCGTGCCGGCTCCAAACATCACGGTGTCGTAGGTCGTATCGTCGAAGGCTTTCGTGATGACACCAAACCCAGCCGACGACTTGATCTCTCCGCCGGCTTCGGAAAGCAACGTTATCTCGTAAGCCGGCTCTCCAAGCTGAATGTTGGCCATCTCGAAGGCAGTGACCGATGCAAAACCGAGGAGCTGGAATCCTGGAAACACGACGTAACCGATCTTGTGCATGGCACACCACCTTTTGTCTGAAACCGCCGCTTATATCACATTTGCGCCATCGCAAGAAGCGCCCTCGTCCGCACGCGAAGTGGATGTTGCATACATTGACGGACGCCAGCAGCGGATCTTCGACGACGCTATCATCCGTGCCCCGCAAGAAGGCACGGCGCCTCGTCGGGAACCGGATGCCGTCCGCCTCATCGTAGTCGTAGACGCCCTGCGACAAGATGCAGACGGGTACGCAATCCGGTTTTCGGTGGATTGCGTACCCGAATACGGCCTCGCGGAGGGTTACAACGGTAGCGGCTTGCCGGCCTGCTCCTGTACGATGTAGTCGGCGTACCAGTCCGGCCAGTTCTCATCATGCTTGCCGCCGGTTCGCTTTTCGTGCTCGCCGTGGGCGGCTGCCGCGCGCCGTAGCGCGCCTGCGAGTTCGCTCGACGAGGTGAATGTCGTGATGTCCGTGTCGACGCGTCCAGGCAATCGTTCGGTGACCTCCTGGAGCAGCCAGCCGTTGCCGTCCGGATCGGCGAACGAGGCGGAGGAGCGGTAGCTGCGCCGTTCCGGATCCCTGCCGCTGATTGGCGGCTGCCCAGGACCGGCGCGGTGGATGATCTCGCTCACGTCGGCGCCGCGACCGATGAGTTCGGCGCGGGCAGCTTCGATATCCGAGACGACGAGATACAGCCCGCGTGCCGATCCGGGTGCCGCCGACGTCAGCCCTGTGCCGAAGTGGATCGAGCTCGGTGATCCCGGCGGTGTGAACTGTACGACCCGGAATGTGTCACCGACCGCGAAGTCGGCGTCGAGCCTCCAACCCAGGCCGTCATAAAAGCGTTTTGCGCGGTCAACGTCCGAAACAGGGATAACAACGACCTCAAGTTTCAGGTCGACCGTTTGCAGTTTGAGGGTTTTGGTTGCAATGGTCATGGCTTTTTCCTTGTGGCTGGGAAGGCGGCGCGCCAATGGCGCCCCTTCTTTCTCAAATCGACTAACGCAGCGACCTGAAGGAGACTCGCAACTCTTCAGTGAAGACTTCCGGCTGTTCCCAGGCCGCAAAGTGCCCGCCCTTAGGCAGACGATTGTAGTGGATCAGCTTCGGAAAGGCTTTCTCAGTCCAACTGCGGGGGGCGGTGTAGATTTCGTCAGGAAAAGCACTCACCGCGACCGGGATGGTCACGCCCTTGGGCGCGAAGAAAGCGAGCTTGCTTTCCCAGAAGAGACGGCCCGAAGACAGCCCCGTGTTCGTCAGCCAGTAGAGCGTGATGTTGTCGAGGATGTCATCGCGCGTCAGCCCTTCACTAGCCCCGTCAAAGACGCGGCCGATCAGCTTCTGGCTCTCCGGATCATGATCAATCATCCATGCGGTAAGGGCGATGGGTGAATCGTCCAGGCCGTAGAGTGTCTGTGGCCGGGCTCCCATTTCCAACGCGTAGCCGACACGATGCTTGTAGAAGAAATCGAGCTGCTTCCACGCGTACTCCTCGTCGGCCGTCAGGCCCGTCGGCTGCGGACCGCCGGCCAGCGCCGCGGAAATGTTATCGGGAAGCGTGCCGGGCATGTTGGTGTGGATGCCAAGCAGCCCTTCAGGCTTCTGTAGCGCCATCTGCTCGTTAACTGCGTCACCCCAGTCGCCGCCCTGCGCGACATATTTCTTGTAACCCAGGCGGTCCATCAGAACGGCCCAGGCCCGTGCGATACGCTGCGGATCCCAGCCGAGCTCGGTGGGCTTGCCGGAAAAGCCGTACCCGGGGATTGATGGAATTATGACATCAAACGCATCGGCTGCGGTACCGCCGTGCGCTGTCGGATTGGTCAACGGATCGATGATCTTCAGCTGCTCGATGATCGAGCCGGGCCAACCATGTGTAATGATAACCGGCAGCGCGTTCGGGTGCTTCGACTTCACCTGAATGAAGTGGATATCGACGCCGTCGATGTTCCTCACGAACTGAGGCAAGGCGTTCAACCTCGCCTCCACCTTTCGCCAGTCGTGCTGGTTGGCCCAATAGTCGGCAAGCTTCCGCATCGTGGCCAGTCGCACGCCCTGAGTATCGTCCGTGACCAGCTCCTGATCGGGCCACTTGGTTGCGACGATGCGCCGCTTGAGATCGGCAAGGGCCTCGTCGGCTGCACGGAACTGGAATGGACGAATGGTTTCGTCGACAGCCGGCTGGGCATCGGACGCACCGTTTACGGAAGCCTGCGCAACCTGGATGCCGCTGCGCGCAGAAGAACTCGTTTCGGCGTGAGCGACGACCGCGGGAAGAAAAATTGCGATCGTTCCAGCGAGTGCATAGGCGGCAAGGCGATTGCGCTTGCCAATTATCGAATAGGATCTCGACATGATCATTCTCCTTGTTTCGAGGATCGGCGAGACGCCGCCGACATAGGCGTGCATTTCAGTGGGTCGCTGAAGACCGGAATTACCCTGCGGCTCGATATCGAACAGCAGGCGCGCTGAGCGAAAGGTTCGGCATGAGCTTTTGCCGCGCCGCTTCGTAAGCCTCCCAGTCGCGTGCGTCCGGAAGCGCCGGAATGGTGACCAACTCGCCGAGGTCAAAGCCTGCAAGCGAGGCATCCACCATATCCTCGGCGGACATGACGATCTCGGTCGGCACATGTTCCAGGGGCGTCCCGGCGATGCCCCAGAAATCGGTCGCCGTGGCACCCGGAAGAACGGCCTGGACGCGGATATTGTTGTCGGCAAGCTCCTTCTGGAGCGACAGGGTGAAGGCCAGCACGAAGGCTTTGCTCCCGCCATACACACCATTCAGCAGCTCCGGTGCGATACCGACGATCGAGGCGATGTTGATGATCGCGCCGGTGCCACGCTTCACGAAGCCGGGCACCGCAGCATAGGTCAACCGCGTCAGCGCATTGACGTTCAGCGTGATTAGCTCTTCCATCTTGTCGATATCGGACGCCAACAGCGGGGCGGTCGCACCGACGCCGGCATTGTTGACCAGCGTGGTTATGCTGGCATCGGTATGTAGCACTTGCTCTACGCGACCGAGATCGTCCTTGTTGCCGAGGTCCGCTCCGATCACTTCGACAGCGCGACCTGTCTCGTCGGTGAGCCGCTTGGCGAGCGCATTGAGACGCGCCTTGTTGCGGGCCACGAGGATCAGGTCATAGCCCCGGCGCGCCAGCCGATCGGCGTAAATCGCGCCGATACCAGAAGAAGCGCCGGTAATCAGTGCGGTATCCTTCGAATTCCCAGTCATGACAATCTCCATCAGGTTGAATTTCCAGCCCTGATGTTAAGACGAAGCCCGCCCGTCTCAAATGTCGTATATCCGTCAATTTAGGACGCGCGCCCAGCGCCCGGCTCGAATACGAGGAGCGTTCAGCGCGCGGGCACGAAGGATGGCGGTCGGCTCGCTTGAACTCTTTCAGCGCAAGCGCGACACAGCAGACGACATCCTGTCGTCTGACTGCTTCACGGGGCCGTCTTCGACGATCTCGACCAGCGTTATGATCCGATTGGCCGGCGGACAGGCTTGGCACGTGGGCGCCGGACCGCAACTAGGCCTGCAGAAACGTCAGCAGCGTCATGGTAGCACAGCCGGACGAAGCCGGGTTCTGGCCGATAACCAGCCGATCGTCCATGACGGTAAAATCGGCCCATTCGCCAGCTTTTTCATAATGGCCGCCCAGACGTTTCAGTTCGTCCTCGACGAGGAAGGGCCTCGTGACCAACAAATCCTCGCTTCGGTCCACTCAAGTACAGGCTGTCCTATCCTCGGGTGTAGCCTTCCCTCTCCCTTGATCCGATCGACCGCCAACATCCGTCAACATAGACTCCGCCACGTGACACGTCTCAATCACGCAAAACAGGAGCGCATCATGTCGCAGGCAGAGCTGGTCGCCTGGTATGACCTGCACCGCTCGAAGGCGACGCCGAAAAACGACTGGAGCTGATGGCCATGGCCTCGGATGAGGCCACCCCGCGCGCCTGCGCGCTGCTGTGTCAGAATGCCCTCGCCGTCCTGCGGGTAGCGACGCTCATTGGTACCTTCTTGCGCGACGGCGTCGGCTTCTGGCCTGGTGACGGGTTTGTGCGCAGCCCCTATGGCTGCGGCTCGCATCCGTTGGCCGCTTTGCGCCACAAGCGGTCGTCCTATGCCTCGCAAGATTTATGGGGCCGGCACGGGTGATTTCCGACGCGTAGAGTGTAATCTGGCAAACCGTCCAGCACGTGGAGAGAGCGCCAATGCCCCGTTTTCTTGCCGTTTACACCATGAAGCCCGAAGACCTCGCCTCCTTTCGGAGGCTGCCCAAGGCCGAGCAGGACGCGATCGACGCCGTCGGCATAGAACAGTGGGCCGCGTGGGAGAACAGAAACGCCGCATCCATCCTTGATCGTGGTGGCATGGTCGGCAAGACGACGCGTATAACGAAGGACGGTGTCGCCAACGCCGTGAACCCCTTCTGCGGTTACCTTGTCGTCGAAGCGGAAACCATCGACGCTGCGGCACGGCTGTTCAAAGACCACCCGCACATCACCGTGTTTCCAGGTGACGGCGTAGATATCATGCCCTTTTTAACATGAACTCCTCCGGGTCAGCATCAGCCGTCGGCGGTTCCCCCATCTGAGGCGGCGGAGGCCGCGAACGGCAGCTTATGGCAAGAAGCAATCGTTGGTGGCATTAGCTACATAATTCCTCAAACTCCGATGGTAGGACTCTGATAGATTGCCTCCGGCTGGCCAACGCCACGATCAGGATCTGGCCAGCCGACATGATCTGTTGGCCGAAGGCATCGCAGCTTCGATCGAAATCGTCCGCTTTTAGCGCATTCCCTCGCCCGTCGACGGCCGATGCGCAGGGCCGCAATTAAACGCGGTCAACGTCTCAAGACATTTGCCACAAGATCCCAGGAATGCGGAAGAAATTGATCTTCAAGTTCATATGCATAGGCAGCATTGGTGGCCTTCGCTACCGTAACTGCGTACGGTTCGTATCGGCTAGTTGGATTGCTAGGGCAAACTGGCGGAAGGTCTAGGACCACCTACCCCTTCGTCGAGAGCAAACATCGTGAGAACAGCGCCCTGGGGCGATCGCCCGTTGCGCGTGATCTGATTACGCATTGCAGCGCAATACCGTCCCGATCTCTTGCGGCCTTTCCCAGGCGATCTCTTTTTTTGTGCCGCGGTCGCCAGAACCACCAAGGAGACCAAAATGAAGTCCATCCTACGCACCATGCTCGTTTCGGCCATTATCGGCTTCGGGATCTTGCCAGTCGCGGCTGAAGACGGCGCAAAGGTCACGCCATTGATGTCCAAGGATTTGCAAGACTATCCGGGAAAAGAGGGACTGATGCTGTCCGTAGAGTATCAGCCAGGCGGCTCCTCACCCGTCCACCGACACGAAGCCCACGCATTCGTGTACGTGCTGGAGGGCTCGATCGTCATGCAGGTTAAGGGCGGCGAAGAAGTCACCGTTGCTCCTGGAGAAACCTACTACGAGGGCCCCTCCGATATTCACCTGGTCAGCCGGAACGCGAGCAAGACGAGCCCGGCCAAGTTCATCGTAGTCCTGCTCAAGAAGAAGGACACGCCCGCTGTTATTCCAGTGGAGTGATCGCGGCGAATATCGCGAAGCGGATCACCCCCATGGGACGACGGCCTGCTTCCCAAGTTCGTCACGTGCGAGCTCGCAACTGCACATTCGATGCATCTCACAGTCGATACTGATCAACGAGAAGGAAAGAGACCATGCAACCTCGTCAAAACGACTACTTCAAACTTGCGGAACCAGGCGTCAAACACCTCTTCGCGCTTGAGGGCGCTCTCAAAAACGGTCCGCTGGAGCCGAAACTGCTACACCTTGTCAAGTTGCGCGCATCACAAATCAATTCGTGTGTGTTCTGCATTCATCTGCACACCACAGAAGCCCTCAAAGACGGGGAAGAGCCCATGCGCCTCTATTTGCTGACGGGGTGGCGTGAGGCAACGCTTTACTCCCCGCGCGAGCGTGCTGCTCTCGCCTGGACGGAAGCGCTGACCAACCTCGCGCAGACTGGCGCTCCCGACGATGATTGGGCGCTGATTGAGGCTGCATTTACGGCAGAAGAGCGGTCCTGGTTGTCTCTTGCCATCGGTGCGATCAATCTTTGGAATCGGCTTCAGGTAGGGTTCAGGGCTACTCATCCCGCTTAACGGCTCAACGTGCGCCACTGACACGGCGTCTTTGTGGCGTGGCGGTCCGAGCCGCCGCGCCTTTCTTGTCGGTTCGAGCCCGGAACGCATCATGAACCCCACGAGCCTCGAACCAACACTCGAAGAAATGCTGTATCGCATCAAGCAGCCGCGGGCATGGCAGCGCCTGTCGAAAACGAGAACCAGCCGGCGCATGAACTGCGCGCCATAGAGAGCGATCCGACCGAGGCCAGGGCCCCACCCGCTGATCCTGGCGCCAGCCGGTCCGCCGCCGCCAGCTCCACATCACTCCCGATCTTGACCCGGATCCGCTGGTCCTCGGTGACGGCGGCATTCCGTTCCGCCAGCCCACGCTGCAGCGAGACGGCGCATTCCACGGCGTCCACCACGCTGCCAAATTTGGCGCGCATCCCGTCGCCCATAAGCTTGAAAATCTGGCCGTGATGGCGGGCAATCTCCGGCTCAAACAGTTCCTTGCGTCCCGCACGAAGGCGCTCGAAACGACCGCCCTCAACAGCGCTTCTGGGGAACCCGCGTTTCATCCAACACTTCTACTGAACGCCCCAGGCAGTCCTTCGGTGCGATGTCCCATGTGAGCCCGATTGTTCGTGTGCCTCCCGCAAGTCGCTTGCAATGTGAGAGCCGTCGTCGAGGACAGCCCCACTCCCCACCTCAGGCGACGGACCATCCACCGTCCACCAGCAGGTTCGCGCCGGTGATTAGGCTCGCAGCTGGTGACGCAAGGAAGACCACGGCACCCACTACATCGTCGGTTTCACCGATCCGGCCGAGTGGAATGTGACCGAGCGTCGCTTGGCGATTGTCGGGATCGGATAGAAAAGGTGCGGTGCCATCGGTGTGGATGAAGGTCGGCGATACGGTATTTACCGTTACGTTGTAGCGCGCCCACTCGGCTGCAAGGCAGCGCGTCAGGTGATTAATCGCCGCCTTGCTCATGCAATAGATCGCCTCGCCGCGCAGTGCCACTGTACCGGCCTGCGAGCTGATGTTGATGATCCGGCCCTCTTTACGCTCGATCATGTGCCGACCTATTGCCTGCGTCATCAGAAAGGTGCCCTTGATGTTGACATCGAGTATCTGGTCAAGGTCCTTTTCCTCAACGAGTTCCGCGAGATTGCCCGGAGCCACTCCGACATTGTTGATGAGGACGTCGATCCGACCGAACGTTGTAAGGGCCGCATCCACTGCTTGTGCGATATGCGCCTTATTGGGAATGTCTAGCTCAACCGGGAGGACTTTGCCTCCGGCGCTCTCGAGTTCGCCAACCAGGCCAGCCGACGCCGCGATGTCGCGGACGCCCAGCACGATATCGGACCCTGCTGCGGCACAGGCAATTGCGCAAGCACGACCGATGCCACGGCTCGCTCCCGTCACGAACGTCACTTTGCCGTCAAGGCTGAAATCCGGCGCGTTCTTCTGCATTATGATACCTCCCTTGATAAAGCTCATTCATGGCAGCGTCGAAATGCGGATGCCAGACTTTCAACGCATGTTGCGGAGCATCCCTTGACCACGTCCGCAAGGGCCGACCATAGAAACTCTGCTCTTGAAGGGTTTCGAACCGCTGACCTTCGCTTCAGCGCGCTGCTTTGATTGGGTTCTCATCCGTAGCCAAGAAGTTTACAACAGAACCTGCTGGCGCTTGGGTTTGTCACACGATACTCTGGAACCGACGCGTCACTCGGGCTGGCCTTTGCCAAGACCGGGGTCCTTTATTCGTTCATCGGGGGCGCTCGTCAGCTCGCTCGGTGTCGCGCTGACGGGCTCCGACGCCTCGCCCAACGGCGTCCGCCAATAGATCGGATGGGCAAAATGATCGACGCCCAGAGCACCGTGGTCGCGCCCACCGCCACCAAGATGTACGGACAGGAAGGGGACGACCCTCCGCTTCGTCTTCTTCCATAGCCTTGCACTTACTTACCTCGTTGGCGTGCTCGTGTTCAGCCAAGCAACAAGCTCTCCCGCATCGTGGAATCCGCATGCAGTCGCAGCGTGAAGATTCTACTTGCAGTGATTGCAATGGTTGCTTGCGCGAGCAACCATAACGACACCCCGGCTCGAACTTTCCCACAAGGCAACGAACATCCTTGAAAATGGCACTGTCTGACAGGGTTTGGGATCGTCGTCGCAACGTGCGTAGGTTTGAAACGCATCTGGGCGATGATAGGCATGCTCGGATGGTTGCAGAGGCAGACGCCGGCCGCGCAGCCGGAAGAGGCCTCAGACGTTTCAAACGCAAACGCACGTCCAACGGGAAGCCGTGTCGAGCGGCTTGTCTCGTTTCTGCAATGGGTTTACTTTGTCGCCGCAATAGACGCGGATGCGCGCCAGTCACTTAGAGTTGGGACCGAAATGCTCGTCAAAGATGTCATGACATCGACGATCGTAAGCGTGTCGCCTGACAACAGTGTCAGACAGGCTGCCATGACCATGTTGAGCCATCATATAAGCGGCATTCCGGTCATTGACGGGGATGGGCATCTCCTCGGCATCATCAGCGAAGGTGACCTGATACGCAGAACGGAACTGGGTGGAGCAATGTTTGCCTCCGCTGAGGATTTGGCAGCGCCCGCCGAAGACAGAGCCAATGCGTATGTGAGGCGCAGCTCCTGGAGAGTTGCGGAGGCAATGACGCCTGCTCCAGTGACAATCGACGAAGATGCGTCACTTCTGCAGGCCGCAAGGCTGATGCAAAAGCACGGCGTCAAGCGCATACCCGTCATCAGACATGGCGAACTTGTCGGAATTGTCAGCCGAGCCGATTTGCTGCAGGCGATCGCCACAGCCAAACTGGATGGGACACCTTCAGGCGATGAAGCCATTCAGCGCAGTGTCATGGTTCGGCTCCGGGAAAACACTGGCCTCGAAGCGTTCGACATCAAGATCGCAGTAACCAACGGGATCGTGCATCTGTCTGGCGCCGTTGCGATACCCGAATGCAGGCGCGCTGCCCGTATCGTTGCCGAGAGCGTTCAGGGCGTCCAGGGGGTCGTCGATCATTTCACCTAAACCGACAAGGTGAGGTTTCTGAGATCGTCGATCCGCACCGACTTTTGACGACAGCGCCGTCGTCGTTGCGTATGCGTCAGGCGAAATGCATTTGGCGTTTTCGCCGGACCGAGGCACTGCCTGTTTCCAATCGGGCTTGAAGCAGGCTCTGTCTGCATAAAAACGACTTCGCGACAATAAATCCGACTTCATAGGGAGACTTCGATGGCTTCGCATGAGACGGAAATGACCGGAAAAAATCAACCAACGAACCCACCTCTTTCAACGGAAGATCTTCGACTAATCGACGCTTACTGGCGGGCATCCAATTACCTGTCGGTAGGCCAGATATACTTGCTCGACAATCCCCTCCTGCGAGAACCGCTAAAACGCGAGCACATCAAACCACGCCTGCTCGGGCACTGGGGAACTTCTCCCGGCCTGAACATGCTCTACGTCCACCTGAACCGGGTGATCAAACGCGATAATCTCGACATGATCTACGTGATCGGCCCTGGCCACGGGGGGCCGTCCCTGGTCGCGCACGCCTATCTGGAAGGGACCTACAGCGAATTCTATCCGAATATCAGCCAGGACAGGGAGGGTATGCAACGGCTCTTCAAGCAGTTCAGCTTTCCCGGTGGCATTCCAAGTCACGTCGCACCTGAAACTCCGGGCAGTATCCACGAGGGCGGCGAACTGGGGTACGCTCTTAGCCATGCTTACGGGGCGGCATTCGACAATCCGGAGCTGATCGTTGCCTGTGTCGTGGGCGACGGCGAGGCGGAGACCGGCCCGTTGGCGACGGGGTGGCAGAGCAACAAATTTCTCAACCCGGCGCGCGATGGCTGCGTCCTGCCGATCCTTCACCTCAACGGGTACAAGATCGCCAACCCATGCTTTCTAGCTCGCATTCCCGAGGATGAACTGCGAAAATTCTTCGAAGGAATGGGCTATGAACCCTATTTCGTTGAGGGCCATAGCCCGGAGAACGTCCACCAACAACTGGCCGGCACGCTCGACACCATCGTGGCCAGGATCAAGCACATCTGGGCTGATGCGCGCACCAACGGCAATCTAAAGCGCCCGGCCTGGCCAATGATCGTCTTTCGCACGCCGAAGGGATGGACGTGTCCGAAAGAAATCGATGGCAAGAAATGCGAGGATTACTGGCGGGCACACCAAGTGCCGATGGGCGAGATGGATAAGCCAGAACATATCCGCATTCTCGAACAGTGGATGAAGAACTACCATCCTGAGGATCTGTTCGATGAAACGGGCAGGTTACTGCCCGAAATCGCTGCGTTGGCTCCGGCGGGCAACCGTCGAATGAGTGACAATCCGCATGCCAATGGCGGCCTGCGGCTTCGCAGCCTGAAGCTGCCTGCCTTCAGGGATTATGCCGTGGATGTTCCAAGCCCCGGTGCGACGACCGTTGAATCAGCGCGGGTGATGGGCAAATTCCTCCGCGACGTCATGAAGGCCAACATGGACAGCCAGAACTTCCGCCTGTTCAGCCCGGACGAAAACAATTCGAACCGATGGCAGGACGTGCTTGAGGTGACCGATCGCTGCTACATGGCCGAGATTTATGAGGACGACGATCATTTGTCGCCAGACGGTCGCGTCATGGAGGTCCTGAGCGAACATCAGTGCCAAGGGTGGCTGGAAGGCTACCTTCTCACCGGCCGCCATGGCTTCTTCTCCTGCTATGAAGCCTTCATCCATATAATAGACTCGATGTTCAACCAGCATGCCAAGTGGCTTAAAATCTGCAACGAGATCCCTTGGCGCAGGCCAATCGCTTCATTGAACTACTTTTTGAGTTCTCATGTCTGGCGACAGGACCACAACGGCTTCAGCCATCAGGATCCGGGTTTCATCGACCACGTCGTGAACAAGAAGGCCGACGTGATCCGGGTCTACCTTCCGCCGGACGCCAACACGCTTCTGTCGGTGACAGATCACTGCCTGCGAAGCCGCAACTACGTCAACGTCGTGATTGCTGGAAAGCAGCCTTCACCGCAATGGCTTACGATGCCCGAGGCGGTCAGGCATTGCAGCATGGGCGTGAGCATCTGGGACTGGGCCAGCAATGACAGGGGAAGCGAGCCCGATGTCGTAATGGCCTGCTGCGGTGACGTTCCTACCCTCGAGACGCTGGCGGCAGTCCAATTGATGCGCGAGCACCTGCCCGAGTTGAAGATACGTGTCGTCAACGTCGTGAACTTGATGAAGCTTCAGCCTCCCGAAGAACACCCGCACGGCTTGTCAGACGGGGACTTCGACGCGCTCTTTACCAGAGACAAGCCGATCATCTTCGCCTTCCACGGCTATCCATGGCTGATCCACCGGCTCACCTACAGGAGGGCCAACCATGGAAACCTGCATGTGCGCGGATACAAGGAGGAAGGAACGACGACAACCCCGTTCGATATGGTTGTCCTCAACGAGCTCGATCGCTTTCACCTCGTCGGCGATGTCATCGACAGACTTCCTCAGTTGGGTGCACGCGCCGCGTACTTTAAACAGGCCATTCAGGCGAAGCTCATTGAGCACCGTGAGTACATTCAGGAGCATGGCGACGACATGCCCTCGATCGTCGGATGGAAATGGGGCACGCAGCCACAACCTGACGTGACCCGGAAAACCTCGACTGAGGGAGACAATCTATGATGGGCCGGCGAAATGACCGGAAGTTCCGGCAGAGTTTTGCCGCACCACGATAGAACACTGCAATACCCGACGCATCTTGAAACGAGAATAGCGGCATGGGTTCGATCACTGGAAAGAGTTCATCGGCAGCTATCGGCACTCCGATCGATGGCCGTGCCGTGGCGTTGCTTTCCAACGGCGCGTACAGCGTCCTGCTGACATCCGCGGGTGCGGGTTATGGATCCTGGCGGGACATTGACGTCACTCGTTGGAGAGAGGACGGGACGCGCGATTGTTGGGGACAGTTCTGTTATGTTCGCGATCTCACGGACAAGAGCTACTTCTCCGCAGGCAAACAACCGGCTTTTCGCCTGGAGAATACCTACGAACACTCTTTTCGAGGCGATCGCGCTGAGTTCCGATGCTGCGCCGGAGACATCGTCGTTGCGTGGTCAGTCTGCGTGGCGCCCGACAGCAACGCGGAGGTGAGACTGTTCGATGTTACTAATCAGGGTACCAAGCCCAGAGACCTGGAACTGACCAGCTACGCGGAAATCTGCCTGAACAATCGTCGCGCGGATTCGGCCCACCCCGCATTTGCCAAGCTCTTCATTGAGACCCGGTTCGATGCCAAAACCGGCGCATTATTTGCGCGCCGTCGCCCGCGTAGTCCCGAAGACGCGCCGCTCTGGGCAGTCCACGTTTCCGCCCTGAGTACGACAGCACTCGGCCCTCTGGAATTCGAGACAGATCGGCGAAGATTTTTGGGGAGAGGCCGCACGACGGCAAACCCGTTGGCTTTGTCTGACGAGGCAGCGCAACTCTCAGGAACGACGGGACCCGTGCTGGATCCGATCTTCTGTTTGAGACGGCGTGTCCGTGTCCCACCGGGCAGCACCGTACGCGTCGCATTCACAACCGGTGCTGCCGATAGCGCCGCTACGGCGATGGCAATCGCCGAGCGATACTCGAGTATCAGCGAAGCCGAAAACGCATTTTTGCAAGTCGGGGTGGCCCTCGATCAAACGTCTGTTGATCCGGACGTGACCGAAGGTGAGATAGATGTCGCTTACAGTCTGATAAACAACATCGTGTTTGCCAACCCGTCTGCCCGTCCGTCGGGCGCCGTTCTGGCGAAGCCGATGAGCAGAACCGCGCTGACGTCCAGGGGAATTCATAGCGATCCGCAGATCGTCGTCGTAACGCTTGAGGAAAACAGCGATGGCGCGTTGTTGGACGAAGTGCTGCGCGCGCACAGATTCATTTCGCGTCGAGGGCTCCGGTTCAATCTTGTTCTTGTCGATGGTCGTGATGCGCAAGCGTGTCTAGAACTGGCGGCGGCTCTCGCCGGACCACAGGCAGAGTTCCTTGGAAAGCCAGGTGGAATACATCTCGTGCCTGCGGCCACACTTTCAGAAATGGAAACAACCACCCTCGCCGCCGCGGCACGTGTCAGTCTTTCGAGCGGCAATGGCTCTCTGGGCGACCAACTCAAGAGCGGTCGGCGAATAGCGATATCGCACGAAGCATCACCCATAATCCGCCGCGCATCGATCCAACGGTTCACCGAAGCGGACACGAACCTGCAGCATTGGAATGGTTTCGGTGGCTTCAGCGCTGACGGACGCGAATACGTCATCCACGTGAATGGCGCGAAAAAACAGACGCCGATGCCGTGGTGCAATGTGATCGCCAACCCGGAATTCGGCTGCCTGACCAGCGAGAGCGGCCTTGGCTACACCTGGGCAGGAAACAGCCAGCTAAATCGCCTGACGCCGTGGTCAAACGATCCGATTTCAGACCCGCCGGGCGAAGTCATCTATTTGCGTGACGAGGACAGCGCTGAGTATTGGACGCCGACGCCATTGCCATTGGGTGCCGGGGAAACCGCTACGGTCCGGCATGGACCGGGGTACAGCTGCTATGAGAGCGACATTGGGTCCCTGCATCAGGAATTGACGGTGCATGTCTCCTCCAAGGATCCCGTCAAGATCATTCGGCTTGAACTTCGAAACGGCGGCGATCGACCACGCCGACTGACGGCGACATACTACGTGGAATGGGTGCTTGGCTCGCTGCGTGAAGACGCAATCACGCACGTCCTGTGCGAACACGATCCTCGTTCCGGGGCAATTATCGCGAGAAATGCGTGGGAGGGGTGGTTTTCCGACAAACTGGTATTTGCAGGTGCGAACAGACCAGTGCGTTCGGCCACCTGCAGTCGCTCGCAGTTCCTTGGCGCGCTCGGCTCGATAACCCGACCAGCATGGCTGGCGAACCAAAGTCAGGAAGACGATCTCCATTCGCCCTGTGATCCGTGCGCCGCATTGACGGTGGAAGTCGTGATCGCGCCGAATGAAAGTTCGCAGGTCGTCTTCGTTCTTGGACAGGGCGACAGTCTCGATCACGTTCGAGCTCTCATGGGGGATTATTGTCAACCGAGACGGGCCCAAGATGATCTGGATATCGCATCGCGCAAGTGGGCCGACATTCTTGAAACGATAGCAGTCAGGACGCCTGATAACCGTTTCGATCTAATGATGAACCACTGGCTGCTGTATCAGGTTCTTTCCTGTCGTGTTTGGGCACGCTCGGCATTCTATCAGTCCGGAGGCGCCTACGGCTTTCGTGATCAACTCCAAGACGTGATGGCTCTGGTATACGCCGCTCCGAGCGAAACACGTTTGCAGATTTTGCGTGCGTCCTCTCGTCAGTTCTGGGAGGGAGACGTCCAGCATTGGTGGCATCCTCCATCGGGTGTGGGCGTGCGCACCCGGATGACCGACGATCTCTACTTCCTCCCGCTCGTGGCTCATCACTACGTTTCGACGACGGGCGATGCCAGTGTGTTGGACGAGGTGGTACCGTACATCACATCGCCGGTGCTCAACGATGATGAACACGAAGCATACGGCGAGCCCGGCGTCAGCGAGAAGGTGGGCACCGTCTATGATCATTGTCTTCGCGCATTACACCATGGGTTCCGTCTCGGTCGCCACGGGTTACCGCTCATGGGGACTGGCGACTGGAACGACGGAATGAATCGGGTCGGCTCTGACGGCAAGGGTGAGAGTGTCTGGAACGGATGGTTCTTCCTGACGGTGCTGAACGCCTTCTCCGAAATTGCAGATGAACGCGGTGACGACGTAAACGCGTCATGGTGCAGGGAAAGCGCCGAACAGTTGCGAATGGCCCTGGAGGCCAATGCATGGGACGGAGCATGGTATCGACGCGCCTATTTCGATGACGGTACTCCACTTGGCTCCTCCCGGAACGACGAGTGTCAGATCGATGCCATTCCGCAGGCATGGGCGGTCATCTCAGGCGTTGCCAACGAAGAGCGCGCTTCAAAGGCAATGTCGGCGGTCTGGGATCGGCTCGTTCGCGCGGACGACAAGCTCATCCAATTGTTTGATCCGCCATTCGACAAGGGAAAGCTGCAGCCAGGTTATATAAAAGGTTACGTCCCCGGAATACGCGAAAATGGAGGCCAGTATACGCATGCCGCAGCATGGGTGGTGCTCGCGACCGCATTGCGCGGCGACGGCGACCGCGCCTTTTGGCTTTGGAACTTGATCAACCCGATTACTCATGGCCTGTCGGAAGAAGACGTCCAACGCTACATGGTCGAACCCTATGTCGTCAGCGCAGATGTCTACGGCGCAGCCCCGCATACCGGACGCGGTGGCTGGACCTGGTACACAGGATCCGCCGCTTGGCTCTATCGTGTCGGGCTCGAAGCTCTTTTGGGCATTCGACGCGAGGAGCAGCATCTGTCGATCGATCCGTGCATCCCCAAGAGCTGGCCCGGTTACGAACTTGATTTCAGGCTCGGATCGGCCACGTATCGCCTCAAGGTGGATAACGCAGCGGGCACAGGCCGAGGTGTACGCGCGCTGGTGATGGACGGCAGGCAGTTCACTGGCGGAAAGGTGCCGTTTGTCGACGACGGTCGTGTCCACGACGTCCAAGTCGCCCTTGGATAACGATATGTCCGAGCTGCTGTCGACCGATCCGGAACTTCACCGAATGCCGAGCGAGCAGGATCTCGGTCGGCTGCAGTTTACGACGCTCCTTTACTACCTGCATTGCACTAACCCGGACAACGGGTTGGTGCGAGACAAGACAGCGCCCGACGCCCCAGCAAGCATAGCTGCGGTTGGCATGGCGCTCGCGACAATTCCAGTCGTGGTGGAACGCGGGATCATCATCCGCCAGTTCGCTGCAAAGATCGCCCGACGTCGGTTAGAATTCCTGTTGTCGTGCCCGCAGGGCCAGGAGCCGGACGCCTCGGGTTACAAGGGCTTCTTCTACCACTTTCTCGACATCGAGAGCGGCCGTCGGGTGTGGCAATGTGAACTCTCCACGATCGACTCGGCGTTTCTTTTCGCCGGGGCACTCACTGTGGGAGCCTACTTTGACGGCGCCGACGCAGACGAGGTTGAAGTTCGCCGCCTGGCTAAAGCGCTTTACGAGCGAGCCGACTGGGGTTGGGCTTGCGATCACGGGCTCACGCTCACGCACGGTTGGAGGCCAGAGAGCGGTTTTATCCCTTATCGTTGGCGCGGATACGACGAGGGCCTCCTGCTCTACATCCTCGGACTTGGCTCGCCCACATACCCGTTACCTTCGGAATCTTATGCCGCCTACACCGAGAGTTATGAATGGCGAAACATCTACGGCCGAGAGCTACTCTATTCAGGCCCACTTTTCACTCATCAGCTGTCACACATGTGGATCGATTTTCGGGGCATTCGCGACGATTTCATGCGGGATCATAACAGCGACTACTTTCTAAACAGCCGCAGCGCCACCTTTGTCCATCAGGAATACGCGATGCGCAACCCGAAGAACTATGCAGGCTACGGAGAGCATTGTTGGGGTTTTACGGCGAGCGACGGTCCAGGTTGGGTGACAAAAAGTGTGAATGGGATTGAGCGTGAATTTTACGACTACATAGCGCGCGGCGCCCCCTTTGGGCCGGACGACGGGACGGTATGTCCTTGGGTAGTGGTGGCTTCGCTACCATTTGCACCCGAGATCGTCGTTCCTACCGTGAGACATTTCGCGCAAATGGAACTAGGGATGACCCGTCTCTATGGATTTAAACCGTCCTTCAATTCGTCGTTTCCTATCGAGGGAAAGCCGACCGAGCCGTGGGTCAGTCCATTTCACTTCGGCATCGATCAGGGTCCTGTCGTGCTCATGATCGAAAATTTCAGGACCGGCCTGATCTGGAATATCATGCGACAGTGTCAACCCATTGTCAGGGGTCTGCGTAAAGCAGGTTTCTCGGGAGGATGGTTATAGAATGTTGGCGCCCCGTTGCTTTCGGCGAGGCATTTCTGACAGCCGAGCGCAAGTGTGGCCCGCCCTTCGCCCCGCTGTCGGCGCGTTGAAACTTGCAGCTCGCCTCGACGTGGCTGGCATTCGCCGCCGAGTGCAGCATATCGCGTCCGCTATGCGCCGCTGCGACTACTGTACACCGCGAAACACGCTGGCTGATCCGGATGGTGCTGCCGCTGGATCTGCTCGGCGAAGACAGCGCCCAAACCCATGACGACGGCCCTATTGCCTCGGTGAAAAAAAGCGGGCTGACGGCACATCGCAAGACGACGGCGCCACGTTGCTCAAGCGATGCCGTGTCAGGCGGTCATCGAAGGTGGGTTGAAGATCCACGGGAAAAATGGGTCCGCAAGGCTTGTGCAACGACATCGAGGTCGAGTGCGTGAAGGCAGAGAATGCATGACCATCGATCATCCGGGTTGGCGCCGGACGTTTTCGCTATCTGGCTGTTGCGGTCGCCAACCGGGAGCTTCTTGACGGTATCGGCCCGTTTGAGCGGGCAAGGGGACGGATATGGAACAGCAGCAAATTCCGTTCAAGGTAACCGTAGCTAGCTTCATACGCACCATAAGGATTTTTGTGGGCTCCGAGGTCGGGCTCAAAGCAAAGCTCATGTTCGGCGGCCTGATAATGCTGCTATGCGGGCTAAGCGCTCTTAACGTTGTGAACAACTACGTCGGACGAAACTTCATAACTGCCATCGCCGAACGCCAGATGGCCGAGTTCATACGGCAGGCGATTTTTTACATCGCTGTTTTCGCCGTTCTCACCGTCGTCGGTGTCCTTGCCCGATTTGCCGAAGAACGACTGGCGTTGCTCTGGCGCGATTTCCTTACCCGCCGCATTGTCAATCTCTATCTGGATGACGAGGCTTACTATCGTCTGGACGTCTCCGGGAGACTTACTCATCCGGACCAGCGAATAGCCGATGACGTGCGCGCGTTCACCGTCACCACACTCTCTTTCGTCATTATGCTGTTCAGCAGCACGCTCACCGTGGTGACCTTTTCCGGCGTGCTGTGGACGATCAGCCCGCTGCTTTTTGGCGTGGCTGTCCTTTATGCGGCGTGCGGCTCGTACATGACGATCGCCCTGGGGCGGCCCCTAATTTCTCTGAACTACGATCGGCTCGATAAGGAGGCCACCTTCCGGTCTGGACTCATTCACGTTCGCGAAAACGCTGCGTCCATCATGCTAACGCGTGGTGAGAAGCGACAGAAAGTAAGGGTGCTGCATAGGCTTGACGATCTGATCGCAAACATACGCCGCATTACTGCCGTCAACCGCAACCTGGGATTCTTTACCGGCGGCTACAACTGGATGATTCAAATCGTGCCGGACTTAATCATCGCGCCGGCATTCATAAGAGGAGACATTGAGTTCGGTGTCGTCACCCAGTCCGGGGCAGCGTTCGCTATGCTTGTTGGCGGGTTCTCGTTGATTGTCCGACAGTTTAATTCGATCTCGAATTTTGCGGCCGTGGTCTCTCGTCTGAGCTCTCTGCATGAGGAGATCTCAAGGTCCCATGAAATAGAATCGGGAATCGAGTTCTTTGAACGGGACGGGCCCCTGATGTGCGAAGGGCTGACTTTAGCCTCAACGACGGACGCAGAGTCCCCTCTTCTGAGGGACTTGTCGGTATCGATTCCGGTCGGGATCCGGGTATTGATAACTGGCTCCAGCCACGAACCAGGTGCGGCGTTGTTCAGGGCGATGGCTCAGATTCCGACCCCGGGTACCGGGCGCATCGTTCGCCCCGCTGGCACCCTCTTTCTATCGCAACGGCCATACCTGCCATCCGGTCCCCTTCGTGACGTATTGATCACCCCTGAAAAAGAAGGCGAAATCTCGGATCACCTCTTGCTCAGCACGTTGCATGACCTTGGGCTCGAACGGGTCGCGAACCAAGTGGGCGGGCTAGATGCCGAGCGCGATTGGGAAAAGGAACTGTCCCTGAGAGAACAGCAGCTTTTAGGCCTTGCGAATATTCTTCTCTCAGCGCCGCGCTTCGTCGTCCTGGATCAAGCTGAGATGACATTGGGGCCTGCTTTGCTCGAAAAGATAATGCATCTGCTGTCCGAGCGTTCGATCACCTGCATCCACTTCGGAAGAGCCGAAGGTGATCGTGCATCATATCAAGCCGTCCTCGAGTACGGTGTCGATGGTCAGTGGACATGGTCAATTGGTGAACACGCTTCCTAGACGAACCACAGTGCCGCGCGAGCACACTCTCCCCACCAGCGCACGAACAGCACAGTACGCGCGGCATCAGACGCAGCAAGTCGCCGCGAACGGCTTCGAGATCGGCTGCGACAACAAGGAGAAGGTCCGCGTCGCCTTCGCCCTCGACTGCTGCGACCGTGAAGCAATCGCCCATGTGGCCACCACGGAGGGCATCAAGAGCCAGGACGTGCAGGACCTCGTGATCACCGCCGTCGAGAACCGCTTCGGCCGCATCAATATGTTGTCCGAACCCATCGAATGGCTCACCGACAACGGCTCCTGCTTCATCGCCAAGGACACCGCATCCTTGCTCCGCGAGATCGGCATGGAACCGTGCACGACACCGGTGCGAAGCCCACAGTCGAAGGAGCAGACATCACGGTGCACCTTGTTGGATTGGTTGAGCGTCAATTAGCCTGGGTTTGCGGCTACCATAGCGACCGCCGATACCTTTTGCGAGTCTGACGTTTCCTGGAGGCTCATACAGGTAACGATGGTTGGTCGCATAACGGTGGCGCTTGAGAACGCCATCGCGACCGAGTTGGTGGACGGTTGTGGCGCTGACGCCAAGTTGACGAGCCACTTCCTCGCCGGTGAGCATGCCGCTCTCACGTAACCGTTCGAACCGGGTCTTCAACCCATATGCTCGACGAACGAGCATGACTTTTTTCAACGTAAATGGCTCATCGCGCCAATTGCGATGCCCGAGTGCGTTGAGACGACTGGCAATCTGTTGGTCGTTGTCGGTCTCTAGCAGTTCGTTGATCAGCGCTACGACCGCTTCCGGGGTCTTGCGGATCACTGCCATGGGGCGGGGACGAGCGACTGCCAGGCTTTGGGTGCGACCTCCGCGCCAGCGGATATGTATGTTGATCTGCTGATCAACCAACAGTGTGACGTCTTCGATGAGGAGACCAAGCATGCGTTTACGCTCGACCGCGCTCGTGCGTTCGTTGCTCCAGACGCTAGGAAAATCTGCGGCCAGCGCCCGGATCCGTTCCTGCGTAGGGCCGTCCAGCAATGATCGGTCTTTCTCGTGCTGACGCTCATGTTCGCGCTGAAGCGCATCGAGGTCGCGTAGCTTGCCATTCCAGTCCGCTTCGAGTGCGTCGGCAACCAAGCGGTTGTCGGGATCGACCTTCAGATAGCGACGGCGTGCGAGTTCAGCCTCATAGCGGGCGCGTTGTAACTGCTTGCCGCGCAGCGAGGCAGCTTGCTCGACACGTTGTGAGATCTCCTCCTGGACCGCCAGCGCGACCTCTATCGCCGTTGGTGCCATTGCTTCGAGCAGCAACGCGCTGACCGCGTCATCGATCGCTGGTCCCCTTGCCCATTGGCAGGTCTTTCCAGCGTGACGAACGACGGCCTCGTTGCAGACGTAATAGGGACGGAGTTTGCCCTCGAACTGTTCATAATGGACCCGCATGCGGGCGCCGCAGCGGCCGCACAAAACTCGTCCTTGCAGCAAGCCGTTGCCCTGGCGAGGCATACGACCCCGCAGGCCCGCAGAAAACCCGACTGCATTTTGTTGGAGGTTTGATTGATTACGCTCGAACTCAGCCCACGAGATATAGCCTTCGTGGGCCTGAGGGATGAGCACCTGCCATTCGGACCTCGGCATCTTCTGCTGTACGGACTTGAGCTTAGCATTATAGCCCGTGCGCGTGCGTCCATATGCGAAAGCGCCAGCGTATCGGGGATTGTGCAAGATCTGAAGCAGACGGGAGTGATCGATCTCGCTCCAAAGGACATCACCTTTGCCGATACCGCGCCGGATGCGCCGAGGAAACAGGATCTTCTCGCTACGCAGGCGGCGCACGACCGCGCAGGCTGATCCCGCCTCCCGGAAGGTATCGAACAACATGCGCACCGTATCCTGGATCTGGCGATCCGGATCGAGCACCACGCGCATATCAGGCGTGTAAACCAGTCCGATCGGCAACGGTAACTCGAGCTCGCCACGACGCGCCTTATTGAGAATGCCCCCTTGCAGTCGAGACTTCAGGATGTGCAGTTCGGCCTCACTCATCGTACCCTTCAGGCCGAGCAGCATACGATCGTTGAACGACGCCACATCGTAGACGCCATCTTCATCCATGATGAGCGTGCGCGACATGGCGGCCAATTCCAAAAGTCGGTGCCAGTCAGCATTGTTGCGAGCCAGGCGAGACACTTCCAGTCCCAGCACGATCCCTGCGTGGCCCATCGCGACCTCGCTCACCAAGCGCTGAAATCCGTCGCGGTCCTGCGACTGTGCACCGGAAAGGCCGAGGTCGTTGTCGATGACGTGGACGCGCTCAATCGGCCAACCCAACGCCACCGCCCGGTCCCGCAGTGCATATTGCCGCTTCGTGCTCTCGGTGTTCTCGAACACCTGACGAAGGGAGGATTGGCGGACGTAGAGAAATGCATCGCGCTGCAGGTGATTAGCACTAATCTTCATGGCATTATCAGTAGACATGGCTTCCTCCTGTCTCTGCTGCCAGCACCATATTGGCGAGCATGTGCACGAGCTGGCGATCGTGCGCGACCAGTAAAGTTGTCTTGAGCCGAGGCGCCGACTGCTGTCGCGCTATCGCGGGTTCATGTGGCGCGATCAGCACTGCCAGGCCGCGCCACAGTCCGTGAAAGACGATGGCGCCCATGCGCCTGGCGCAAGCCGTGCCACAAACAACATCGGCGCGGAGCGCTTCGTAAACATCCTTGCCGTTCGCCGGCATGGCGATTGCGTGCGTCCGCTCGTCACCGTTCTTTTTTTTTACGCGCCACTGCGCGTTCAATACTGCGAGGGTGGACGCTGACGCCCAGTCTCGTCTGCACCAGTTCCGCCAGCGAACGGGCCTGTAGTTCACCATTGGCATCGAGATGCTGCTCGACGAGACGCATGACCTCGCCAGTAAGCTTGTGGGCTGACTTCGGCCCGCGGGTGCGCGGCAAGAGGCCGACAATGCCATCGCGCTCGAACGCGGCCTCCGCTTGATAATAGGTCTGCCGAGACAACCCGAATAGCGCGGCGGCATCCGCTTTGTTGGTGCCGTCTTGGCGGGCGTGACGAAGCATCTCGTACTTCACTTGCACGAGATCGAGCGGATCGAAGAAACCTGCTTCCCGGAACCAGGGGGCGCGGACGACGTCGGGTCTGGGGTTGAGAGCGCCCATCTGGCGCAGGCGATCACGCTTGCTTTCTTTGGTCATAGGCGCCTCCTGTGTGTAACGTCAATTATGCCGCGATTAAGTTGAGTGTCAATTGGGTTATGTCGGCCATTTAGCCAAAATATCTGCATTATCATAATGCTTTTCATAAGGATCATAATGCTTTTCATAAGGAAGCCGCCGAAAACATTGCGGGAGCGGCATAATTACCTTGACATTCCCGGCATAATTTACTTGACGCATTCTCACTCTTCCTCCCGCCACTTGATGTGATCAATCAGTGACGCCAGCGCCCACAGATCCTCGGGGCGCGAAAAGGACCGACCTGCGGCGACCTGGCTGAACACGTCAGCATCGGTGACATCGGTCCACGAGGCCGGCAGCGAACGCAGTCGTCCTTGAGCGTCGTAGAACATGACGCGGTCTTCGCCCCAGTTCTGCTTTCGTGTCGCGAGAACGAAACGCTGGCCGCGCCAGGGGTGAAAGGGATGCGTGACTTCAAACTCTATCCGCGCTTGGCTAGCCGCACGACCTGCAGTCCTGGACTTGAAAGAACGGCATGGCCGAGGCGTTCGTCAAAACATTCAAGCGCGATTACGTCTCGGTGAATCCAACCCCCGACGCTGAAACCGTCATCGCTCAACTGCCGTTCTGGTTCGAGCATTACAACAATCTTCACCCGCATAGTGCTTTAGGATATCAATCGCCGCGCGAGTTCATCAGCTCGCAATCTCAAACCTGAGCATGTCCGGTCTTTTGGGGGCAACTCCAGCTTTCCGCGCCGTGCGATGATCGTATCCAACTCCCGAGCAAGCCGCAGCCCTGAGAGTGACGTGTCGGCGACTAGCGCCAAGCACTCACGGGTGAAG
>NZ_LMFK01000016.1:0-85308 GCF_001426785.1 Ensifer sp. Root142
TCGGCAGCCCACTTGGTGATCGCCGCAAACGAGTTGAACGGCGCCGCATCCCCGGCAAACTGCGCAAGAAACAGACCGGGGCCCTTAATCGTTTTCATCGCAAACATCCTCCTGATGATATGGCTACCGGCAGAGCCGGCCGGTTCAGCCAACGACAGGAAGAAGCGGACGAAAGCTTCATTTTCGCTGCAGCTGAAGCACCTGAAACGTTGCAGGCGCCGAAGCTAGCAGATTTTCTGTATGGAGCAACCGGTTGGGACGAGAATTTCGGGAGGCGTCCTCCTGCGTTCACAGGCGCCGAAATGCCAATCCGGAAACTGACTGCGGTGCGCCTCACCGGCACGACGAGGCACCAGTAAAAAAACCGGCCGCAGCGGCGGCCGGTTCTTCAATCAGCGTTGATCGCAGCCGCTCAGACGTAGCGGTTGACGACATTCTCCAGCAGCTCCTGCTTGCCGGACTTCGGTTGCGGGTTGAGGTCGGACTTCAGCACCCAAGCTTCGATCTCTTCCAGCGAGAAGCCACCCTCGAGCATCTTCTTGGCTTCCGGCACCTGCCAACCGGCGTAGCGCTGATCAAGCGGAGCCGACAGCGCCTTGTCTTCGATCATCTGGGCGGCCGCCTTGATGCCGCGGGCGCAGCAATCCATGCCGCCGATATGGCCGATCAAGAGGTCCTCGGGGTCGAGCGACTGGCGCCGCAGCTTCGCGTCGAAGTTGGTGCCGCCCGACTTGAAACCGCCGCCTGCCAGCACCTGATAGTAGGCGAGCGCCATTTCCGGCACGTTGTTGGGGAACTGGTCCGTATCCCAACCCGACTGGTAGTCGTTGCGGTTCATGTCGATCGAACCGAAGATGCCAAGCGCATTGGCAAGAGCCAGTTCGTGCTCGAAGGAATGGCCGGCGAGGATCGCATGGCCCTGCTCGATATTGACCTGGACTTCCTTCTCCAGACCGTACCTCTTGAGGAAGCCGTAGACCGTGGCGACGTCATAGTCATACTGGTGCTTGGTCGGCTCCTGCGGCTTCGGCTCGATCAGGATCGCGCCCTTGAAGCCGATCTTGTGCTTGTAGTCGACCACCAGATTGACGAAGCGGCCGAGCTGGTCGAGTTCTCGCGAAAGGTCGGTGTTGAGCAGCGTCTCGTAACCTTCGCGCCCGCCCCACAGCACGTAGTTCTCACCGCCGAGACGCTGGGTGGCATCTAGGCAGGTCTTTACCGTCGCGGCTGCAAAGGCAAACACATCCGGATCCGGATTGGTGGCGGCACCCGACATATAGCGGCGATTGGAGAAGAGATTGGCGGTGCCCCAGAGCAGCTTGACGCCGGTGTCGGCCTGCTTCTTTGCGAAATAGTCGACGATCTCGTTGAGGTTCTTGGTGTTTTCGACGAAGTTCCGGCCCTCGGGGCGCACGTCGGCATCGTGGAAGCAGTAGTAGGGAACGCCGAGCAGCTGGAAGAATTCGAACGCAACATCCGCCTTCAGCTTGGCCGCATCCATCGTGTCCTTGAACCATGGGCGCTCGAACGTCTGGCCGCCAAAGGGGTCTCCGCCCGGCCAGACGAAGGTGTGCCAATAGGCGACCGCGAAGCGCAGGTGATCTTCCATGCGCTTGCCGAAAACGACCTCGTCCTTGTTGTAGTGGCGGAAGGCGAGCGGATTGCTGCTCTCCGGTCCCTCATACTTGATCTTAGCGATATCGCCGAAAAATCCCGTGCTCACGGTCTGGCTCCTCTCAAGGCTGGTGTGCCGGCGCCGCGACTGCAAAACGCCCGGTCATTACGTGGAAGGTAATTGGTTTCATTCCCTCGTGCGGCGATACCTGCGGCATCGAAACGCCAAGCCAAAGGAATAGTCAGATGAACGATTTCAACCGGATCGCCGAGGCCTACATCGCCGCCTGGAACGCAGAGGTCGGCAGCCGCAGCGTGTTGATCGAAGCGGCCTTTACCGTCGACGTCGCCTATCGCGACCCGATCATGCAGGGTGACGGGCATGCGGGCATCGGCGGCTTGATCGCCGGCGTTCAGGGCCAGTTTCCTGGTTTTCGCTTCACGCTCAAGGGCACGCCGGACGGCTTTGCCGACACGATCCGCTTCTCCTGGGCGCTTGGCCCAGATGGCGACGAATCCGTGATCGAGGGCACCGACGTCGGCCTCATCGAGAACGGCCGGCTGAAACAGGTCACCGGCTTTATCGACAAGGTGCCGGCGCAATAGGCCCGGTCGATCGAAAACAGCCATGGAGGGGCGCGGTGCGGTCACGTCGTCGCGCCCTTGATGGCGGGATAGAGACGCCGATAGCTCTGGTAGGCTTCGTCGTAGGCCGCCACAAAAGCCGCTTCGGGCGCGATCGTTTCCGCCGTTTTCGGTGCATGGCAAATCGCGACTGGGTCGGCGCCGGTCGCCGCGATCAGGCCGAGACGCGCAGCACCGAAGGCGGCGCCGAAATCGCCATCAGCAGGCAGATCGACCGGCAGGTCGAGCGCGGTCGCGATCGACTTCAGCCAGTAGCGCGAACGCGATCCACCACCGATCGCCGTCACCCGCGAAAGCGTCGTGCCGGCGGCACGCAAAGCTTCGAGGCTGTCACGGATGGCGAAGGAAACGCCTTCCATGACCGCCTGCGTCAGCACTACCCGGCTGCTCTCGTGGCCGAGCCCGGCAAATGCGCCGCGGATCGTTGCATCATTGTGGGGCGTGCGCTCGCCGGAGAGATAGGGAAGGAAGGTCACGCCGCTTGGCGCCTTCAGCGTATCGCCGAGCTCGGTGCTGAGGTCGGCGGCGCTGCGACCGGCGATTCCGGAATACCAGTTGAGCGCATCGGTCGCCGACAGAATGACACCCATCTGATGCCAGGTATTCGGCAGAGCGTGGCAGAAGGCGTGAACGGCGCTTTCCGGATTGGGCAGGTAGCTTGCATTGGCGGCAAACAGCACACCCGACGTGCCCAATGAAACGAAAGCATGGCCTTCGCCGACGGTGCCCATACCGCAGGCAGACGCCGCATTGTCGCCCGCCCCCCCGGCAACGACGACGCCGGCATCCATGCCCCAGCGTGACGCCAGCTCGGGCCGGAGCCCGCCCGCCCGATCCGTGCCTTCGACGAGATCCGGCATCTGCCGTTCCTCCATGCCGGTGGCCGAAAGCAGGCTTTCTGACCAGCGGCGCTTGGCCGTATCGAGCCAAGCCGTGCCGGCCGAATCCGACATCTCGGACATATGCTCACCCGTCAGCCACAGGCGCAGATAGTCCTTCGGCAACAGCACCCACCGCACCTTGGCAAAGAGATCCGGCTCGTTTTCACGCACCCATGCGAGTTTCGGCGCGGTGAATCCGGGGAAGACGATGTTGCCGGTGATGGCGCGGAATTGCGGCTCGGCATCGAGCGCCGCTGCCTCGCGAAAACTGCGGGTGTCGTTCCAGAGGATGCAGGGCCGCAGCACCTTGTCGTCGGCGTCAAGCAGCGTCGCGCCATGCATCTGGCCGGAAAGGCCGATGCCGCGCACGGCGGCAAGGGCTGAAGGATGTGCCGCCTTCAGGCCTGATATCGCCTCCTCGGTAGCCCTGATCCAAGCGGCCGGGTCCTGCTCCGACCAACCGGGATGCGGCCGCGAGACGTCGAGTGCGCCGGATGCCGAACCGACAATACGCTGATCGCCATCCATCAGCATCGCCTTGACGCCCGACGTGCCGAGATCCAGTCCAAGATACATGCGTGCCTCCATTGGGCAATTCCGGGGAAAGCGTGCAACGGTTTTCCGTCAGGAATTGTGTAAATTCAAAGCATTACACCGGTTCGACCGGCAGGTTGTCTTTGAGGAAAATGTCGATGCGGATGCGTTCCTGCGCCTCTATCATCGAGAGCCCATCGGCGCGGGCCTTCAGCACGCGAATGGCGCTGCGCACCTCGTGACCGGCATCCTGGTTGAGCAGCGCATCGATGGTACCCGAAACGAGTGCAGCACGACTGTACGGCGTCAATTCGTGCGCGATCGCGCAGATCTCGGACTGACGTCCGGCCTTCTCCAGCGCCGCGATCAGGCCGCGGTTGCCGGCGCCGAGGCTGTAGATGCCGCTAAGGTTCGGATGCGCGGCGAGCAGATCCTGCACCAGATTTTCGACTTCCGACGGGTCATCGTGGCCCTCGACCACGGGCAAAAGCTGCCGCTTGGCGGCACCTTCATTGACGGCAGCGCTGAAACCCTCAAGCCGATCCCGATGGTCTCGCACCAGCATCGATCCGGCGACGATGGCAACGGGCCCGTCGCGGCCGCCGACAAAACGCCGCATCAGACTGCCGGCCGTGCGTCCGGCGGCAATATTGTCGACGCCGGCGAAATGCTCGCGCTCGGAGCCGGTCAGGTCGGACACGAGGGTGACGACGGCAATGCCGTCCTCGCGAAGCCGCCCAACGGCCGCAACCACTTCAGGCGCTTCGACGGCAACGACGGCAACGCCGGCCGGTCCGCGTCGGCGCGCTTCGTCGAGCGCATCGGCCAGCGCCGATGCATCGAAGGCGGGAACGGAGAGGATGCTGACATCGGTCCGCTCGACGGCGGAGCGGGCCATTGCGGACTGGACCTCGGCCTCGAGCCCGCGCATGAAGGCGTTTTCGCCTTCGGGCAAAATGAAGATCAGCGGATAGCTGCGGCTCTTGGCAAGGTTGGCCGCCGCCACGTCCCTGATATAACCGAGCGTCGCGATCGCGCGCTCGACCTTGTCGCGCGTGACCGTCCGCACACCCGGGCGATTGTTCAAAACCCGGTCGACGGTCGCAAGGCTGACGCCTGCTTCTGCAGCGATGTCGTGGACTGTAGGGCGCATCATTTCCTCCCGCAAACTGCCTTAGAGGAATTTTTGATGTACGTAAATCAAAAACACGCAAGGAAAGACCGGCCGCTGTTTTCGCTGGCTAAAAACGCTTGCTGAATGCTTGCGTGAAAGTGACCTCGCCGTGGCCCTTCCCGGCCTCGGCAAGCACCACATCCATGAAGCCGTCGGTCACGCGCACGAGCGCGAAACCGCCCATATAGGCCGCCTTCGGCTTGAACAGATCCAGCCCTTCGCGGCGATAGATCATCGCGGTTTCGTGCTGATGGCCGTGAAAGAGACCGATGACATTATAGCCCTTGACGGCATCAACGAGCGCCTGCCGCTCGCCAGGACTCCACCAATGCGGCGGGCCATTGCCCTGGTCGTCGAAGGTCCTGGCGGCAGCGTCCCAGACCTCCGTCGAGAAGGCATCCCAGCCATAGTGCTGGAACAGGATCACCGGTCGGCCGTCAGCGGCATAGGTTGCCAGATCCTGCTTCAGCCACGGCAGCGCATCCACCGCACCCTTGCTGACGTCGCCACCGAAGCGTTGGAGCTGAACGAGATGCAGCCCGCCCCAATCCCAGGAATAGCAATCCGACAGCGGGTCGTAGTTCGTCACCGGCACCGGAGGCTTGTAGAACACCGACTGCCGATGATTGAGCTCGACATAGTCGCGCAGTTCGCGGCGATACCAGTCGACATGCGGCGGCGGCCCGTCCTGGTCGAGGTCATGGTTGCCGAGCCCGACATAGACGGGGAAGTGCACGCGGTCGGCACCCGGTCCTTCCTGATAGCGGCTCGAAAACTGCTGCAGCTGCCGTCCCTCACGCGGCTGGCGCACCTGTCCGCCGCCGTCATCGGTCACGTCGCCACCGAGCACAAGACCGAGCGGCCGGCCGATCCGCCGGCCGGTGCTGCCGAGCCCGCTTGACTGACCGCCGACGGTTTCCGGCCAGTGCATCGCCGGCAGGGCATTGAGCGCTGCCACGTGGCGAAGCAGATTCGCGTCGGTCTTGCCTTCGGCCGCACAGTTCGGCGCAAGGCCCTCGGTCGAGACGAGGCAGGCGTGGATATCGTTCGAAAACAGGAAGGTAGCATCGATGGGCGGACGTCCGGCTGCGCGCATGGGCGTGGCCAACAGTGTCGCGCCGATGCCGGCGGCGGCGGCAAGGAAGGAGCGCCTGGAGATGCCGAAGTGTTGGTATGCCCGCATGAACGGCCCCGTTTCCAACCCGGCCAGGTGCCGGATCGTCGATCAGGGTTCGGCCGGACGTTGCTTTCCGGCCGGATTGTGCCGCAACACGAAGACGGCGTAAACCGCGCGTGGGCCTAGTGCCCGCCGCCGCTGGGTCCGACGCCCTGCGGTTTCTTGATCATCATCACACCCAGGATCAGCGACAGGAACAGCACGGTCAGGATGACGAAGATATCGCCGAACGACAGGATCAT
The DNA here is from genome assembly GCF_001426785.1 of Ensifer sp. Root142. NCBI lineage: Bacteria > Pseudomonadati > Pseudomonadota > Alphaproteobacteria > Hyphomicrobiales > Rhizobiaceae > Ensifer > Ensifer sp. Root142. The sequence goes on from NZ_LMFK01000016.1 coordinate 6,268, forward strand.
CGCCTGCTTCTGGGCCATCGCCGCAAGCTGCTTGATGGCGATCGAAGCACCATCGAGACCATGGGCGTTGAAGGTGGCGGCCATGTTGTTGAACCGCTCCATCGCCTCGGGGTTGCCCCACTGGATGTGTTCGGAGAGCCGGGCATAGTGCAGATCCTGGCGCTGGGTCAGGATGGTGTTGATCACCGCCAGGCCAACAGCGCCGCCAAGGTTGCGCGTCAGGTTGAAGAGGCCGGATGCGCCGCGCATGCGTGCCGGCGGCATGGTGCCGAGCGCGATGTTGTTGATCGGCACCATGCACAGCATCAGCCCGACGCCGCGCAGGATCTGCGGAATGAACAGCTCGTAGAAGTCCCAGTCAGCCGTCAGATGTCCCATGATCCAGGTGCCGCTGGCAAAGCTGGCAAAGCCGATGGTCATCAGCACGCGCGGATCGAGTTTGCCCGACAGGAAGCCGGCGACCGGCGCCGTGAAGAACATGGCTAGACCCGAGACAAACATCGTCTCGCCGATCATCAGTGAATCGTAGCCGCGGATGCGCCCGAGATAGAGCGGGTAGAGATAGGTGAGACCATAGAGCCCGATGCCCATGACAAAGGAGAACATCGAACCGAAGGCGAAATTTCGGTTTGAAAACGCCCTGAGGTCGACCACCGGGAATTCCACCTTGAAGGCCCGGTAGAAGAAAATCACCGCGGCGATCACGGTGGCGACGGCACCCATGACGATATGCTCGTCGTTGAACCAGTCGTTGGCGTTGCCTTCTTCCAGGACATATTCGAGCGAGCCGAGGAAGATCGCCATCGAGGCGAGCCCCCACCAGTCGAACTTCTTGAACAGACCAAGCTCCGGCTTGTCGAAATCGATGAAGGTCCAGGTCAGCGTCGCAACGATGATGCCGGGAATGACATTGACCAGGAACAGCCAGTGCCAGGAGAAGGCGTGGCTGAGGTAGCCGCCGACGGTCGGGCCGATGGTCGGCGCGAGCGTGGCGATCAGACCGATGATCGGCGAAACGATGTTGCGCTTCGACGGCGGAAAAATGGTGAAGGCAGCCGCAAAGACTGACGGAATCATGCCGCCACCGATGAAGCCCTGGATCGCCCGGTAGACGATCATCTGGTCGATATTGGTGGCTGTGGCGGCGAGCGCGCTTGCCGCGGTGAAACCCGCAGCCGATACCGAAAACAATACCCGCGTCGAGACGATACGCGCCAGCGTGCCCGAAAGCGGGATCATGATGACTTCGGCAATGAGGTAGGAGGTCTGCACCCAGCCGATTTCGTCGGAGCCGGCCGACAGGCCGGCCTGGATTTCGGCAAGCGATGCCGAAACGATCTGGATGTCGAGGATCGCCATGAACATGCCGACGACCATGGCGAAGAAGGCGATCAGCCTTCTCGGGTCCATATGTTCTTCGACCTTCGGTGCGGCTGCCGCCACCGAGCCTGCTGTTGCCGTTGCGGCCATCTGAGCCACTCCCTGCGTGTAAAGGCGCATCGGCGCGTTCAAAAGAACACGCCGGCGCGTCAGGCCCGATTACTTCGTGGCGGCGACCTTGGTCTCGTCGGGCGCCGTGCGCGTGTCGACATCGACGACGACGCTCAAGCCCGCCCGCAGATGGCCTTCCGCCAGCACATCGGCCGGCAGCGTGATGCGCACCGGCACACGCTGGATCACCTTGGTGAAGTTGCCGGTGGCGTTTTCCGCCGGCAGCAGCGAGAACACCGAGCCGGATGCCGGCGCGATCGAGGCAACCGTGCCTTCGACCGCGTGCTCGTCATAGGCGTCGATATGGACCTTGACCTTCGAGCCGGGGACCAGATGGGCGATCTGCGTCTCCTTGAAGTTGGCGTCGATATAGAGCTGGTCGACAGGCACGAGCGCGGCCAGTCGCTGGCCAGCGGAAACGAGGTCACCGACCTGGACGGCGACGTTGCCGATGACGCCGTCATAGGGCGCCTTCAAGACGGTGAAGCCGAGGTCGCGGTTGGCCTTGTCACGGGCAAGTTCGAGCGAGCGGATCTGGCTTTCCGCCTCTGAGCGCTGCGCCTGCAGCACGGTGATGTTGGCGTTCGCAGCCGCGATGTTGGCATCGGCGCCGGCAAGGTTCGCCCGAGCCTGATCCAGAGCCACGTCGGCATTGTCGCGCGAAGCAACGGTGCCGACGTCCTTGGACTGGAGGTCGCTCGCGCGCTTCTGCGCGAGTTCGGCGCCGCGCACCGTTGCTTCGAGAGCGTTCTTCTGGGCTTCGGCCTGGGCAAGGCTCGCCATCGCCCCTGCGATCTGCGCGTCGAAACGGCTGAGCGCCAGCTTCTGGGTGGCGATCTGGGCTTCGGTCTGCTCGGCCGCGATACGGTAGTCGCCGTCATCGAGCGTGACCATGGGATCGCCGGCCTTCACCTTCTGGTTGGCGACGACGTCGACCTTGGCGACATAGCCCGACACTTTCGGAGAGATCGTGGCAATGTCGCCTTCGATATAGGCGTCATCAGTCGAAACCATGAAGCGGCCATTGGTCCACCAGTCATAGCCATACCAGCCGGCGCCAGCGAGCGCGACAAGGCCGAGAACCGGCAAGATCGGGCTGCGCTTCTTCTTTTTCGAAGCGGCCTCGACAGCAGGCTCTTGCACCGCTGCCGGCGCCTCGGCAGTCGCCCCCTTGGCCTCGGGCTCGGCCTCATGGGTCTGCGGAACTTCAAAATCCTCGCCGACAGGGCGAACGCGAGCGGCGCTGGACGTTTTGGATGCGGACATGGATACCGGCCTGGTTAATGAGGGGTGACTGAACTGAACCGTTCGGTTCGATCGAAGCTTGACTTAGTCGCTTTGACGTCGCATATCAAGAGGGAATCGAACCGGGTAGTTCGATGGACGAGAATTAATGCGAACGGGACGGGTGCAGACGGCAATCATGGAACCAGCAAAGACCGAGCAAAACGAGACCTTCCGGCCTGATAACGGCGCGGACGACCAGCTTGGTCCCGGCAGCGGACGCCATGCGGCGGGTGAAGACCCTGCCAAGCGCCAACAGATTCTCGAGGGCGCGCGGCGGGTCTTCATGAGCCAGGGCTTCGACGCCGCCAGCATGAACGATATCACCCGCGAGGCCGGCGTCTCGAAGGGCACGCTCTACGTCTACTTCGAAAACAAGGAAGACCTGTTCAAGGCGCTGATCATCCAGGGCAAGACCCTGGTGATCCAGACCGCCAAGCATGCACTCAACGACCACGAAGACGTCGAGGAGGCGCTCTACGATTTCGGCGTCACCCTGACGAGCAGCATCACCTCCGAGGCCACGATCCGCTCCATGCGCATGGTGATCGGCGTGATCGACCGGATGCCGCATCTGGCGGAACGCTTCTTCAGCGAGGCGCCCGAAAACGGCTATACGGTCCTCAAGACCTATCTCGACCGGCAGGTTCCAACAGGCACGCTCGACATCGACAACACGGAAGTAGCGGCCAGGCAGTTCATCGAGATGGCCCAGGCCGGGCTGTTCAAGCACCGCCTGTTCGGCGGAATGTGCTCGGCGCCGCCGCGAGAGCAGATCGAGGGCACGGTTGCCGCGGCCGTCCGCGTCTTCATGGCCGCCTATGGACCGAAGAAGAAGACGGACTGAGCCAAGCCAAGGGGCTCATTCGTTCGGGCTAGCCTTCAATCCAGCAATTGCGATCAAGCACGCCTTGCGGCAAGACCCTATGAGCATGGGCTGTCTGCCACGGGAGTGAACATGAGTGCTATCGGAAGGGCGATCTGGTTCATCGAGAGCCATTTCGCCAGGGATATATCGCTGGAGGAGATCGCCGAGGCTGCCGGCCTTTCGCGCTTTCACCTGTCGCGCGTCTTCGGACTGGTGACCGGTCGCTCCATCAGCGCCTATATCCGTGCGCGGCGGCTGAGCGGCGCCGCACGAAACCTTGCCGACGGCTCGTCCAGCATTCTCGCGGTGGCCCTCGAAGCGGGCTACGGCTCGCACGAGGCTTTCACCCGTGCCTTTCGCGAGCAGTTCGGCGTCACGCCGGAGACCGTGCGCAAGCAAGGGCACCTCAGCAACATCGCACTGACGGAGCCTATCAGAATGGACGACACCCGCCTCCTCAAACTGGACCCACCGCGCTTCGAAGACAGCCCGCCTTTGCTTTTGGCCGGCCTTGCCGAAACCTACGCCTATGGCCGCACCGAAGGCATTCCCTCGCTGTGGCAGCGCTTCAATACCCACTTCGGCAACATCCCCGGACAGAAGGGCAACGTCGCCTACGGCGTCTGCAGCCAGAGCGATGGCGAAGCCGGGACATTTCGCTATATGGCGGCAGCAGAAGTCGACGACGCCGGCGCCCTGCCCGCCGGCTTTACCACCATGAAGCTGCCGAAGCAGCGTTACGCCGTGTTCCTGCACCGCGGCCATATCTCATCGATCGCCACGACGGCGCACCATATCTTCGGCACCTGGCTGCCGGAGTCCGGTCTTCAGCATGGCCAAACGCCTGATCTCATCGAGCGTTATGATGATCGTTTCGACCCGCATTCGGGCATGGGGGTGGTCGAAATGTGGATTCCGATCCAAGCGTAAACGGTAAAGCGCCGCCGCAAATGGCCGGCGGCGCTTGTCACTTTCGCAATGTTGCTTAAATACTGCCGCGATTCTTGCGCGACGACGCGCCACCGAAAAAGGAAAGATCGCCGATGCAGGGGATAATGTCGCTTGCCCAGGACCCAGCCGCCTGGGTCGCCCTCATAACACTGGTTGTCATGGAGGTGGTTCTCGGCATCGACAACCTGATCTTCATCTCCATCCTCACCAACAAGCTGCCGGCCGAACACCGCGAGAGGGCCCGCCGCATCGGCATTACCCTGGCGCTCGTCATGCGCCTCGCCCTGCTCGGCACCGTCGCCTGGATCGTCAAGCTGACCACGCCGGTGTTCGAGGTCTTCGGACACGGCTTCTCGTGGAAGGACATGATCCTGATCGCCGGCGGTCTTTTCCTCGTCTGGAAGGCGACCAAGGAAATCCACCATAGCGTCGATCCGAGCGACCACGGCGAAGACTTCATCGCTTCTTCGGCGATCAACAGCTTCGGCGCGGCGATCGGCCAGATCCTGCTGCTCGACCTCGTCTTCTCGGTCGACAGCATCATTACCGCCGTCGGCATGACGCCGCATCTGCCGATCATGGTCGTCGCCGTCCTAGCCGCCGTCACCGTGATGCTCGTTGCCGCGACGCCGCTTGCCAACTTCATCGAGAAGAACCCGACGATCGTCATGCTGGCGCTCGCCTTCCTCTTGATGATCGGCACGACGCTGATCGCCGAAGGCATGGGCCTGCACGTGCCGAAGGGCTACATCTACGCCGCCATGGCCTTCTCGGCGCTGGTGGAGGTTCTCAACATGGTGGCGCGCAATGCGCGGCTGCGAAAGAAGGCCGCCGGCAAGCTGCACTGAGGCGTTGCCACGAACAAAACTGGAAAGGCGGGGCCACCAGCCCCGCCTTTTCGTTGCGCCGAAAAAAGACCTGCATCACAGGGGATGCAGGCCATCTTGCTGCGGGCGTTTGTGAGAACGCTACAGCGCCGCGCGTCTTACGAGACGCGCAAAGGTCGCTGTCGCGCTTTGTATTGCTGCATGTTTTGATCCTTATATCGAATAGCATTTAAGGAAACATGCAGTGGCGCTCGACTGCCGTTTCGTTGGCCACGGGAAGAAATCGGAAAAATTCCCGTGTTCTCCGCCTTCGTCATGTCCGATTGGCACAGCCCGCGCCTCTCGAACGGATAACGCCTCATCCGGTAAATCGTTCCGGTTGCTTCAGGCGTCGGGACGTTGCCCAATCTCCACGAGGATGTTGCCGGGTATGACCATATAGAAGACATAGGCGCCATGCCGCTCTTCCGGTTCGGTGATGCGGATGCCGCTCGGCAGGATGCGCCGATAGGCATCCTCGACTGCCAATCGCTCGGGCAGCAGGAAGCCGATATGGTAGGTCTGAAGACCGAGGCTGACCTGGTCGCCACCGCCAAGCTTGGCGATCGGCGGGCTGATCACCAGCACCATGCCGGCATCGTCTGCCAGGCGATAAAAGGCATCCTTGCCGCGCGTTTCGACAAGCGTGAAGCCAAGATGTTCGATGAAGAATGTCGCCGTTTCGGTAACGACGGGGCTGTGAAGGTCGAGATGGTTCAGTCGCATATGCAGTCTCCGTGTTTTGAGAAACGCGGCGGACTGCGTCTGATCTGGATACACCCCGCCGCGGACCGATGCGGATGCATCGGAACCACGCCGCGGGTTCGAACGATCAGGTTCGAGCAGAGCTTCGCAACCGCTCGTACGGTGACGAAGGGACCGGGCTTACCATATCCGGTCCTGCCTTTTTCGACACGGGATGTGTAGCGCAGCCAAGCTGCGCCAGCAAGATCGCTGAGATCAGTTTTTCCCGGCGTCCGGATCCACCTTCTGCAACTCCTGCAGATAGGCGTCGAGACGATCAAACTTCTCTTCCCAGAAGCGGCGGTAGCTGTCGAGCCAGCTGTTGACGTCGCGCAAGGGTGCCGCTTCGAGCCGGCAGGGGCGCCATTGCGCCTCGCGGCCGCGGCTGATCAGCCCGGCGCGCTCGAGAACTTTCAGATGTTTTGAAACCGCCGGCAGGCTCATCTCGAACGGCTCCGCCAGTTCGCCGACAGAAGCCTCGCCGAGAGAGAGCCGGGCGAGAATCGCCCGGCGCGTGGGGTCGGCAAGGGCTGAGAGCGTGGTCGACAGGCGATCTTCCGGCATTTCCTAAAAAACCTTTCAGTTAAATAACCTCACGGTTCAATATAACCAGCCATCGGCAGTGTCAACAAAAACCGGCGTGATCCACTTTCCGTTGACATGCTCCATGTTCTATGGTCTCACGCGAGCCGACTGGAATAGCCCGCCGATACCGCTGGTGCGGCACCCCTACGGGCCTTTCCTTCCCATAAAATGCGCGCCCGGCGGCCGGACTTGTCTTCCGGCAAGGGGCGAGAAGCACGTCAAACGGGCAAAGACCATGGCAGATTCAGCAGTTCGGGTACGCATCGCACCCTCCCCCACCGGCGAGCCGCATGTCGGCACCGCCTATATCGCACTGTTCAACTATCTCTTCGCAAAGAAGCACGGCGGCACCTTCATCCTTCGTATCGAGGATACCGACGCCACACGCTCGACGCCGGAGTTTGAGCAGAAGGTTCTGGATGCGCTGAAATGGTGCGGGCTCGAATGGTCGGAAGGCCCTGACGTCGGCGGCCCCTATGGCCCCTACCGCCAGAGCGACCGCAAGGACATCTATCTCGACTACGTTCGCCAGATCGAGAACAACGGCCACGGCTTCCGCTGTTTCTGCACACCGGAACGGCTCGAACAGATGCGCGAGGGCCAGCGCGCCGCCGGCAAGCAGCCGAAATATGACGGCCACTGCCTGAGCCTGACAGCCGAAGAAGTGACCCGCCGCGTCGATGCCGGCGAGCCGCATGTCGTGCGCATGAAGATCCCGACCGAGGGCTCCTGCAAGTTCACCGACGGCGTCTATGGCGACGTCGAGATCCCGTGGGATTCGGTCGACATGCAGGTGCTGCTCAAGGCCGACGGCATGCCGACCTACCACATGGCGAACGTCGTCGACGACTACCTGATGAAGATCACCCACGTCGCGCGCGGCGAGGAGTGGCTGGCCTCCGTGCCGAAGCACATCCTGATCTATCAGTATCTCGGCCTGACGCCGCCGGTGTTCATGCACCTGTCGCTGATGCGCAATGCCGACAAATCGAAGCTGTCGAAGCGCAAGAACCCGACGTCGATCTCCTACTACTCGGCGCTCGGCTACCTGCCGGAAGCGCTGATGAATTTCCTCGGCCTGTTCTTCATCCAGATCGCCGAAGGCGAGGAACTGATGACGATGGCCGAGCTTGCCGAAAAGTTCGACCCCGACAACCTGTCGAAGTCGGGCGCGATCTTCGACATCCAGAAGCTCGACTGGCTGAACGGCCGCTGGATCCGCGAGAAGCTGAGCGACGACGAATTCCTCGGCCGGGTGCTTGCCTGGGCGTCCGAGAACGATCGCCTGAAGCAGGGCCTGAAGCTGTCGCAGTCGCGCATCTCCAAGCTCGGCGAACTGCCGGCCCTTGCCGACTTCCTGTTGAAGTCCGACCTCGGCCTCGAGCCGGCGGCCTTCGCCAAGATCAAGTCGAGCCCGGAAGAACTGGTCGAGATCTTCAACACGGTACAGCCGGATCTGGAAAAGATCCTCGAATGGAACAAGGAAACGATCGAAGCGGAACTACGCGCGATCGCCGACCGCATGGGCAAGAAGCTCAAGGTCGTGCTGGCACCGCTGTTCGTGGCGGTTTCCGGTTCGTCGCGGTCGCTGCCGCTCTTCGACAGCATGGAACTGCTCGGCCGCTCGGTCGTGCGCCAGCGGTTGAAGATTGCAGGCCAGGTCGCCGCCTCGATGGCCGGCAGCGGAAAGTAAGGACAGGACGATGAACGACAAGACCGAAACAACAGCCCTCTCCTCCGATGTGACGGAAGTGCGCGCGCAGAAGCTGAAGCTGCTCCGCGAACAGATCGGCGACGTCTATCCGGCGCATTTCCACCGCACGATGGCCAATGCCGAACTTGCGGCGAAGTACGAGAACCTGGAGCTGGACACCGAGACGCAGGACGTCGTCACCGTCGCCGGCCGCGTCTACTCGTCGCGCAACTCCGGCATGTTCATGGATATCCATGATGCCTCCGGCAAGATCCAGATCTTCAGCCACAAGGACACCACGCCTGAAGACGCACGCGCACTGCTGCCGATGATCGACATCGGCGACATCATCGGTGTCACCGGCGTCGTGCGCCGCACCAAGCGCGGCGAACTGACGATCAACGCGCAGACGATCACCATGCTGACGAAGTCGCTGCTGCCGATGCCCGAAAAATGGCATGGCTTGTCGGATATCGAGCTGCGCTACCGCAAGCGCCACCTCGACATCATGACCAACGAGGAATCGAAGCTGCGCTTCCAGCAGCGCAGCAAGATCGTTTCCGGCATCCGCCGCTTCATGGAAGACGACGGCTTCATGGAAGTCGAAACGCCGATGCTGCATTCGGTCTATGGCGGTGCGACGGCCGAGCCGTTCAAGACTCACCACAACACGCTGAAGCTCGACATGTTCCTGCGCATTGCGCCGGAACTGTATCTGAAGCGCACGCTGGTATCTGGCCTGACCGACAAGGTGTTCGAGATCAACCGCAACTTCCGCAACGAAGGCGTCTCGACCCGGCACAATCCCGAATTCACCATGATGGAATGCTACTGGGCCTATGCCGACTACGAGGACATCATGGACCTCGTCGAGCGGCTGTTTACCAAGCTCGCTCTGTCGATCCACGGCTCGACCGAATTCATGTTCGGCGACAAGGAAATCTCCTTCAAGGGTCCGTTCCGCCGCGTGCCGATGCCGGATGCCGTCAAGGAAGCGACCGGTATCGACTTCCTGGCGATGAAGACCGACGAGGAAGCCCGTGCGGCCGCCAAGGCTGCCGGGTTCGAAGTCGAGAAGGACTGGACCTGGGGCGAGTGCCTCGCCTTCATCTTCGAAGAAAAGGTCGAGCCGACGCTGATCCAGCCGGCCCACGTCACGCATTTCCCGAAGGACATCTCGCCTTTCGCCAAGGAAGTGCCGGGCGAGCCGCGCCTCGTCGAGCGTTTCGAGACCTATTGCAACACCTGGGAACTCGGCAACGCCTTCTCGGAGCTCAACGATCCGGAAGAGCAGCGCGCCCGCATGGTCGAGCAGCTGGAGCAGGCCCATGCCCGCGGCGAAAAGGCAAAGCAGCTCGATGACGAGTTCCTTGATGCCATCGACCAGGGCATGCCGCCGGCAGGCGGCCTCGGCATCGGCGTCGACCGCCTGATCATGCTTTTGACCAACGCGCCGTCGATCCGCGACATCATCCTGTTCCCGGCGCGCCGCAATAAGGCCGACTGATCAAAGTCATAACGGCACAAGACAAAGCCCGGCGCGATTGCGGCGGGCTTTTTTCATTTTCAATGATGGAGTGACAGCGCGCTGCGCGAGAACGGCGCTTCAGTGGCCTGCAGGCGCTTCGGCGCTCTCGACCTTGTGCTCTTGCGCCGTGGCGTCCGGTGCCGCCTCGCCCTCGACGGCGACAGCATTCGGATCGATGCAGGGCGACCGATCGTCCATGCCGGCCATCATGCCGCGGATGTCACCCACGGAAAGATCGATGGTGTTGCCATGAAAGAAGCCGGCCGAGTTTGCCGTGCCGTCATTGTAGGACGCGCGGAACGGTTCATCCATACCGGGCACGCTCTGCGGGCCCGGTGCAAAGAGAACTTGCGCGCCGATCGCCGCACCCCGAACCTGGGCGCGCTCTTCCGGTCCGGCCGCATCGAGAACGACCACCTGGTAAAGCTCGGCATTTTCCGTCTTGGAGAGAGCACCGACCACGCGAAGCGCCGTGCGCATGCGCGCTTCGCCGTCGGCACGATCCGTCTTGATGTGCATGCGGACCCAGCGCTGACCGTGATGGCCGAGCTTGATGGTTCTGACCAGGGTGCATTCGAGGCCGGAGGTGGCGGGCTTGGAAATCCGCTCCATCAATGCGTCGCGGCCGACATAGACGGCGGCAGCACCTGAGGCAGCCGACACGCCGAACGCCGCGGCGAGGATGACGACCAGCCTCTTCGATGGGCGCAGGTTGCCGAGAATAGCCTTCACGAGAATGGCTCCGCTGTCATTTCAGGAACTGTAACAAAAGCCCGAAGGCGCCTTGCAAGGATAGGCGCTGCACCTTTCAGAAAGTTTAAGCGCCGCGCGCCATAGACGAACGGGAAGAACAGAGGAGCTCGCCCAAAAGACATCTTCAGCTTCGACATCGGGCGTGTTCGATAGGGATCGAAGGGTGATTGACTTTCGCAGGCATCTTGCCTCCATTGCGACCCGTCAAACGCAAGAAAAAGAAAAGAAGAACACATGCACAAGGTTATCTTTGATACGGATCCGGGCATCGACGATGCGATGGCCCTCCTCTTCCTCCACCGCCACCCGGATATCGACCTCATCGGCATTACGACGGTCTTCGGCAACGCCTCGGTCGAAACGACGACGCGCAATGCGCTGTTCCTGAAGCGCGAGTGGGGCATTAAGGCACCGGTCGCAAAAGGTCTCGACAAGACCTTCAATCCGGATCGGCCGCATGTCGGCTGGCCGACCTTTATTCATGGCGATGACGGCCTCGGCAACATCGACGTGCCCGAGACCATCGACCTGCCCGTCGATCCCCGCCCGGCGCACCGCTTCATCATCGACACCGTCCGCGCCAATCCCGGCGAAGTGACGCTGATTGCCGTCGGTCGCATGACCAACCTGGCGCTGGCACTGCGCGAAGATCCGGATTTTGCGCCGCTGGTGCGCGAAGTGGTGATCATGGGCGGCGCCTTCGACGTCAACGGCAACATCACGCCGGCCGCCGAAGCCAATATCCATGGCGACCCCGAGGCAGCCGACGTCGTCATGACGGCGCCGTGGCCGGTTACGGTCGTCGGTCTCGATGTCACCACCAAGACGGTGATGACCAAGGCCATGCTCGCCGACATCGCCGCACGCGGCGGAGCGCCGGCACAGCTGCTCTCCGACATCTCGCAGTTCTACATCACCTTCTACGAGCAGCATGTGCCTGACGGTATGGTGGTGCATGACAGCTGCGCCTGTGCCTATGTCGTGGCGCCGGACCTGTTCAAGGTGCGCAGCGGCGTCATCCGCGTCGTCTGCGGCGGCCTTGCCGATGGCCAGACGATCCAGAAGCCCGACAGCCGGCTGTTCCCGCCGAGCCCGTGGGACAACCTGCCGAGCCAGAAAGCTTGCATCGACATCGATGCAGCGAAAACCCTGAAGTTGATCGGCGACACGCTGGCGCTGCACGACTGATGTCACCCCGAACGGACCGGCTTGTCCAACCGTTCGAAAAACTTTGCTGCGATAGCTGGCGGACATGCGTTCGCCGGCTATCTTTATGGCCATGAAACCGGACGCCCTGCTCTATCCAGCCCCGAAAGGTCTCTATTGTGAGATCGGGGATTTCTACATCGACCCGGTGCAGCCGGTCGATCGCGCCCTGATCACCCATGGCCATTCCGACCACGCTCGCGCCGGCCACGGTCAGGTGCTCGCCACCCGCGAAACGCTCGATATCATGCGCATCCGCTATGGCGACGGTTTCTGCGGCACGAGCCAGGCCGTTGCCCTGGGCGAGACGATGGTCGTCAACGGCGTCGAGGTGCGTTTTCACCCCGCAGGCCATGTGCTCGGCTCGGCGCAGATTTCGGTGATGGCGAAGGGCACGCGCATCGTCGTCTCGGGCGATTACAAACGACGCCGCGACCCGACCTGCCTGTCGTTCGAACCGGTTCCATGCGACGTCTTCATCACCGAGGCCACCTTCGGCCTGCCGGTCTTCCACCACCCGGACGACCGCACCGAGATGCAGAAGCTGCTGACGTCGCTGAAGCAGTTTCCCGAGCGCACCCATGTGGTCGGCGCCTATGCGCTCGGCAAGGCGCAGAGGGTGATCGCCCTTCTGCGCGAGCAGGGCTACGACCAGCCGATCTACATCCACGGCGCCTTGCAGAAGCTCTGTGATTATTATCGTGGCGAAGGCATAGATCTCGGTGAAATCCGCCCGGCGACGCTTGCCGCCGACGAGAAGCAGGATTTTTCCGGCACCGTCGTCATCGGCCCGCCCGCAGCCTTCGCCGACCGCTGGGCGCGGCGCTTCGTCGATCCCCTGGCGATCTTCGCTTCAGGCTGGATGATGATCCGGCAACGGGCCAAGCAGCGCGGCGTCGAGCTGCCGCTGGTGATCTCCGACCACTGCGACTGGCCAGAACTGACGCAAACGATCCGTGAGATCGGCCCGGCGGAAGTCTGGGTTACCCATGGCCGCGAGGAGGCGCTGGTGCGCTGGTGCGAGCTCGAAGGCATCGCCGCGCGACCGCTGCATCTCGTCGGCTATGACGACGAGGGAGAGTGAGCGATGAAGGCCTTCGCCGAACTGCTCGACCGCCTCGTGCTCACCCCGCAGCGCAACGCCAAGATCCGGCTGCTGGCGGATTATTTCCGCACTACATCTGATCCGAGCCGCGGCTATGCGCTCGCCGCGATCGCCGGCACGCTCTCGCTTGCAACCGTCAAGCCGACGATGATCCGTGACCTTCTGCTCGAACGCATGGACGAGGTGCTGTTCCGCTATTCCTACGATTATGTCGGTGACCTTGCCGAGACCGTGTCGCTGGTCTGGGAGCCGCCTGCAGGCGTGGTGCCCGACGACATTCCGCTCGGCGACGCGATCGAAAAGCTGCAGGCGACCGGCCGCGCCAATGTGCGCAGTGTCGTTCGCGACATGCTCGACCGGCTCGACACATCGGCGCGCTTCGCCTTCCTGAAACTCGTGACCGGCGGCCTGCGCATCGGCGTCTCCGCCAAGCTCGCAAAGCAGGCTCTGGCCGAGATGGGTGGAAAGGACGTCAGCGAAATCGAAACTCTCTGGCACGGGCTCGCTCCGCCCTATCTGCCGCTCTTCCAATGGCTGGCGGGAGAGGCGGAAAGGCCGGTGCTTTCGACGCCCGCCGTCTTCCATTCGGTGATGCTTGCCACTCCTGTCGGCGAAGGCGACCTCGACGGGCTCGACCCGAAGGATTTTGCCGCCGAATGGAAGTGGGACGGCATCCGCGTGCAGCTCGCCAATATCGGTGGGACCACACGGCTCTACTCGCGCAGCGGCGACGAAATCTCCGGTGCCTTCCCTGATGTGCTGGAGGCGGCCGACTTTTCCGGCATCATCGACGGCGAACTGCTGGTCGGAGGCACCGCCCGCACCAACCGTGCCACCCGGACCTTTTCTGACCTGCAGCAACGGCTGAACCGCAAGTCCGTCAGCCGCAAGATGCTGGACGAATACCCCGCCTTCATCCGCGCCTACGACGTGCTCTTTGCGGGCGAAACCGACGTTCGGGCGGAGGGTTTCCTGGCACGACGGGCGATATTGAGCGACCTTGTCGAACGGGCCTCGCCGCAGCATTTCGACCTGTCCCCGCTCGTGCCGTTTTCCTCCTGGGAGGAACTCGACCAGCTCCGATCCGATCCGCCCGATCCCGTCATCGAAGGCATCATGCTGAAGCGGCTGGATTCGCCCTATACCGCCGGCCGCGCCAAGGGTCCCTGGTTCAAATGGAAGCGCGCGCCCTTTAACGTCGATGCGGTGCTGATGTATGCGCAGCGCGGCCACGGCAAGCGCTCCAGCTACTATTCCGATTTCACCTTCGGCGTCTGGACTAAGATCGACGGCACGGAAACGCTGGTGCCGGTGGGCAAGGCCTATTTCGGCTTTACCGATGCCGAACTGGAAATTCTCGACCGCTTCGTCCGGGATAATACCATCGAGCGCTTCGGCCCGGTCCGGGCCGTGCGGGCCGAACCCGATTTCGGCTTCGTCGTCGAGGTCGCCTTCGAGGGGCTGAACCGGTCGACCCGGCACAAGTCGGGCGTTGCCATGCGCTTTCCCCGTATTGCACGGCTGCGTCAGGACAAGCTCCCGCATGAGGCCGACCGGCTGGAGACCTTGCAGGCGATGATCGATGGCAGATCGTGATCGACTGCATAATTCCTTAAATCGGATCCGGTTTAAGGATAAAATTATGCAGCAAATTTAAAGCGTTACAGCGTCCTTCGCGCGTCTTATTTGACGCACGGCGCTGTAAAGCGCGGAACCGGCGCGATCGATCGGCGTTTGAGCTATTCGAACGCACGCAAGGAGATGCGACATGCCTGCAAAATCCAAGGCACAGCAAAAGGCGGCCGGTGCAGCCCTTGCCGCCAAACGCGGAGACATGAAGAAATCCGAACTCAAGGGCGCGTCACGCGAAATGGAAAAATCCATGACCGAAAGCGAGCTTGAAGAACTTGCGGAAACCAAGCGCAAGAAACTGCCCGAGCGGAAGACGGCAAAATGACCTCCCGGCAAGCATAAAAGCCGGAACTAAAACACAATTGTTAATACCAATTTGGGATCATCCCGGTCGTTTCGTATCATTCGCACACCGCCGGGGTGATCTTGTGCTTGCCAGACATATCTTCCACCTCGGGAAGAAGAAACTTTCCAGAGTTCTGACGCCGAACTACCTTCCCGCGATCATCGCCTCTTTCGTTGTTCTCGCGGCCGGCATTCTTGCGGACAATCAGAACCAGGTGGTCTCCGAAGCCCGCATGCGATCTCAAGTCGCCGACGAGCTCAACCCGATCCGCTCCAAACTCGAGGCCAGCATCAACGGCAATATCCAGCTCGTACGGGGCCTGATCGGCACCATCGTGACCGAACCGGGTATGGACCAGGAGCGTTTTGCAGCTCTTTCGCGCAGCATCTTTACAGAGCGCTCGCAGCTGCGCAGCATCGCCGCGGCGCCGAACCTCATCGTGCGCATGGCCTATCCCTTGCAGGGCAATGAAAGGGCGATCGGGCTCGATTACCGCAAGAACGATGCCCAGCGCGCCGCCGTCATGAAGGTAAGGGACACCGGCAAGATGGTTCTCGCCGGCCCGGTGGATCTCGTGCAGGGCGGGCGCGGACTGATTGGCCGCTTCCCGGTATCGATCGATGCCGGCGGAGGCAGCAATCGCTTCTGGGGCATCGTCTCTGCCGTCATCGATGTCGATCGTCTCTACAATGACAGCGGTCTCCTCTCTTCCAAGCTGGGCATTGATATCGCGATGACCGGCCGCGACGGGACGGGCAGCAGTGGAACGGCCTTCTTCGGCGACCCCAAGGTTTTTGGTCAGGCGCCGGTTGATATGACCGTCCTGCTTCCCGGCGGCTCCTGGCACATCGCCGCCGTTCCCAAAGGCGGCTGGCCGCACACGCCCCGCAATGCCTGGTTCATCCGCGCGCTGATCGTTGCCGGCGGCCTGATGATCATCCTGCCGATGCTGCTGACGGGCCGGCTGATGAGCGAGCGGCAGAACAATATTCGCGCCCTCAGGCACAGCAAGGCGCAATTGCAGGAACTGTCGCACCGCCTGAAGATCGCGCTCGACAGCTCGCAGATCGGCATCTGGGAACTCGACATCGCCAGCGGCAAGCTGCTCTGGGACGAGCGGATGAAGGAGCTCTACGGAAAGACCGGATCGGTGCGCAAGGCCTATGACGACTGGAAGACGACCTTGCATCCCGACGACATTGACCGCGCGGAAGAGGAGTTCGCCGAAGCCCTTGCGGCGGGCAGCGCCTACAATTCCGAGTTTCGAATCCGGCTACCGGATGACACCATCCGGCATATCCGCGCCATCGGCTCGACCTATGACGGCGCCGATGGGCGCAAGAAGATCGTCGGCGTCAACTGGGACGTGACCGCCGACATCAAGACCCGCGCAACCCTGTCGGAAGCCAAGCGCCAGGCCGAGGCGCACAGCGCCGAACTGGAGGCCGCGCGCTACCGCATGGAGTTCAATGCCCTGCACGATCCGCTGACCGGCCTGCCGAACCGGCGCTTCCTCGACCAGGTACTCGCAGACAGAAGCCATCACTTCGAAGCGGAGGCAAGGCTCAGCATCTTTCATATGGATCTCGATCGCTTCAAACAGATCAACGACACGCTGGGGCATGCGGCCGGTGACGAAATCCTGCGGCATGCAGCCGAACTGCTGCGCACCAACGCCAAGGAGAAGGACTTTGTCGCTCGCATCGGCGGCGACGAATTCGTCCTCGTCCGCCCGGAGGACAGCGCCGAGCCCGACGCCCGGCTGGCGTCATGCATCATCGAGGTAATGAGCGTTCCGGTTCGCTACAAGGACCAGGAATGCCGCATTGGCGTCAGCATCGGCATCGCGGCGCAGACCAAGCCGACCGACGACCTGGCGCAGATCCTCGTCAATGCCGACATCGCCCTTTACGAGGCCAAGCGCCGCGGCCGCAATCGGCACGAGACCTTCACCGGCGACCTGAAGACTGCCGTGTTCAAGACCAAGCAGACCGCCGACGAGATCCTTCGCGGTCTGGAACACAAGGAATTCATCGCGCATTTCCAGCCGCAGTTCTGCCCGAACACGCTTGAGGTCATCGGCGTCGAGGCGCTTGCACGTTGGGACCACCCGACCAAGGGATTGCTGGGTCCCCACACCTTTCTCAAGACCGCCGAAGACATCAACGTCGTCGCCTCCATCGACCAGGCGATCCTGGAGCAGGCGCTGTTCCAGATCTATCGCTGGGAGGCCAATGGCATCCACATCCCGAAGATCTCGGTCAACCTCTCCTATGCCCGCCTGCACGACGAGGGGCTGATCGGCCGTCTCGAACAGCTGCAGATCCCGCGCGGCCGCCTGTCCTTCGAGTTGCTGGAATCGATCTCCTTCGACGAGAGCGACGTCACGGTGCTGTCCAACATTCGCCGGATCAAGGAACTCGGCATCGATATCGAGATCGACGATTTCGGCACCGGCTATGCCTCCATCCTCAGCCTGCTGAAGCTGACCCCGCGGCGCCTGAAAATCGATCGCCAGCTGATTTTGCCGATCCTGAACTCGCCGGCCGAAAGGCGCCTCGTCGAATCGATCATCGATATCGGCACCTCGCTCGGCATCGAGGTGATCGCCGAGGGCGTCGAAACGCTCGAGCACGCCCGCATTCTGCAGGAGCTCGGCTGCCACGGCCTTCAGGGCTATGCCTTTGCCCGGCCGATGAGCGCCAACGATCTTGCGACCTTTGTTTTCGAGCGTAGGTGGCAGGCCGCCTGACGCCACCTTCGGTCGGCTGCGACAGTTCGGCGCGCGCGCGAGCTGGCCAAAAATGACGCGATCTCACATTTTTCCCGCCATCGAGGCTTGGCAGCCCCCGGGAAAATCGTCATAAAAACATACGGCTGTTACCGCTATGCGGACCATGACGGCGTCGTCTGCGACCGTTGCGTCAGCGATGGTCCTTGAGGGGCTTCGGCACCCAATCTCCAATATGCCCAAGAGAAGGGAACGATACGATCGAATACGCGGGGAAATTGCTTTCTGTCTTCATCCTAGCCCCGTTTGCGGGGAGCCTCATTGCAATCTTCTTTCCGTCCGATCAACGCGGCGCAACGGCCTGGTTCGCAGGCGCGATCGCGCTGCTCTGCTTCCTCGTTGCGGTTTGCCTCTACCCCTTCGTCACCTCCGGCGGCGTTCTTCGCTATGAACTTGCCTGGATGCCCGAGCTCGGCCTCAACTTCACCTTGAGAATGGACGGCTTTGCCTGGTTGTTCACGGTGCTGGTGACCGCAATCGGCGTGCTCGTCGTGCTCTACGCCCGCTACTACATGGCGGCAGAGGATCCGGTACCGCGCTTCTTTGCCCTGTTTCTCGCCTTCATGGGGTCGATGCTGGGCGTCGTTCTCTCCGGCAATCTGATCCTGCTTGCGGTCTTCTGGGAGCTGACGAGCATCGTCTCCTTCCTGCTGATCGGCTATTGGCACCACAATGCCCACGCCCGCGACGGTGCGCGCATGGCGCTGACGATGACCGGCATGGGCGGGCTCTGCATGCTTGTCGGGCTTTTGATCATGGGCCGCGTCGTCGGCAGCTACGACCTCGACGTCGTGCTTGCCTCCGGCGATACGATCCGCAACCACCCACTCTATGTCACGATGCTGGTCCTGATCCTGCTCGGGGCCTTGACCAAGAGCGCGCAGTTCCCGTTCCATTTCTGGCTGCCGCACGCGATGGCAGCACCAACCCCCGTCTCCGCCTATCTGCATTCGGCGACGATGGTGAAGGCAGGCGTGTTCCTGCTCGTCCGGTTCTGGCCTGTGATGGCCGGCACCGAGGCCTGGTTCTGGATCGTCGGGCTCGCCGGCCTGACGACACTACTGCTCGGCGCTTACTTCGCCATCTTCCAGCAGGATCTGAAGGGGCTTCTGGCCTATTCGACCATCAGCCACCTGGGCCTGATCACGGTGCTGCTCAGCCTCGGAAGTCCGCTCGCGGCGGTCGCCGCCGTCTTCCACATCGTCAATCACGCGACCTTCAAGGCATCACTGTTCATGGCGGCCGGCATCATCGACCATGAGACCGGAACGCGCGACATGCGCAAGCTCGGCGGGCTCATACGCTACATGCCGGGAACCGCAATGCTCGCCATGGTCGCCAGCGCCGCGATGGCCGGCGTGCCGCTGTTGAACGGTTTCATCTCCAAGGAAATGTTCTTCGCCGAAGCGATCGAGACGCACCAGGCCAATTTGCTCGATACGATGACGCCCTATGTCGCCACGCTCGCCGGCATGTTCGCGGTGACCTATTCGCTGCGCTTCATCCACAGCGTCTTCTTCGGCCCGACGCCGAGCGATCTGCCCAAGATCCCGCATGAGCCGCCGCGCTGGATGCGGGCGCCGATCGAGTTCCTGGTGCTGGCCTGCCTCGTCGTCGGCATTATCCCGGCCATCACCATCGGCCCGTTCCTGCACACAGCCGTCGTGTCTATCCTCGGTGCCAGCACCCCGCAGTACAACCTTTCGGTCTGGCACGGCTGGAACCTGCCGCTGATAATGAGCTTCGTGGCGCTTCTCGGTGGCATCGGCCTCTATTTCCTGATGGGGAACTATCTGGCGACCAGCACCGAAGGGCCGCCGGTCTTCCGCCTGCTGCACGGCCAGCGCATCTTCGAGCGGGTACTGGTGACCCTGTCGTGGAAGTGGGCGCGCTGGCTCGAACAGAGGCTCGGCACGCGCCGACTGCAGCCGCAGATGCGGTTCCTGGTCTTCGTCGCGATCGTCGCCGGCGCCCTGCCGCTGCTGCTCAATCATTTCGAACTGCCGCCGCTTCTGGTGCGCGGCATCGATCCGGCCTTCGCCCTGCTCTGGGCGATCGGCATCGCCTGCGCGGTTGGGGCCGCCTACCAGGCAAAGTTCCACCGGCTGGCGGCACTCGTGCTTCTCGGCGGCGCCGGTCTCGTCACCTGCATCACCTTCGTCTGGCTGTCGGCCCCCGATCTTGCGGTTACCCAGCTCCTCGTCGAGATCGTCACGACTGTGCTGATCCTGCTCGGCCTGCGCTGGCTGCCCAAGCGCATCGAGGACACGCAGGAATCAGAATTGCTGTCGCTGCGCGTCCGTCTGCGGCGCCTGCGCGACTTTCTGCTGGCCATTGTCGCAGGCGGCGGCGTGGCGCTGATCGCCTACACCGTGATGACCCGCCCAATGCCCGAAACCATCGCCAGCTATTTCCTCGAGCGTGCCCACAAGGAAGGCGGCGGCACCAATGTCGTCAACGTCATCCTCGTCGACTTCCGCGGCTTCGACACGCTCGGCGAAATCGCCGTGCTGGCGATCGTGGCCCTGACCGTCTTTGCACTGTTGCTGCGCTTCCGTCCTCAGGCAGACAGCCTTGAGGCGCCGGTACAGCAGCAGGTCCAAAATGCCTTCGACGACGATCATCCCGATCGCGCAAAGGGCGACAGCGTCGCCGAATATCTGTTCGTTCCATCTGTCATCATGCGCTGGATGTTCCCGGTCAGCGGCATGCTGGCCGCCTATCTCTTCCTGCGCGGCCACGACCTGCCGGGCGGCGGCTTTGCGGCCGGCATCGCCATGTCGATCGGCTTCATCCTGCAATACATGTCGGGCGGCACCCGCTGGGTCGAGGAGCGGCTGCGCATCCACCCGCTGCGCTGGATGAGTATCGGCATCATCGTCGCGGCGGCAACCGGCATCGGTTCGTGGCTGTTCGGCTATCCGTTCCTGACCTCGCACGCGCAATATGTCACCCTGCCGATCGTCGGCAAATTCCCGCTGGCAAGCGCAATCCTCTTCGACCTCGGCGTCTTCTCGCTGGTGGTCGGGGCAACCGTGCTCATCCTGATCGCGCTTGCGCACCAGTCGATCCGCGCTCCGCGTGCCCATGCCCGTGCCGTCCTTCGCGCCGGAAAGGAGGCGAAGTAATGGAGATCATCCTGTCTGCCGCCATCGGCGTCCTCACCGCCTCGGGCGTCTATCTCCTGCTCCGCCCACGCACCTACCAGGTGATCATCGGCCTGTCGCTGCTCTCCTATGCCGTCAATCTCTTCATCTTCAGCATGGGTCGGCTGCGCGTGAATGCGCCCCCCATTCTCGAGCCCGGCGGCGTCGGCGATCTCTCGCGCTACACCGATCCTGTGCCGCAGGCGCTGGTGCTGACCGCGATCGTCATCGGCTTTGCCATGACGGCGCTCTTCCTCGTCGTACTGCTCGCCTCGCGCGGCTTCACCGGCACCGACCATGTCGATGGAAGGGAGCAGCGCAGTGACTGATTGGCTGCACCACCTGATGATCCTGCCGATCCTCTTGCCGCTGATGGTCGGCGCGGCGATGATCCCGATCGACGAGCGCAACCGCATGGCCAAGGGCGTGATGGGCTTCGTCTCGACGCTCGCCCTCTTCGTGCTCTCGATGGTGCTGATGCGCGCTAGCGCCTCGACGGAAGGCTTTCTTGCGGGCACAAGCGTCTACCAGCTCGGCAACTGGCCGGCGCCGTTCGGCATCGTACTGGTGCTCGACCGGCTCTCCGCGCTGATGCTCTGCCTGACGAGCGGCCTGGCGCTCGCCGCCCAGGTCTATTCGATCGCCCGCTGGCACACCGCCGGCCATCACTTCCACTCGCTGTTCCAGCTGCTGATCGCCGGGCTCAACGGTGCCTTCCTGACGGGGGATCTGTTCAATCTCTTCGTCTTCTTCGAAATCATGCTCGCGGCCTCCTACGGCCTGCTGCTGCACGGCTCGGGCCCGCTGCGCGTCAAGGCCGGCCTGCATTATGTCGCGATCAACCTTGCCGCCTCGTCGCTGTTCCTGATCGGTGTCAGCCTGATCTATGGCGCGACCGGCACGCTCAACATGGCCGACCTCGCGGTCAAGCTTGCGACCATCTCGCCAGAGAACCGCCAGATGGTCGAAGTTGGCGCCGGCGTGCTCGGCGTCGCCTTTCTGGTCAAGGCCGGCATGTGGCCGTTGAGCTTCTGGTTGCCCACCGCCTATTCGGCGGCAACGCCACCGGTTGCGGCCGTCTTTGCGGTGCTGACCAAAGTCGGCATCTACGTCATCCTGCGGCTGTCGCTGCTCGTCTTTGGCGCCAATGCCGGGGTGTCCGCCGGCTTCGGCCAGACTCTGCTGGTGGTCGGCGGCATGCTGACCATCGCCTTCGGCGCCATCGGCGTACTCGCCTCGCAGGCGATGGCCCGGCTTGCCGCCTATTCGGTGCTCGTCTCTTCGGGCACGCTGATGGCGGCGATCGGCCTCGGGCATTCCAGCATGATTGCCGGTGCACTGTTCTACCTCGTCAGTTCGACGCTGACGATCTCGGCCTTCTTCCTGTTGATCGAACTGGTGGAGCGCGGCCGCGATGCCGGCGCCGACGTTCTGGCGGTGACGATGGAAGCCTATGGCGATGCCGACGAGGACGAGGAAGTCGATGAAGCGGGTGCCGCCATTCCCGGCACCATGGCCGTGCTCGGCCTCTGCTTCTGCCTCTGCGCGCTGCTGCTCGCCGGCCTGCCGCCGCTCTCGGGTTTCGTCGCCAAATTCGCGATCCTGAGCGGCCTCTTCGGCCTTTCCGGCCCCGAGGCCGCGCCGGCGATTTCTGCCGCCGACTGGACTTACGTCACATTGCTGATCCTGTCCGGCCTCTCCGCCATGATCGCCATGAACCGCGTCGGCATCCGCACCTTCTGGGCCTCGATCGAAAACACCGTGCCGCGCGTCTTCGTCATCGAGATTGCCCCCGTCGTCGTGCTGCTCGGCGCCTGCATCTTCCTGAGCCTGCAGGCCGGGCCGACGATGCACTACATGCAGGCAACGGCCGATTCCCTGCTCGACCCGTCGGGCTACACCCAGCGCGTCCTCAGGGCGCCACGTGCGGGAGGGCAGTAACCGATGCGCACCTGGTTCCCCTACCCGCTGCTGTCTGTCGGCCTGCTCATCATCTGGCTGCTTCTCAACCAGTCGGTCGCCCCCGGCACGATCGTCATGGGCACGATATTGAGCGTCGCGCTCGGCTGGGTGACGCTGAAGCTCAATCCCGCCCACTCGCATCCGCGCCGGATCCTGCGCACGCTGCGCTTCGGCGCCAGCGTCGTCGTCGACGTCATCCGCTCCAACATTGCCGTCATGCTAGTGATCCTGCGCGCCGGACGGCGGGCGCCGAACTCGGGCTTCCTGACGGTCGACCTCGATCTCGAAGACGAAAACGCGCTTGCTCTGCTCGCCTGCATCATGACGGCGACGCCGGGCACCGCGTGGCTCGAATACGACCGCCGCCGGAAGTCGCTGCTCTTCCACGTGCTCGACATGGAAAACGAGGAGATCTGGCTGCAGACGGTGAAGCGCTATGAGGCAGGTTTGAAGGAGATGTTCGGATGACTGAGCTTGCAATC
The DNA here is from genome assembly GCF_001426785.1 of Ensifer sp. Root142. Taxonomy (NCBI): domain Bacteria; kingdom Pseudomonadati; phylum Pseudomonadota; class Alphaproteobacteria; order Hyphomicrobiales; family Rhizobiaceae; genus Ensifer; species Ensifer sp. Root142. Next base: position 29,701 of record NZ_LMFK01000016.1, read on the forward strand.
ATCTGGTCGATCCTGATCGCGCAGATCATGATCGGGCTTGCCATGGCCTTCGCGCTCTACCGCATGGTCAAGGGACCGCGGGCGCAGGATCGCATCCTCGGCCTCGATACGCTCTACATCAACGCCATGCTGATGCTGCTATCCTTCGGCATCCGCACCGCCAACAGCCTTTATTTCGAATCGGCGCTGATCGTCGCGCTGATCGGCTTCGTCTCGTCGATCGCCTTCGGCAAGTTCCTGATGCGCGGGGAGTTGATCGAATGAGCCATCTGACCGACCTTCCGACCTGGGCCGCCATTGTCGTCTGCGGGCTCGTTCTTCTCGGCGCGGCGATTGCGCTGATCGGCTCGCTCGGCCTGCTGAGGTTGCCGGATTTCTACACCCGCCTGCATGCGCCGACCCTTGCCACCAGCGGCGGCGTCATCCTCATCTGCACCGCCTCGATCATCTGTTTTGCCGTGCTGCAGAGCCGCTGGGTGTTCCACGAAGTGCTGATCATCGTCTTCGTCATCATGACCACGCCGGTGACGCTGATGCTGCTCGGCCAGGCAGCACTTTATCGCGACCGCGTCGAGCAACGCCGCGGCGTTCCGTTGAAACAGAAGCCGCTGCCCGAAGAGAGCGCAGAGTAGGCCTACTCGCGCCCGCGGAAGCGGCGCTGATAGGCGGGATCGTAGAGCGAGCTTTCGCGGAAATCCGACGCTTCCAGTCCCAGACCGACGAAGATCAGCGCGGTGCGCTCGATCGGCTCCTCGGCCACCTTGGCGGCGATGGTGCCAAGCGTGCCACGCACCACCCGTTCATCCGGCCACGACGCCTTGACGACGATCGCCACCGGGCATTCGGCGCCATAGAGCGGTGTCAGTTCCGCAACGACCTGGTCGAGCGCATGGATGGCGAGATGGATGGCAAGGGTCGAGCCGGTGGCGCCGAAGCCGGCAAGCGTCTCGGTGTTTGGCATCGGCGAGGCACGACCGGAAACCCGCGTCAGCACCAGGCTCTGGGCGACCGCCGGAATGGTCAGCTCGCGACCGAGCGTCGCGGCCGCGGCGGCAAAGGCCGGCACGCCGGGGGTCATGGTATAGCCGATGCCGTGCTTTTCCAGCCGGCGGATCTGCTCGGCAACCGCGCTCCAGACCGAGAGGTCCCCGGAATGAAGCCGGGCGACATCCTCGCCGACTTCCGCCGCGCGCACATATTCCGCCTCGATCTCGTCGAGCGACATCGGCGCGGTATCGACGATGCGGGCGCCGGGCGGACAATATTGCAGCAGTTCCGGCGAGACGATCGAGCCGGCATAAAGGCAGACCGGGCAGCGCCCGATCAGATCGCGGCCGCGAACCGTGATCAGGTCCGCCGCTCCCGGACCGGCGCCGATGAAGTGTACCGTCATGTGTCTCTCCGAATGTTTTGGAGCGTCCCCTTTGCACACAGCATCGTGGATCCACGCCATCTCATAATTGCGCAAGTCGGACGTAAAACGCTCCGCCCTTTTGCGCGAATGTTCTTTCGCGTGCCGTTGTCGCAAAACCGCGGTACACTTTTGCGCGACATGCTCTAGGCCTTGGTCCAGGACCATTGCGTCACCGGCATCGCCGGGCGCCATCCCGTCATGCCGCCGACCGGCGAGGCGCGGGCGATGTCGATGCGGATCAGCGATCCGCCGAGCCGCGCGTGGCGTTGAAGCAGCACCGCTTCCATTTCCGTCGTAACCGCGTTGGCGACAAGCCGGCCGCCGCTGCCAAGCGCCGCAACGGCTGCGTCCATGACGCCAGGCTCGCTGCCGCCACCGCCGATAAAGATTGCATCGGGACGCGACAGGCCTGAGAGAGCCGCCGGCGCCTTGCCTTCGACGACGGTAAGGCCGGGCACGCCGAATGCCTCGGCATTGCGGCCGACACGCGCCGCGCGCTCCGGCGAGGCCTCGATGGCGATCGCCCGCATGGCCGGATCGGCCAGCATCCATTCGATGCCGATCGAGCCGGAACCGGCGCCGATATCCCAGAGCAGCTCGCCCTTGCGCGGCGCCAGCGCCGAAAGGGTCAGCGCCCGCACCTCCCGCTTGGTGATCTGGCCGTCATGTTCGAACAGCGTGTCGTCGCGCCCGGCCGAAAGCGGCAGCACCCGTCCGCCCTGATCAGCGGCCACCTCGATGGCGCAGACGTTGAGCGGATGGACCAGACCCAGCATGAAGCGCGAGGCAATCTGCGTCGTCACGCGTTCGCCGGCGCCGCCAAGGGCCTCCAGAACCGTAAGCCTGGACTGACCGAAACCGCTTGTTGCGAGCAGCTCGGCGAGCGCCTTCGGTCCCGCCCCATCCGAGGTCAGAGCGAGCACCCTGTTGCCGGGCTGCAGGTGTGGCCGCACTAGATCGATCGGCCGGCCGTGCAGCGAAACGAGCGTTGCCTCCTGCAGTGCCCAGCCGAGACGTGAGGCGGCAAGGCTGAAGGAGGACGGTGCCGGAAGCGTGCGGATCTCAGGCGCGGCGACGCGGCGCGCAAGCGTGGCGCCGACGCCGAAGAAGAAGGGATCACCTGAGGCGAGCACGACCACCGGGCTGCCGCGACGCGCAACGATCTCCTCGACCGAGCGGCCGAACGGGCTTTGCCAGACGCGGCCCTCGCCCTTTATCAGCGAGTGCGTCAGCTCCATGTGGCGGGCACCGCCATAGACGACCGGCGCAGCGGCAATCAGCCGCTTGGCCTCGTCGCCGAGACCGGCTACACCATCCTCGCCTATGCCGATGATGGTCAACCAGGGGGAGACGATGGCCGGATCGCTGTTCGACACCTCAGCCATGGAAAAACCTCGCATTCTCATTCTTGGCGGGACGACCGAGGCCCGCGAACTGGCATCCCGCCTTGCCGGTGACATGCGTTACAACACCATGATCTCGCTTGCCGGCCGTACGGCCGATCCGCGCCCGCAGCCAGTCAAGACCCGCATCGGCGGTTTTGGCGGCGCCGAGGGGCTCGCAGCCTTCCTCAACGCCGAACAGATCGCGCTGGTCGTCGACGCGACACACCCCTTCGCCGCCCGGATTTCCCAAAACGCCGCCGCGGCGGTAAAGGCTGCGCGGGTGCGCCTGCTCGCCCTGCAGCGCCCGCAGTGGCAAGCGGAAGCCGGCGACAACTGGACCGGCGTCGGCACCGTTGCGGAGGCGGTCGTGGCCCTTGGCGACGCCCCGCGCCGTGTCTTTCTCGCCATCGGCCGGCAGGAGGCCTTTCATTTCGAGACTGCGCCGCAGCACAGCTACGTCATCCGCAGCGTCGACCCGGTGACCCCGCCCCTGAAACTGCCGGACGCGACGGCGATCCTTGCCACCGGCCCATTTGCCGAAACGGACGAGATCGATCTGCTTAGGGCTCATCGCATCGACGTCATCGTCGCCAAGAACAGTGGCGGAGCCGCAACTTATGGAAAGATCGCGGCTGCGCGCAGGCTGGGGATCGCGGTGATCATGGTCGAGCGCCGCAAGCCCACCGACGTGCTGTCGGTGAGCGACTGCGATGCCGCGCTCGAACGCATCGATCAATGGCTGTCTCCCGCATAGAAACGCGGCGTATAGACCAGATCCGGCTTGCCTTCGCGCGCAACGATGCGCGTTTCCGACGAACCGATGATGACGCATGTCGCCATGTCGGCGCGGCTGGCGTCGGCCTCGCCGAGCGGCATGACGGCGATGCGCTCATCCGGCCGGCCGGCGGCGCGACCGAAGATCACCGGCACTGTTGCCGGCAGCACGCCGCGCAGGATTTCGAAGGCCTCGCCGAGCTGCCAGGGCCGTGCCTTGCTGATCGGATTGTAGAGCGCGATCACCAGCCCGGCTTCCGCCGTGAGCTTCAGCCGCTTGGTGATGACCTCCCAGGGCTTCAGGTTGTCGGACAGCGAGATGGCGCAGAAATCATGGCCAAGCGGCGCGCCGATGCGCGCGGCAACCGCCAGCATCGCGGTGACGCCGGGCGTCACCACGAGATCGACGGACTTCCATTCCGCCGGTCCCTTGTCAATCGCTTCGCAGACAGCAGCCGCCATGGCAAAGACGCCGGGGTCGCCGCCCGATACCATGCAGACCTTGGCGCCGGCAGCAGCGCGCGTCAGTGCCGCCTGTGCGCGATCAAGCTCCTCGCGATTGTCCGACGCGATGCGCATCTGGTCGGGCCTGAGGTTGAGGCGATCGAGATAGGGGATGTAGCCGAAGAATTCCTGCGCGTTTGAGACCGCCTGCGCCGTCTCCGGCGTCATCTGCTCGGCATTGCCGGGGCCCGTGCCGACGACATAGAGCGTGCCGGTCATGGCCTGTCCTTCCACCCGGGAACGAGCACGAGCGAGAAGTATGGCGCCTCGTCATCGGGCTTTTCGGCAAGTGCCGTCATCGCCGCGTTCTTCATCGTGCCACGCTCGACATAGACGGCCTGGTCGAGCCGGCCGGAGGCGGCAAGCGCCCGGCGGATTTTCGGCAGGTTGCGCCCGACCTTCATGATGACGGCGGCCTCGGTATCGGCAAGGCGTCGTCCAAGCTCACCTTCCGCCATGGTGCCCGGCAGGACCGACAGGACGTCGTCGCCCTGGACCAGCGGCAAGCCGGCAAGCGACCAGCAGCCGGACATGGCGGTGATACCGGGGATGACTTCGACCGGGAAGCGCCCGGCAAGCCGCACATGCAGATGCATGTAGGAACCATAGAACAGCGGATCGCCCTCGCTCAGCACCGCAACGGTCCGCCCGACCTCGAGATGCCTGGCGACTGCGTCAGCAGAAGCGTTGTAGAAATCGGTGATCTGGCTCTTGTAGGCGCCGTCGTCCTTGTCGATCTCGGTGGTCACGGGATAGTAGAGCGGCAATTCGATGAGACCGGGCTTCAACAGCCCCTCGACAACAGCGCGGCCATTGCCGCTGCGGCCTGCCTTGGCGAAATAGGCAAGCACATCCGCCTCGCCCAGCGCCTTGACGGCCTTGACCGTCAGCAGCTCCGGATCGCCGGGGCCTGTGCCGACGCCGATCAACCGGCCCATGCCTGCCCCGCTCACAGGCCCGGCCTCGCTAGCGAATTGAGTGCTGCAGCCGTCATGGCGCTGCCGCCGAGGCGACCGCGCACGATGGCGAAGGGCACGCCATAGGAATTCTCGGCAAGCGCATCCTTCGATTCCGCAGCACCTACGAAACCGACCGGCATGCCGATGATCGCAGCCGGCTTCGGCGCGCCATCGCGCAGCATTTCGAGCAGATAGAAGAGCGCCGTCGGCGCGTTGCCGATCGCGACGACCGCACCAGCCATGTGCTCACCCCAGAGCTTCAGTGCCGCAGCCGACCGGGTATTGCCGATCTCGGCTGCCAGTTCCGCGGTGCGCGGATCGCGAAGCGTACAGATCACCTCGTTGCCTGCAGGCAGGCGCGCCCGCGTTACGCCCCGCGCCACCATCTCGGCGTCGCAGAGGATCGGCGCGCCGTTCTTCAGGGCGCCGCGGGCAGCGGTGACGAAATCGGGAGAGAACACGAATTGCTTCGACGCCTCGACGAGGCCGCAGGCATGAACCATGCGCACCGCGAGATCGGCTTCCTCCTCGGAGAAGGCGGAAAGGTCGGCTTCTGCCCGAATGATGGCGAAGGAACGCTCATAGATGGCGTTGCCATCCCGGATGTAATCATACTCAGGCATTTCTATCCCTGTTCGAACGCAGCCGAGACGCGCGCGGCACCCAGCCGTGTAAGACAGGACCGCGCCGATTCGCCAGCGTCTTTGTTTTCCCGCACCAGGCCAGCCAGCCGTTCCAGCGCGGATTTCATTCCATTTTCATCGGTGTAGGCATTCGCGCCATCCTTCGCCGCCCCATTTACGACAAGCGCATATCCTGATGGCGCACCCACCAGCTTCAACGCCGACGCCTTCGGACGGGCGCAGCCCTTGACGCAACCGGAGAGGTGCACCGTCAGCGAGCCGTCGAGCAGATCCGGCGCCGTTTCCACCCATAGCCGCGCCATCGCCTTGGTGTCCATCCATGCGGAAGCGCAGCCGGTGCTGCCGGCGCAGGTGGCAATGTGGTTTCGCGGGTCATCCGCTGCAATACGAAAGCCCTGCGCCAGCGCCAGCCGCTGGACGATTTCGGCCGCTTCCGGCTCCAGACCCAGCATGAAGAAACTGTGGCCGGGCGCAAGCCGGATTTCTCGCGCCCCAAGCTCCGCGGCTTGCCGCAGAAGGGCGATGAGGCTGATAGCGTCGATTTGGGCGAAGGCGAGCCCAAGGCCAAGGACAGCACCAGTCGAGCCGAGATCGTGGATACCGACGACCGGAGACACCGACATCGGAGCCGGAACGATCTCGACAAAGTCGGCGCCCACCGGACAGAGCATCTGCACCGCATCGATCTCGAGATCCCGGCCACGCGCAGCCGGCCCGATGTCGGTCAGCGCTGCAAGAATCCGGATAACGATCGGCACGACCGCCTCGGTTCGAAGCGCGCAAATGGGCTTCGCCGTTGCAGCGGTTCCCGCAAGCGATAGGTTCCACCAGACGTCCCCGCCGCGCCCGACAGCCTGCAGACGGAGATCGGCAACCGTATCGCCGAGGTGGAACCGGCCGCCGCCATCGACGATGATGGCGAGCTTCGGCGCCAGCCGCAGTGCAGCGCCTCGTGCGGCGATCTCTTTGCGCAGCACGGCAGCGAGGATCCGTGGGTCGATGATCTCTTCCGGATCGATGCCGGCAAGCGGTGGCGTCTCGATGGCAACTCCATCGGGGACCACGATCGCCGCTTCGCCGATCGCTTGGGCAAGGCCGGGAACGGTCGATGCCGTCAGCCTGCGGACCTGCAGATTGCCGCGCGCGGTAATTTCCAGGATGCCATTGCCGAACTGCCGGGCGGCCTCAGCGACATCAGAGAACTGGGAAAGCGTCAGGCTGCCGTCGAGCGGCCGCAGCCGCACCAGCAGGCCATCGCCGGTCGGCATCGGTGCTGCAAGCGACGGGCACGCACCCCGGCGCATAGAGGCGGCGGCATCCATTGTTTGCGATGTCGGCACGGCGCAACTGCTCATAGTCTTGTCTCGGTCGCTCCCAGCGGTCGCCCTCTCGTTGGGCTTTTTTTTCACCAGACGCTATAGCACAGCCACCGACGTTGAGAGAGATCAAAGACGACGGGAAAAGCCTGGAGAAAGCAGGCACAACAGCGGCTATTCCTCGAAATCGGCACCCTTGCGCAAGAGGTAGATATCCATGATCCACCCCATGCGCTGGCGTTCCCTTGCGCGGGTCGCCAGGATCTCGTCCTTGACGTCGGCCAAGCGGCCGGAGATGACGATTTCGTCTGGCGTTCCGAGATAGGCGCCCCAGTAGATCTCGGCGTCCGGATCGTCGATCCGCTGGAATGCCTGCTCGCCATCGAGCATGACGACCGACGTCTGGCTGCGCTTCGGAAAACTTTCGGACAGGCGGCGCCCGGTGGTGATCTCGACCGGTTTGCCGACAAGGTTCAGCGGAATGCGGTGGCTGGCGCAAAGCGCCTGCAGGCTGGTGATGCCGGGAAGAACGTCATAGTCGAACGCGACCTTGCCACGCGCCTTCACCCGTTCGACGATGCGGATGGTGCTGTCATAGAGCATTGGGTCGCCCCAGACGAGAAAGGCGCCGGTTCCGTCTTCGGTCAGTTCGCCATCGATCAGGCGCTCGTAGATTTCGGCGATGCGGGCATGCCAGTCGTCGACGCTGCCATCATAGCTGACGCCCTCGGTGCGGCGGACCGGCACAGCGAATTCGACCGTGCGGCTGTCGGCGCGCGTGACGTAGCGCGCGCAGATCTCGCGGCGCACCTCCGCAAGCTCGGTCTTTTTCTCACCCTTGGTCGGGATGAACAGCACGTCGGCGCGGTTGAGCGCATTGATCGCCTGTACAGTCATATGCTCGGGGTTGCCGGAGCCGATGCCGATGATCAGAAGTTTTCGCACGCGGTCCTCGCCTTTGTTATCTGCAGCAGATCAAAGTGTTGCAGTGTCTTTGGCGGATTGCCGATTGAGACACAAGACCCGCCCGCGACACGCTCCCAGCCGTCGGCGTCATTGCTTGGCGCGCGCGCTTAAGGTGCCTCCGGATTTTCCGGCAGCGTCCAGTCGATCGGCTCAAAGCCTTTCGAGGCGAGGAAGGCATTGGCCTGGGAAAAGTGCCGGCAACCGAGAAAGCCGGAATGCGCCGAGAGCGGCGAGGGATGCGGCGCCCGCAAAACGAGATGGCGCGAGCGGTCGACGAAGGCGGCTTTCTTCTGCGCGTAGGAACCCCACAGCAGAAACACCACCGGGTGATCGGCCTCGTTGACGGCGCGGATGATCGCGTCGGTGAAGCGCTCCCAGCCCCGCCCTTGATGTGAAGCCGCCTGCCCGCGCTCGACCGTCAGCACGCTGTTGAGCAGCAACACGCCTTGTTTCGCCCAACTTTCGAGAAAGCCGTGACGAGCCGGTGGAATACCGAGGTCGGCGTTCAGTTCCTTGTAGATGTTGACGAGCGAAGGTGGCGTTCTGACGCCCGGACGCACGCTGAAGCAGAGCCCGTGCGCCTGGCCGTCACCGTGGTACGGGTCTTGCCCCAGGATGACGACGCGCACCTTGTCGAGCGGCGTCAGATCGAGCGCCCGAAAATATTCAGGTCCCCGCGGAAAGATCTGCCGTCCTTCGCTGCGCGCGCCGACCAGGAACTGCTTGAGTTCGCCCATATACGCGCTGGAAAATTCGGGCTCCAACGCCGCCTTCCAGCTTTCTTCGAGCTTCACTGCCGTTTCCATCACGCCTCCGGTCCGTTTCATCCGCTTGCCGCCCCGGAATTTAGAGCGATCACCCGCAGCCGCAAGCGCTAACCGCGCGACGAGCCGCTTGTTTCACGGCTTTTACTAGCGCTTTCGAGCAGCATTGTATTTCAATGGATACAACGCTAATCAGGATGAGATATCGTTATATCCTGAAAAATATCACGAACTTGATGGAGGCAAGACTGATGATGCAACGCAGACAATGGCTGAAGGGGCTGGTGCTCGCCCTTGGCGTCGCCTGGGCCGGCGCGACCTTCGCGCCAAGCGCCGCCATGGCCGAGGACAAGGTAACCGTTTTTGCTGCCGCGAGCCTGAAGAACGCGCTCGATGCGATCAATGCCGAATGGCAGAAAGAAAGCGGCAAGGAAACGACCGTCTCCTATGCGGCCAGCTCCGCGCTCGCCAAGCAGGTGGAACAGGGCGCACCGGCTGACGTCTTCATCTCCGCCGACCTCGCCTGGATGGACTATCTGGCCGAGAAGAAGCTGATCAAGGACGACACCCGTGCCAACCTGCTCGGCAACAGCATCGTTCTCATCTCGGGCAAGACAGACGCGCAGCCGGTCGACATCAAGCAGGGCTTCGATCTGGCAACGCTACTCGGTGACGGTCGCCTGGCGATGGGTGCAGTCGATTCCGTGCCGGCCGGCAAATACGGCAAGGCAGCGCTTGAAAAGCTCGGCGTCTGGTCGAGCGTCGAACAGAAGGTTGCGGGCGCCGAGAGCGTGCGCGCCGCACTGCTGCTCGTTTCGCGCGGGGAAGCGCCCTATGGCATTGTCTACCAGACCGACGCTGCAGCCGATCCGGGCGTCAAGATCGTCGGAACCTTCCCCGAGGACAGCCATCCGCCGATCATCTATCCGATCGCAGTCACCACGGACAGCAAGAACGCCGACGCGACCGCCTATGTCGACTTCATCAAGTCCGACAAGGCAGCGCCGCTCTTCGAAAAGCAGGGCTTTACTATCCTGAAATAGCGCGTGCGGCGCCTGTCCAGAAACGGGCGAAGCATCTATCTTTCTCCAGCGCCGCGCGGACATCGCGCGGCGCTGGGCATTTCGACCGGGAGTGGGATGACTTTGGATTGGTTGGAGTTGAGCGAGGCGGAATGGACGGCGATCCTGCTGAGCCTGCGCGTGGCGACGGTTGCGATGGTCTGCAGCCTGCCGTTTGCGCTTGGGGTCGCCATGCTGCTTGCCCGCGGACGCTTCTGGGGCAAGACGGCGCTAAACGGCCTCGTTCACATGCCCCTGATCCTGCCCCCCGTCGTCACCGGCTTCCTGCTGCTGCTGCTGTTCGGCCGTCGCGGACCGATCGGCGCCTTTCTCGCCGAGAATTTCGGCCTCGTCTTTTCCTTCCGCTGGACCGGCGCGGCACTCGCCTGCGCCGTCATGGCCTTCCCCTTGATGGTTCGCAGTATCCGGCTGTCGATCGAGGCGGTCGACCGCAAGCTCGAGGATGCCGCAACCACGCTCGGCGCCGGGCCGGTCTGGGTGTTCTTCACCATCACGCTGCCCTTGATCCTGCCAGGCATCATCGCCGGCATGATCCTCGCTTTCGCCAAGGCGATGGGCGAATTCGGCGCGACCATCACCTTCGTCTCCAACATCCCCGGCGAAACGCAGACGCTGTCGTCTGCGATCTACACCTTCACCCAGGTGCCGGGCGGCGATGCCGGCGCCATGCGCCTGACGATCATCTCGGTGATCATCTCCATGGCGGCGCTGATGCTCTCGGAGCTGCTGGCAAACGCCGCCGCCAAGCGAACGGTTGCCGCATGAGCCTTCTCGTTGAAGCCCGCCATCGGCTCGGGGATTTCTCCGTCGACGCCACCTTCACCTCCGACGGCGGCGTCACCGCGCTGTTCGGCCGCTCGGGCTCGGGCAAGACCTCGCTGATCAACATCATCGCCGGACTGATGAAGCCGGAAAGCGGCCGCGTGGTGCTGGACGGCGACATCATCGCCGACAGCGAACGACGGATCTTCACGCCGGTGCATCGCCGCCGCTTCGGCTATGTCTTCCAGGAAGCTCGGCTGTTCCCGCACTTAAGCGTCGGCAGCAACCTTGCCTATGGCCGCTGGTTTGCCGGCAGGTCAGGAAAGGCGGCCGACATGGCGCGTGTCGTCGACATGCTCGGCATCGGCCATCTGCTCGAGCGCAACCCCTCGGCGCTCTCGGGCGGCGAGCGGCAGCGCGTCGCCATCGGCCGCGCTTTGCTTGCCGCCCCCCGCCTGCTGCTCATGGACGAGCCGCTTGCCGCGCTCGACGATGCGCGTAAGGCCGAGATCCTGCCTTATCTCGAGCGATTGCGCGACGATGCGGGCGTGCCGATCGTCTATGTCAGCCACTCCGTGAGTGAGGTCGCGCGCCTGGCGCAACGGGTCGTCGTGCTGGAGAACGGCCGCGTAAAGGCATCGGGCGCCGCCGCCGAAGTGTTGAGCGCGCCGGCGGCGGCACTGGCAACCGGCCGGCGCGAAGCGGGCGTGTTGCTCGAAGGCGTGGTCGAGATGCACGACGCCACCCACGATCTGACAACCGTCCGGGTCGGCGACCGGCTGATCCGGGTGCAAAGGATCGACGTGGCGCCGGGGCACGCGCTGCGCCTGCATATTGCCGCACGCGACGTCATGCTGGCGACGGTTCGTCCTGAAGGCATCAGCGCTCTAAACGTGCTGGAGGGAACGATCGTCGACCTGACAGTGGGCGAAAACGGCAGTGTCGATGTGCGGGTGGACTGCGGAAGCGCGACGATCGCCGCCCGCATCACCACCTTTTCACGCGATGCGCTCCAGCTTTATCAGGGCAAGCCGGTCCACGCGATCATCAAGTCCGTGGCGATCGATCACTGACAGGCGCACTCGCCTGCTCCCGATCGCGGACGGCCTCCAGCCAGGCGAGATCATCGGCGATGGCGGCCTTCGCCTTCGCCTCCATTTCGCGATAACGGCGGATCAGCGTTTCGCCGAACGGTGTCAGCATCGCACCACCACCCTGTTTGCCGCCACGCTGGCTTTCGACCGACGGTTCCCGGAACATCCGGTTCAGCGCATCGACCAAAAGCCACGCCCGGCGGTAGGACATGTCCATAGCGCGGCCGGCAGCCGAGATCGATCCGGTCTCGCGGATGAGTTCCAAAAGCATGATCTTGCCGCGCCCAAGTCGGTCCCCTGGCGGAAAGTCGATGCGCAGAATAGGGCGAAGGTCGTCGGGTCGGTCACTCATGCGCGAAACATAGAAGTTTGCGCGCCAAATCGAAAGTCGGTCTGAAGCCAGGCCCGGCCGATTTCACATCGGCCGAACCGGGCAAAACATCAAGGGTGCAGAAAGGCTAGAATCCGGGCCTTGATCTGGCGATGCCGGCATGTACCGATGGCGCGTCCGCAAAACCCCGCCTGAAAGCTTGCCCTCATGCCCGGTCCCCCTCTCGATGCCGTCGAAACCGATCAGATCCAACCGGCGAAAGCCGATGTCGTCATCATCGGTGGCGGCGTCATCGGTGCCAGCACCGCACTGTTTCTCGCCGAACGCGGCATCGATGTTGTGCTCTGCGAAAAGGGTGTGCCCGGAGCGGAACAGTCGAGCCGCAACTGGGGTTGGGTGCGCGTCATGGGCCGTGACGAACGGGAGATACCGCTGGCGATCGAAGCGCTGAAGATCTGGGATACGCTCGATGCCCGCGTTGCAGGCGAAACCGGCTTTCGCCGCAGCGGCATCCTCTACATCTCCGAAAACGATGCCGATATCGCCAACCGCGATGCGTGGCTTGCCATGGCAAGACCCTATGGCGTCGACAGCCGGCAGATCGGGGCCGAAGAAACTCAAGACCTGATGCCGGGCGCAGGCATCCGCTACTGGGGCGCGCTGCACACGCCGAGCGACGGCAGGGCCGAACCGCAAAAGGCGGTACCGGCAATCGTTGCCGGAGCCAGGCGCGCCGGCGCCCGCGTTCTGTCCGGCTGTGCCGTCCGCGGTGTCGAGAGGACGGCCGGCCGGATCAGTGCCGTCGTCACCGAGAAGGGCCGGATCGAAACCGCGACCGTGGTCGTGGCCGGGGGCGCCTGGTCACGCCTCTTCCTCAAGGGGCTCGGCATCCGGCTGCCGCAACTGAAAGTGCGCAACACAGTGCTCCGGACCAGTGCGGTATCGGGCGGCCCCGAGGGCGCGGGCGCGACGGGCAGCTACGCCTATCGCAAACGCCTCGACGGCGGCTACACGATTGCCGACGGTGGCGCCAATCTGCACCCCGTTGTGCCTGATAGTGTCGCCTTTTTCCGCGATTTCCAACCGGCGCGGAAGGCCGAGGGCGATTCCGTCCAGGTCGGCCTCAGTGCCCAGAGCTGGCGCGAACTCTTCGAGATCGGTTCCGTTCCACTCAACCGCCCAGGCGCCTTCGAGCGGCACCGGGTGCTGGATCCGCAACCCGATCAGCATTCCGCGCTGCGCGCATTCGATGAAGCAAAAAAGGCATTGCCGTCCCTCCGCGACGCTCGCGTACAGCAGGTCTGGGCCGGCCTGATCGACGTCACGCCCGACGCCGTGCCGGTGATTTCTACGGTCGAAAGCCTGCCCGGCCTGGTCGTCGCCGCAGGATTTTCCGGCCATGGCTTCGGCATCGGCCCAGGGGCCGGACATCTGGTCGCCGACCTCGTTACCGGTCAAAAACCGATCGTCGACCCCACACCTTTTCGCCTCTCACGTTTCTCCGACGGCACCCCGATCACCATCGCTCCGCCGGTTTGATCATCCGAACGGCAAGTGGTCGCGCAAGAAAATTACGCGTGAGCCGGACCTGGAATCGCAGCCGCATCTGCCGCTGGCATGGCGATGGCAGGAATCTGTCTTTCTTCTGCTGCAAGCAGCCCGGGCGGCCGAAAGGCCTTCATAAGCCCCTGAACTCATGGCAGTCTGTGTGCATTCCCGTCGGGAGAACGGGCTGAGGAGGAAGGCGTGACGATCTGGGGCGGAGGAGCCCGCAGGTGGTCCCGCCCACTTTTGCCATGCGGCGACATCCCGTTTTCCCCGATGCTGACTGGTGCGCGTCGCGCACTCCGGAGGGAGGCCGGAAACCGCATGAGCGATCCCGATCGACTTAGCCTGCATGTCCCCGAACCGGCCGTCCGGCCGGGTGGCGAGCCGGACTTTTCCAACGTCAAGATTCCGAAGGCGGGCTCCGTTCCGAGGCCGGAAATCGATGTCGCCCCGGAAGAGATCCGCGACCTCGCCTATTCGATCATCCGCGTACTCAACCGCGACGGTGAGGCGGTCGGCCCCTGGGCCGGGCTGTTGTCGGACGACGAACTCTTGGCCGGCCTCAAGCACATGATGACGCTGCGCGCCTTCGATGCGCGCATGGTCATGGCGCAGCGGCAGGGCAAGACCTCGTTCTACATGCAGCATCTGGGCGAAGAGGCGGTCAGCTGCGCCTTCCGCAAGGCGCTGAACAAGGGCGACATGAACTTCCCGACCTATCGCCAGGCGGGCCTATTGATCGCCGACGAATACCCGATGGTCGAGATGATGAACCAGATCTTCTCGAACGAGAGCGATCCGTTGCGCGGCCGCCAGTTGCCGATCATGTATTCCTCCAAGGAACATGGCTTCTTCACCATCTCCGGCAACCTCGCCACGCAATATGTCCAGGCTGTCGGCTGGGCCATGGCCTCGGCGATCAAGAACGACACCAAGATCGCGGCCGCTTGGATCGGCGACGGCTCGACGGCGGAATCCGACTTCCACTCAGCGCTCGTCTTCGCCTCCACCTACAAGGCGCCTGTTATCCTCAACATCGTCAACAATCAGTGGGCGATCTCGACCTTCCAGGGCATCGCCCGCGGCGGCTCCGGCACCTTTGCCGCCCGCGGCCTCGGCTTCGGCATCCCGGCACTGCGCGTCGACGGCAACGACTATCTCGCCGTCTATGCGGTCGCCAAATGGGCGGCGGAGCGCGCCCGGCGCAACCTCGGCCCGACGGTGATCGAATATGTCACCTACCGGGTCGGAGCACATTCCACCTCCGACGATCCGAGCGCCTACCGGCCGAAGACGGAATCGGAAGCCTGGCCACTCGGCGACCCGGTCCTCCGGCTGAAAAAGCACCTGATCCTGCGTGGCGCCTGGTCGGAAGAGCGCCACACCCAGGCGGAAGCCGAGATCGTCGACGCGGTGATCCAGGCGCAAAAGCAGGCAGAAGGCCACGGCACCTTGCATGCCGGCGGCAAGCCATCGGTGCGCGACATCTTCGAAGGCGTCTACGCCGAGATGCCGCCACATATTCGCCGCCAGCGCCAGAAGGCAGGATACTGATATGGCCAGAATGACAATGATCGAGGCCGTGCGCAGCGCCATGGACGTCTCCATGGGGCGCGATGACAATGTCGTCGTCTTCGGCGAGGACGTCGGTTACTTCGGCGGCGTCTTCCGCTGCACGCAAGGGCTTCAGGCGAAATATGGCAAGACCCGCTGCTTCGACGCGCCGATCAGCGAAAGCGGCATCGTCGGCACGGCAATCGGCATGGCGGCCTACGGGCTGAAACCCTGCGTCGAGATCCAGTTTGCCGACTACATGTACCCCGCCTACGACCAGATCACCCAGGAAGCAGCCCGCATCCGCTATCGCTCCAACGGCGACTTCACCTGCCCGATCGTGCTGCGCATGCCGACCGGCGGCGGCATCTTCGGCGGCCAGACGCACAGCCAGAGCCCGGAAGCGCTGTTCACCCATGTCTGCGGCCTCAAGGTCGTGGTGCCGTCCAATCCCTATGACGCCAAGGGCCTGCTGATCGCCTCGATCGAAGACCCCGATCCGGTGATGTTCCTGGAGCCGAAGCGGCTCTATAACGGTCCCTTCGACGGCCATCACGACCGGCCCGTCATCCCCTGGTCGAAACACGATCTCGGCGAGGTGCCGGAGGGGCATTACACGATCCCGATCGGCAAGGCGGAAGTGCGTCGCAAGGGCTCGGCCGTCACCGTCGTCGCCTATGGCACCATGGTGCATGTGGCGCTGGCAGCAGTGGAAGAAACCGGCATCGACGCCGAGGTGATCGACCTGCGCAGCCTGCTGCCGCTCGATCTCGACGCCATCGTCCAGTCGGTCGAAAAGACCGGCCGCTGCGTCGTCGTGCATGAGGCGACGCTGACATCGGGCTTCGGCGGCGAAATCGCCTCCCTCGTCCAGGAGTATTGCTTCTACCATCTGGAAGCCCCCGTCGTGCGCGTCGCCGGCTGGGACACACCCTACCCGCATGCCCAGGAGTGGGACTATTTCCCCGGCCCGGCGCGCGTCGGACGCGCGCTCGTCGAAGTGATGGAGGCCTGAGCATGGGCGAATTCGTAATCAAGATGCCGGATGTCGGCGAAGGCGTGGCCGAGGCCGAACTGGTCGAATGGCATGTGAAACCCGGTGATCCCGTGCGCGAGGACATGATCCTCGCCGCCGTCATGACCGACAAGGCGACGGTCGAGATCCCCTCACCGGTCAACGGCACGGTGCTCTGGCTCGGTGCCGAGATCGGCGACACGGTGGCGGTCAAGGCCCCTCTCGTTCGCATCGAAATCGCCGGCGAAGGCACGGAGGCTCTTGCGGCCGAAGAAAAGCCAGCGGCCAAGGCGGAGGAAAAACCGGTGCCGAAGACCGAAGCCCCGGCCGCAACACCGAGCCAACCGGCAAAGGTCGAGGCGAAGACGGCGGCCCCGGCCAAGAACGGCGTGCATGTTTCATCCGAGCGCCTGGAGAAGGCACTGGCCTCCCCCGCCGTGCGCCTGCGCGCCCGCGAAAGCGGAGTCGACCTGCGCCAGGTGACCGGCACCGGGCCTGCCGGGCGCATCACCCATGATGATCTCGACCAGTTTCTTGCCCGTGGCGCGCAGCCGGTGGCAGTCCCTGCCGGGCTCGTGCGCAAGACCGCCATCGACGAGATCAAGGTGACCGGTCTACGCCGCCGCATCGCCGAGAAGATGACGCTGTCGACCTCGCGCATCCCCCACATCACCTATGTGGAGGAGGTCGACATGACAGCACTCGAAGACCTGCGCACCATGATGAACCGCGATCGCAAGCCGGATCAGCCGAAGCTGACGATCCTGCCCTATCTGATGCGCGCGCTTGTGCGGGCGATCGCCGATCTGCCGGGTGTGAACTCCACCTTCGACGATGGCGCCGGCATCATCAACCGTCACCACGCGGTACATATCGGCATCGCCACGCAGACGCCGGCGGGCCTGACCGTGCCGGTCGTGCGACACGCCGAAGCGCGCGGCATCTGGGATTGCGCCGTCGAGCTCAACCGGCTGGCGGAAGCGGCCCGTACTGGCACCGCGACCCGCGACGAGCTCACCGGCTCGACCATCACCATCTCCTCGCTCGGCGCACTCGGCGGCATCGTCACGACCCCTGTTATCAACCACCCCGAGGTCGCGATCGTTGGCGTCAACAAGCTGGCGGTTCGCCCGGTCTGGGACGGTGCGCAATTCGTACCGCGCAAGATCATGAACCTGTCGTCGAGCTTCGACCATCGCGTCATCGATGGCTGGGATGCGGCCACCTTCGTGCAGCGGCTGAAGGCTCTGCTCGAAACGCCAGCGC
The DNA here is from genome assembly GCF_001426785.1 of Ensifer sp. Root142. Taxonomy (NCBI): domain Bacteria; kingdom Pseudomonadati; phylum Pseudomonadota; class Alphaproteobacteria; order Hyphomicrobiales; family Rhizobiaceae; genus Ensifer; species Ensifer sp. Root142. The sequence goes on from NZ_LMFK01000016.1 coordinate 47,079, forward strand.
TGATTTTCGTGGAGGCATGAGGCGATCATGAAGGAAATTTCCTGCAAGCTGCTCGTCATCGGTGCCGGCCCCGGCGGCTACATCTGCGCCATCCGCGCTGGCCAGCTCGGCGTCGACACCGTCATCGTCGAGAAGGCGAAGGCCGGCGGTACCTGCCTCAATGTCGGCTGCATCCCGTCCAAGGCGCTCATCCACGCCGCCGACGAATTCCATAAGTTGCGCTCGGCTGCCTCCGGCCGCAGTCCGCTCGGCCTGTCGCTCGCCAACCCGACGATCGATCTCGCCCGCACCGTTGCCTGGAAGGACGGCATCGTCGGCCGGCTGAACGGCGGTGTCACCGGCCTTCTGAAGAAGGCAGGCGTTAAGGCCGTCATCGGCGTCGCCCGTTTCGTCGACGGCAAGACGGTCGATGTCGAGACCGAGATCGGCCTGCAGCGCATTCGCGCCGACGCGATCGTGATTGCCACCGGCTCGGCGCCGATCGAGCTTCCCGACATGCCGTTCGGCGGCTCGATCATTTCGTCGACCGAGGCGCTGTCGTTGAAAAGCGTGCCGGCCAGCGTTGCCGTCATCGGTGGCGGTTACATCGGACTGGAACTCGGCACCGCCTTTGCCAAGCTCGGCGCTCACGTCACCGTGCTCGAGGCGCAGACGCGCATCCTGCCGCAATATGACGCCGATCTGTCGAAGCCGATTGCCAAGCGGCTCGGCGAACTCGGCATCGAAGTGTTCACCCAGACAGTTGCCAAGGGGCTCTCCGCCGACGGCAAGAGCCTGCTTGCCGAGCACAATGGTCGGCCGATCGAGGTACCGGCGGAAAAGGTTCTGGTGACGGTCGGCCGCAAACCCGTGACCGAAGGTTTTGGGCTTGAAGAAATCGATCTCGACCGCGCCGGAAAATTCATCCGCATCGACGACCAGTGCCGCACGTCGATGCGCGGCATCTATGCGATCGGCGACGTCACCGGCGAGCCGATGCTGGCCCACCGCGCCATGGCGCAAGGGGAAATGGTTGCGGAGATCGTCGCCGGCAACAAACGCGCCTGGGACAAGCGCTGCATTCCCGCCGTCTGCTTCACCGACCCGGAGATCGTGACATCAGGACTATCGCCGGAAGAAGCCCGTGCCAGCGGCATCGAGATCAAGATCGGCCAGTTTCCCTTCCAGGCGAACGGCCGCGCCATGACGACGCTGTCGGAGGACGGTTTCGTGCGCGTCGTCGCGCGCGCCGACAACCATCTGGTCCTCGGCATCCAGGCCGTTGGCCACGGCGTGTCCGAGCTTTCGGCAAGCTTCGGACTTGCGATTGAGATGGGCGCGCGCCTAGAAGACATCGCCGGCACGATCCATGCTCACCCAACGCAATCGGAAGCGTTCCAGGAGGCGGCCCTCAAGGCTTTGGGCCACGCGCTGCATATCTGAACGGCGAGAGACGATCTCCTCTCACCTCATCCCTGTGCTTGTCACAGGAATCCAGCTACGGCGCGTCGGCGCCGTGAATGAATCGTCATCGCGCATTCAGCTCTTCGGAGGAAAGAAGCCCTTCAGCGCCGCAGACGCGGCGCTGCTGGATTCCTGTGACAAGCACAGGAATGAGGGCGGCGACAATGCCCCCCTTACTGCAACAACTCCAGCCCCACCGCCGTCGCCTCGCCGCCGCCGATGCAGAGGGAGGCGATGCCGCGCCTGACGCCCTTGGCGCGCATCGCGTGCAGAAGCGTCACGATGATCCGGGCGCCGGAAGCGCCGATCGGGTGGCCGAGCGCGCAGGCGCCGCCGTGGATGTTGACGATGTCGTCGGAAAGGCCGAGGTCGCGGACCGCAGCCATGGCAACCACGGCGAAGGCTTCGTTGATTTCATAGAGCCCGACGCTGTTCTTTTCCCAATCGAGCTTTGACAGCAGCTTCTCAATGGCTCCGATCGGCGCGGTGGTGAACCAGGCTGGCTCCTGCGCATGACCGGCATGGCCGGCAACGATCGCAAGCGGCGTCAGCCCACGCTTCTCCGCCTCGCTTGCGCGCATCAGGATGAGCGCTGCCGCACCGTCTGAGATCGAGGAGGAGTTGGCGGCCGTCACGCTGCCGTTTTCACGGAACGCCGGCTTCAGCTTCGGGATTTTTGCCGGGTCCGCCTTTCCGGGCTGCTCATCGTGGTCAAGCGTTACGGTCTGTCGCTTGCCGGCGCCGTTGATCGCAACCGTCTCCTCGGCAAACGAACCATCCTCCAATGCCTTCACGGCGCGTTCCAGCGAACGCAGGGCAAAGGCATCCTGATCCTCGCGGGAGAACTGGTAGTGCTCGGCCGTATCTTCGGCATAGGTGCCCATCAGCCGACCGGAATAGGCATCCTCGAGACCGTCGAGGAACATGTGATCCTTGACTTCGCCGTGGCCGAGGCGAAAACCGCCGCGTGCCTTGGGCAGTAGATAGGGCGCATTGGTCATCGACTCCATGCCGCCGACCGCAAGCGCCGTGGCGCCGCCGGAAAGCAGCGTGTCATGGCCGAGCATCAGCGCCTTCATGCCCGAACCGCAAACTTTCGAAATCGTGGTCGACGGCGTTTCCATGCCGAGGCCGGCGCCGAGTGCCGCCTGGCGCGCCGGGTTCTGGCCGACGCCCGCGGGCAGTACATTGCCCATCAGCACTTCGTCGACGGCATCGAGGCCGGCGCGCGCAAGCGCCGCCTTCAGCGCGATGGCGCCGATCTCCGGCGCCGTCAAATCCTTGAGGCCGCCCTGAAAGGCGCCCATCGGTGTGCGTGCCGCCGAAACGATGACGACCGGGTCAAGCTTGTCCATGTCTTCCTCCTGCACCGCCTCTCTCGCGGTTGGAAGCGACTATAGCGCAGCGATTGTGCAGTGCAACGCGACTTGTTGGCGCCAGCGACCGGATCGGATTTTCACGTGTTCCACCGCCGGGACAACGCCCGGCGATGGCAGGTCGGGCTGCCGGCCGGCAATCAGCCCATGCGCTCGGAAGCATAGCTGCCGGGGCTCGCCGGGAAGACGACGACGCGGTTGCCGTTGATGAAGCAGCGATGATGGATATGGGCGTGTACGGCGCGCGCCAGCACCTGACTTTCGACGTCGCGGCCGATCGAGACATAGTCCTCGGCGCTCTGGGCATGGGTGATGCGGGCGATGTCCTGCTCGATGATCGGACCCTCGTCGAGATCCGCGGTGACATAGTGCGCCGTCGCACCGATCAGCTTCACGCCGCGCTCATAGGCCTGCTTGTAGGGGTTCGCGCCCTTGAACGACGGCAGGAAGGAATGGTGGATATTGATGATCCGGCCGGACATCTTCTTGCAGAGTTGGTCGGACAGAACCTGCATGTAGCGGGCGAGCACGACCAGATCGGCGTCCGTCTGCTCGACGATCTCCAGCATGCGTGCTTCGGCCTGCGGCTTGTTCTCCTTGGTCACCTTGATGTGGTGGAAGGGGATGTCGTGGTTGACGACCACCTTCTGGTAATCGAAGTGGTTGGAGATGACGCCGACGATATCGATCGGCAAGGCGCCGATCTTCCAGCGGTAGAGCAGGTCGTTGAGGCAATGGCCGAAACGCGACACCATCAGCAGCACTTTCATGCGCTCTTCGCTGTCGCGGATCTCGCAGGTCATGTCGAACCGCTTGACAACAGGCGCAAAGCCTTCCTTCAGCTCGTCGAGCTTGACGCCGTCCTGGCTGATGAAGGTCAGGCGCATGAAGAACAGGCCCGTCTGCAGGTCGTCGAACTGCGAACTGTCGGTGATATAACAGCCTTTTTCCGCGAGATAACCGGTAATGGCGGCAACGATGCCGCGGGTGGACTTGCAGGTGACGGTCAGCACATAGCTTTTCATCGGTATCTGTCTCTCGCTCCAGAGGTTTTTCCGGCCCCCCTTATACGGCCAGTCACCGCGAAAACTAGCGCGGCCTTCGCCCGGCTGTCGATCCATTCGCGACATCGGCTGGACGGAACCGGCCAGCCGGCACCGGTGCGGCTTTGTGAATGGCGCCTGGATTGGCTAGCGCGGGGTGCGATCGGGATGGGCGCGGGCAAACGCGTCGATCTCGGCGCAGCGCTGGTCGATGGCGACAAGTTTCGGGCAGGCGGAAAGATCGACGTCCCAGCGACGGGCATTGTAGACCTGCGGCACCAGGCAGAAATCGGCCATGCCGGGGCTGTCGCCGTGGCAGAAGCTCCCGGTTGACGGGTGGTCGAGCAGGCGCTCGAACGCCGCCAAGCCCTCGCCGATGAACTTGCGCATCCAGTCGCGGCGCGCGGCCTCGCCGTCTGCAGCATTGGCCATGACGAAGGATACGACGCCGAGATTGCAGACGGGATGGATGTCCATCGCGATCGCGTAGGACAGCGCGCGCACGCGCTGCCGCCCCACCGCATCATCAGGCAGGAAGCCGGCCGCTTCCCGCGTTTCCGCCAGATACTCGATGATGGCGAGCGATTGCGTGAACCGCTCGCCATCGATGTCGAGCACGGGCAAGAGCCCCTGCGGATTGCGGTCGAGATGTTCCGCTTGCCGATGGCCCCTGGCAAGCAGGTCCACCGGCACCGATCGATAGGTCTCGCCGAGACTGTTCAGCGCGATGCGGACACGGTAGCTCGCCGAGGACCGCCAATAGTCATAGAGATCGGTCTCGGCCATGCTGCTATCCTCGTCGCGTGCGCTGCCCACAATCAGGCCTTTTCGTAAGGCCCGACCGACTGCTCGATCGCACCGAAGATCGAATGGCCCGCCTTGTCCTTCATCTCGATGCGCACGATGTCGCCGAAGCGCAGGAAGTGCGTCTTGGGCGCGCCGCCAACGATGGTCTCGATCATGCGCAGCTCGGCAATGCAGGAGTAGCCGGCGCCACCTTCGGAGACCGGTTTTCCGGGACCACGGTCGAGCTTGTTGGAGACGGTGCCCGAACCGATGATCGTGCCCGATGCAAGCGGCCGCGTCTTGGCCGCGTGCGCAATCAGTTGGCCGAAATCGAAGGTCATGTCGACGCCGGCGTCCGCGCGGCCGAAAGGCTTGCCGTTGAGGTCGACATGAAGCGGCAGATGCAGCTTGCCGCCATCCCAGGCGTCGCCCAATTCATCCGGCGTGACGGCGACCGGCGAGAAGGCAGACGACGGCTTCGACTGATAGAAACCGAAACCCTTGGCGAGTTCGGCCGGGATAAGACCGCGCAGCGACACGTCGTTGACCAGCATCACCAGCCGAATGGCGGCGCGCGCCTCTTCGATCGAGGCACCCATCGCCACGTCGTCGACGACGACGGCGATCTCGCCTTCCATGTCGACGCCCCAGCTTTCATCCGTCATCAGGATCGGATCGCGCGGCGCAATGAAGCTGTCCGAGCCGCCCTGGTAGATCAGCGGATCGGTCCAGAAGCTCGCCGGCATCTCGGCGTTGCGGGCTTTTCGCACCAGCTCGACGTGATTGACGTAGGCTGAACCGTCCGCCCACTGATAGGCGCGCGGCAACGGCGAAAGCGCATCGTGCTCGTGGAAGCGGACCGTTGGCTGCGCACCGGTTTCGATGCCTTCGGCAACGCGCTCGAGCCGCGGCCCTGTATGTGCCCAGTCGTCGAGTGCGGCCTGCATCGTGCGGGCAATGTGCCCGACCTCCGAGCAGCGGGTGAGATCGCGGGAGACGACCGCGAGTTTTCCGTCACGCGAGCCATCCTTGAGTGTCGCCAGTTTCATGCAATCCTCCCTCTACGCAGACGATTCGTCCGCAAGTTCCACAACAAGGCCGTCAGACGCGATCGTCAAGGCACCGGTCCAGCTTTTGCGCGTGGCAGCCGTCCAATGAGCGTGCGTGATTTCAGGATCGTCGGCCGGGATGAGATGATGCAGCACCAACCGCCCGACGCCGGCCGCCGTGGCAATCGCACCGGCCTCTCCGGCAAAACTGTGGCTTGCCAGCAGGTGCTCCTTCAGCCGCGCGCCGTTGCCGGTGCGCGCCACCAGCCGATCGACGCCCTCTGCCAGCATTGCCTCATGCACCAGAATGTCGGCACGATCAGCGAAATCGGCGAGCGGCGGGAAATAGGCCGTGTCGGCCGAAAATACCACGCTCGCCTCCGCATGGTCGAACCGCAGCGCGAAGCAATCGGTCACCGGCGGATGATCGACGCGCAGCGCCGACACCGCCAGGTCGCCTTCGGCCAGGACCGGGCCCTCGGCAAATTCGACGATGTCGACGAGTTGGCGCAGATCGGGCCGGCCCTCGTCGATGACGCGGATAACGATGTCGAATTTCATCGCCTGCAGAAAGCCGTGCCAGTAGTCGCGGGTTCCCGGCGGGCCGAAGACGCGCACGGTCGTTGCGAGACCGGCGGTCCAAGCGGTGTGGATCAAGGGCCCGAGCTCGAGCACGTGATCGGAATGCAGATGGGTGATGAAGATCAAATCCAGCGCTTTGAGGCTGACGCCGGCATCGGTGAGGCCGCGGGTGACGCCGAGGCCGCAGTCGACAACCACAGTGCGGCCGCCGATTTCAAGCAAGGACGAGGTCGGCGAAGGGCCGCCCGGACGGATTGCCGGGCCACCCTTGCTGCCGAGCAGAACCAGGCGTGCTCTCAAGACCAGTCGCCTTCCGGCGTGCCGTTGAAGCGCTTTTTCAGATCGGTCCAGCAATCGATGTAGTTGTCCTGCAACGTCTCCAGTTCGGCGGCGAAGCGGGTCAATTGCTGCGGAAAGCGGGTTTCGAACATGAAGGCCATCGTATGATCGAGCTTCACCGGTTTCAACTCGCTGTTTGTCGCCTTGTCGTAACCTGATGCGTCCGGCCCGTGGGCCAGCATCATGTTGTGCAGGCTCATGCCGCCGGGCACGAAGCCCTCCTCCTTGGCATCATAGCGACCATAGATCAGGCCCATGAACTCGCTCATGATGTTGCGGTGATACCAGGGCGGCCGGAAGGTGTGTTCGGCCACCAGCCAGCGCGGCGGGAAGATGACGAAATCGACATTCGCCGTTCCCTCCTCGCCCGACGGCGCGGTGAGCACGGTGAAGATCGACGGATCAGGATGATCGAACAGGATCGCTCCAACAGGCGAAAAGGTCCTGAGATCGTATTTATAGGGCGCGTAATTGCCATGCCAGGCGATGACGTCGAGTGGCGAATGGCCGATCTCGGTGACGTGGAAGGCGCCGCACCACTTCACATGCACGCGGCAGGGCGTTTCCTTTTCTTCATATGCAGCTACCGGCGTCTTGAAGTCGCGCGGATTGGCAAGGCAGTTGGCGCCGATCGGACCGCGATCCGGCAGTGTGAACTTGGCGCCGTAGTTTTCGCAGATGTAACCGCGCCAGACCTTTTCGTCGCCAAGCCTGGTCACCTTGAACATGGTGCCGCGCGGCACCAGGCAGATCTCCGAAGGCTCGACATCCATCTTGCCGAGTTCGGTGAACACCTGGATGGCGCCGCATTCCGGCACGATCAAAAGCTCGCCGTCGGCGTTGAAGAAATAGTCGTCGACCATATCGGCGTTGAAGGCATAGGCGTGGGCTGCCATGCCGCCCTGCGTCAGCGCGTCGCCGGCCGTCGTCATGGTGCGGATGCCTTCGAGGAAGTTCAATTTTTCCGACGGCGCCGGCAGCGGCCCCCAGCGCAACTGGCCAAGAGCCAGCGAATGATCGGCCACATGCGGCCCGGTCTTCCAGTACGGATAGTCGATTTTCTGGAACCGCCCGGTGTGACGCACGCTCGGGCGAATACGGTAGAGCCAGGAGCGCTCATTGGTGCCGCGCGGCGCGGTGAAGGGCGAACCGGAGAGCTGTTCGGCATAAAGACCGTAGGCGCATTTCTGCGGACTGTTCTGGCCCTGCGGCAAGGCGCCCGGCAGGCTTTCGGTCTCGAAATCGTTGCCGAACCCCGGCATGTAATCAAGCGACTGATCAGCAGTCGACCCGGCGCCCGCCTGCTTCTGTGCCTTGTCCAACATGACCTCAACCTCCTCCTCTGGTGCCTGCCCATCGAGGATCACGGCTGATCCCGGAAGTCCACGGCACGTTCTATACATATGGGCGCCGCCCCAAATCCGAATGGACGGTGGCGCGCTGCCGCCCTATTAGTTGCAATCGTAACTATCGATTTTGTAACTATCAAGGATGCCACAGATGGCGGCCGATGGCTTCGAGCTCAACGCATTCCTGCCCTACCGACTGAACCGCGCCGCCGAGTTCGTCTCCGTGCGCTTCGCAGCCGAATACAAGGCGCGCTATCAGTTGACGCGCCCCGAGTGGCGCACGCTGGCGGCGCTTGGAAGCTCGGCCCGTGCGATGACGGCGACGGAAGTCGGCACCCATTCGGCCATGCACAAGACCAAGGTCAGCCGCGCCGTCTCGGCGCTTGAGGAGCGGCGCTGGCTGAAGCGCAGCGAGGACGAAGACGACCGCCGGTTGGAACATCTGGAACTGACCAGGGCCGGCCGGCTGGCCTATGGCGAACTCACAGGACTTGCGAGCGTCTACCAGGCGCACCTCAACGAACTGATCGGCGCCGGCGGCTTGAAGGCGCTATGCGCCGGCCTTGAAGCGATCGAACGGGCGATCGACAGGGCCGAGAAGCGCCCTTCCCGCAAATGAGCCTTGTACCAGCCGGCGCTGATATCAGCCTTTCATGCGTTCCGGGATCGGCACGCCCTGGAAACTCTTCAAGGTGTCGAGCACGATCGACGTCTTGACGTGCTGCACGCTGTCATGCGGCAGCAGCACATCGTTGACGAAGCGCGAGAGGCCGGCGAGGTCCGGCGTCACCACCCGCAGGTGATAATCCATTTCGCCGGTCAGCGCGTAAGCCTCCAGAACCTCGGGCAGAGCCGAGATCAGCTTGCCGAAGCGCTTGGCGTTGTCGCGGTTGTGGGTGGCGAGCGTCACCGAAATCACCACCATCAGATCGAGTCCGAGCTTCTGCCGGTCGATCTGCGCCTGATAGCCCGTGATGAAGCCTTCCGCCTCCAGGCGGGTGCGGCGGCGCGAGCATTGCGAGGGCGAAAGGGCGATGCGCTCCGATAGCTCGTTGTTGGTGAGATGTCCGTCGCGCTGCAGTTCGCTGAGGATCTTGAGATCGAACCCGTCAAGCTGCTCCATTCATGCATCCTTATACAGTATTTCGCACGTTTTGTGCGGCATCCTGCTCAAAACGCACAAGAATACAAGCATCATGCATCGAATTTGCGTCATACTCCAGCAAAGTTTGGAGGCCAGAGAAATCTGGAGAACTTAAAGAGGAGACTTCCGATGGGCCCGTTCCCGCATGACGCCCCGCCCGCAACGATTACCGCGGAGAACCCGGCTGGTACGGATGGCTTCGAATTCGTCGAATTCGCCCATCCGGAGCCGGAGAAGCTCGCCGAGCTCTTTACCCGCATGGGCTACAGCCCTGTCGCGAGACACAAGAGCAAGAACATTACCGTCTGGCGACAGGGCGATATCAATTACATCCTGAATGCCGAGCCGGGCTCGCATGCCATGCGCTTCGTCGACGAGCACGGCCCCTGCGCCCCGTCGATGGCCTGGCGCGTCGTCGACGCCAAGCACACCTTCGACCACGCGGTCTCCAAGGGAGCCATCCCCTACGAAGGCACCGACAAATGTCTCGATGTTCCTGCGATCGTCGGCATCGGCGGGTCGCTGCTCTATTTCGTCGATACCTACGGCGCCAAGGGCTCGGCCTATGAGGCCGAATTCGAATGGACCGGCGAGCGCAATCCGAAGCCGGAAGGCGTCGGCTTCTATTATCTCGACCACCTGACGCACAACGTCTATCGCGGCAACATGGACAAGTGGTGGGCCTTCTACCGCGAGCTGTTCAACTTCACCCAGATCCATTTCTTCGACATCGACGGCCGCATCACCGGCCTCGTCAGCCGGGCGATCACCTCGCCCTGCGGCAAGATTCGCATTCCGCTGAACGAGTCCAAGGACGATACCAGCCAGATCGAGGAATATCTGCGCAAATACAAGGGCGAAGGCATCCAGCACATCGCCGTCGGCACCGAAGGCATCTACGACGCCACCGACAAGCTGGCGGACAATGGCCTGAAGTTCATGCCAGGCCCGCCGGAAACCTACTACGACATGTCGCATGACCGTGTACACGGCCATGACGAACCGATCGACCGGATGAAGAAGCACGGTATCCTGATCGATGGCGAAGGCGTGGTGAACGGCGGCATGACGAAGATCCTGCTGCAGATCTTCTCGAAGACCGTCATCGGACCGATCTTCTTCGAGTTCATCCAGCGTAAGGGTGACGAAGGTTTCGGCGAGGGCAATTTCCGCGCCCTGTTCGAATCGATCGAGGCCGACCAGATCCGCCGTGGCGAACTCGGGCCGCAGGCGGCCGAGTAGCACGGACAGCGCCTCCATTCTCTTGTGGTGGCGCTATTCTCGAGTCTTACAAGCCTCTCGCCCGCTGGCGAGGGGCTTTTTTGGTTCCGGCACTGTCGCCGCACTCAGTTCGTGGCGTCGTTGACCACGCGCCAGTTCGGCCGACCGAGTTCATGCGGCCATTCATGCACGTCCCGATCGTTGAAATAGACGACCTCGGCCAGGTTTGGGAAATCCGGGTCGGGCTGTGTGGCGGTGTCGATCCAGGACTGCATGTAGGGCGCGCCGCCCTGCCAACCGAGCTCGGCGACCCAGATCGGCTTGTTGTATTTGGCGACAAGACCGTAGCCGGGTTTCAGCGCCTGCTTGAAGGTGTGAGGCCCGCCGTATTCGATCGCGTCGAACTGTTCGAGACCGAACACCGAAAGACCGACGAGATCGACATAGTCGTCGCCCGGATAGTACTCGCCGAGGTTCGGCATGCCCTTGGGCGACCACATCAGCTGGACATTGGGTACTCGTTTGCGCACGATATCCATCGCGTGCTTGTAGGCTTTGACGTAGTCCTGCGGCGCCCATCCGGCCCAGGAGAACCGTCCCGATGTGTCCTCCATCTCCTGCCCCCAGCGCACGATGACCGGGCTCTTCAGCTCGGCAAGCATGCTGGCGATCGCTTCCATGTTGGCGTCGTAGTCGCCCCTGAGTGTCCGGTCGCGCAACTGGTCAGGCGTCAGCTTCCAGTCGAGCGACCATGACCACGGCTCGATGGTAACCAGCAGCTTGCGCTTGCGCTGAAGCGCGTAGGCGTCAGCCAGGCGCAACGATTCCAGATCCACGTCTTCCCATGGCAGGAACAGATGCTCTGTCGAGACATCGGTCTGGTCGCCGAAATCGCCATGCGGATCATAGGCACCGAGCCGCGTTCCGCCGGGGTGGATGACGGGGCGCTTGTCGGCCATTGTCTGTGTCTGACCTGCATTACCATTGGCGGCAAGATCGGCCTTCTCCTGTGCCAACGCTGATACCAGGCCCGCGCCGGACCCCAGATTGAAGGCGAGCGCAGTGCATAGGGCGAATGCCAATTTGCGTTTCATGTCATCCTCCTGTGGCGGTTCGACCGCTCTTCTTGACCAGGTATTGGTCCTTCAGGCGTAACGCCTTTTCCGTGATTGCGTCGGAAGCAACGAGTTTCCTGTATTCGTCGCCGGGCTTGGGCTTGGCATGTTTGAAGACGTACCACTCGCCATTCGGCACGCGCCGCTGATAAATCGTGTCGCCAATCTTGCTGTGCCCGAAACAGGTGCGGGCCGGACCGGAGCCATCGAGCGCCGTCCATTTCGCCTGCATGCACATCATACCGAGATCACTGACGTACCAGTTGCCTTCCGCAAACGAGCGTTTGCCCTTGTCGTTCACGAAGGCGACCAGCTTCCTGTCATGCGCGGTGAAGCGGGCGCCGCCCGTCGGCCATTGCCAGGTCTTGTTCCGGTAGAGAGAATAGACCTCGTAGGCGCTCAAGGGGATCGGCTTGATCTCCGTCTTCGCCCTGGCGGGTTGCGCGCCGGTATAGACCGCAAAGGCTGCGAGAGGCAGCAGAAGCGGCAAAAACAATACATTCATGGACCGTTTCATCATTTTTTCTCCTCGCTTGAGGGCCTTTTGCGGTGCGAGAGGCCTGCGGCACGCTGCGCTACAGCGATGCCTGAAGCCGCCCGACCTTGCCTGTCACCCTCGTCTCACGCACCTCCGGCAAGCCGGAGCCTTTCCGCAGCCCGTCTGTCGCGGACGACGAAAACCCTTTCCATTTCAGGCGAAAACGAACGACCCTGAGGTCCGATCCACCCTGCCCGGCACCGGCGACCGAAAACTTCGCTTCGGTGAGCCCGACGAAACCGAGTCCCTGCGAGAGCGCCTCGGTGGCCTCCGCGCCATGGCGGATGGCCGACTGTCCCGACAGCACCGAAATGACCACGAGACAGCCAGCGGTCAGCGCCGTCATGGCCGTACGGGGAACGAGGGCAAGGCGGTTCTCCCGCGCATGCTGGACGTGGATGGTGGCAGCCAGCCCGGCGTAAACAAGGGCATTGATGCCGGTAAAGATGTAGAAGCCGCGCGCCGTGCCGGCGTCGGAGACGAGCCAAAGCGCAAGCGCTGAGCCGAGCGATAGCAGGAGGTAGGGCATCATGACGCGCAGCGGCAGGGGGGCTGCCGGTCCTGCGCCCTTGGGCGTGATGCGGAAATCGACAAAGGAGCCGCTGACGTGATCGCGCACAGCCGCGGCGCAGCCGAGCAGCGACCAAGGCCAGCGGGCAAAGAGAAACAGCATGCCTTCCCAGCTGAGAACCCGCGCATCAAAAGGACGGAACGTGCCGGTCGAGCGCCAGAAATAGGCAAGCCCGATCAGAACCAGCGACAGCGGCGCGAAGTGCAGCAGGAAGTCGGGATAGGTGGCGGCGACGAAGCTCCGCCCCATGACCAGCGCCATGATCGGCATGACGAACATCAACGCCATGAACAGGGAAAACAGCGGGTACCAGAGCTGCGAGAAGACGAACTGGAACTTCAGCCGCATCGGCAGCCTGGGCACATAGACCGGCGAATATTTGAGCAGGATCGTTACCAGGCTGCGCGACCACTGGAATTCCTGGATAACGAGATCGGCAAAGGTCGCGGGCCCATCCCCATGGGCGATCGCATGCAGGGCATGCACGCCCTTCCAGCCGCCGGCGTTCATCAGGAGCGTGGTCGAATGATCTTCGGCAAGCTCTGGCCCGAGACCGCCGACCTCTCTCAGCGCCTTGGTGCGAACGGCATAATGCGAGCCGATGCAAAGCGGCGCCCAGCCGTTGTTGTAGCCCGCCTGCAACGAGCCGTGCAGGCTCGCTTCGGCGTGAAGGCGACCGCGCGCCGACCAGCTGCGCGCCGCATTGGCATCGCAGATGCTTGGCGCCGAGACGTAGCCGACCTTCGGGTCGTTGAACGGGCGCAGCACCTCGACGAGATAGGTCGGCTCCGGCACGTGATCGGCATCGAACTGGGCGACGAAATCATAGCGTTCATAGCCATAATGATCGTAGAAATAGGCGAGGTTTCCCTCCTTGCAGCGGGTGCGCCGCGGCCAGGTGGCGCGGTGGTAGTCAGCAACCCCCTTGCGCGTCGAAACGAGCACACCCTGCCGCGCGCACCAATCGATCGTCTCAGGCGACGGATCCTCGTCCGCCAGCCATACGTCGTAATCGCAGCCGATCTGATCGAGCATTGCCAGCAGCGTCTTGCGGACAACAGTGAAAGGTTCTGACGGCGCCTTGGTCACGACCATGGCGATCCGGCCGTTCGGGACGGCCCGGCCGTTCTTTCCCGCGACCTTGGCGCCTGCGAAGATGAAGATGAAATAGGCAGGCAGTAGTGTGATCCAGCCGACCACGATCGTAATCATGACGTAGGATGGCCAATGGGTGACATGGGCGGGATCAAGCCACCACGCCCAGAAGAACAGGAATGCGACAATCCAGGCTGCGATGCCGAAGCCGTTCGCAATCCGCATGCGTGTCGAAAAAAGCGCCACGAGCATCGCCGAAGCATCGCCGGCCGGCGCCGCCGTCAAGGCAGCGGACCTGGCGGATGGGGCGAATGACATCTTGCCTGTCATGACCGTACCTCCAGCCCGAAACCGGGGGCAGCCGTTCGGATGATGGTTTCGATATTGGACAGCGACGGCCGGAAGCCGAGCGTCCGGCGTGCCCAGGTGGTGTCGGCATACAGCACCGGCGGGTCGCCGGCGCGACGCGCCAGAAGCTGCACGGGAACCCGTCTGCGGGTCACCTGATGGATGGCGTCGATCACCTGCCGGACCGATGTGCCGTGGCCCGAACCGAGATTGGCCTTGAGCGGCTCGCCGCCGTTGCGCAGGTAGTCAACGGCGGCAACATGCGCCTCGGCCAGGTCCATGACGTGAATGTAGTCGCGGATGCAGGTGCCGTCGGGCGTATCGTAGTCGTCGCCGAAGACATCGAGCCTATCGAGGCGGCCGGCTGCGGCCATCAATGCCCGCGGGATCAGGTGGGTCTCGGGATCGTGCCGCTCGGTCAGCTGCCCATCGGGATCGGCGCCGGCGGCATTGAAATAACGCAATGCAACCGACCGGAACCCGTAGGCCCGGGCATAGTCGCCGAGCATCAATTCGATCATCAGCTTCGTGCGACCGTAAGGATTGACCGGAAGCTGGATCGTGTCCTCGGTGATCGGCAAACGCGGCGGCACGCCATAGGTCGCGCAGGTGCTGGAAAAGACGACACGCGCCAGCCCCGCTTGACGGCAGGCCTCGAGCAGCGAAACGCTGCCGGCGACATTGTTGCGATAATACTTTCCGGGATCCTCGACCGATTCTCCGACGTAGGCGGAGGCCGCGAAGTGGATCAGGCATTCGGGTTTGAAGGTCCGTATAGCCTCGACGATCCGATCCGTGTCTTCGAGCCCTCCTTCGACCAATGGTCCCCAGCGGACATTGGTCCGGTGCCCCGTCGACAGATTGTCGTAGACAACAGGCAGGAAGCCGGCCTCATCGAGGCGTTTGCAGGTATGGCTGCCTATGAAGCCGGCTCCGCCGGTGACAAGAACGACGCGCGACATATCATACCGCCTCTCCCGCCACGGCGAGATCTGACGCGCCCAGGCGGCGATCGAAATAGGCAATGGCGCGTTGAAGCCCTTCGCGTAGCGCGACCTTGGGCTCCCAGCCGAGCTCCGCCATGGCCTGGGAAATATCCGGCCGGCGCTGACGCGGATCGTCGACGGCTGCCGCACGGTGCACGATGCGCGAGCGTGAGCCGGTCATCGTGCGGATCATCTCGGCAAGTTCGAGAACCGTGAACTCGCCTGGGTTTCCAAGGTTGATCGGGCCGATGCAGCCGTCATCCGAGATCGATAACCGTATGAAGCCCTCGATGAGATCGTCGACATAGCAGAACGACCGCGTCTGATGGCCATCGCCATAGATTGTGAGGTCCTTGCCGAGCAGCGCCTGCACCACGAAATTCGAGATGACGCGTCCATCGTCGGGGCGCATCCGCGGCCCATAGGTGTTGAAGATCCGCGCGACCTTCGTCTTTACTCCGTAGGTGCGGTGATAGTCGAAGAACAATGTCTCGGCCGATCGCTTGCCCTCATCATAGCAGGCGCGCGGCCCGATCGGGTTGACGTTGCCGAAGTAGCTTTCGCGCTGCGGGCTGTGCAGCGGATCGCCGTAGACCTCCGATGTGGAGGATTGCACGACCGTGGCCCCGGTGGCGCGGGCGTTTTCCAGCGCATTCATGGCGCCGAGCACGTTGGTCATCAACGTTCCCACCGGGTCGGCCTGATAGTCCGGCGGAGATGCCGGTGAAGCAAAGTTGAAGATGACGTCCACGTCAAAAAGGAAAGGTTTGCGGACGTCGTGCTCGACGATCTGGAAGCGGCTTGTCTCGCTGAGATGAGAGAGGTTTTCTCGCCGACCGGTCGAGAAGTTGTCGAGGCAGACAACGCTGTGCCCCAGACAAAGAAGTCTTTCGCAAAGATGAGACCCGAGAAATCCGCCGCCTCCGGTCACCAGTATTCGCTTGGGTATGCCTGCTACCTTCTTCAGAAAATCCTGCCCGCCGACAACCGGCAGCTGACCACGACCGACCTGACGCATTACACACCTCCAATTATTATACACACCATTGCACCTGGTGATTGGAGACGAGACGTGACTGAAAGCTACAATAAGGAAATATTCTTTATCAAGAATTCAAAACACGACCCGACAATATAAAAATAATATCCAGAAGGACCACGAATCCTTCTTCAGTAATTTATTATGTTAGATGATTAGCAAATAATTAATACATAGTCAACACGGAACTAAAATAACAATATATGATGCCATACACAATAAAGTTACAATCACAAAACATGTACCTAATTTGAACAAAAAATCAGCAGACATCACAAATTATAAACAGAAAGCGAGAAGATATAATTACATCCATCGAAATATCTTCGTATAACTACATAACTGAAGAATAATTACTCAACCATCCGGCATCAACGACATATCGGATCTACGCCATACGGCCACGCTTCCTCGCACCTCTGTCTGCGACACGCGATACTCGCCGCCACGACAAAGCATGCGATGCCCGCCTGGGCCACCGCAACAAACATCACAGACGACGTGAGAGTACTTGGGTTAAACCGCGCCCAACGCAAACCGTCCCTCAAAGTCGCCAATTGGCGATGAGCAACGGAAGCATCATCCCCGACGTCTCACGGCGTCAGTTCTTCCAGCGCGAAGAAAACGGTCCCGCCGCGTGCTCGGAATCCGCATCGGTGGTAAAATAGCGCGATGCTGCTTCCGTCCGGTTTCGCACATTCATCTTCTTGTAGATGTTGCGGACGTGAACCTTCACGGTGTTTTCCGACAACCCAAGGCGATCGGCGATAATCTTGTTCTGGGTTCCCATGCAGATCAAATCGAGAATCTGCACTTCGCGGGTTGTTAACCCACCCAGACTTGCCTCCCGCCGCCGCTTTCCGGCATTCGCATAGACAGCAGCATCGGACGCTTCCGCCTGCCGACCATAGAGCTTGGCCGAGTTAAAGGGGTCTACCGACAGCCGCCGCAACAGTGCAGCCGGGAAATGCTCGCCCCCCTTCATCAGCAGATCGATCGCCGCAAGGCAGACATCAAGGTGCAGGTTGAGAGGAAGGACACCATGGATCAACCGCTCTTCAACAAAACCGGCGATCGACGGATCGAGTTCTTCGGCATTGTCCACCACCAGTCCGATCGAGGCCTTGGGATGGAACTCGTGAATGGTCCGCAGGATTGTCGGAAATGTCTTGGCAGACATGCGGTATAGCATGATCAAAGAAACATCGACGAGATTGCCGTCGAGCAAATTGTCGGGGTCGGAAAGACTAACGACGTCATGTCCAGAAAACCGGGAGCCGACCGCCTGCATCAAGCACTCGGCAAACAGGTCGATCTTGGCAAGCATGACAATCTTTTTCTTTTGCGACAAAGCCTTGTTGTTATCTTCAAAATCGCCCACGTTATGGCCTTCAGGATGCATTACGCCCTCCTCGGGTTTTCCCATTTATTCTTATGGGTGCGCCAGCCTGACTCGGAGTTACGCCCATCTCAGCAAATTGATTCGTGACCAGTGGATAGCGCGAACCCTCTCCACAGACGGAAAATTCGCACTAGCTAATGTATCGTAAAGGTAGGAGGGGTGAAACAACCCAAAAGGATTAGATGCCCTCCACAAAGCCCCTTAAATCGTTCTAATTAGAACCATCTTTGGGCTAATTCTTAACCAAAAGTATAACAAGATCGTATCCGAAGCGTCTGAATGGGCTTTCAGCCTAGGCTACTCAGCCATCCATATCATCCATTTCCATCCGCAGCGTCGGCCGCACACCGTCCGTGCGCCGGCTCTCGCCACCAGAAATAGCTTCTCTCCAGAGAGAACCTTAGGCATATACCTAATAATACTTCCTAGGAGCTATCTCTCGGGGTGAGCATTGCACTCCCCGTGATGGCTGACAAGACCTCTCTGCGCTCTAAAGCGCAACTTGCCCGCGAGCACCAGAGGTTGCGCCAGGTCGATTTTTGCAAAGATTAACAAACCCTTGCGATCCCTAAAACCCCAAAAAATCCCGAAAAAACGCCGATAATTCGCCCAAAAATGGCATGCTAGCTCCAATTGATGTCTATCGTCCCGTCGTATTCAGAGCCACACTCCTCTCATCGCACTTGAGTTTCGTGTGATCCGAGCCCGGTACCTGTGTGTGCGTTCTGGCTCGCGGCCCGTGTGAATGTGTAAGCGTAGTGAAGCGTAAATCAGTATTAAACCAAAGACATAATCACACGTAATGATTGAGTGCAGGAACTAACCTGCCGCAATTCGATACTTAAAACAACATTGAAATATATTGAGGCCCCACAGATGAATATCCCGCGGGAGCATCATCTGAAATTCAAAAAAGAGCCAGCTCCGGATAAAAACCTCATAAAGATGTAGGGGTTTCGGTGCTGGCTCCTTCTCAGGAGGAGAACCACATGTCCGCACTTCTCGACGATAGCATCAAGGCCGATGATGATCTGAAAGTCGGCGCTCTCGCCGATGGACTGGCAACCAGTGCTGCCAATGATCTGAACGTTGACGACGGGTCAACGAGCAACGTTGGCATCGCCAACGGCAATGACCGCAATAACTACAGCGACAGTTCGCAGGACAACGACACCCACATCAAGACGGATGTCGACACCGACATCAAGACCGAGGCCAATGAAAACGGCGACAACCGCAACAACTACTCCGACAGCTCGACCGACTACAATTACGACTACGATTACAAGGACAACAGCAGGGTCGAAACAGATATCGACCAGAAGGCCAACGGTGACAACCGCGACAATTCCTATGAATGGGATTATGACAGCAAGGTTACCACCAAGACAGACATCGATACCGACATCAAGACGGAAGCCAACGACAACGGCGACAATCGCAACAACTACTCGTCATCCGACAACGACATCATCACCAAATCGGACGACGACTTTGCAACGCTGAAGGACGTCAAGGACTTCGACAATCTCGGCATCGCCGGTGGGGACCTCACCTTCAATCTCGGCGACGACTTCTCGTTTAATCTGAACGTCGACCACATCCTCAACAACTCGCTCGAAGGCGCCGGCAACGATACCGGTTTCAGCGTGGTACAGGCCAACAACCTTGCCGATCAGGACCAGGCCTACGACGTCAGGATGAACAACTCGGACGCCAACAACGACCTGCGCGCCGACGGCGGGCACTCGGATGGCGGCGATGGTCTGAACTTCGACACCAAGTCGGATTGGGACCTCAAGGCCGGTGACGGCATCAACGGCAGCACGACCTCCGACTCGTCGGCGATCCTGGCAAATTCCGGCTTCCATCAGGAAATCGTCCAGGGCGCGAACCTTGTCAGCAACACCGTCGACTCCAGCGTCATCGGTGGCAATTCGCACACTACGGATGTCGGTCACGACACCGACAGCTGATCGATCCGTTTCACAAGAGAAGACTGCACCGGCCCCCCGCGCGGCCGGTGCAGTCGCGCAGATTTGATTTCGGATCGGTTCGTTTCTTTTTTACCGGGGCATTCCTGTCTAGGCCCACCGAAGTCTCCCTTTGATGCGGAAAAAAGGGAAGGATCGGGACAATGCATACGGAAAGAGTGAATGAAATCATTGCACATTTCATCGGCCTGTTCGAAGCCGATACCGATGAAGCACGGCTGAGGCAGAAGCAGCTCGAAGGCGGTGATCTGAAGGAAGTTGCGCAGCAGCTCGAAGACGGCGAAGCAAAGCCGTCCGACTTTACATCCTCATACCAGCTGGTCGACTATGATCCTGAAGTGCTTTATCGAGCGCCCTCCCATGACATTGCCGATGTGGACCTGTTCGGCCGGATCCGCGGCTTCGGCGATCATTTTGCCGATGCTGTCGCCCAATACGGCAATACCGTACCGGTGAAGCTGTTCGCCAACCTCGGCCAACCCGACGGGGCACCTGTCGAAGACAAGTTGATTGTCCACGACGGCCCCGGCTCGGTCATCGCCCATGTGGTCCAGGCCAATATGGTGCGCGACGACGACGCCCTGAACATGACGGATTCCGAGGTCGCCCCGCGCGACACGACCTACGTCAGCTACAAACTTGCCGAATTCAGCGCCGAGGCAGCCGAAGCCACTCCATTCGCGCACTACACCCGCGTCGACACCTTTGAAGGTCTCTCGAAAATCGCCGACGATCTGTCGGACTACGCCGCGGCAAACCGACTGCCGGAACCGCCAGCCTCAAGCAGCGAGCCCGCCCTCAACGCAGGCGCCGATGCTGGCACAACCATTGTACTCACCGAGCAACCCGCCACTACGGATCCGCTCGACGACGAAATCGACCTTCCCACGACCGTCTCTCCGGACGAATTGCCAAGGGATGACAACGGCAATTTCGCCTTGGCCGCCGACAGCATCGAGGGCGTCTACGTCAACGGCTGCCGCGTCGACGAAGCCCCGGTTCTTGCGGACTTCATGCCTGATCGTGGACTGGCGCAACCGGTTGCCGATCCGGAAGGCACCGACGGCCCGCTGCAGGAGGAAGACGACAAGAGCGGCAATTCCGTTTACGTCGAAGCCGGCGCCAACATCGTCGCCAATATCGTCAGCATCGTCGAGACCGGCGTCATCGCCCCCGTAACGGCGGTGATGGGCGGATACCATCAGATCGACATCATCTCGCAATCCTACGCCTATGCCGACAGTGACAGGCTGGATAGGGTTCTGAGTGAAAACTCGGCCGAATCTACGTCACGCACGGTTGCGATGAACATCGCCAATTTCGGCCGTGATGCCTATCATTCATCGTCTTCCGAGCAGGACGGCGATACGGCTCAATCGTCGATCTTCCCGAACGCCTGGCGCGTCAGCATGGTGGAGGGCGACGTTTCCTTCGTCCATTGGGTCGAGCAGTACAACTTCGTAAACGACAACGACACGGTGACCGTGACCACCACCGGCGTCCAGACAACGGCCCTGACCGGTGGCAACGTGGCGGTCAACCTCGCTTCCTTCCTCGGTTTGGGCGACCAGTACGACCTGGTGATCGTCGGCGGCAAGGTCCTGGACCTCAACATGATCACCCAGGTCGCCGTCTTCTACGACAACGACCACATCAGTGGCATTGCCGCCGGCAACGGCATGACCGTAAACGAGAGCGGCAACCTGATCTGGAACCAGGCGTCGATCCAGAACATCGGCGCGAATGACCGCTTCGAAGCGATCCCGGACTATATCCAGAAGGCCGTCGACAACATCAACGACCGCATTGACGAACTGCCCTCAGGCTTTTCGCATGACCTCAATTTCCAGGGCTATGAAGGCCTGAACATTCTTTACATCACCGGCAACCTGTATGACGTCAATGTCATCAAGCAGATCAGCATTCTCGGCGACGCCGATTCCGTCAGTTACGTCGCCAGCAAGATCCTCAGCGACAATCCGGATGCTGACATTACCATCCACACTGGTGCAAACGCCGTCGTCAACAGCGCTCAGATCATCGACTACGACAGTTTCGGCCACACGACCTATGTCGGCGGCCAGGTCTATTCCGATGCGATCCTGATCCAGGCCGGCCTTGTCGACCACGACACCGATACCCATGACGTGACGCCCAAGGGCGACCGGCTCGCCAACGAAGTCATCGCCTTCATCGGCGACGACGACGCACCGTCACATCCGACCGAAACAGTGATCGACGCCGGCAATGACTTGTCCTGGTCCAACGGCCAATGGAACGACGTCATGCACACGGTGCTGACCTAACAAGAACACGAACGGGGGAAGGCATGAACGATCTTTCTAAGTGGCGTGGCAGCGGCAGCAAGGCGCCTGCACGGGAAGAGCCGGCTCCGGAGGTCGTCGACGAACTCGAAGCAGCGTTGACCAACCGATGCATCGCCGCGATCAACGAGGCCGTTGAAGGCCTGCGAAAGGTCGGCCTGGATATCCGCACGACACGGAAAGGGCACGCGCCGGCACCGAAAGCGATGTCGGAACCCGCGAAACTCGCCGATGCCCCCGCCCCCCGCGACCAAGACGATTCCGACGCAGAGTTTCTCGCCCTCGCCCGCTCGATGGCAAACCCCATCCGCCATACCGAGAAGAAGCAGGCCAGTTATCACTTCGGCCCAAGGCGCGACGGCGCCCGGTGGCAAGACCGCGAAAGCGCACCGCTGGAGGAAGTTGAGCGTCAGGCAGCGCCGGTCGTCGCGGCAATCGCCGAGATGCCGATCGCAAAGGCGGCGCCGGCGGAACTGCCGGAAAACAGCTCGACTGCGCAGCAGCAAGCACATCGTCGTGGCAACGACAGCGACCCGGCCGATGAATTGAAGGGCCGACCGGGTCGCGCTCTCCCGCAGACGATCGACAACGATCCAGGCCCGCTGAAAGAGAATGACCGCCGTCCGGCCGTCCGCGACGGCGGCGGCGCCCCGACCGATGGCGGCGGTGGTGGTGGTGGCGACAAGCACACCTTCCACAAGCGCATGGGACCGGTCAATTTTGCCGCCAGCCTGCGCAACGGTATGGCCGTCGTCCGCCGCAACATGATGATCGTCATCGCGTTTACCATCGCGATCAACGTTCTGGTCCTTGCCATTCCGATCTACCTCTTCCAGATCTCCGATCGGGTGCTGACCAGCCGCTCGCAGGATACGCTGGTGATGCTGACGATCGCCGTGCTCGGTGCCATCGTCCTGCAGGTCATCCTCGATTCCATCCGCCGCTTCATCCTGATGCGCACTGCCGTCGAAATGGAGGTCCAGCTCGGCGCGCCTATCTTGAGTGCGGCCGCGAGAGCGTCACTGCACGGCAACGGTCGCGACTATCAGGTGTTGAGCGACCTCCAGCAACTGCGCTCCTTCATCGTCTCCGGCACCCTGATCTCGTTCCTCGACGCGCCGCTGATGCCGTTCTTCGTGGTGGTCGTCTATATGATCCAGCCGCAGCTCGGGTTGATCGTCATCATGTGCTGCGTGGTGCTGTTCGTGATCGCGTATCTCAATCAGAAGGCGACGTCGCAGCCCTTCAGCGAGGCCAACGCCTTCCTCAGCCGCGCCAATTTCCACCTGGATTCGATGTCGCGCAACTCACAGATCATCAACGCACTGGCGATGATCCCGGAAGCAGTAAAGATGTGGGGCCGCGAGACTGCCGGTTCGCTGAAATCGCAAGTCTATGCCCAGGACCGCAGCATCATCTTTACCGGGGCATCAAAGGCGGTGCGCATGTTCACCCAGGTCGCCCTGCTTGGCTGGGGCGCGCATCTGTCGATGGACGGGCACCTCACCGGCGGCATGGTCATTGCTGCCTCGATCATCTCGGGGCGGGCGCTTGCGCCGGTCGAAGGGGCAATCGAGGGTTGGAACCAGCTCAATCATTCACGTGCCGCCTATGGCCGGATCAAGCAGTTGCTGGTCAACTCGCCCTTGAACTTTCCGCGCCTGCGACTGCCGAACCCGGAGGGCCGGCTCGATGTCGAACGCATCCTCTTCGTGCCGCCGCCGCAGAAGCGCGTGATCCTCAACGGCATCTCCTTCTCGCTCAACAAGGGGGAGTCGCTTGCGGTTATCGGTAATTCCGGCTCCGGCAAGACGACGCTCGGCAAGATGCTCGTCGGTTCGATCGTGCCGACCTCAGGCAATGTCCGCCTCGATCTCATGGATTTGAGAAACTGGGACCAGCGGCAGTTCGGCGAAAGCATCGGCTATCTGCCGCAGGACGTGCAGCTGTTTCCCGGCACGATCAAGGCCAACATCTCGCGCATGCGCGACGATGTCGAAGACAGCGCGATCTTCGAAGCGGCCGTACTCGCCGACGTGCACGAGTTGATCGCGTCGTTCCCGCAGGGCTACGAGACGATCGTCGCTGCGGACGGTGCGCCGCTCTCGGGGGGCCAGAAGCAACGCATTGCGCTGGCACGCGCCTTCTTCGGCAACCCAAAATTCGTGGTGCTGGACGAGCCCAATTCCAATCTCGACACCAATGGTGAGGCAGCGCTTGCCCGCGCACTGGTGCATGCCAAGAAGCAGGGCATCACCACCGTGACCATCACCCAGCGTCCCTCCTTGCTGCAATGCGTCGACAAGATCATGCTTCTGAACGAGGGAACCGTTGCCATGTTCGGTGCGCGCAATGACGTGCTTGCAGCCATCGGCGCCAAGCCGAAGGACGAAAAGTCCGCACCCCGTATCGCCGGAGAATGACCATGAGCCGCGAGAAGAAGAATGCCGCCGAAGAACATGCCGTCGAGTGGTACTCGGAGGTGCCGCGATCGATCAAGCTGCACAGCATGGTCGGCCTCGCGTTGATCGTCGCTTCATTCGGCGGCTTCGGCTACTGGGCCTTCGCAGCCCCTCTGGCAGCGGCAATTATCGCCCAGGGCAGTTTCGTCGCCAACGGCAACAACAAGATCATTCAGCACCTCGAAGGCGGCATCATCGAGCAGATGCTGGTGGCCGAAGGCGACAAGGTCAAGACCGGCGATATCCTGGTCAAGCTCGACCAGACGCCGTCGCGCGCCAACGAGCGCGCCCTCAACCTCAAACGCCTGCGTCTCGAGGCGGTGGTCGCACGGCTGCGTGCCGAAGCCATGGGCAGCGATACATTCAAGATCCCCGACATCGTCAAGAACGAGGCCAGCGATCCGGATATCCACGCGATCATCGAGAGCCAGAACGTCAATTTTCACAGCAAGAAGATCAAGCTCGACGACCAGCTGAACCTCATCGACCAGAACATCAGGTCGCTGGAGTTCCGAGCCCAGGGCTACCAGCGCCAGCAGGAATCGTTCAACAAGCAGCTGGATATCCTCAACGAGGAGCGGGACGCCAAGAGCAAGCTTGTCCAAGGTGGACTGACCAAGAAATCCGAACTGATGGCGCTCGACCGCGCCGCGGCCGATGCGATGGGCGAGATCGGCAGGCTCGACGCCGAGGTCAAGGAGAGCCTGTCGCAGATCGACCGCTATCGCCAGGAGGCGGTCATTGCCGTCAACGCCAACAAGCAGGCGGCGCTCGATGGGCTTGAGGCCGCAGAAGCCGATCTCGATGGCGTGCGCGAGCAGTTGCGCGAGGCAAGCGAAGTTCTCGGCCGCGCCACCATCCGTTCGCCCGTCGACGGCACAGTGGTGCGCAGCTATTTCCATACCGCCGGAGGGGTGATCGCGACCGGCAAGCCGATCATGGAAATCCTGCCGGCCAATGTGCCGCTGATCATCGAAGCGCAGGTGCTGCGAACCTCGATCGATCAGTTGCGGGTGGGCGAGGATGCGACCATCCGTCTCTCGGCGCTCAACCGCCGCACGACTCCGGTGCTGAGCGGCAAGGTCTTCTACGTCTCGGCGGACTCGGTTGAAGAAGTGAGCGGCGGCCAGCAGCGCGATGTCTATATCGTCCGCGTCGAGGTTCCCGTCAGCGAGATCCACCGCATCCACGGCTTCCATCCGGTGCCGGGCATGCCGGCGGAAGTGTTGATCACGACGTCGGAGCGCACGTTCTTCGAGTATCTGACAAAGCCGATCACCGACAGCATGTCACGCGCCTTCAAGGAAACCTGAGGCGAAGTACGGGGGGTGGGGATGACGAAGGGGCTAAGCAGAATGGGGCGGCAGCTTTCGCTGTTTCACCAGCAATCTGCCAACGCCTTGAAGGCTCGGTCATTTCCGTCAAAATGGTTTGCGCCGGCAATGGCAGCGCGTCATCGATGGCGCACAGAGGAGACGTTCGATGGCAGCGATCCACGAGGTGCTTCTGCTTGTCGGCCGCCTCAACTATGTCTGGACCAATACCGAAAGCCTGCTGATCTATATCATCGCCCACCTGTTGAATGTCGACAAGGAGCGGGCGATCGTGGTCTTTCTGACCTTGAACACGACGCGCGCCCGCATCGATCTGACCGAGCGCCTGGCCAAGCTGCCGGTCACGCCGGTCGACACGCGCGACAGCGTTCTTTCGATCATGGACCGGCTGAAACAGCAGTCGAAGATGCGCAACAAATACAATCACTGCATCTATTCCTTCGACGAGCAGGGCGAGATCTCCAGTACACAGCTGATGCGCCTGGTCGAGGGCGACAAGGACATTCGCTACGGCAAGGTCGAGCAACTGGACGCCCGGGAACTGGAGCGGCTCGAAGCCGCCATCCAGGAGATCACCGAAATCAGCAAGAGCCTCTGGGCCTTCATTCGCTCACGGCCGAACTTCGACGAGCGTTCGATCTAGACGAGATTGCCACAGCCGGCAGGCGACATCCTGCATTCGGATAATATCCTTGGTATATAATGGCTAAATATTGACTATAAGCTAAAGTTGTTTCGAAGAAATTCTGGCTTGAAATACGCTAAACTAAAAATACTTCTCAGTTGCGTAAGAGGGCGTTATGAAAATAGATATTATTGATACTTTAGAATATTTTGAGAAAGTTCGCGAAGATTGGGATCTGATCTACCTAGAAGACCCGGAAGCTCATCTATTTCTTTCCTGGGAGTGGCTGCAGAAATATCTGTCGCACCGACACCGCTGGTTCATTCTTGCCCTCAAGCAGGAAGACGATGGGCGGTATTGCGCCTTCCTGCCATTGAAAGTGTCGACCTACCAGGACGACACGACCAAGCTTTTCTGCGACGAGATCCGGATGGCCGGCAACTATGGCGCCGACTATACCGGCTTCCTGTGCCGGCCCGGCCTGGAGGATGCTGCGGCCGATACCTTTTCTGCCCACATCGGCAAGGAGAACTGGACGACCCTCACGTTCGATTATTTCTCTACGGCCTCTTCGCGGCTCGATCGTCTGCTCGGCGCCTTTCCCGAAGACCAGTTCGTCCAGACCAGCAACGAGCGCAGCAATCCCGACAATATCGACAATACGATCTGCCCCTATGTGAACCTGCCCGAAAGCTGGGAGGACTATCTCGCCACGCATATGAGCGCCCAGACGCGGCAGAAGCTGCGTCGCTTCATGCGGATGGTCGAGGCATCACCCGATTACCGCATTACCCACGCGACAAAAGACACGATCGAAAGAGACCTCGACACGCTGTTCCGGCTGTGGCGCATCAAATGGGCAGAGCGCAAAGGCAGCAAGGTCGATCGGCTAATCACGTTCACACGTGAGATGCTGCTGGACGCCTTTAACCAGGGCGCGCTCGATGTTCCCGTTCTGTGGTATCAGGACCAGCCGCTCGGCGTGCTTGCCAATCTGCTCGACCGGCAGAAGAAGACCGTCCTGTTCTACATCACCGGCCGCGACGAGACGTGGACGACCCCTTCCCCGGGGCTTCTGCTGCACGGCTTTGCCATTCGCAATGCGATCGCCTGGGGATATCGGGTCTACGATTTCCTGCGCGGCAACGAAGCCTACAAATATTCCTTCGGGGTTGAAGAGCGCCGCATTCGCAGCATGCGTGTCAAAACGCGATCAGGCCGCAATCTGCGCAACTGCCTCAACCCGCGCAGCATCGAACATGTCTACGAGCGCGCGGTGGAACTGCACAGCCAGGGGCGACTGGACAAGGCGGAACCCGGCTACCGGCAGGTCATCCACACCGTGCCGACACACACCCGGGCTCGCTACGGCCTCGCCCAGCTTTTCGACGACAAGGGCGAGCACGACGAGGCCGAATATCTTTACAGAAGCCTGCTTGCAACGATGCCGGGCGCTGGCAAGATCCAGCATCGGCTCGGCGACAGCCAGATGGCGCAAGGGCACTACGCTGAAGCGGCCGAGACCTTCGAGGCCCTGCTGGCCCGCCATCCGCTCGTAAGCCTCGTGCGCTACAAGCTCGGCGTCGCCCTCTGCGCGACGGGCCGAGGCGAAGAGGCCCTCAGCATCTTCAGCAGCTTCGAGGATATCCTTTCCGACGATCCGGATCATGTGCGCTGCAAGCTCAAGGCGCAGGAAGCCGTCATACGTCTGAAGGCAGCCCTGCAAACGCCGCAGCAGGACGAGGTTCCCGAACCGGAGCAAACGCCGGTATCGATCCCGCCGCCGCAGAGAGTGTTGGTGTCGCCGAAACGAGCGCTTGATGCATCCGTGCGCCTGCCGACCGCGCCACCCCTGCTTCAGCCGTCCCTGCCATCAGGCATATCGGCGCACCTGCAGTCGCGATCGAACAGGCCGGGCGAAACAGGTTCACGGATCAAGCATTAAATATATCGATTGCGAGGTGGCCGACCGCTCACTCGGCGGTTTCGGACCAGTCGAGCGACGTCAGCTCCTCGCGAAATGCGAAGCGGATGATGTGGCGTTCGATGACGTCCTTACATTCCGCCAGCGCCTCGGCATCCGGTGATTCCGCGACGAAAGATAGCTGATCGCCGCGCGCCGTCATGCGCGCGGTGCTCGCCCCTATCGTCGCCACAGAATCCGTCTCGGTATATTCGACCGTCGTCTTGTGGGCGAAATGCTTGGACAGCTGCTGCAGGTATTGCGACGCGCGCGCGGTGGTAATACCGCTCGTGGCTTTCAACATGTTCTTCTCCACACTGCATGGGGTCGGTGGGCAGGCCAATGAAAGAGAAAAGGCGCCATGATTGCTCCTACCGCCCTTATCGGAACCTCAAGCCTACTTCTTGCTCAGTGCTTCGGTGAGCTGATCGACGATATCCTGCTCGGACTTCAGGCCCGAACTCGTCAGGTAGAGCTTGGCGGAATCGAGATAGACGACCCGCTCGTTCTTCCAGGCCTTGGTCTGGCGCACCAGCTCGTTGTCGAGCAGCGCTGCGGCCGGCTGGCCTTCCTGGCCGATCGCCGCGTCGCGGTCGACGACGAAGATCCAGTCCGGATTGGTCTCGAGGATATATTCGTAGGAAACGGCCTGGCCATGCGTCGCGACCTGCAGCTTCGGATCAGCCGGTTCCACACCGAAGATGTCGTGGATTTCGCCGAACCGCGAACCCTTGCCATAGGCGCTGATCTTGCCGCCGGTCGTCAGCAGCACGAGGCCGGTGCCGGCACCCTTGGCAACACCCTGCAGCTTTTCGATCGAGGCGTCGAGTTTCTCCGAAGCTGCCTTGATCTCCGCTTCCTTGCCGAAGATGAGGCCGAGAATAGCGGCGTTCTTCTTGACGCTGCCGATCAGATCCTTGTCGTCGGAGGTGAGGTCGATGGTCGGCGCGAGCTTGGCAAGCTCGGCATATTTCGACTGCGAACGACCACCGACGATGATCAAATCCGGTTCGGCGGCATTGACCGCCTCGTAGTCGGGCTCGAACAGCGTGCCGATCTTCGGATAGGTGTCGGACTTGTATTTTTCGAGTGACGGCGGGATCGCAGAGCCGGGAACGCCCGCCACGGGAATGCCGAGCATGTCTAGCGTTTCCAGCATTCCGAAGTCATAAACCAGCACGGTCTTCGGATTCTTTTCGACATCCGTCGTACCGCTGCTGTGCTCGATCTTCAACGTTTCAGCGCTTGCGGCAGGCGCCAGAGCCAGGACGGCAGCGACTGCAACACTACGAAGACCATTAGAAAACAGAGATATATTCATGACTTTTTCCCTCATCTTTTCGATCGTCCTAGCGCGATTTTCCAAAGAGGGCAACAAGGCCGTTTGCCGTCCTTGCAAATGCCGTGCGCCAAACCGCGGCCCATGAACGTGTGCGAGCGCCACCAAAAATGTCCTGGACCGATCCACAGGCCAGCCTGCGCTGGCATCGGCGACGTCGAGCGAACTGCCGCAGCGGATGCGACGAAACTTGACTAGCCATGTCATATATATGAATGAAGCTCAGCTCCAATCCGGCGCTGGGCGGGGCAAGCTTTTAGCGGTGCCGGGAAAGACGCAAACAAAACCTGTCCCAAGCTGCTTGGAGGCGACGGAAGAATGAACGGCAACAAGTCGACAAAGAAGAGCCATTCACCAAAACGCCGGCGCGCCTAAAGACCGATCGATGAAACCACTTCTGATTGCCGTTCCCGTCATCTTTGTGCTTGCCGTCATCAGCGTCATGACCGGCGTCGGCAGCCTCGCTTCAGGACTTGAGAGCGATGGTCGCGGCTGGCTGTTAATCGTCGAAAGCCGGGTGCCGCGCACACTCGCACTGATGCTCGCCGGAACCGGTCTCGCCGTCGCCGGCACCATCATGCAGATGCTCGCCCGCAACCGCTTCGTCGAACCATCGACCGCAGGCACCGCCGAATCCGCCGCCCTTGGCATGCTGCTGACGATGATCTTTGCGCCCACTCTGCCGGTCGCCGCCAAGATGGGCGTCGCGGCGCTCACCGCGCTCGCCGGTACGGCGTTGTTTCTAAAAATCCTGCGCCAGATCCCGTTGCGCTCGGCGCTGATGGTGCCACTGGTCGGCATCATGCTCGGCGGCGTCATCAGCGCCGTCACCACCTTCGTTGCCTATCGCTACGACATGATGCAGTCGATGGGGGCGTGGATGTCAGGCGATTTCTCCGGCGTACTGCGCGGTCGTTACGAGTTGCTGTGGATCGCACTTGTTCTGACGTTGATCGCCTATGTCACCGCTGCCCGTTTTACCGTCATCGGCATGGGCGAGGAGATCGCCCGCAATGTCGGCCTCGACTTCAACAAGGTGGTGACGCTCGGCCTTGGCATCGTTTCGATGGTGACGGCCACGGTCGTTGCCACCGTCGGCATGGTGCCGTTCCTCGGACTGATTGTGCCGAACATCATCAGCCTCTTGGTCGGCGACAATCTCAGGCGCACCCTGCCGTTGATCGCCGCAACCGGGGCCGGGCTGGTGCTCGCCTGCGACATCGTCGGCCGCATCGTGATTGCGCCCTACGAGATCCCGGTCGGAACGGTCATGGGCGTCGTCGGCAGCGTCGTCTTCCTCTATCTGCTGCTTTCGAGGCGCGCCCATGCAGGCTGACATTAAAAGGGTTTCACCCTCCGGCATGCTGCTCGTCACAGCTATGCTCGCGCTCCTGTCGATGCTGGCCTTCATGACACTCGGTGCCAGGGGAAGCTGGGCCTTCATCCTCTCCTTCCGCGGCACCAAACTTGCGGGCATGGTTCTCGTCGCCTATGCGATCGCCGTCTCGACCATCCTGTTCCAGACGATCTCCGGCAACCGCATCCTGACGCCATCGATCATCGGCTTCGATGCGATGTATGCGCTGCTGCAGACGGTCATGGTGTTCTTCCTCGGAGCCGCCGGCGCCACCGCCGTCGACCCGCGGTTTCAGTTCATCATCGAAGCCGCGGCGATGGTCGGTTTTTCCGTACTCCTGTTCCGGGCGCTGTTTTCCGGAGGCACCCGCAGCCTGCATCTCCTGATGCTGGTCGGCATCATCCTCGGCGGGCTGTTTCGCAGCCTTTCGTCCTTCCTGCAGCGGATCCTCGATCCCAACGAATTCGTGGTGCTACAGGACCGGCTGTTTGCCAGCTTCAACACGGTCAACGCCGACCTTCTCGGCATTTCCGCCGTCGCCGTCGCAGCAGTTACCTTCGTTCTCTGGCGGCTGTTCCCAACCTTCGACGTGCTGTCACTCGGCCGCGAAAGCGCCATCGGGCTCGGTGTCGACCATCACCGCACCCTTACCATCCTGCTCGTGCTCATCGCCGTTCTCGTTTCCGTCTCCACCGCGCTTGTCGGCCCGGTGACGTTCTTCGGTCTTCTGGTCGCCAGCCTCGCCTGGCAGATCACCCCGACGGCCAGCCATCGCTTCGTGCTGCCGATTGCCGTGTGCCTGGCCATCGTCACGCTCGTCGGCGGCCAGGTGATCCTGGAGCGGCTGTTCGCTTTCAACACCGCGCTCAGCATCGTCATCGAATTTGTCGGTGGTCTTGTCTTCATCTTCCTGCTTGTTCGAGGCTCCGCCCGATGATCGAAATCCGCGACGTGACCAAATCCTATGGCAGCAATGCGGTCGTCGACCGGGTCTCGATGACCTTGCCGGCCGGCGGCCTCACTTCGATCATCGGCCCGAACGGCGCCGGCAAATCGACGCTGCTGTCGATCGTCAGCCGGCTGATACCAATGGATGAGGGACAGGTTCTGGTCGACGGGCTCGATGTCAGCAGGACCGCCGGCGACGTGCTCGCCCGGCGCCTGTCGATCATGCGCCAGGACAACCACATCACCGCGCGCCTCAGTGTGCGCGATCTCGTCGCCTTCGGCCGCTATCCCTATTCGAAGGGTCGCCTGACGGCGGTTGACGTCGAGCATATCGAGCGCTCGATCGCCTATGTTGGCCTGCACTTCCTGGAACACCGGTTCCTCGACGAGCTATCGGGCGGCCAGCGCCAGCGCGCCTTCATCGCCATGGTGCTCTGCCAGGATACCGATTACATGCTGTTCGACGAGCCGCTCAACAATCTCGACATGAAACATGCCGTCGAGACGATGAAGCTGCTGCGGCGCCTGGCCGACGATTTCGCCAAGACCGTTGTCGTCGTGCTGCACGACATCAACTTCGCCTCCGCCTATTCGGATCGCATCGTCGCCATGCGCGACGGCAAGCTCGCCTTCGAGGGCGCACCGAAGGAGATGATCGAGCCGTCGCGCCTGCAGGCGATCTTCGACGTCGACTGCCGCGTTCACGCCGTCGGCGAAACGCGGCTCGTCAACTATTTCGAATAGGCCGGTCGGCTCAATGGGAAGAGCCAGATGCGAGCGGGCGGCCTTTGCGCGCGGCATCAGCGATCTTGTCCTCATCTGTTACCGATGACAGCCGCTTCAGCCGGCGCCCCAGGCGAACGCTGACATCATCCATCACCGTGAACATCACCGGCACGAAGACGAGGCTCAGCATCGTCGATGTGATCAAGCCGCCGATCACGGCGATCGCCATCGGCGCGCGGAAGGCTGCATCCGCACCAACGCCGATCGCCGCCGGCACCATGCCGGCGACCATGGCGATCGTCGTCATGATGATCGGCCGTGCACGGGTCGTGCCCGCCGTCAGCAAGGCCGTTCGCCGGTCCGCCCCTTCCTTGCGGCAGACGATCGCATGGTCGACCAGCAGGATCGAGTTCTTGCAGACGATGCCCATCAGCATCAGGATACCGATGGTCGAGGACAGATCGAGCGCCGCCCCAAACAGGATGAGTGCCAGCGCAGCGCCGCCGATCGACAACGGCAGGGCAATCAGGATGGTGATCGGCTGCAGGAAGTCCTTGAATAGGAGCACGAGCACCGCGGTGACCATCAGGATGCCGGCAAGCAGAGCAAGCGCGAAATTGCGAAACATTTCCGACATGTATTCGGCTTCGCCGTAACTGGCCTGCGAAACCCCCGCCGGCATCTTGGTCATGGCCGGCAGGGCTGAAACTGCCTCGAATGCCGTGCCAAGCGTGATGCCGTTCAGATTGGCCTCCACCGCCATCAGGCGTTTGCGGTTGAGGCGTTCGACGCTGCCCTCCTCCGCGCCAAAGGAAATGTCAGCCACCGATGTCAGCGGCACCAGCTTGCCGGAGTTGGTGCCGACGCGCAAATTTCGCAACGTGTCGAAATCCGCCCGCGCGGTTTCGTCGAGCATCACCCGGATTGGCACCTGCCGGTTGCCGAGATTGAACCGTGCCGAATTGCTTTCGCTATCGCCCATCGTGGCAATGCGCGCGACCGTGCCGATCGACGTTACCGAGACGCCAAGCCGGGCAGCCTCGTCGAGGCGAGGCTTCACCAACAGCTCAGGCGACAGCAAGGGCTCGGTCGACTGGACGTTGACAAGGCCCGGCATCGCCCGCATCTCGTTTTCGAGCTGGCGCACGGCCTGGGTCAATGCCTCCGCGTCATCACTGGTCAGATAGATCGACAGATCCTTGGCGCCCTGGTCGGACGCAAAGGTCGCCTGGATATCCGGCGTCTCCGCAAGCAGCGGCCGCAAAGAAAGCTCGAACGCCTTGCGGCCGAGCGCACGCTCCTTGCGCGGACGAAGCTTGATCAGCAGGTCGACCCGGTTGAGGCTGTCGGCAGTCGCAAGCGCGCTGTCGACCTCCGGCCGCGCTTTGATCTTGCGCGTCAGCTCATCCGAAACACGCGCCGTTTCCTCGAGCCGCGTGCCCGGCGGCAGAGTGACCTTCAAGGTCGAGAGGTTGCTGTCGCTCCCCGGTATGAAGCCGGTCGGCAACATGGTCAGGAGCGCGATCGAACCGACGAAGATCAGGGCAACGATGGAAAGCGCCGTCTTGCGATGATCGAGCGTCCAGCCGAGCATCCGGACATAGGTATCGGCGATGCGCGAGCGCTTGACCTCATGGCCATGCCCCGCCTTCGGACGAAGCAGATAGGCCGCCATCAGCGGCGTCAGCAGGCGGGCGACCGCCAGCGAGAACAGGACAGCGATGGCGACCGTCAGGCCGAACTGCTTGAAATATTGTCCGACGGCGCCGCCGATGAAGCTGACGGGCGCAAACACCGCCACGATCGTCAGCGTCGTCGCCACGATCGCCAGCCCGATCGCATCGGCGGCATCGATCGCGGCAAGGAACGGCCGTTTGCCCATGTCCACATGCCGCTCGATATTCTCGATCTCGACGATGGCGTCATCGACCAGAATGCCGATGACGAGCGTCAGCGCCAGCAGACTGATGCTGTTCAAGGTGAAGCCGAGCAGATCCATGACCATGAAGGTCGGCAGGATCGATAGCGGCATGGCCAGCGCCGAGATCAGTGTTGCCCGCCAATTGCGCAGGAACGCGAACACGACCACGACGGTCAGCGCCGCCCCTTCGAGCAGCGCCGTCACCGCCGCGTCGTAGCTGTCCTTGGTGTACTCGACCAGCGAGATCAACTCCTTGATCTCGACGCCGGGTGTACGCGCCTGGATTTCCACAAGCCGCGTGGCAACGCGATCGGCAACCACCGTGTCGCTCGCGCCCTTGCTGCGCGACACCGAGAAGCTGACGACCGGCTCGCCGTCGAGCCGGGCAAAATTGCGTGGTTCGGACGAGGTGTCCTCGATTTTCGCCACATCCGAAAGCTGGACCCAACGGCCGCCCGAAATCGGTATCGACAGGCGCGAAAGCTCCTCGACGGAGGTGGCGCTGCCAATCGTTCGGATCGACTGCTCGCGCCCGCCGATCTCGCCACGCCCGCTCGGGACATTGGTATTGAGCTCGCGCATCGCGGTGTTGACCTGGTCGGCCGTCACGCCAAGCGCCAGCAGGCGCTCCGGATCCAAGGAAACGCGAACTTCGCGGCTGACGCCACCGAGACGCTGAACCTTCTGGACGCCCGGAAGCGTCAGAAGCTCGCTGTTCAAGGTATCGTCCACGAACCACGACAGCTCGACCGCGGACATGTTGGGTGCGCGCACGGTGTAGTAGATGATGGCGCTGCCATCAACGTCGAGGCGCGAGACCACCGGTTCCTGGATCGACTGCGGCAGATCGGAGCGGATCTGGGCGACCGCTTCGCGCACGTCGTTGGCGGCACGGTCAGGGTCCGTGCCGATCTTGAACTCGACCGTCGTTGTCGAGACACCGTTGGTAACCGTCGAGCGAATGTGGTTGACGCCGACCAAGCCGGCGGCCACCCCCTCGACGCGCCGCGTGACCTGCGTCTCCATTTCCGCCGGCTGGGCGCTCGGCTGGGTGATTGTCACGGTGACGACGGGAAACGACACGCTCGGATTGGCGTTGACGGGCAGACGCAGGAACGAGGCGATGCCGACAAGGGTCAGAACAACGAACAGGACGAGCGTCGGTACGGGCTTTCGGATCGCCCAGGCGGATATATTGCTGGTCATTTCTGCGCGCCTGCCTGAGCGGGTTCAATGTCTTTGGTGGCAACGGCCTCACCCTCACGAAGAGAGACGCCGGCCTTGGCAACAACGCGTTCGCCGGTATTTAGCCCCGACACGATCTCCACCTTGCCGTTCTGGCGCATCCCGGCCTGGACGGTCTTGCGCTTGACCTTGCCGTCCTCGACAATGAACACTGAGGGCATTCCGTCCGGCGTGCCGTAAAGCAGCGCGGAATCGTCGACCATGATGGCCGGACGTTCCGCAACAACGATTTCCGCGCGGCCGAACGTTCCGGCATAGGGCGGCTTGTCGGTCATGAGCGCAATCTTGGCCGTGCCAAGTCGTGTCTCGCTATCGATCTTCGGATTGATCACCCGGACATGACCCTCGATCGTGTCCGTGCGTCCGGAAAGCTTGACCTTCACCTGCTGACCGACAGCAAGCAGGGGCAGCTCGCTTTCCGGTATTTCAGCGGCAAGCTCGATCTCGCCGTCACGGATCAGCCGCATCAGCGGTTCCGTTCCGGCCAATGCACCGGCGCGGGCAAGGCGCTCGGAAACGATGCCGGTGGAAGGGGCGACGATCACGGCGCGTTCGAGCTTGCGCCGCGCCTCCGCCTGGAGCGCCTGAGCCTGTGCGTCCTCGGCGCGGGCGACTTTGACCGCCTCGTGCGCGATGGCCACTGCCGAAACACGCTCTTCAAGGAAAGTCTCGGCTTTCAGGTGCCGCAGTTGGCGTGCACGGTCGAGCTTCTTTTCTTCCTGTCGAACGGTCTCTTCCTGTTGAGCAACCGCCGCACTGGTGCGGGCGACGCGCCCTTCGGCTTCCCGCAGGAGGTTTTCCAGCATCTCGGTTTCCAGTCGGGCAAGAACCTGGCCGGCGACCACTCGATCGCCGACCTCGACCTCGACCTTGGCGATCCGCTGCTCGGTCAACGTCGTGCCGACGGCGATTTCTTCGCGTGCGACGAAGATGCCGGCAAAGGACCGCATCCATTTCTGTGGCTGCCTGTCGGCCACAAGCGTCGAGACGGTGCGGGTTGCGGCTGCGACATCGGCGCCCACCGATGCGGCAGCCTCGTTGGCAAGCAGCTCGCCTGCAGTGGCAGCAAGCAGGAACGTGGCAATTGCTGCGCTCAGAACTGGGGAACGTCTCATTCTGGTTGGCTTTCGCTGACGGGAATGGATGTCGACCAATCCTCTTGAGGATCGCATCGCGTCGACAGGTCCCTGATTATCGCGTTCAGAAGGAATTATTTCTTCGATTAGTCAATCTACTAATTCCATCAGCTGAACACGTCAATAGTAAGGCGATCGCATGCAAGCATTGCGGGAACATGGCGCTCTTGGCACCAGACCGCTTCTATTGACTCTGCAAGACCCGCATCGCATATGAGATCGATCAGTCTATTAAAGAATGATGGCCACTGGGAGCAGGCACGATGCGCAAGATCGACCCGGAAAAACATGCCGCAAGGCGGCAAGTCATCCTCGACGCCGCAATCGTCTGTTTTGCCCGTAAGGGATTCCACGGCACTTCGACTGCGGAAATCTGCGCCGAGGCAGGCATGAGCCCGGGCAATCTCTTCCATTACTTTCCGACCAAACACGCCATCATCGCCGCGATCGTGGAGGTCGAACGTCAAGAAACGGCGGAGTTTTTCCGTGAACTCCATGAAGCGTCGGATCTTTTTGCCGCCCTTCTGGGTTTTATGGACGTTGTCCTGCGGCTGGCGGCCGATCCGGTCTTTTCCAGCCTGGCGCTGGAGATCGCCGCCGAGGCCACGCGCGACGAACGCATCGGCGAACTGGTGGCGGCGAATGACGCTGACCTGCGCACCGCCCTTGCCACTGTGATCAAAGCGGCGCATGAACGCGGACAGATCGATGCCGCCATCGATCCCGAGGGCGGCGCACGCTGGATTGCAGCGATCATCGACGGCATCTTCGGGCGCATCGCCGTCGATCCGGGTTTTAAGCCGCTGGAAGAGGCGCCGATGCTGCACCTGCTGCTGACGCGTTTTCTCTGTCCAACAGGCTGAGCGGTGCAAGATTTTACAGTGAGTTGATTTGTGCGGCCGCCGGTGCGTGGCCGCCGACGCCTTCAAGGCCGGGTCGCATCCTGGCTCATCAGAGCGACATCCCAGGGGGCTTCCGATTTAGACGGAACCGCGCAAACGCTCTATCTCTTTGTTTTTACGCATTTCCTCACGGAAACCGCTTCGCACTTTTCCTAGAAATGCTCTATGCCGGATCCTCGCCATGTTACGGCGCCTGATGCGACCGTCAAAACCGTCAGAACCGACGCCCTCTTCCAAGACGATGCTGGTTCGAGCCTTTGCCGTTGACGCACGTGTATGCGGTTTACGCGTCTCGCATTCATTTGCCCTTGAAGGTCCGTGTTTTCCTGGACTTTGTTTTGGGCGAGTTTGGCGGTTAGCCGGTTTTGTTTTCTTTGCCCCTGAACGCCAAAAAGCCCGCGGACCTTTCGGTCTCGCGGGCTTTTTTTTGATTTGGTTGCGGGGGCAGGATTTGAACCTGCGGCCTTCAGGTTATGAGCCTGACGAGCTACCGGGCTGCTCCACCCCGCGCCATCTCGGTAAACCGCT
>NZ_LMFK01000017.1:0-82549 GCF_001426785.1 Ensifer sp. Root142
CGTGCACTGCAAGACCTGCGACATCAACGTGCACTGCAAGACCTGCGACATCAAGGACCCGAACCAGAACATCAACTGGGTGCCGCCGCAGGGCGGCGAGGGACCGGTCTATCCCAACATGTGAGAGCCCGACTACGTTCGTCCACAATCAGGCGCGGTCGGCTGCCACTCAAGATCGCATAATGTATCGACTGGAATGCCAATCCATCGGACGATTGGTGATGCGTGAACGGATCCACGATGCCGCAATGGCACTACGCCGATAGGCGTGCCTCCGCAAAGTGGTCGGCGGCTTCTTCCAGCACCTCTTCTGCCCATTGGTTGAGACTCTTTCCCGAAAGCTCGGCAGCAAGAGCTGCTCGGCAATGGACCTCCGGAGCGACCCGAAACATCATCTTCCCAGAATAGGGCCCCTGAGGCTCTTTGCCGATTTTCTTGCAGGTGTCGAGAAAGTCATCGACTGCCTCATGGAAGGCTTTCTTGAGTTCAGCGACGCTGTCACCGTGAAAGCCGATTACATCGGAAATACCTGCAATCTTGCCGAAAAACACTTCGTCGTCAGCGTCGAACTCGATGCGAGCGTGATACCCGTTGTAGGTCATGGTGTTCAAGGGTGAACTGGCGGGCGATCTCCGCCCTCAGGCTCACCCGTAATTGCTCTTCGGTAAAACCTTTCAAGTCGACGATGTCGCCGGCGCCATTCGTCACCCCATAGTCGTCAACGGTCTCGGAGAAATAGACGACCCGCCATAGAGCAGGCTCGTACCCCTGCCCTTGCCGAGTTCGAAGGAGGCATGGGGACCGGCCTCGGGTCGCAAGTCGCCAGCGCCGCCGAAAATACGGCTGCGCGTCATCGGCAAGACATCGGGAGCAGAGTTGCAGCGGTCGAACTGCCGCGGCGCCATCGAGGCGAAGCGGCAGCGGGAGCGGCTTCAGCGGCGACAATGTCATTGTCATCACCGAGAGCTTTCGCGGCAAAAGACCGGTATGTGCGTGGAGCAGGCGGGCGACCTCGGCGTGAAGCCTGAGGTCAAGGGATCGGACCACATCCTTAAGCCGAGCACACGGGCGAACGCGCGAGGCGATCTGATCGGTCGTTGCCGCTCAAGCCATGATTGCGCCGCCTCGACCGAAGCGAACATCCCCTCCTAGGCCTTGCGGCAGGGCTCCTCAATGGCCCCCTTGATTAAGTTGGTGCCCGGTTGTGAGCGGCATCTGTAGCTCTTTGAGGCTGTTGCTGGTTAGCCCTGTGCTTAAAGATATAGGTATTGGTGGGTTGGCGTTTGTCGCCGGTGTAATGTTGGTTTGCGCCAATCCCCGGGTAGTAATCTCCGTCGCATTCTTGTGCAAGAGAAGAAAGGGGGGCGGCGGTTGCTATGGTGGAGATGATCGCCGCGAACAAAATTCTACAATTCTCATTCATTACTTCCTCCCACGTTGACGACATCGTTTTCTCATACGCCCATTTCGACATTGCCCCAGTCGCTAGTGCAGCCGGATTCCGACTGAAATCCCCAGCCACCCCATCGAAAGGGGCATGTAGAGGTGGCAGCAAGCCATTCACACGCTCATGAGCACCCCACACTGCGAGCATAAACGGGCAATTTCGAGACTTATTGGGGAGTGCAATCGGTCGCGGGACACCGCTCGTATGGTGTCAGTCCGAAACAATACTCCCGATCAATAAAGAGCCTACCGTGACTGCGAATGCATCGATCGCCTTTAGGACGTCTTCTGGCAGGGTGATGTTTACGCGAACGGTTCTTTTGGCTTCCGCCCTGACGCCAACTAGAATTGCAACACCGTCCTGGTCTCCGCGTCTGCCACAACCGCCTCCAGTGTAGAAGGCTCGGGAATTGCTTCGCCGTCTTCGGCTAGCCCTTCAATGTGTAGAGACAAGGCTTCTTCGGCCATAGCTCGCGCATCGTCGAGGTCGGTTCCGGCGGTGATCAGGCCCGGAAAGTCGGGAAAGGACACGCCGTAATCGCTGTCGGCATCCTTATGGATCAATCCGATATAATTGCGCATGTTCATTACCTCAGCTTAAGTCCTGCTTGTTTCTCGATACTCTTCAATGTTCCGATCGGAATGTCGAGACGCTGGTCCGGTCCGCGTCCTTGCGCATTCTGACCACGGCATCGGAAGCGTCCCGCCTTCACGGATAACCGAACTGACGGGCGATATGTTCGCGCCCGCGCGGTTTTCTCGGCCCATGCCCGTCGCCGTCTCGTTCCCGATATCGGCTCGAGGCGCATGGGACCTATTTAGTCACCGTCAACATGGCGTGCATGCCGGCTTCATAATGGCTCTTGATGTTGCAGAGGAGTACGTAGGAGCCCGGCGCAAGTTTCGCTTTTAACTGACCATCGGCACCTGGCTTCAGCTCGGAAACTTCGCCCATGCTTTTGAGCTTCTTCTCGTCGACCCGCCCTTTGGCGGCATCAACAACAATTTGCTGATCGGCCGACTTCAGCTTCACAAGTACCACCTCATGTTCTTCCGCAATGGCGTCGTTGTGGACGAGAAATGTCGCCTCGCCGGCCTTGATCGTGGACTGGTCGAGAGTCAGGGTCATTGGACCACCAGCTTCGCCACCCTCTGTGACTTTGACGATGGTTGCGGCGAATGCAGGCGTTGCAAGACAGACAATGGCAAAGACGGCAAATGTGTTCTGGAGGTATCGCATGCGGAGTTCTCCTTTTTGAATGGGCAGCTTTGAGGTCTAGAGGGATGCTGAAAGGCACCGGAACCTAAGGGCCTGGTCCTGTCGGTTTCCTGTCATTCTGTCGAATTGCTGGGTACGGACTTCGAGCGCGTTGCGTACGCGTAGTCATCGCTAGGACGGGTAATGGGATCTCGATTTCACCAGCGTGCTCCGCCCAAGCAAACCGGCTATCGCCAGTGCGGCGGCCGAGAAAAGGATCGCTCACCTGGCGATCCGACGTCGAAAGCGCGGGTCACAGTCATTTGCGATGATGCCGAAAGGCACCAGGACGTTAATCGGGCCACGCATCAGAAAATGCATGAAGAATATCTTTCGCGCGCCGAACTCTACCTCCGGCATCTCCGCGGCGAGCGACGATTGCGCAAACCATTGCACCGGGAAGAAGGCTAGACCCATCCCCAGAGCGGGGATTCTGCGGGGCGATCGGCCATTGACCCGCCGCCGGGGTTCGTCGGCATGAATCAGCGTAATATGAAACAACCTCGAGGGTCAGGTCCCGCAAATACGTCGTCATCGACCGGTCCAAACACGACTTCGACAGCACACTTCAAAGGTCTATACATCCGTAGGGCGATTTGTGTTGTCCACGGCTGATCTCACGCTGGCGGGTGAGTTCACCGCACTATCGTGACCGAGCAAAGCGCCTGTTGTGCGACCTTCTGCGAGACGCTTCCAAGCAGCATCCCGGCTAACCTTCCCAGCCCACGGCTGCCGACGACGATCATGTCTGCACCAATCTCGTCCGCTACGGCGAGAATGGTCTCAGCATAGTCGCCAGGTTCGACCCGCGTGTGCACGTCGTTGACGCCAAGAGTTCGTGCACGTTCCGCCGCATTCTCGACAATGCGTTCTCCGAGCACCGACCTCGTCTCGCCAATGCCGCCTTGCGAACTTTTGAATAAATCGTGCCTCGAGGAGAGGGCGCGCTCTTGCCCAGGCATCGTGATCGCCGAGACACGCCGCACCATATGCTCGGCTCGTGCAAGTTGGCTTGCTTCCTCGGCCCTCACGGCGTTCAATATGACGTGAAGGATAGTAACGCGCGCGCCCGGACCCCTTGCGATGTTGGCTGCCACCTCCACGGCCTTCCAAGCCGTATCGGAGCCGTCTGTTGCAACAAGAACGTGTTTGATCATCATCGTCCCTCCGGTTCAGCAAGTCTCCCACAACTGAGGCGGAATGTATTGATACTGGTCAAAGGACTGCAAGCGTATTTCGAAACCTGCGCTGACGTCGCGGCGAGCGCCAAGGCGCCGGATAATACGGACAGCGCGGCTGCGGCCACGCAGACTTGGCATCGGCATTCTTGATGCCGATCAATGTAGGCTCTCGGGTCGCGTTCCGGATCGATTTCCGCAAACTAGTTTTACGATACTTGCGACCGACAGCCGGGCATAATTTCTATTCTTCTGCACCAAAAAATCTCAGGCGAGCCTCAGCTTGGTACGCTGCGGGGGAGGGCGCAGGCGGCGGTGTCAGCACTGTGCTCCGTGTCGCGTGTGAGGTTGGAACCGCTTACGCTGTCCACAAAGTTATCGATGTCCGTTCTCATTATAGCTCTCAACCTCACCATCGACGTTTCAAGCCTCGCTGAGCGCCCATTTATGGGCCGTCGTGTTCGATCGGGCCCTTTGATGCGCGCCATTGACGAACGGAATGCGATTAAACAGCCGAGGGCTATTGCGCCGAGAACTTCGAGGAGCGCGATCTTTCATAGGACGTCATTTAACACCTGTGACGACACCTTCTCGCTGGTGTCACTGGTGTCGGCCGGTCTTGGCATCGGCTTTGCGTCGGAGTGGAGGGGCGGTCTGCGAATTTCGATCCTTGAACCTGCGATCATGCCCATCGGATAAATGTCGTGCTCCAATTGACGTGGCGCAAGGAAACCGGTCCGCACTATTGGTAGTTTGTCGCATGTTCATACGACTGCACTTGAGCGCCAAAGCGCGGACGCAAACCCGTGCCTTGCCTCGGCTCTCCTGCTTCTCGAAAGGAGAACGAACATGAATACAGCAAAACTTGCATATGTGGCGATTGGCGCCACGCTCCTAGCAAACAGCCCCACGCCATCCTTGGCTCAAACAGCCCCCGCCGAGAAACAAGATGCGCGGCCGGGTTACTCTGAGATGATGCCTGGCGAGATGATGGGGGGGAGGCAGCGCGGCATGATGGGTGGCATGCGC
Source organism: Ensifer sp. Root142 (assembly GCF_001426785.1). Taxonomy (NCBI): domain Bacteria; kingdom Pseudomonadati; phylum Pseudomonadota; class Alphaproteobacteria; order Hyphomicrobiales; family Rhizobiaceae; genus Ensifer; species Ensifer sp. Root142. The sequence continues at coordinate 4,912 of NZ_LMFK01000017.1, forward strand.
CAAAACATGATGCAAGGCCACATGATGAAGATCATGTTTGCCGTTGCCGATGTTGATGGCGACGGCGCCCTGTCGTTCGACGAAGTCACAACGATCCACAAGAGGATCTTCGAGACGGTCGATGCGAACAAGGACGGCAAGGTGACGCCCGAGGAGATGCAGGCCTTCATGCGCGATCAATGAGGCCTGGAAACCGGCTTTTTCGCCGGCATGCGGACCATAAAAAGGTCTGGAGAGCCGGTTCCGTCCGTTCGCAAACGTCCCCACACGCGGCTCCGCCGCGCCTGTGTAGCTGGCGCAATGCCTGCATCGTAGTGAAAACAATTGCTCACCGTTTGTCGTTGCGCTCAAAAAACGAGGGCCGTGGTGACAACCAGCCCCTTGTTTTTGCAATCGATAATACGGTTTCCAATATCGAGTTGGCATTCTGATGCAGGGTCGTAAATTGAACTTCATTCCCGGCGGTTTGTCGCCCTCCGCATCCGGCAGTCTCGAATTCCCTTGGCACCGCAGGCGCCGGCTTTGTCCAGCCACTACAGCTTGTAGCCGATCTTTCGGAGCAGGTCTTTCCGCCACGCGATGTCCGCATCGGTTTCGAAGCCCAGCGGTGAGGCGCCATCCACCACGCCGAGCACGCCGCGGCCCAGTTCAGTTTGCGCGACGATCACCTGTGTCGGGTTGGCAGTCGCACAATAGATGCGACAGACCTCTGGCACCGCACGCACCGCAGCCAGCACGTTGATGGGAAAGAATCCGTCGCCGAGGAAGATCAGGAAAGTGTGGCCGGCGCCAATGGCCAATGCGTTGTCACGTGCCAGGGCAAGCTCGGCTTCGTCATTACCCGACCAACGCACCAGCCGCTTACCGGAGGCCTCACAGAAGGCCAGCCCGAAGCGGATGCCTGGAACCGCGCCCACCAATGCCTCGTGGAGATCTTCCACGGTCTTGATGAAATGCGACTGGCCAAAAATGAAGTTGGCGGCGTCCGGCTTGACGATGGGCACCACGGTGAGTTCCATGGCTGCGCTCCTTCAAGGTAGGCAACGCGATGGTAGGTAGGCCCACAGAAGGCGATTTCAAGCCATCACATGCGGCCAATTCGCCCTCCGCGCCGCCACCGGAGGGCCAGAGCGCGGCTCGCCTACCGTGACTTCGAAATGATCCGCGCGACGCAACGGTGGCTGGTGAGCTGGATCAGGCTGCCCGACGACGAGAATGTCGAGGTCGGCGTCGGCCCAGTCGGCTTCAGCATCGTTATCTGCGAGGAGCTTGCTACGTCCGCAATGACGAGGGTTCAGACCCGAGGTCCGGTATTGCACTACATGGCGCGCGAGGCGCGCGCCAGCAGGACACCGGTCAATGAACCTGCGAAACCGAGGTGGGCCAGATATTGCGTGATGACCGTGCTGTAAGTCAACATGCCGACAAGGCGACCGCGCGCTACCCAGGACGGACTAACCGATAGATCGACAGTCGCCGAGATGAGCAATGGCTGAGTCAATGTCGTCGCGCCGCGATATAGGAGCGAGTGAGCGAAAGGTTGGGCATTCGGGAATGGTGCGGTGCCGCCAGGAACGTTGCAAGGGTGGCCTCATCGAAGCGCTCAGCTTCGGCGATCTGTGCGAATGTTGGAACAGTGTCCGAACCTTGACGTTGCTCGGGTGCCACGACGTGACACCCGCTGCACCAGCGCTTCAAGCGGGTGGTCACTCGGCTATCAATCTATGACGCCACATCCAGAGAAACGCGCATTGATGCGCGTCAAAATGCGCGGCCCAAACCGATCTCAATCTCGTCGTTTGTCAACGAGCGATGCCGCTTGCTTGAGGGATGTGCTTCCAATCGATTGATAGTGAACTTTTCGTGGAAATCAGCATCAGCAAACAACGCACGGTTCGCCGCGTCGCACTGGTGGAGGTTGTTCGCAGACGGTGTCGGCCTTGCATGCATGGAATTTGTGATCACCAACTCCATCCAGATACACCCGATGGCGCTTGTCTATTTCGATCGGCTGCACGATAAGGGCCGGTGGTGGTCGGCGTGTGGTGATTAGGTTTGAGGAAAGACCGAAGCTCCATTGGCGGCCCTCGCTACCTTCTGGAAGATATGCACTTACGAATTTGCCGGGGCAGGCGAGGCCGATCCTTCGGTGGAGGAAATGTTTGACGGCCCACTCAAGGCTCGCAAAGCGTTAACGATCGCTGCGATGTCTATCCCTTCCTGCAAAAGGGCGCCGGCGACCGGAGTTATGTATCCAAAGGCCGCAAAGACCATCGCGATCCCCGACAAAGCCAGACCGACAACGATGCTTTGCAAGGCGATTCGCCTTGTACGCCGTGCGATCATGACAGCATGAGGTACGCGATCAATCCGATCGACCAGGATCACGACATCCGCAGCTTCTGACGAGGCGGTCGCCCCGCGGGCACCCAGGGCGATGCCAATATCAGCCGCAGCCAGTGCCGGCGCATCATTGATCCCGTCACCCACCATCATCGTCGGCTGGCGACGTTGTTCGGCCGCAACGGCTGCAAGCTTTTCGGCCGGACTACGATCGCCATAGACCTCGTCGATCCCAAGGGAAGATCCGACGATGCTGGCGGTCTCGGCGTCATCGCCGGTGACCATGATGATACGCGAAATGCCGGCTGCATGAAGCTGAGCCAATGCGGCCGGCGCCTCAAGGCGGATTGCGTCCGCCAAAACGAGGAATGCAGCGATCCGACCGTCCACGGACACATAGATTGCGAGTCCCGAACTGCCTTCCCTAGCTGATGCAACCGAACAGGCCCATGCCGGTGCCTCTCCATCTGCAAGGACAAGGGCACGCGACCCGGCGCGCACATGCCTACCCTCGACAATGCCCTCCAATCCGGAGCCGCGAAACTCCCGGACATTTGTCGGCGATGACAGTGGCATTCCCTTCGCTCGCGCCAAGGCAACGATGGTCTCGGCCAGAACATGGTGTGAGGCCTGCTCGAGGGATGCGAGAAGGCGCAAGATTTCTTCGGCGTCGCTATTTGGCGCCGTTTCGAAGAAAGTTATGCGTGCCCCGCCTTCAGTCAATGTCCCCGTCTTGTCGAAAATGACAGTGCGGACAAGGGCAAGCGCCTCGAGCGCGGAGCTTCCCTTCATCAGGACGCCCGCGCGTGCGGCGCGCGAGACGCCGCCGATGAAGGCAACGGGTGCGGCGAGAATGAGCGGGCAGGGAGTGGCGACAACGAGCACGGCGAGTGCCCTGATGCGATCACCCGATAGCCACCACGCAAGACCTGCAACGAGAAGCGTCGCTGGCAAAAGCAGCAGGGCGAAACGATCGGCTATTCGGATGAACGGTGCCTTGGCGGTCTGTGCCTCTTCGACCATACGGACAATGCCGGCATAGGTGCTCTTACTGGCTGGGGCAGACGCTCGATAGTGGAACGCCTCGCCGGCATTGACGGTGCCGCTTCTAAGGTGTTCACCCTTCCGCCGAATTTCCGGCAAAGGCTCGCCGGTCACGGCGGACTCGTCAAGCTTGGCCTGTTCATTAAGAAGGTGCCCGTCTACGGGCAACAGCTCGCCGGCTCTTACCAGCAAGTCATCACCTACGACGATCTCTCCAGCCGCAATGTCCGTTACTTCGCCCTCAGCGACCTTGTGGGCAATGCGGGGCGTTCGATCACGAAGCGACCTCAGGTCGCGTTCGGCTTTGCCGCGTGCGTAATCTTCCAGCAGGTTGCCGCCAGTATACATCATGGCGACCACCACACCCGCGAGTGGCTGCCCCATGGCGATCGAAGCTATCATCGCCACGAGCGCTATGGCGTCCACACCCATCCGTCCGACCAGGAAATCGCGCACAATCGTGATTGCGAGCGCTGCGACCACCGGAACTGTCGCGCCGCTCCAAATGAGGTCGGGTGCCAGCGGCCAGCCGAAGTATTTTACCAGTAAGCCGGCAAGCATGCCGGCTAGAGCGACCGCCAGAAATGCAAGGTGGAAGAAACCCGCTCTCATGCAATCCGCACCTCCCGCTGTCCATTCCGAGGCTCAGGCGATTGTGCCGCAATAGAGTACCGGCGCGGCAGCCCCCGGTTGACCGCTCGATGCCGAACAGCAGGCCAAGCGTCCCACCAAGCAGCAGGCTTCGAAGCAGTTGTTCAATGTACCATGAGAACCGGCACTGACGGGGTCTCGAGCATCGAGCGGGTTAACCCGCCAAAAAACCCGCTCGCGCATTCGCGAATGGCCATAGGCGCCCATCACCATCACCATCAGCTCTGCCGAGGCGTCCCGCGCGTATCGGTTCAGCACTTCGTCAATGCTGCGTCCCTCGCTTGGCACCGCTCGACGGCGACCGAGACGCCATGGCGAACAAGGTATGCCGCGATGTCGGCGCCGGGTTCTTCGCCATTGCGACCGTAGCTGGCGCGGGGATCCACCATCGTGACCTGCACGTCATCTGCGCCTGCCAGAATGCCCATTGCCTCGCGGGCCGCCCGAGCCGCCTCGAAACCCGAATCCCAAGCCAGCACGACTTTTTTCGGAGTAAGTGTCGCGGTTTTGCCTCTGGGCACGATCAGTATCGGACGTGCGGAACGAAACAACGCTCCATCGAGCGTGCGGGAGCGTAGTTCCGGATCGGCCATCAGCCCATCGCCGACAAGCGTGAGATCGCAATAGCGCCCCCTCTCTCCGATTTCGTCGTCTGCCCAGGCAATTTCTGCGTACATCGTGGCGACGTCGAAGGATATTCCCGTCTGATCCAGGATCGCTTTTGCCTTTTCCACACATGTCTCAAGCCTGACGATATCGCGCTGCCTTTCATCGAGCCAATCGACGGACACACCAGCTGCATATTCGCCAATTGGCGGAGGTGACGCGAGTTTGACAATCAACAGTGAAAGAATGCTTCTCCCGCGCTCGATCATTCTGGCTCCGGGTCTTGGTGCGCAAGGCGGTGACGTCAGCAGCATACATGCCCTTCGTGGAACACAGCAGGGCGATCTTTTAGTTCCGGTTTCGAGCGGTCCCACTCGCGCCGAAGATCGAGGCATTTCTATCGCGGTCTATCGAGCGGCGTAAGCAACAAGCTCGCCACGCTGAATGAAGCAACACACCACCCCCATCAAGCGGGAGCCGCCGACGTGGAAAGCTACCCACGCGGGCACGATTCCCATGATGAAGAAAGAAGCCGAAGAAAATGTGATGAAAAGCGCTCAGAGGAGTTCGTGCGACTTTAACGCCGAACTCTTGCAACGTAACAAGCTTTAGGATCCTTGCAGCCGCAAAAACCGCCGGTCGACCATGGTCAGGGCAAGTGAAGCTGCCAAACTGATACCGAGAACGATCATGGCGCTAGCGGTGCCAGCCACTTCCAGCTGCGTTGCCGCGATGGGCAAAACAACCAGGATAGCCAGATTGTTGAGGCTTTCAGAAACTGCCAGAACCTGACCTTTGTCAGCGTCGCTGCGGGTGGCGAGCATGGACGTGCTCGCTGGCGCGGCGAGGCCAAGCGCAAATCCCCAGATGACAAGACAGACAAGCCCTCCTGTTAAGGGAAGGGGCGCGAGCATGAATGTGCTGACCGCCAAAATAAGAAGTGCGAGGGCTACAACGAGCGTCACGTCGTCTTTTCGGCAAAGGCGGCTGACGGGGCCGATGCCGAGATTACCAATTGCAAGCCCGAGGCCGAACGCCGACACCGAAACTCCGACTGCGCCAACACTTAGGCCGTGACGTAATCGAAGCACTTCGCCGGCAAGAAGGAAACCAGCCACTGCCGTTCCGTTCCATAGACCTTTTGCAAACAGCGGACGAGTGATACTTCCTCGAACAATCCAGGCGAGCCGCTTCGGCTTTTTTGCTGGACGGCGGGACGGTTGAGAGGGGATCACACGCTGCGCGATGATGAAGGCCACTAGGCATCCAGTCGCGGTAACATGAAAGGGTGCGCGCCAGTCGAAGGCGTCCGTCAGGATGCCGGCAAACACCGGACCAGCTACTATTCCGAAGGTCATGCCGATCATGACGACTCCCATGGCGGCAGATTGCCGGCGAGCCGGGACGATATCAGACACCAACGCGAAGGCTGTCGGAATGAGCGCCGCCGATGCCACTCCCCCAAACACCCGCAGCGCGATGGCTGCGCCAAAACTTGGAGCAATCGTCAACGCTAGGCCGTCAACGGCGAAAAGGACAAGGGAGACTAAAAGGAGACGGCGACGGTCCATGCGATCAGACAGAAATCCGAAGATTGGAGCCGCGATAGCATAGGACAACGCGTAACTGGACACGAGCCAGGATGCGTGTGCGGGCGTTATGTCGAAAGCCTGCGCGAGTGGCGCAAGCATGGCAGACAGCATGAACTCGGTCGCTCCGACGAAAAAGACGGCGAGAGCAAGAATATGCAAGAGAATTCGTGAGGGCACGATTATCCTCCTTCAATGTCGTGTTGAGAGGTAACCGGCGCGCGAGTGTTTGCGGTCGCAAACATAGCACCGGAGCAAAGTCGAATGGGGGAATTTAGAGGGAGCGACTGTACGCCCGCACGCAGGAAGAGCCTGCTATTGGTCTGCTTCTATCTCAATGTGGATGAGAATGAAAGACCGCTCCAATGATAGAAGCTGTTGGACAGCCGTTACGCGAACCTCGCGTAGTGGCGAACATGCGACGCTCGATCTCGGCTACGGCCAATCTGCGGTTTCCTTCACATGGTCTGGATTTGAAGAAATGGACGAAGTCACTGGTGACGGCCACTCCGAATTTCCAGACGATGGCGCAATCGAGATCGTGTTCGCTTACGACAATGGCGACGAGGCCGTTCTAAAGGCCAAACCAGGGACTTCTTCAACAGTCTGCTCTTATGTTCGTTTGCAAGCTTTTAGTCATAACTCTTTCCTTTCCGGCTTTGACGACGAAAGCATATGCGTGGAGCTGTTGAACAAGGCAGGAGACAGGGCATTTAGACGACGGCTGGCATACTCTTATGCGCGGGTTGGGTACCGCATTTCCGTGTTTTCGTCTGGGGCTGCCTCTGTCTAGGATCGGGCATGGATTTTATCCGCCACATAGCAGACGACGAGGGTTCCCCCACCGGAGCCCTGTCTCCAGCCTTGTCCAACAGCAGATGATTTCAATTTTTGAGTTATGTGTCTCTCTTCAAGCCTGCCATGGGCATTAGATCTTTGCCTTGGGATTGACCTCCTGTCCAATCGCCCACAGGAACGCTGCCATTTCTCGGGCAATGGCGGTGACAGCGACGACCTTCGGCTTGCCGGCCGCCATCAGCTTGCGATAGCGCGCGCAGAGTCGCACCTGGCCTTTCCAGGCAATCTCTCGAACCGCCCTTGGCAGTCCCTCCAGCCGTGCTTGGATTGTCGAGCTTACACGGGCCGGGAAGCGATATGTCCAGGCGCCTTCTATGAGGACCCTTCGCGCGCGCATGTTGCCTGCCTTGGTAATCCCCCCACGCTTGACCCGTTCGCCCGTCGAGCTTTCCGACGGCACAAGACCAAGATACGCCATCAACTGACGGGGATTATCAAAGCGCCTGACATCGCCGATCTCGACCACAAAGGTGACCGCGGTCATGAACGCGACGCCGCGCATTGCTTGGTAGGCGGCCACAACCGGGGCCATCGACCAGGATGCCGCGGTCTCCACCACCAGCTGGGTCAGCCTGTCCAGACGCACGCCGGCATCCTCGATGGCCTGGCAATATTCTGCCAACAGGATTTGGTGGGCCGGGTGATCGAAGGCCTGGCGTGTTAGCCATCTTGTATGGGCACGCGTCCAAGGCGTGCGGCCGGTATAGGTCCGGCCATGACGCAACAAGAAAGACTGAAGTTGCTGACGTGCCTGCTTCAACGCGTCGTTGGCAGCCTCGCGAGCCCGTACCAGGTCGCGGATCGCCTCATGAGCTTCGTCCGGAACCCAGAACGCGGTCAGCTCGCCCGCGCGATGCAGGCGCGCCAGGCTTACGGCATCCCGGCGGTTTGTCTTCACTCGGTCGCCCGCACGCTTGGGAACCAGCGACGGTGCCACCACCACGCAGTCATGCCCCAGTTCGACAATCTGGCGATAAAGACCGTAACCCGTGGGACCGGCCTCGTAGCAAAAGTGAAGCTTGGCTCCGCGCTTTGAAAGTTTGTTGACCATCGATGCCACCGACGCCGGATCCGAGGGGATGTCGCCGAAAAACCGCACCTCGCCGTTGCGCAATCCATCCGCAACCGCCACCGAAATCTTCAGCTTGGACGTATCCAAGCCGATGAAAATTACGCTATCTTCTTTCATGGTTCGCCCTCGCTAAGCGTGGGGCTCGGCTCCGGCCTATCCAGAGCAACCCCCGAATTCAGCTTACCGCGGGGGCGGCCACCTTCACCCCACGAACATACGGTCTAGTGGCAGCGAGAGGTCTCCGCGCAGCCGATGTTGCCGCTATGGAGAACCTAACCGAAGTGCATCATGTATCATCTGGATTGTGCGCTGCGGCCGATCCTTGAGAATGTGCCGTTTCATCGCGCCGTACTTTCGCGAACCTGAAGCTCGAAGCCCAAGTCGACGATCGGCGATTCAATTGGCCGGCCGGCAAGTCGATCCAGCACCATCTGCACCGAGCGCCGGCCGATTTCATAGCGCGGCGTGCGTACGCTGGTGAGCGACGGATAGGCGACGTGCATCATGTCGAGATCGTTGAAGCCGCAGATTGCCATGCTGTGCGGCACGGCGATACCCGCCCGCTGGCATTCGAACAGCACGCCCATGGCAAGGTCATCATTGTTGCAGAAGACCGCATCAAGATCGGCGACCTTGGCAAGCGCATCGGCCAGGAGCGGCGCACCGAGCGATACGCGTGAAGGCGTCAGCGTGGTGGTTACCAGCTTGGGATCAAAGAGCTGAGCGGTCTCCAGAGCCGAGCGGTAACCGGCGAGGCGACGCTGCGAGCGAGGATCCATTCGCGCGCCGATGAAGCCTATACGGCGATATCCAGCCTCGATCAGATGGTTGGTCGCCGCCTTACCGCCATCGAAGTGGGAGAACCCGACCAGCATATCGACCGGATCGTCGCCATACTCCATGATCTGCACGATAGGGCAATCCGCGCTCTCGAGCAGTTTGCGGGTCGTTTCGGTCTGGTCGATGCCGGACACGATCAGCGCCGATGGCCGCTGGCTCAAAAACATCCGCATCAGCCGTTCCTCTTCCCGGGGCGAATAGTGGGTATTGCCCATCTGTATCTGCAACGGACCGTCGCCGAGCTCGTCATAGATGCCTCTCACCGTGTCGGCGAAGACGATGTTTGTCAGTGACGGCACGAGAACACCGATCACATCGGCTCGGGAGGAGGCGAGCGCGCGCGCATTGGGGTCGGGCGCATAGCCGAGCTGGACCACCGCCGTATCGATCTCCGCGCGCAGTTCGGCCGAAACCAGCGACGGATCGCGTAGCGCGCGCGACACGGTAATCGCGGCAACCCCTGCCAGCTTTGCGACGTCGGCTATGGTTGGCCTCCCACTGCCGCGTCGGCTTGCCTTCCGGCTCTGGTCTTTGGAAGTGATGTCGTCCTTCACGTCGGCTCCTGCTGGCTGCGTGAGCGCAGGGTCCCGACATCGATGCGGCCGACATACCAGTTCCCTGCGTCCACCTCATCGAAGACGACGGAGATTTCGCGCTCGGATAATCCGGTTGCCTCGGCAATCGCGGCAGTGACCTGGCTGCTGATTGCCGCCTTCTTGGCCGCAGGATCGTCGGCGAGGGTCTCGCCCACGATGGTGATCCGCACGAACGGCATGGCTGGCCTCCTGCCTCAGTCGAGTCTTGCGCCGTTGACCATCAGCCGAACGGCATAAAGCGAGCTGGTGGCGCAGATGTAGAGGATGTTTCGCTTAGGCCCGCCGAACACGCAATTGGCGGTGTCTTCCGGCACTCTCACCTTGCCGAGCAAGGTGCCGTCCGGGTGGTAGCAATGGATGCCGTCGCGGGCGCTTGTCCAGATCCGCCCTTCGTCGTCCAGGCGGAACCCGTCAAAGAGGCCTACGGTGCAATCGGCAAAGACCCGCCCGCCCGATATCGCGCCCGGCTCGTTCACATCGAAGACGCGCATATGCGCAGGAAGGTCGGGCCCATGCGTCCGGCCGGTGTCGACGACGTAGAGCTCTTTTTCGTCAAGCGAAAAGGCGAGGCCATTCGGCCGCACCATGTCGGTAATGACGGCCGCAACCGCGCCCGTCGCCGGGTCGACACGATAGACGTGGCAGGCGCCGATTTCACTTTCGGCCTTGTGGCCCTCGTAATCGGACTCGATGCCGTAGGCGGGATCGGTGAACCAGATCGACCCGTCTGATCGCACGACGACGTCGTTCGGCGAGTTGAGCCGCTTGCCGTTCCAGCGATCGGCGACGGTGGTGATGCTCCCGTCATGTTCGGTGCGGCTGACACGGCGGCCACCGTGCTCACAGGTCACCAGACGGCCATGCCGGTCGGTGGTATTGCCGTTCGCGAAGTTCGACGGTTGGCGAAAGATGCTCACATGCCCGTCGGTTTCGTCATAACGCAGCATCCGGTCATTCGGGATATCCGACCACACCAGATAGCGCCCGGCGGCGAAATAGGCCGGCCCTTCGGCCCAGCGACACCCCGTGTAGAGCTGTTCCACTCGGGCGCTGTGGTTGACCAGGCTGGCAAAGCGCTGGTCTACGATCTCGAAATCCTCGGCCATGGGTACCCTCATGCGGCAACGATCGCACTCTGACCGCTGCATGATAGCGCTAACATCACGGAAGTGAATAGCCTTCCTCGATCGGTGTCGACCGTCGCCGAAATTCAACTGAAAATTGGGAAGTTCGGTTCTCGGTAATCCGCAAATGTTACTTTACAATTTTTTGTGGTAGCGCTACCTAATTAAGAGACAGCGGTGTTTTCGGGAGGAGACCAGAGCGCCTCGTCAATGGTTGAAAGCAGGCATCCAGCGTGCCGGTGCCAGAGAAGTTCGTGCCGTTCCGGGGGAAGGAGTTCCCTCTCGAACCGGAGAACAAAATCAGCGGCGCGCCAATGGGAGGAAATGTCGATGGTGAAGTCACTCGCTGGCGGCATCGTTGCTGCCACTGCCTTTTTCATGTTGGGATCGGCCGCCTACGCAGAGCCGGAAGTGGTTTCAGGGCCCGCGGCGGAGCCGGAATGTTTCGCGCCCTGGTCGGCAGACACCAAATTCTTCAAGTTTCCGAAAAAGGACGGCCCATACCGCATCGCTCTTGCGAACGGCTACATTGCCAACACCTGGCGTATCCAGATGGTGCAGACAGCCAAGGCCTATGCCGCTCAGCCCGACGTCGCGGCCAAGCTGAAGGAGTTCAAGGTCGTATCGACGGGTGAGGACGTGCCCGCCCAAATCTCGGCGATCAACAACTTCATCGATTCCGGCTATGACGCCATCGTCGTCAACGCCCAGAACCCGACGGCATTCGCGCCCGTCATCAAGCGGGCGAAGGAAGCCGGCGTGGTGCTGGTTGCCTTCGATAACATCCTCGACACCGAGGACGCGATTAACGTGAACGTCGACCAGAAGGGGCTCGGCGGACTGTGGGGCGAATGGCTCGTCAAACATCTGCCGAATGGCGGCAAGGTACTCGAGGTGCGCGGTGTGGCCGGAACTTCGGTCGACACCGACCGTCACGATGGGATCCATGAGAAACTCCAGGCATCGGGCAAGAAATTCGAAGTCGTCGAGGTCATGGGAAAGTGGGATGACGCGGTGGCCCAGAAGGTGACGGCGGATGCGATCGCCACCAGCGGTCCCTTTGACGGCATTACCGGTCAGGGTGGCGATACCGGCATCGTCCAGGCGATGATCGACGCCAAACATCCGTTCGTGCCGTTTGGCGGCGAAACCGAAAACGGGTTTCGCAAGTTCTGCGCAGCACATGCCGCCGACGGCCTGAAATGCTCGTCGGCTGGAACCGGACCTGCACAGGTGGCCGTTGCCATCAAGACGGCGATCGCCGCGCTCGAGGGACAGGTGGTGCCGCAGTCGGTCAAGTTGCCGTTGGCCATTGTCGAAGATCCGAATTTCAAGGAGGGCCAGGATTACTTCCAGTCCGAATCCGACAATTTCTTCGTCGGTAATTCCTTCCCTACCTGCGGGATTAATTTCTCCGCCCAGGAGATCATGAAGCAGAGCAAGGAAAACAAGTAGGTCGATCAGGAACGGGCACCGCACAGCTAGCCGTGCGGTGCCCGTCGTCCGTAACGGTTTCCCGGAGAGCGCAATGGAAAATGGCGGACCGCTCTTTTGCATGGAGGGGATATCGAAGCGCTATGGTGGGGTTCGCGCGCTTGAAAATGCCGCGCTGTCGGTCAGGGCAGGGGCCATCCACGCCGTACTCGGCGAGAACGGCGCCGGAAAGTCGACGCTCATCAAGATCATGGCCGGCGTCGTGGCTGCGGACGAGGGCCAGATGACGCTCGATGGACAGCCGGTGAAATTCGCTTCGCCGGCTGCCGCCAACGCCGCCGGGATCGTCTGCGTTTTCCAGGAGTTGTCGTTGATCCCAGAACTCAGCGTTGCCGACAATATCGTCATTTCCAATCCGCCGACGCGGTTCGGCATGATCGACCGCAAGGCCCAGAGGCGCCTGGCAGAGGAGGCGCTGGCGCGCGCCGGTGCCGTCGACATCCATCCTCTGGCTCTGGTCAAGGATCTGCCGCTGTCGCGCAAGCAGATCGTCGAGATTGCCAAGGCGCTAGCCCGCAAGCCGCGCATCCTCATCCTCGACGAGGCGACATCGGCGCTGACTGCGGCCGACGTTTCGAAGGTTTTTGCAGTGCTGAAGCGATTGCGTGCGGAAGGGCTGGCGCTTGTCTACATCTCGCATCGAATGAACGAGATTGCGGAACTTGCGGACGACTGCACGGTGTTTCGCAACGGCAGCAAGGTCGCGAGCTACGCGGCGGGCTCCAAGAGTGACGGCGAAGTCATCGAGATGATGATCGGCCGTGAGTATCACAGCGTCTACCCTCCTAAACCGGGCCGGCTTGCACAAACTGCGCCAGTGCTTGAAACACGAAATCTGTCCTGGGCGGACCGGCTCCACGACATCTCGTTTTCGCTCCGCTCGGGCGAAATCGTCGGTCTTGGCGGGTTGGACGGGCAGGGGCAGCGTGATCTCCTTCTAGCGCTGTTCGGGGTCCTGCGCGGGCTGCGCGGCACGGTCCTCGTCGACGGCAGCCCGATCAGCATCAGCAGCCCCGCGCAGGCGCGCCGGCACGGTATCGGCATGGCGCTCATCCCGGAGGACCGTAAGACCGAGGGGCTGATGCTGCCGATGACGGTGCGCGACAATCTCTCGCTTGCGTCGCTCGACCGGCTGACGCGCGGCGGGATCATCGACAGCGCGAAAGAGGAGAGCGCCATCAATCAGATGATGACGCTGCTCGCCATCAAGGCGGGGAATATTGATGCGCCCGTTGGAGCACTTTCGGGCGGCAACCAGCAGAAGGTCGTCATCGCGAAATGGCTGATGCGGCAGCCACGCATCGTCCTCCTCAACGATCCGACACGCGGCATCGACGTTGGAACCAAGCAGGAGATCTATCTGCTCTTGCGGCGCCTTGCTGACGCGGGCGCGGGCATCCTGTTCTATTCGACCGACTATGCCGAGCTCATCGGCTGCTGCGACCGGGTCCTCGTGCTTTATGACGGGGCGGTGAAGCGGGAACTGGTGGGAGCTGAGATAACGGAGCGCGCCCTGATCGCGAGCGCGCTTAACATCCCGTCCGCGGAACCATTCCATCAGGAGCCCGCGCAATGAACGACTGGCAGTATCGACTGGCCGAGCACCGGGGCACGCTGACTGCGGTTGCGATCTTCGTGGTGATGTTCATCATCTACACGGCGAACCATCCGGCTGGTTTCACAGCCAACGTTATTCAGACGGCTGCCAACAAGGGGGTGCTGCTCGCCTTTGTCGCGATGGCCCAAACCATGGTGGTGATAACCGCGGGCATTGACCTCTCCGTGGGCATGATCTTCCTTCTCACCAACTGCCTGGCCTCATGGTTGGTTGTGGGCTCGCCGCTCGAAACGACCTTCGGCGTCGTTATCGTCCTGGCCGTCGGGGCTGTGTGCGGCGCGATCAATGGAGCCATCGTCATATATGGGCGGCTGCAGCCGATCGTGGCGACGATTGCGACGGGGGCGATCTATTTCGGTGTCGCCCTGTTGCTGCGACCTTTTCCGGGAGGTTCCGTTAACGAGGGTCTGGCGGACGCCCTGACGGGACGGATATTCGGAGTCGTCCCGGCGAGCCTCGCGGCACTCGCGGCGGTGGTTGTGCTGATATGGGTGCCCTTCAGCCGGTCGGTCTATGGCCGGGCCGCCTATGCTGTCGGTTCATCCGAAACGGCGGCCTACATGTCTGGCATGCCGATCCGGCGCGGCAAGCTGCTTGCCTATACGCTTTCGGGCCTGGTGGCCGCCCTCGGCGGGCTGTTTCTTACTTTTTTCACGTATACCGGTGACGCGGCTTTCGCCAGCGGTAACGCCTACACGCTGTTCTCGATTGCCGCAGTGGTGCTGGGGGGCGTTTCGCTGTTCGGCGGCAAGGGCAGCGCCATCGGTGCCGTCTTTGGTGCGCTGGCGTTCCGCACGATCGGCGACCTTTTGTTCGTTTTCGATCTCGACCCGCTCTGGCAACCGCTTTTCCAGGGACTGATCCTGCTTGCGGCCATCAGCCTCGGCGCTCTGGCCCTTTTCCGGGTGCGCAATAGATTGGAGTGGTTCCTGTGAGCGAGACGGCGATGACGCACGTAAACGGACGCAAGCCGAACTTCCTGCGCAAACTCGATCCGGCGGTGGTCACCGCGTTCGGCTGCATCCTGCTGCTGCTTGTCCTTGGCAGCTTCTATTCGCGCAGTTTCCTGTCACCGGAGTATCTGCTGCAGCAATTGAAGGTGGCATCCTTCCTCGGCATCATCGCCACCGGCATGATGCTTGTCATCCTGCTCGGGCAGATCGACCTTTCCGTACCGTGGACCGTTGCAACGGGCGCCATGATGGCCTGCGCGGCTGCCGCCTACGGTCCGGTCGGCACTGCTCTTGCCATCCCTTTCGGAATCCTTTGCGGGATCGGCATCGGGCTCGTCAACGGCGTCGGGGTGGCATATCTGCGCATACCCTCGATGATCGTGACGCTGGCGACGAATGCCGTCGCTCAAGGGGTGATGGTGGTCTACACAGGCGGGTTCTCGCCGCAGGATTCCGCCACCGCGGCCATGCGCTATCTCTCCACCGGCGCCTTGATCCCCGGCATCCCGAATGTCGTCTTCATCTGGGGGCTGGTCGGCACGGCGATGGTCTTCCTGCTGCGCCGGACGGGCTTCGGGCGGGCCGTCTACGGCATAGGCAATCGCGAACGGGCGGCCTATCTTTCAGGGATCAATACCCGCCGCATCGTGATGACCGCCTTCGCCGCCTCGGGCGGGCTCTCAGCCTTCGGCGGCGTCCTGCTGGCAGGCTATGCTTCCAAGGCCTCGCAATCGATGGGCGATGCCTATCTGCTTCCTGCCATAGCGGCTGTTGTTCTTGGCGGAACCTCGATCCTGGGCGGCCGGGGATCCTATCTCGGCACTGTCGCCGGCGTAATCCTCATCACACTCCTGCAGTCAATCCTCTCCGTCACGCAGATGCCAGAGGCCGGGCGCCAGATCATCTACGGCGTGATGATCATACTCATGCTTCTGCTCTATGGTCGTGCGCCAGCCAGCCGTTAAGCTTGCTGAGAACAGAGGAAGCGCCACACGCATCCATCTGGCTTCTCGCCAGGACGGCAGTCGATCCGGCAATGGGCTCGAAAGGCCAACCCGCGGGTTGGATGATACATGGGCCGTCAAGGCCTATCGCCAGTCCTCACCTCGCTCTAGTTCGGATCGTACGGACCTGCCGTCCGCCAGGCGCTCGCGGCAGAAAAGTCACGGAAGGATCTACCCTCGGCGATCTGTCCTCGTGGGTCGTGCCGCAAACGATTGACACGCGCGACGACGGGTATCCGTTGGAAGAGCAACTGTGAAGGCCGCAGAAGGATGGAGGCGCTGTCGCTGGTCTCGGCCGGTCTTGGCATCGGCTGTGCGCCGGACGCTGGATCTACCCAACCGCAATTTGGACCTCAGGAAGGTGAGCGGTGTCGACTTCCGCATCGGGCCTGGGGTCGCCGGGAGCAAGGATGATCCGACAGCCGCTCGCGACGACATCCTCGATATCGCCCGGTCGTTGGTCAGGTCGGGTGAGGGATTGGTTCTGGTTCCTGACACTCTGCAGACAGCACATTCAATCCTGAAACACCGAGTGGCGCATGACTTCCTCTACGAAATCGGAAACGATACGAGAGGGTTGCCGATTGGGTGGCAAGAGTAGCAACGTCCTGAAATAGACCGCAGGCTCGAAGGGACGCAAGGAAAGGCCGCGACCCACATAGGGCTCGGCGGTCATGGGATTGACCATTCCAATTCCCATCCCAGCCTGGACCATTGCGCAGATCGTGGTCGAGTAGGGCGTCTCAAGAACCATCTTCGGCTTGATGTTTTCGTTGAAGAAAATTGTCTCTGCCGATCGCCGTGTCGTGTCTTCTGGCGACAGCGCTATGAACGCTTCGCCATCGATATCTTGGGGTCGAATGACGTCGGCTGACTCCAGCCGATGCCCTGAAGGCACGGCGATCGATACCCGATAGCGCGCAAAGGGGCGTACGTCGACGCCTGCAATATCGATCTCATCTGCCGCAAGCCCGACATCGAACTGACCGCTCGCAACGAGGTCTTTCACCACGGAAGACATCTGTGCCTGGAACGTAATTGCGACGTTCGGGTGTTTTTTTTGGAAACCGCTCAACGCGCGTGGCAGCACGTTGGTGCTCAGAGCCGAAAGGCTGGCCACCCGGATTTCACCGGATCCGAAATCGCGGATACGGGCCGCTGCACTCTTGAGGTGGACCAGGCCTGAGAACGAGCCTTCCACCTCTCGGAAGAACATCTGTCCTTCGGAGGTGGGAAACATCCTGCCTTTCTCCCGGCGAAAAAGAGCAAAACCTATATCGCGCTCGAGCTCCTGGATCGCCTTGCTGACCGCAGGCTGCGAGATGCGAAGCACTTCGGCTGCGCGTGACGCGGTGCCGTTGGTCATCACTGCGTAAAAGACCTCGATCTGTCGGATGTTCATCGTACGCAACCTTATAACCAGGAAGAATAAGGTATCACCGTATTGATATTGGACGGAATGGGAATGCCCATGTTTAATCCGATCAAAGAAATCTCTCGGGAAGAAGGCAAGATGAAAGATCTCACCCAGTGCGTGATCACGCCGGACGTTGATATGGACGGTTTTGAAACGCTTGGCGCGGCGACCTATCGCGGCTCCACGATCGTGTTCAAGAACGCTGAAGCCTACAGGACGCGCGGCGAGCGGGGGCATCAGGGCTACACCTATGGTCTGTATGGCACACCCACGACGCGGACCCTGGAAGCAAAACTGACGGCGCTCGAGATGGGCGTGCGAACGTTCCTGGTCCCATCCGGGCAAGCTTCGAACTCGGTCGCCATGCTGTCGTTCTTGAGTACTGGCGATAGGATCCTGATTGCCGACAACTCTTATCCTCCGGTTCGCGACTTCGCCAACCGCGACCTCGCACGCTTCGGAATTGAGGTCGCCTACTATGATCCGGTGGCGATCGACGATCTCGAGCGGCAAATCGATGGCCGCACCAAGATTGTCTGGTGCGAGTCCCCTGGCTCCACGACGATGGAAATCCAGGACCTTCCGAGGATCGCGCAAATTGCCCATCGCCATGGCGCACTCGTCGGCTGCGACAATACCTGGGCAACGCCGCTCAACTACAAACCCCTCACGCTCGGCGCCGACATCGTCACCGAGGCCCTAACCAAATACGTCTCTGGCCACTCCGATGTGTTGATGGGCTCGATTACGGTGCGCGCAGAGGAGCACATCGTTCCCCTTCGCGCGACTCTCGGTCGCCTCGGCATCGGTGTTTCGCCCGATGATGCAACGCTTGTACTGCGAGGAATGGAAACACTTGGGGTGCGCCTCAGGCATGCCGCGGAAGGAGCTGCCGAGATCATTGCCCTGATTCAGCATCATCCCTTGGTCGAACAGGTACTTTACCCCTCGCTGGTGGATTTTCCGGGGCATGACATCTGGAAGCGTGACTTCCTCGGCGTGAGCGGGGTCTTCAGCGTGGTGCTGAAGCCTGAAGCGAGCAAACACGCTGCTGCGGCCCTCGACGTCCTGCGCACCTTTGCCATTGGTGCGTCATGGGGAGGAACGCGCAGCCTCATCGCACCCATGCCGGTCAAACAGAATCGTAGTGCCAGCCAATGGCATGGGGAGGATCTGGTTCTGAGGGTCAGCATCGGCTTGGAAGATCTGGATGACCTCAAAGCCGACATCGAAGCATTCCTCGCCGACATCGCCGAACGATCTGCGCCAGCGAAGGTCTCCAAGGCGAGCTGAAGACGTCTTCCAAAATTCTCACAACCAAAAAAATGGGGAACCAAAATGATACTGAAACTAATGAGCATGACCGCGATCTTCGTCTCTAGTCTAATCGTCGGGTCACCTTCGGCGTCCGCGCAAACGACACTTGCCAGCGTCAAGGCGCGCGGCTTTCTGAAATGCGCCGCGAGCCAAGGTACCGTTGGCTTCGGAGCTCCCGATGAAAAGGGTTATTGGCGCGGCCTTGACGTTGACACCTGCAGAGCGGTGGCGGTCGCAGTCTTCAACGACAAGGACAAGGTGGAGTTCGTGCCCCTGAGTGGCCAGCAACGGGTGCCTGCTCTGCAAACCGGCGAAATCGACATCCTTCCGCGGACGTTCACCTGGACTCTGCGCCGCGATGCGAATGGACTCAACTTCACGACTCCGAACTACTATGAGTTCACCGGCTTCATGATGCCGAAGTCGCTCGGGGTGACGAAAGTCGAGGAGATGGAGGGCGCCTCGGTGTGCGTCCAGACCGGATCGACGACAGAGGTCGTCGCAAACGACGTCTCGAAAGAGCACAATCTTGGGCTTACGCCGGTCGTGTTCGAAAACAGTTCCGCATTGAGCCAAGCCTTCTTCTCCGGCAGGTGTGACGCGCTTATTACCGATGCCGCAGCGCTCGCATCGATCAGAGCCACAAAGGCCGAAAATGCCGACGACTATGTAATCTTTCCCGCTACCAAGTTCATGGACGCGCTCACGCCGGCGGTTCGTCACGGCGACGACCAGTGGCTCGACATTGTCAATTGGTCGATCCAGGCCCTGATCACCGGTGAACAGCTTGGGATCACGCAGAAAAATGTCGCTGAGATGGAAAAGTCGGAAGATCCGCGCGTCAAACGCTTCCTCGGGGTCGAGCCCGGAAATGGCGCCGCAATCGGTCTCGACGAAAAGTTCGCCGGCAACATCATCGCGAAGCTGGGCAACTACGGGGAGATGTTCGATCGCAACCTCGGCAAGGACAGTCCGCTGAAGCTGGATCGCGGTGCCAACCGGCTCTTTAGCGATGGCGGGTTGATGTTCCCGTTGGCGTTCCAGTAACCTTGGAGGCTGGCATGTTCTCGACACTGTTGGACAATCGCCATGCTCGGAGCACCGCTCTCCAGGTCCTGTTGCTCGTGGGCTTTGCCAGTCTTCTTTACTGGCTGTGGTCGAATACCGCGAGCAACCTGGCTGAACGCGGCATTCGCGTAGGATTCGATTACCTGCATCGGCAGGCGAACTTCCCCATCTCGGAAGGCATTCTGCCCTACGATCCATCCGACACCTTCGGCTGGGCCTACCTCGTGGGCCTGGCAAACACAGCCGCTATCGCGGTCCTTGCCATCGTCGCCTCGACCATTTTTGGTCTCTTAATTGCCCTGGTTCGCCTGGCCAACAATCCGATCTCCTCCAAAATGGCCGTCGTTTTTGTCGGTGGTGTGCGCAACATGCCGCTGATCGTTCAACTGCTGTTCTGGTACGCACTCGCGACCACGCTTCTCCCGTCCCCGAGACTTGCGTTTAATCCAATCTCGGGCATCTACCTGTCGCTGCGCGGACTTTACCTCCCGTCGCTTTCTCTCGGACGGCACGGCGTCGCTTTGGTCCTCGCCTTCGCGGCAATCACGATGGTTCTCTGGTGTTTGATGAGGGGCCGTTCCCCGCTCGAGAGAAGAATCTCACTTGGCGGCGTTCTCGTGGCAGCGATCATATTCGGGACAATCGCCATAGAGCCCTCGGTCAGCTTTCCGGAACTCAAGGGTTTCAACTTCGTCGGCGGTATGCGGCTCTCGCCGGAATTTGCGGCGCTGATGGTCGGCCTCGTCATTTACACATCAGTCTTCATCAGCGAGGTAATCCGCGGTGGGATCGAGGCCGTCTCCCGCGGTCAATGGGAGGCCGGCCGAGCCTTGGGTTTGTCAGAGCGGCAGACGGTGTTCCGGATCATCATTCCCCAGGCGCTCCGCATCATCATCCCCCCGATGACCTCTCAGTACCTCTCGACCGTAAAAAACACGACGCTGGCACTCGCCGTTGGGTATCCGGAACTCGGCCTCGTGGTGGGGACCGTGATCAATCAGACGGGACAGGCCATCGAAAGCATCGCCATCCTGTTGGCCGTCTTCCTCACGATCAGCATCGCAGTATCGCTGTTCATGAATTGGTACAACACACATGTAGCATTGGTGACCCGATGACGAGCCTTGCGACAATGAACTACGCCATGGCTGCGACCGAGCTGATGGCGCCGCAGAAAGCACCGCCTGCCAAGCGCATGCCGATCCTGAAGCTTCTGTTTGGCGACATGATGAGCGCCCTCCTTTCACTCGGCGCGGTCGGGGTAATCGTTTCGCTGCTTCCGGCCTTCCGATGGGCCGTAACCGATGCCATCTGGGCGACCGATGATGCTTCCGCTTGCAGGTCGGGCGGAGCCTGCTGGGCGTTCATTGGCGCGAAACTTCGCTTCATCATGTTCGGTCTTTATCCACCCGATCAACAGTGGCGACCTGTCGTGGTGATGTCACTCATCCTTCTCATGATCCTCGTCTCGCTTACTCCTGCGCTCTGGGGAAGAAAGCTCGCACTGGCCTGGACAGGCGCCGTCTGTGCGATGCTTGCTCTCATGTGGGGTGGCTTTGCAGGGCTTCCGCACGTCTCCACCGCAAATTGGGGCGGGCTGCCAGTGACGCTTCTTCTTGCACTGCTGTCTCTCGGGCTTGGCTTTCCCTTTGCGATCTTCCTGGCATTGGGCCGCCGATCGACGCTGCCGATACCGCGCCTTCTTTCGATTGGCCTGATAGAAACGGTACGCGGACTTCCGTTAGTCGGTCTCCTGTTCGTCGCTTCGATCCTGCTGCCTCTGCTCCTACCTCCGGGCTTCGACATCGACAAGCTTGGCCGGACGCTCGCTGCCCTTACGATATTCTCCGCAGCCTATCTTGCGGAGGTCATCCGGGGAGGACTGCAGGCAATCCCGCCTGGGCAGATAGAAGCCGCCAAGGCGCTTGGGATCCCGCATTGGAAGGCGATCCAGCACATTGTTCTGCCGCAGGCGATCCAAAAGGTCATCCCGCCGTTGACCAATACCGCCATCGTCATGGTGAAAAACACCAGCCTCGTCATGATTGTCGGTGTGTTCGATATGCTAAGTGCGGGCCGCTCGGCGGCCATGGATCCGGTTTGGCCGGCTCCCTACACTGAGGCCTATCTGTTCGTCGGCCTGATCTACTTCGCGATCTGCGTCGGTATCTCCTATTACGCCCGTTGGCTCGAGATCCGGGTAAAGGCAAAGGATTATCGCTAATGTCTATCCATGAAGAGCGGGACGTCGATCAACCCGCGATCGTCATTCGAAACTTGGACAAGTGGTACGGAAACTACCATGTCCTGCGCAACGTAGACCTCTTTGTCAAGCCGCGCGAACGGATCGTGATCTGCGGTCCATCTGGGTCTGGAAAATCTACTCTTATCCGCTGCGTCAACCATCTTGAGGAGCATCAGCGGGGCGAAATCATCGTCAATGGTACCGCGCTCAACGAGAGTTTGAAGAACATCGACACGATCCGGCGCGATGTCGGAATGGTGTTCCAGCACTTCAACCTGTTTCCGCACTTGTCGGTCCTGGAAAATTGCGCACTCCCGCAGATACTGTCGCGCCGGACGCCCCGCAAGGATGCGGAAGAGCGCGCGATGCAGTTCCTGGAACGCGTGCGCATTCCGGAGCAGGTACGCAAATTTCCAGGTCAGCTCTCAGGTGGTCAGCAGCAACGCGTGGCAATCGCCCGCGCACTGTGCATGGCGCCCAAGGTAATGTTGTTCGACGAACCGACATCGGCGCTTGATCCGGAAATGGTCAAGGAGGTGCTCGACACGATGGTGTCTCTCGCCGAAGAAGGCATGACTATGATCGTGGTGACTCACGAAATGGGTTTCGCTCGGCGGGTGGCCAATCGAGTGGTGTTCATGGACCAGGGGATGATTGTCGAAAGCAACGTGCCGGATGCCTTCTTCGATGCGCCGGCAAACGAGAGGACGAGACGCTTCCTCCAACAGATTGTCCATTAACTTCCACGTCTGCTTACTGAAGCAGAGGCCCTTGTTGCGACGAGCGACGAGGGCAGGCGGGAGACACATAGAACGCGCTCGGCTTCAGACGTGATTTAAGATCGTGCGGCGAATTTCCTCGAAGCTCTTGATCCGCTCCATAGGGAATAAGTCCTTTCAGGCGGGCCCTCCGCATCGCTACGGAGCAGAGATTCCCACCGTTCCGCTCGACCAATATTATGCGGAATGTGTTATCGGCGGCCACTGGGTGGTTTCACGGTCAGTTGAAGTGACTTTCCGCACAAGACCGCGATCGTCGGTTCGATTCCGTTCAAGGCGAGGGATTGGAGACATCGGGCCTGGGCGGCATATTGCCTGTGCGGCCGCTACCGAGGGCGTCGTGGCGATACTGAGATATCTGCTGCTCATTCCGTTCCTAACCTTCTAGCCCGCCGGAGCTAACTTCAATCCTGCAAGGCCCAGTCCGCCACCTCCCAGCGCATCTGCCCACGGTCGGCGACGACACGGCCGAGCCCTGGGAAGGGCATGTGCGTGGCGGCAATCAGCGCGCCTTCCGAGGCTGCGCGGGGGAAAAAGCGGTCGCGCATCGCTTTGGCTGCTGCACGGTCCTGCTCGAACAGGAAGAACACATCGGTCGCTCCCGGATGCACGACCGGAAAGATCATGTCCGACACCATGATGAGGCTCTTCCCTTCATCTTCAACCCGCACGCCGATATGGCCGGGTGTATGACCGGTCAGGTCGACGATCGAGACACCGCGCACAATTTCACGCTCTCCGTCAATCGCCTGGAGTTTCGGGTAGAGGCGCACCACCTCCTGCGCCATCTTAAAGCTGGTCTGCAGATAATCGGGCGCGCCGCTGCGCTTGGCCGGGTCGGTCCAATGCTTGACGTCGCGACGATCGATGTAGAGCTCCGCCTTGGGGTAGTTGCTCTTGCCTCCGGCGATCAGACCGCCCATGTGGTCCTGATGCATATGCGTCACGATCACCGCGTCGATCTGGTCAAGCTGCAGGCCAAGCGCACCGAGCGCCTGCGGCAGTTTGCCGGTCTGCCCGATCGAGCCCGCTGCACCGGCATCGATCAGGATGCGGCGCTCGCCATCATCGATGAGATACTGGTTGAAGAGGAACCGCACCCCACTCGGCCGGGCGGTGAACTGAGCGACTGCCGCCTGCTCCACCTCGGCCGGGGCGCGTCCCGGAAAATAGTCGAAGGGCATATCGGCATACCCGTCTGTCAGTGCCGTCACCGTGAAGCGACCGATGCGGATCTGCGCCAGTGGCGTAATGCTGACCGGCGTTTTGGTGGTATTCTGCGCTGCGGCAAGGGCCGGTGCGCCACTGATCAGTCCTCCCCCGAGGAGGCCGAGAGGAAGAGCGCTGGCAAAGGCACGACGTGAGAGTTGAGGCATGACGTCTTTCTCCTGATCATTGGCAATACGGGGAGCCGGCCGGCGTCCCCTGGAACGCCACAAAAGCTAGGATGTCCGAAACCAATAGGGTATCCTGCCATTTCAGGAACTTTCCTCTCAATTTCCGGAAGGATACGATGGATCGGTTTGAAGCGATGTCGGTGCTGCTGGCGGTGGTGGACGCCGGCAGCCTCTCGGCTGGAGCGCGGCGATTGCATGCACCGCTCGCCACGGTCAGCCGCAGAGTCGCGGATCTGGAAAAGCACCTTGGCGTGCACCTGGTCCGGCGCACCCGCCGCGGCCTCACCTTGACGGATGAGGGCCGCAGCTTCGTCGCCGCGTCACGTCGTATTCTGGAGGAACTGGACGCGGCAGAACGGCAGGCCAGCGGCGACTATGGCGCGCTGCGTGGAGGGCTGCACGTGACCGCACCGATTGCCTTCGGCGAGCGCCATCTGCTGCCAATAGCTTTGGAGTTCCTGAAGGAGCAACCCGATATCAACCTGCGCCTGACCCTCGCCGATCGGCAGCTAAGTCTGGCAGATGAGCACGTCGATGTGGCCCTGCGGATCGGACACTTGGCGGACAGCGCGCTGATCGCAACGCGCGTCGGCGCCGTCCGACGGGTGATCTGCGCGAGCCCCGACTATCTTGCCCGCCGAGGCGTTCCGCGTCAGCCGGAAGACCTCAGCCAGCATGACGGCATAAGCTTTCAGGGCTTTGCGACCGCGCCGGAATGGCGCTACCGCCGGGACGGCGCGGCCTTTACCATCGAGCCGCGCCCCAAATTCGCGGTCAATACGACGGAGGCTGCCATTCAGGCTGCAATAGCCGGTATCGGCATTATCCGCGTGCTGTCTTACCAGATCTCCGATCAGTTGCGCTCCGGTGCTCTGCACGAATTGCTGACGGACTTTGCACCGGAACCGCTACCTGTGAACGTTATCCATGGACCAGTGGATCCTCTGCCGCTGAAGGTGCGGTGCTTCCTCGACTGGATCGTCCCAAGCCTACGCACGCAGCTGGCTTACTAGCGTCCCGCTCACGCGCACCACCGTTGATGGCAGTGGGGCGCACCGGTGCGAATGCTGCAAGATGCGGTTGTCCTTCCCTAAGCGCCTAACATGTCGTCTTCCCGGAAAGAGCCAAAGCTATCTCTAAGACTGAAATGGGGGCGCAATGCTACCGGGCCAATTCGGACGCTGGTGACCCGGGCTCGTTCGATCCGCGACTAGTGCGCACAAGCTTAACAGCGTTATCGTAGCCGAGCTGATCCACGTTGTCCCGTTCCTGCGCTTGGTTTAACCAGGTCTCAATCGGGTTGATCAAGGATGCTGCGAGTGGGATGGGAAGCATTAGAGCTGTGGGGGAAAGACGCGGTTCGCATAGAACGGCTCGCTGGCGGGGTTGCCAATGACGTCTGGAGCGTGCACATCCACGGGCAACTTGCAGTCGGTCGTCTGGGTACCAGGAGCAACGCTGATCTGGCGTGGGAGGTTGAACTCCTCCGGCACCTTGAC
Source organism: Ensifer sp. Root142 (assembly GCF_001426785.1). Taxonomy (NCBI): domain Bacteria; kingdom Pseudomonadati; phylum Pseudomonadota; class Alphaproteobacteria; order Hyphomicrobiales; family Rhizobiaceae; genus Ensifer; species Ensifer sp. Root142. The sequence continues at coordinate 30,426 of NZ_LMFK01000017.1, forward strand.
AGTGAAGGTCTGAGCGTGCCGGTGCCGATCCCGGCGGAGGACGGCCGGGTATTCGCGGATGGCCTGATGGTTATGAAATACATGCATGGCGGACCACCCGAGACTGAGGGCGACTGGCGTCGCGTAGCCGAGACCCTGCGCGAACTGCATCGTTTGACGCAAGGCTGGCCGCAGCGCCCAGGGTGGCAATCCTCGACGGACCTCCTGCATGCCGAGACGGGGACGAGGATCGATCTTGCCGCGATGCCGCCAGATGGCGTCGCTCGATGCCGCGCGGCATGGGCACGGCTTATCGGACGTAAGACAAGCGTCGTCCACGGCAATCCCAACAACCCTGCCAACATCCGCATGACCACGGACCGCGTCGCACTGATCGACTGGGATGAGTCGCATATCGACGTCCCCGACCTTGACCTCGTCTTGCCCCATAATGCTGCCGATCTGGAAACCGGGGCGTATGACATCGCCGCGCAAGCATCGGCCGCATGGGAAGCCGCCGTCTGTTGGGATGACGAATACGCGAAACAGCGACTTGCCGAAGTTGGAGCGATCTAAGCGACGATCGCTCATGGCGCATTGATGCCGTCAAAGCTTGGCTTGATCGACATCTGCTTTCGGGAAGACGCCACCGCGGGCCCTACGACCGAAATGGGCGCGCGTAGTAGCCCGTTGCAACGTCTCGATTGTGGCATGTCAGTCCGCAAATGCGGCCACGCTAACAGCGGAGCCCACGCTTCTTAGATTTAGGTGTGCTCCGCCAATTCCAGCGCATCTTCGATGTCCACACCCAAATACCTGACGGTATTTTCGATCTTGGTATGGCCCAATAGGATTTGAATAGCGCGAAGATTGCCTGTCGCTTTGTAGATCATTGCGGCCTTCGTGCGCCGGAGCGAATGCGTGCCGTAGTCTTCGCATCGCAACCCGATCGCGGTCGCCCATTCATCTACCAATCGAGCGTACTGGCGAGTACACAGATGATCGGTATGGTCAACCCGACTGGGAAAGGCGTAGTCGTCTACTGTTCCGCCTCGCCGCTCAAGCCACGCAAGCAAACTTGCCCTCACGTCCGCCGTGATTTCGAACTGAACCGGACGGCCGGTCTTTTGCTGAACGACCATAGCGCGGGTTCGAATCTCTCGACCTGACTGTCGATTGCGAGATCAAACAGCGCGCGATCTCTCATACGCTCCTCCCGGTCTAGGAAGAAGCGGATTGCCCAAATCTGACGCTGTTTCAGAGGCTTCTTGACGCCGACCTTTCGGCCGACGTTCCATGCCGGTCGGCCCAAAGCGGCAGGATCCTCGCTTTCCGTGGATACTCATTTCCGTGTAGCCCACTTCGACGCCGTCAGTCACAAAGAAGGATGACGGCTCGATGGAGGTGGAGATCGCCTGGACATTACCTCTTGCCACTTGTTGACTCACCCGCGGTTGAACAATAACTTGCGAACTCGGTCGTTAGGCTTGTCCTCACATGACGGATCAATCTCTTCAGCGTCGCCTTGCTGCCATCGTCGTTGCCGATGTGGTGGGATATTCACGTCTGATGGAGGCTGATGAAGTCGCAACGCTGGCGAACCTCAGGGAACTCCGTTCTGGCGTTATCGAGCCGGCTGTGATGCGCCACAACGGTCGCATCTTCAAGGTCATGGGCGACGGTTTCTTAATCGAATTCGGTAGCGCGGTGGACGCTGTCGCAGCAGCGTTGGAAATGCAACGGGCCACCACTGCTGTTGAGGCTTCCGGAGACCGGCGCCTGCTTTTGCGTATAGGCGTCAATCTGGGAGATGTCATTGACGACGGTTCAGACGTCCTCGGCGACGGCGTCAATGTCGCGGCGCGCCTCGAGACGCAGGCCGCACCGGGAGGTATCTGCATTTCAGCCAAAGTTTACGGCGAGATCGTCGGCAAGATCGGCGACCGGTTCTTTGATGCAGGCGAACGCTACCTAAAGAACCTGACTCGCCCGGTCCACCTGTGGCATTGGCCGGATGCGCTGCAGAGCATATTGCCGCTGCCCGAATGTCCCTCGATCGCTGTATTGCCGTTCACGAATATGAGTGGGGATGAAGCGGACGCGCCTTTCGTCGACGGCTTGACCGAAGACCTGATCACCGACCTTTCCCGTACGGCTGGCCTGTTCGTCATCGCGCGCAATTCCGTGTACGGCTACAAGGGCAGGCCGGTCGACGTACGGCTGGTCGCCCAGGAACTCGGCGTCCGCTACGTCCTCGAGGGGAGCGCCAGACGCGCAATGGGCCGTGTGCGCATCAATGCCCAATTGATCGACGCGCTAGGCGGCCAGCACTTGTGGGCCGACCGGTTTGACAGGACCGTGGAAGATGTTTTCGAATTACAGGATGAAGTTAACGCCAAGATTGTTGAAGCCCTCGTCGGCCGGCTGACCATCCCGACGCAGCGCAATCGGCCGAAGAACTTTGAGGCGTACGATCTGTGTGTGCGCGCCCGCCTCCTGACGGAAGAGTCGCCGCAAACTGAGCGTGAGGCCTATATGCTGCTCCAACGCGCGGTTAAGCTTGAGCCATCATATGCCGAGGCGGTCGGTCTGCTCGCCTATAACCGTTGGCTCGCCTGGACTCATTTCGGCGAACCCGAAGATCCTAACCGTCGGATGGCGGCGACGTTTGCGCAGAAGGCGGTCGACCTAGATCCCAACGATGCCGGCTGCCGTTACGTTCTGGGGACCATTTTGGCTTATGAGCGGCGATGGGAGGAATCGGAGGCCGCCTTCGCCAAGGCCCTGGAGCTGGACCCCAACCACGCCGACACCTGGGCCGCCATGTCGGACATGTCCGTGCTGGACGGCAGGGTTGCCGACGGACTAGCGCAGATCGAAAAAGCTCTGCGGCTCAATCCCTATCCAACCTGCTGGTATCTATGTCATCTTGGGCAGGCGCAATACGCCGCGCGTGACTATGAGGCGGCAACCGCTACACTCCGCAGGAAAGACACGTATCGTACCAACTCACGCAAATTCCTGGCTGCTGCGCTTGCGCAGTTGGGCCAGCGTGAGGAGGCGCGGCGAGAAGCAGAATTGTTCCTGATTGCCCACCCTCATTTCACGATCGGCCATTGGCTCAGCTCCCAGCCGCTGCGCGATGCATCTGTACGAGACCATTTTGTCGACGGCTTCCGAAAGGCTGGCCTGCCGGAGATGTGACAGCGGGTGGGGACAATCCCGACGCGTTCGAGGACTTGATCAACGCATATGCGCTGCGCGACGGCGGTCTGGCGCCGGTCACGATCTCGGCATCAAGCTCGGCCTGTGTCTTGCGCCAGTTTCCGAGCCAAGATCTTGGACGGGTGCGTGGCCTGTAGGCGATTGGATCATCTACTACGAGCCGCGCAAGGTCGCCGCGACCCGCGGTTACTTTGGTGTTGCCAAGGTGACCGAGGTCATCCCGGACCCGAAGGCATCGGGCATGTATCTCGCAATCATCGAACCGGGTAGCTACCTCGACTTCATCAATCCGGTTGAATTCAGTGGAACCGAGGGTGAGGTCGAGAGTGGCGTTCTAAACGAAGAGGGCCGGATATCGGGCAGGGCACAGTCTGCGGTAAGGCCCATTTGGAGCGCGGACTTCAATCGCATCAATTATTCTCGCTCAGGTTAGCGGACCACCACCACCGAGCGAGGCCAAGTTGGGGACGTTGAGCGTCGACGGCCAACGGAAGGCGATGGGTTGGAACCTTCCGGTCCGCATGCGAAGACATATGGCACTGGACGCAGACCAGCGCGACCCGCCCCGGTTTGCGGTCACTGGCGCTGTCCCGAGGGAGGCGCCCGGGGCAGAGGGACCCCAACGGGCAATCCGATGCACTAACGGTGCTGAAGCGGCGCGACGGCCTTCGCCTTGACGTGGGCATTTTTCCCCAACATAGGATCAAGCAAGAAAACGTGGTAAGCGCCAGCCAAAGGGAAAATAATCGTGAGTGAGCCGACCGTAGCAGATGCAACAAACCGCATTTATGAATCGCTCCAGGCGGACAATGCCGACATCGATGTGCATATCGCGACCCTCAAGGAAGCGTTGGTGCGGGCAGGTTTGAAAGAGGCCGTGTTCGACCCTGCTAAGCTCATGCAAAATAATCGTTCTGGCAGGAAGTTTATGCAGGCCTACTTTCGCCAGCGCGGCGTGACGGTGAAGTTCTCGGCTTCGTGAAGCTTCCATTGACGCCAGACAGGTCGCATTTGGACGGCCGGATCACCTTCAATGGCCTGACACCCAAGTTTTGACCCCGCCGCCGTTCCGGGCGGGCTGCCCAAACAATTGGGTAGCGATCGGCCATAAATCAGTCATTCCAGCCCGGCCAAGTTCATATCGTGCCGAATGAACGTGTAACAGAGGGAAATGGTAAAAAACTGGGTCATTGGTTCTGATCCCATCAAGGCGAGGGACGCACCCGGTCGGGGCGATATGTTGCCGGCTTCCGGCCGACTAAGTCGGGTGGAGTGCATTCGCGTTACTGCCTTTGCTCTGAACGCCGAGGAAGCGTCAGGAGCGTAGTCTTGGCCAGCGTGACCCCTGCGTCTCAATTGGGGCCGATGGCAGACCGTCTAGTTTCGGTCCCAGTAATAAGATTAGCTGACAAACGCGCAGCGAGGCCACTATGAGCGCAGCGCTTCTGTCGTGCGAGATGGAGTTCTTGTGCTCTACCGACGCACGCACAACCTTTTAAGCATCGACTCGAACTACGGGACGGGGCCGGGAGCCGCGCCCCCAGCCCCTGCTGTTCTTGCTGAACTCCAGAAGGTCGGCGTTCAGCACATCAGCGTTCACTGTCAGCATCCCGTGCGAGACACCGGGATAGGTCTTCAACGAACCGTTCGGCGGCGATCGGAACGACCGGGTCGTGCTCACCGTGCCGCACCAGCGTCGGCACGGTGATCGCCTTGAGGTCATCGGTCTGGTCGGTTTCCGAGAAGGCCTTGATGCCATCGTAGTGCGCCTTGGCGCTCCCATCATGCCCTGCCGCCACCAGTTCTGGAGCACGCCTTCATGGACCGCCGCGCCCTCGCGGTTGAAGCCGTAGAACGGGCCTGACGGGACGTCGCGGAAGGAGACTATGAACGGTTGCAGGCCAGTGCCGTCCGGAAGCCGTCGAAGACCTCCATGGGCGGCCTTCGGGCTTGTCGTCGGTCTTCAGCATCAGCGGCGGAATGGCGGCGACGAGGACGGCTTTGGCCACCCGGCCCGGGTCAGCCTTCGCTCGGCACCGGCGTGTTGAGAAGCTGCTGCTCCCAAAGATACGCGATGCCGCTGCCGCCGAAGTGCTGGATGAGAATCTCGGTCAGCTCCTCGACATGCTCGGTGCGCGCCCAATCGCGTTGCCATTCGCCAGCGAGCGCCATCACGGTCATCACGTTCGCGCCGGCCGCGATCATTCGCTGGATGGCGACTTCGTGAGACTCCTTCGAAATCCCGCCCGACGCGTCGGTGATCACGGTGACGTCCCAGCCTTCGCCGGCGGCGTGGATCACAGGCATGGCAACGCAGACCTCGGTCCACAGTCCGGCGATGATCAGTTGCTTGCGGCCGGTCGCCTTGACGACGTTCACCACATTCTCGTCCTGCCAGGTGTTCACCCAGGTGCGATCGATGACTTCCTGTCCAGGGAACACGTCGGTGATCTGCTTAAAGAGAAGGCCACCGCGCGCCGCGATCACGCTGGTGAGAATGGTCGGAACATTGAAGGCTCTTGCCAGCTTCGCCAGCGCGGTCGTGTTGTTGACCACCATATGCGGATCGTGGCTGTTCAGGTTCGCGAGTTGATAAGGTTGGTGATCGATCAGAACGAGGACGGAATCTTCGGGACGAAGAAGCGAATCGAGGCCGTTACGAGGGGGCATCAAGACTTCCTTTCTCTGCCGCTATGGACGGCGATGGGTTCACGGGAGACATGCGCCAGCGGGTGACGTTGCCTGGACGCAATTTGCTGTTCCTTTTGGTGGTGCGGTAGTGCCATAGTCGGGCAAGCTGTGTCGCGAAATAAGGAACGCCGGAATGGACATCGAAGACCTACAGACATTCGTCGCAGTGGCCGATGCCGGGGGCGTATCGGCCGCCGCGCGCCGGCTTGGCGTCTCCAAATCGATCGTCAGCCGGCGACTCTTCCGGGTCGAAGCGGAGCTTGGCGTCCAGCTTCTTGCACGAACGACCCGCGGCGCCGCGCTCACGGAAGCGGGAATCACGTTCAGGGACCATGCGGCCAGAGCCAGCGCCGAGATCGACACCGCCAAGGAAACGATCCTCCCCACGGGTGAGTTGCGCGGCCGCCTGAGGGTTGCCATGCCGCTTACGTTCGGCCCGACCCACTTCGCCCCCGTGCTTGCGGACATGGCGCGCCAGCACCCGCAGCTTCACATCCATACCTCCTACAGCGATCGCTTCGTCGATCTCATCGCAGAGGGTTTTGATTGCGCGATTCGGGGTGCCTACCTCCAAGACTCAAACCTGATCGCGAAGCGCGTTGGGCCGATCCATGGCAAGCTTGTCGCCAGCCCGGATTACATCAAAGCGCACGGGTCACCTGAGACCCTGGACGAACTCGTCACCCATCAGGCCCTCATGCAGGGAACGGAACCCTGGCAGTTCATGGATGGCGACAAGGTCGTCACGGTTCAGCCGCAGGGCAGGTTCAAGGCCGACAGCGCCACGGCGCTTGCCGCTGCGGCGGCGGCAGGTCTCGGCATCGCCTGGCTCCCCGATTGCATCACATATGGATATGTGGCCTCCGGCGCTCTGGTCCCGATCATGACACGCTATCCGGTCCCTCCGGGGGCGGCGTATGTCGTCCGCCCGCCGGGTCAGCATCCCACGCGGAAAGTGCGTGTGCTTACCGAAATGCTGACCGAGTACTTCAAACGGAACCCGGACGTTTGGGGTCTCGACCGTTAAAACACGGGGCGAAGCCTTATCAATGAATTGCGTTCGACGGTCGCTCTACTGCTAGCCACCGAGCGTGACGACATTGCCCACACGTTCCACTTACTGACCCAGCTTTCGCTGGGCTCCGGAGCCTGGGGCTGCCTTGGTTGATTATGCAATGGTTGACTGGCTGTTTTCGGGGCGAAGCCCAATCGACCTCAACGATTAGCGTGGGCGCGCAAAGCGGCCATCCGCTATGCCGCTAGCGACAGTCAAAAGCGATCAGGAATCCCGTTCAGGCTTTGCGGCGGAAAGGCAGAAAAGGGCCAGCGGATCTGTTCTCACAAGCCCTGTGCGCCACGCCGATGCCCACGCCCAGGAGGTTCAATAGAAACTGGGTAGATGTAACCCAGACGACAGACGCGGACTGGCAAGTGGGCGACAGCGTTGATCTTGGTGAATATCACAGGCGTGTCATCGACACCGCGCGGACGACGATCTCGTCTTGCTTGAAGCGGCGCTCGAGTTCCTTGCGGTAGTCGGCCCACCAATTCTGGTCCAGCTCGACGGCCATCACCTCCGCGATTATAATAACGTCCTTTTCCACCGCCCCTTCGTCTTCCCACAAACCCTCCGCAGGGGCGTTACGGTAGAGCGTGGCTCCGCCAAAACGAGTTGTCAGCTGGTCGCGGACCTCCGCGAATCTCTTCGAAGAATCGCGTTTGTTGCCGACAAGCGGCAAAAATATCTGGATCAAATGCATCGCCTTTTCCTCCGACCCGATATCCCAGGTTTTCCAAGGCGGACCATCACCCGCCTCGGCGACGCGCGGTGCAATTAGCCTTCGGCGTTTGGGTTCGGCATGGGTCCGTTCGATCCGAAGTTGCTCCCGTCGTTCGTACGATTGTCTTCAACTTCGAACCTCCCTCGACATGGCTGTCCGCTCAGTGAATCCTCGAGACCTGATAAAGTTCCGGTCCGCGACCTATCAGGCGAGAACATGACGCGATGGAAGTAATGGGTTCACATGGTCGCTGTGCACTGGCCAAAAGGGTTATGGTCGGTTCAGGAGCGGCTGGCCTGCGCTTGGCGAGCCTGCGGACATGCGCCCTTCACTCTATACCGCGCGGGTTTGAAGCTGGGCAGGATCGTTCCGAACGTCGAATGGGAATCGGCCTTCCAATATCGCGGAGGAGGGAGGACAAGCTTCGTCTTTATCTGGAGCAGGTAGTCGCAGAACTGTCGAGCGCTAGCGGAAAGCACATCGACGTCGCGATCGATCTGCCGCCTGAGCCATTGTTCGTGGATGCCGGGCGTGTTGGACAGTTGGTCTCCAATCTGCTCGGAAACGCCCTGTCTCATGGAGCGGAACACAAGCCCGTTGAGCTATCTGCGCAAGTGGTCGAAGAAACCGTGATTATTTCCGTCTCAAAAGGTTGCGTTCCCATTCCGCCCGATCTTCCAACCCTTCTTCCATGGCGAAGACCCCGGGGGACGTCACGAGCAGGGGTTGGGTCTTGGACTGCACATCGCTTCCGAGATCGCAAAAGCCCACGGCGGAACGGTTACAGTCTCGTCGTTGAACGAGAAAACCACTTTCGAGGTCAGGATGCCCGTCAGTTCGCAAGCCGAAGAGCCAGGAGCGGAATAATCCGTCAGGTGAAGTGTACCTGAAAACACTCGCGTGAGACGTTTGGAATTGGGTGGAATGCTGCCAGTGGCACTACAGCACCGACCCCCACAGTGATGTGTGGCAATAAAGTGCGGCGTGGCTCCACCTTGAATTCTGCGGGTCGCGTTGGGCCGCTGGCGTGGGCCCGTGGTCAAGCCTTCGGATTGCCATGGCAGAAAGGAATAGGCCGACCCGTCGGAATGAGTAGACCTCGTTCCGCAATGTCAGAATGCGGCGTTCAGCGCCTTTTCCTCATCAGTTCACTTGATGAGCCGCGCCGGCTCGGACACTCAAGACGCTGTCGTTGATATGGTCGCCTACGACGAGCAATGAAGGCCAGATCGAACACGTGTGCCGAGCCTTGCCGGGCCGCCCGTTCGAACAACTGGGGCGCAAGTCGCGTCCTCCAAATCGGGAGACCCGCATGGACAGTGCAAAGGACAAAGTTGGGGGCAAGGCCAATAAGCCCGGTGGTAAGGCCAAGCAAGCCGCAGGCGCGGCACAAGAGGCAAGGCGCGGTGCCCAGCAAGCCAAAGGAAAGCTAAAGGACGCAGTTAAAGTTGCCGTAGACGAGGCTTAAAGCATTGAAGCTGCCGTGCGAACCTGTTCTTGCGCCTGCCGAACAGTATCTCTTGCCGCCCGTTGCGGGCACGGAACATACCATTGGTCCTCGCAAGCGCTTATGACTGACGGACCAGCATGCCGGCACGTGTGCATTCCTCCGGCGGCCGAGTGCCTTCATTCCTTCCCATCGAGGAAGAAGCGCACCATTTGACAAGAGGCATCCGGACCATGCGGGTCCGTATACGTTCCCGAGGGATTGCCGCCGGACCAGGCATGACCGGCGCCCTCTACCAGCCAGTATTCGACCGCCGGGCTTCCACCGGAATCTGCTACGATGGTTCTTGTATAGATCCGCCCGCTCGCGGAGCGGCCGGATTCCTTACGGACCGCGCATCGCGCGTCGGTAGGCGTTGCCTCGGCGACGATCCGATCGGCGTTGGAGGGATGGACCGTCCGATCAGCACCTCCCTGGAAGACGATCGTCCGGAGACGGTGACCATTAGCGAGCCGCTTCGGATCGGATGCAAGACCGCCGTCGCCGCGCATCGCGGAGAAGGCTGACATGACGTCGTTGGCCGATCCGTAGGCCAGGCCGGAATGGATCCCCGCGGCCGAATAGAGATCGGGATAGGTCTCGCCCATGACCGCCGCCATTGCTCCCCCTGCCGATAGGCCTGCCACGAAGACCCGGTCGCGATCGAGGCCGAATTCCGACATGATCTCCTTGGTGATTCCGGCAATGATCGAGGGTTCTCCCCCGTCGCGCATTTGGTCGGTGGGCCTGAACCAATTCCAGCAGGACGACGCATTGTCAGCACCGCTTTGACGGGGATAGGCGACCATGAGACCGTGCGCCTCGGCAACCGCGTTCATGCCCGTTCCTGCAGCAAAATCTTCGGGATCCTGCTTACAGCCATGGAGCATGACGACAAGGCCGCGCGGCCGATCGGGTGCGGACGCGGGAACGTAGAGCCTGTAGCTTCGCGAACCCGCGGGGCAGGTGAAGGATCGTGCCAAGAACTGTGCCCCATCCGAGATGACGGGCTCTCGGACCTGTCTTGCCGTGCCCGGCAGGCCGACGTCGTGTAGCGATCCGAAGACGCCCCGCGCCAGCCGACTCTCGCTCAAAATCCGTACCGTTTCTCGCAAGGGCTTCCGCAACTTCGGCGACGACGTGCCATTGCCAACCTTTTGGGCGGGCTCTTCGGCATCAGACCGTGTCGGTGGCTCGATGATCTCGGCATCCGGATCGACCGGGAAGGGGGCGGAACGCTGAATTGGCCGCGGTGGCGTGATGTCCGATGACGAGATGCGAGTATCGGAGACCGATCGGCCGGCCAGCGCATCCTGGATCACGCGTGTCGCCTCGGCGACGTTCAAGGCGCGCGTGGACCGTAGCGCACGGCGCATGGCCGCTTCAAAATCGTCATTCATGGAGTTGTCCTTCTTGGTCGGGCCGCAGTTTTACCGGATGCGTTCGGCAAGCGCTGATTTCAACTCGGTGCTGGCCTGGAGGGCGCCGAGCACGGTGATGGATTCAATTGTTGCCAGAGCAAGTTCTGGTGTGACGTCGGACGCGATGCGGGCAAGCCCGACCACTTTGATGTGAACTCTTTCGCCGGCCGCCTTCAGCGATTCCAGTTCCGCTCTGCTGTAGTCGCGCAAACCCAGTTCCAGCCTGTGCCGGACGATCGACTGCTTGACGGCCTCGGCCTCGGCCGTGAGCTGGTTGCGGATCGCTGTGCGGATGAAGTCGCTGCGATTGGAATAGCATCCTTCCTGCACGAGAACGTCGATGCGACCGAGATCGACATAACCAAGATTGATGGTGATCTTCTCAGATTCACCGCCCCTGTCGCGTAAGAGATTGTCTTTCATACCATCCACTGACCATCTACCTGGATGGTATATGGATGTTTACGCAGCCTTTTGCAAGAGCTTGTGTAGAAGGCAGAGCGGTTCCGGCCAAGAAGGCTGCGCAGCCTGTTAACTTAAGCTTGGTTCGAGGGCGCGATGCATCGAGGCTTGGGGCGGTTTCGGGACTGGTCGACCTCTCTGCTAAACACCTCTGCTGAGGCGCGCAGGCGTCGGAGTTGATCGTATCGCTCTAGCTCGGCAGTCCGCCGGACGGCATGTCGTTGATGGAGACGGCCACCGCTGCTCTGGAAATGAAGGGATATATTTCGTAGTATGGCGGCCTCTCCTCCGGAGAGGACGGCGGCACGAAACGCGTGAATATGGTGCGCGATCGGGAAATCGGGTTGCAACCTCAGCAATCTGACCGAACACCTGGGGTATCCAAGCGACCTGCCAAGGGTACGTTGCATGTCTATGTAAAGGTGAGCCCATTTTCCGATTCATCGTGCGGCGCTCAAGTGAAATGCCAGGGGCGGAATGTTGATCAACCACGCTGCACCGCCAGCGACGGCCGCCAATCCCAGCCAGCCTCCGCGGCGCGGAGTGCCCGGATGTTCTAAAAGGGAGGACGAGAGAGGACCCACAGAGGTTGCAGAAACTCGTTGGCGTAAGACTTCAGTCCTATTCAAACCCGTTTGTGAACCCTTATTTCACTCGGAATGGGCAAGAGAGGATCGACGATAATTTTTCTATTGCTGGTCCTTGTCCTGCTCGTGATCGCGATCTACGGCTTTCTTGCGATTCAACAGCTGATCTAATTGCAACTCAGTCCCGATTTACTCCTCAGGCCGCGAGCCAGGTCATGGCAAATATCGTAACGATACCAAGAGGATCATGATGCCGGCGACGTTGACCGGGCCCATTCGGCCTGCCTCTGTCTGTCGCGCTCAACCCTGCAGCCGACGATATGTTTCCGGGTGAAGCTGTCGAAAGTTAAGAGAAAAGCAGGGCGCCCGGTAGACTGAAAAGGAGCGCTGCAGTTGGTCGACTTGACGGTCCGCTAAGCCAACATTTCAGAGGAGAACATCCTGCTGAAATAGGAACGCTCTTCAAACTTCTTGTTGTTGAAATGTTCCTTCAATCGAGTGCAGATCAAGCTCCGCGGCTGAGGCCCAGTGATGCCGCTTCCAAGCGTGGCCTGCGCACTTTAGATAATGACTTGCTCTCCCAGCTCGACGACTCGATTGGCGGGCAGATGAAAGTAATCAGTTGGATCAATCGCCGAGTCGGCCATGGCGATGAAGAGCTTGTCTTGCCAGTGGGGCAGTCCTGACTGGGGGTCGGCTATCAGCTTGCGCCGGCCGAGATAAAAGGACGTCGACATGATCTCGAACTTGAACCCCCCCTTTCGACAGCGCGCCAGTGCCCGTGAGACATTCTGATCGTCCATGAAGCCGAATCTCAGCTCCAGCAGGCTGAACCGATCAGACAGCTGTGTAATTGTGTAGCGGTCCTTCTCGGGCACATACGGGACCCTGGCGGTCTTGATGGTCATGATGACGTTGTGCTGATGAAGGACGTGATTGTGCTTGATGTTATGCAACAGAACTGCCGGCGTTGTGTCGGGCGTAGCGGTCAGGAAGACCGCTGTTCCGGGGACGTCGACAGGAGCGTGCTCGGACTTTCGTTCGACCATGGCCATGAACTGGCTCAGCGGAATGTCGTGACGGGCGGTCTTCTCGCGCAGCAGGCTGACCCCCTTCCGCCAGGTCAACATCATCGTGATCAAGATGCCGGCGATCAGGATGGGCACATACCCTCCGTGGTGAACCTTCAACAAATTGGCGCCGAGGAAGACCAGTTCGAGACTGAACAGGGGAAGCAAGACGGCTATGGCTGTCAAAGCGGACCAGCCCCATTGGCGCCGAACGAATTCGAAGGCGAGGATCGTATCGATCACCATCGCGCCCGTAATGGATACGCCGTATGCGGGGGCAAGGGCTTCGGAGCTACCGAACATCAGCATGAGGGCGAGAACACCGGTCAAAAGGATGGTGTTGACCAAGGGTAGGTAAATCTGACCCGTTTGCGTTTCCGAGGTGTAGTAGATCTCGAAGCGGGGGAGGAAGCCGAGGTGGATCGCTTGCCGTATAAGCGAAAAGGCTCCGGTGATCACCGACTGGCTGGCGATGATCGTTGCGGCCGTGGCAAGGATCACCATCGGCAACAAGGCCCAGTTCGGGAACATCAGGAAAAACGGATTGTCGATGACATTGGGATGGGACAAAACCAGCGCGCCCTGTCCCAGATAGTTCAACGCGAGGGCGGGGAACACGACCGTAAACCACGCCGACTGGATGGGCAGCCGGCCGAAATGACCAAGATCGGCATAAAGCGCTTCAGCGCCGGTCACGGTAAGGAAGATGGCGCCGAGTACGATAAAGCCGACGAGGCCGGCATCCCACAAGAAGCCAACCGCATAGAGCGGGTTGAAGGCTGCAAGGATCGCCAAATCGTCGCCTATATGCGCAATGCCAGCAGCTGCCATCACCAGAAACCAAATAAGGGTGATTGGACCGAAGAAAATCGAGACAGCACCGGTCCCGCGTGACTGGACGGCGAAAAGCAGCAGGATTATCACGATAGAGATCGGCAGCACGTAGTCGTCAAGCGCCGGCGTCACGAGCTTCAATCCCTCGACGGCCGACAGCACCGACAGCGCCGGAGTGATCATCGCGTCACCGATGAACAGGGCGGCACCGAGAACGCCGGCAAAAAACATGAGGACCGGATACTTGGTGCCCTTCTTCAGCAACAGGGCGAGCAGGGACAAAGTGCCACCCTCACCATCGTTGTCGGCGCGAAGCAGAAAGAGCACGTATTTAATGGTCACGATGGCGGTCAGCGTCCAGAGTACCAGCGACACGAGACCGATGACTTCGTCCCGCCCGACGCCACCTGGCCCAAACGGGCGCAGTGCCTCGCGGAAGGCGTAGAGAGGGCTGGTCCCGATGTCGCCATAGACCACGCCGATTGCCCCGACGGTCAGCGCCAGAAACTGCGGCAGATTTTTCGCTTGTGCCGGTGCGTGGTCGAGGGAGTCGGCCATGTGTTCTCCCTATCCTTATGGCGACCTGCTGATCTTACTGAAGATGTTAAATGCGGTCCCCTCGAGAGTCGAGCAACTGAATCAACTGAACCACTTTCTTATTTGTTCCTGCTTAACTACTCCGAAAAGCGCGTTGCCAGCTCGGCAAGCGCAGTCGTCTACCCTGAACAGATCGGATCCGTTTGAAAGCTCTGGGGCCGTCGCGAGCCCGTTCGTGGCGTGGAGAGATTCAAGACGCACCTCTTCGACTGCCATGGTATTCTTTTCGCTTCTGGTCTTTTGAATTGGCGTCTTGATCGTGCCGCGTAAGCCATCTTCCTTCTGGTCAGGGGGCGAAGATCTGCTGCCACGCCGGACTTTCTTTGTGCTCGAAAGATCCGCATAAAGTATCGACGGGAACTGGTAGCCCATTAAATGTGGTTGGTCCATTCCGCGGTCGGCAATGGGTATGGCCTGCTTCATTGGCTAGCTGATCCGGTTAAGGCGCGTCAGGAAGAAGTCCCAGCACGCCAATAGGAGACGACAAGTTGCTCGTCGCGCTTTAGCTTCGTCTGCTCGCGGACGAACTGGCGGATCGTCTTGAACGCGCCATGTTCGCACGCAGCCCAGAGATAGATCGACCTGCCATCTTCCGGAAATTCGCTATTCCTGACAGCATCGACAAGCAGACTTCCTGGCTTTGCCCCGTTGCGCACGAGCCAGCGCACGTCGACCGCCGCCGAACTCTCTAAAGCCTGGATTTCTTCGCCGTCAGCCACCTCGATGTAGGCAATCCCCGTCGCAGCAAAAGGCAGGTTGGCGAACATCCGGGCAATCGCGGGAAGGGCGGTCTCATCTCCGGCAAACAGATACCAGTCCGCCACGACGAGTCCGCCGCCGCCAGGTCCGAATACGCCTACTTCCGTGCCGATGACTACTGTCTCGGCAAACCGAGAGCCAGGCCCGACATCGGAGTGGATCACGAAGTCAATCTCGATCTCTTCCGTCTCGACGTCGACGGAGCGGACCGTATATTTACGCAAAAATGGTTTGTGGTCCGGATCCTCCCATTCGATCACGCCACTCGACGCCACCGATGGCCAAACCGGGCTTCGGAGTTCCGGTCTTTGGATCAGAAGATTGAGGTGGAGCGCGTCGAGACCTGCAAAACGGGCGGCGTTCTGGCAGCGAAACCTCAGGCGCCGCATATGGGGCGTCACGTCGTGACTGCCGATGACCGTCAGGACCTGGAAATTGGGTGGCCGTGTCTGACCGTCGCTATCGCCGCTCCAGCGGATCTCGGGGGCCGCCTCTCCGGCGAACTCCAGGATATGGGAGGCGATCGTCATACGCGCGAAATAGAGGTGCTCGAAATCAGGCGCCTCTATCTCGACGCACGTGCGTGCGCCCTCGCCGAAAAAGCGGGCGGTGCAGCCGGATAGTCGCAGCACGACCTCGCCCGCCTGCCTGCTGACCTCTGCGCCGTGCTCGAGCATGTGATGGCAAAGCCGGGTTATGACGGGTTCAGGATTAGGCAAGGCAATCAATGCCTGAGCCGAATAGGTTCTGCCTACCATGGGGACATTCCTGTCATTGCGCGATCCTTGAAACGTCGAGGTCGAGCCAGAAGGTGCCTTCGAGTGGCACGCTCAAGAACCGGTTGTTGATCTCGGCAAGGGTCGCGGCCGGATCAATGTCAGTGAACAGATCCGGATGAATCCATCGCGCGTAGCATTCAAAGGCCAGAACATTGAGAACCGAGATCGACAGTTGATGGGACACTGCGTGGGCACGGCCGCTACGCACTGCTGTCAGACTGGAGCGCAAGTCGCTCGAAACAAGCATGGCGAACGATCTCGATGCCGCATCCGCGGTGATATCATCGCCAAGAACGAGGCCGTTCTGGGCCGCAAGGTGCGGTCCTCCGGTCGCAATGTAGACCTCCGGGTCCTTTACCAGCACGTACTCGGCGCTCAGCCTTCCGTCGTAGCCGGGCACGCCGACGCCAATGCTCTCGCCTCCGGCCAGCTTGAGATATTCAGTCATGCGGTTGTCGCGCCCCGGCGTTGAGCAACAGTCCTCGCCGGCGTGGGCATCGATCAGGACCGAAGGGCGCCTGAGATTGCGCGTGCGATCCGTGATGAGCGCATAACGCGGCCGGACAAAATCGCTAAAGGCATGGGCCTGCGCCTCTCGGCCGATCACCTTTCCAAGAAGTTCGATCGAGGAAATGGTAGTTTCTGCCGGGCCGCGTCCATCGTTGGCGGGGCCATCGAGAAATACCACCGGCACCCCGGCGGCCTCCAGTGTCGCAGCGACCTGTGTCCAGCTTTGGTCCCAGAGAGAGACGACGAAGACGTCCGGCTTGACGGCGAGAATGGCCTCAGGCGAGTTCTTTGAACCGACCACGCCACCCGCCACCGGGATAGAATCGATGCTGGGAAAGCGGGCGCGGAACGACTGGTAGAAACCTCTGTCGATCCTTTGCGGCGCCGCCCAGCCGGCGAGGCGCGAAACCGGATCCGGATCGATAAGCGCCAGCGACAGGAGCAGCAGGCTTTCATTGGTAGCGATGCGCTGGGCGGGGATTGCGAGGCGGACGTCACGCCCTGCGGCGTCGGTGAGCCGGATTTCCGCCGCCGCCGGCACGCCCAGGAAGAGCGCGATGACGAATGCTGCCGCAAGTCGGACCAATGGGACGGTTGTCTGGACAGGCATTTTCAGGATCATGCGGCCTACCACGCGTAGTTCAGGCTGGCCGTAACCGCCCGTCCAGCACCGTAGTTGCAACTTCCGCCGGTAATGTTCAGGCAATGCGAGACATACTCCTCGTCGAACAGATTGGTGACGTTGACGCGAAATTTCGTGCCTTCGAAAGACTTGTGCAAGGCGTCGAAGTCATACGCGGCGCCGATATCGACCAGTACGCGGCTGGGGATGCGCAAATCATCTCGATAGGTGGCGTCGGTCTGATAAGACGAGGTCATCCGCACCCCGGCGCTCAGCGAAAGGCCCTCGATGGCAGAAGGACGATAGTTTATCCAGGCGCTGCCCTGATGCTCTGGCGATCTCAACATCTCGCGGCCCCTGGCCGCCGCGTTCGTAGACTGGACTACTTCGGAATCCGAATAGGCGTAGGAGGCAAGGACGTCGAATTCGGGGGTGATCTCGTACTTCCCTTCAAGCTCCAATCCCCGCACGCGCTGCTTGCCGGTCTGCACGCTGTAGAGCGAACTGGCAGGATCGGGCGTGAGGCCATTTTCGAGCGTCAAGTCAAACAGTGAGACCGTGATCATGCCCCAGCCGCCCGGCGGCTCGAACTTCACGCCAATTTCGTACTGTTCGGCCCGTTGCGCCTCAAAGGGCATTCCGGACCGGCTGGCACCCAGGGCCGGCAAGAAGGCGGTGGAATAGCTGACGTAGGGAGCGATACCGTTGTCGAAGAGATAGGAGAGGCCGGCCCGCCACGTCACTTCGCGATCATCGTTGGAGACGGTCGACCGATCCGGAGCCAGGCGGTTTTGGGTATCGATGTCCGAGAGATCGTAGCGCAGGCCGACCGTCCCTACCCAGTTGTCGTAGCGGATCTGGTCCTGGGCATAGAAGCCGACCTGCCGTTGCTTCTGCAGGCCAGAGCGCTGGATGGCCGGGACTGGTATCGGTGCGGTGCCGTAGACCGGGTCGAGATAGTCGAGGGGCGGCACTCCGACAGTGCCGTTGCCGAAATTGGTCGACGAATCGGCCCGGAGGACGTCGATGCCGAAGAGAGCCGTGTGATCGAGGGCACCGGTATCGAACCGGGCTTCCAGTTGGGTGTCGACGTTGAAGCTTGTCAGCCAATCATCCGACACTGCCGAAGCCCGATTGAGGGTATGGCCGTCGGGCCGATAGGCGAAGGCCGGGTTGACGAGGGCGAGGAACATGTTCTGGCTCGCGCGGCCGTAGCGCAGGTTCTGACGCACGCTCCAGGTGTCGTTGAACTCGTGGGAAAATTCGTATCCGAGCGTATAGAAATTGCGTTCAAAGATGCTGGCGTTGGGATCGCCGAGATAGAGCTCTCGTGGGATCTGTCCGAATGAATTGTCGATCAGTGTCCCGATCGCCGGGTAGAAACGGGGGTTGAAGTCCTTCGGGCGATCCTTCTGATAGTAGCCATAAAGAGTGAGTTGTGTCTGGTCGGTCGGCGCCCAGGTCAAGCTCGGCGCAAGCATGAGCTGGCGTTCTTGCTCTCGATCGATCTGGCTGCCCATGTTCTTGCCGAGTCCGGTAAGCCTGTAGGTCCAGTCGCTTCCTTCGCTGACCGGTCCTGTGAAGTCGAACATCCCTTCGATGCCACCGAAAGACGAGGTCTGGATGCCTACCTCGTTATGGCGCTCCGGTTGCGGCCGCTTGCTGACCTGGTTGACGAGCCCCCCTGGGACCGCCCGGCCGTAGAGAACCGACGCCGGCCCCTTGATGACGTCGATGCGCTCAAGTGCGTAGGGGTTCACGGCCGGAGTGGCATAGTTGTTGGGGTCGCCCGGAAGCACCAGTCCGTCGAGCCACATCGTACCGTAGGTGTTGAAGCCGCGGATATAGAGCCAGTCGTAACGGATGTCGTAGCCGTTGCTCTCGGTCAACACACCCGGAGTGTATCGCAGCGCCTCCGACACGGTGTTCACCCCTTGCTCGTCCATCTGGTCACGCGTGACGACGCTGATTGCCTGTGGCGTCGCGAGGAGAGAAGTATCGGTCTTTGACGCGCTGAGGCTTCGCTTGGCGACAATCCCATTGTCCGGCCCCCTTGGGTTGTCCTTAGAAGCAGTTACGGTGATCGCCTCGAGCCGGGTTCCCGGGGCCACATCCTGTGCCAACACAGGTGCCGCGAGACCGAGGACGCCAGCAAATGTCGAGGCAAAAAGGGTCGTCTCTTTGCGGTGCGCAGCGAACGTGCGTGCACGCTCTTTCGCGTCGCGTCTTTTGCCAAACCTGCCGTCTTCGCTCGTCATGATCCTACCCCAAGTCGATTGCATCTTTTGTTAAACTTGACTGATTAAATCAAGTTAAGTTATTGCTTTAGGGCAATTGTTCCACGACGGGCAACGGCGGGTCCTTTGCGCAACGCGCTGATATCTTTGCGTGACGGCAAATGTCCTGTTCGGACTGCCATCTTCAATGGCGCTGCAAGGTTGCTGGTGAATGCCGTGTGCACTACAAGCCGCGAGGGTTGGAAATGACAACTTCAGTATGCCGGTACGGCAATGGCCTGAAACCTGATGCCGAGGGCGAGGTGCAGGCAGATGAGAGCCGCACGAGGCGGCACCTCCGTGTCCGAGATCTCTTGCGCCAGGACGGGATCGTCCTCGAAAGCCCCGACGGACTTTCTCCCGACGATACATTGATGAGGGGAGAATTCCTGCACCGAGAACTCCGCCGTGGGCTCGTGCTGCATGTCAGCGATGCGATCGAGGAGCGGCCCTTCACCGCCACGTCGCGTCGTGGCGAGGAACTTTCCTGCATCTTCTTTCTGGACGGCAATGTCGATCTCTCAATCGGCGACCGCCACTTTCATTTTGATGCGCATGGCGGCGTCGTACAGGGCGTTGCGATCATGAACGCCTCCCCTGAGAGTTTCAGTCGTGCCTCTCTGGGAGGACAGCACCTGCGCCATCTCGTCGTGTCCGCGACGCCGGAATGGCTGCATCTCGACGCGCTCGATGAAGTCGCCGACACCAAGGGCGGCGAAAGGCTTCTCCGCGAACACCTCTTCGAACATCGCTGGACCGTCACTCCTCGCCTGATAGAGATCGTTCGCCAGATCTTCGCGCCCCCACCGCTTTTGCCCGCAATGCGCGACCTCTATCTCGAAAGCCGCGCCGTGGAACTTGTGGCAGAAACGATGGCAGCGGCATTGCAGGCGAGCCGGCGTGAACCGACCGGCATGATTCTGACGCGGCAGGATGCCATTTGCCTCGATCGCGCCAAGAATTACGTCGCAGCGCGATGGGCCGACCCGCTCAATGTTGAAGTGATCTCGCGTGCCGCCGGTATCAGCGCGAGCGGCCTGCAGCGTCTTTTCCGAATCGCGGAGAACCAGAGCGTGTTCGAATATGTGCGCAAACTGAGACTGGCACAGGCCTTCGCGGCCTTGAGCAACGGCGAAGCCACTGTCCTGGAGGCCAGTGTTGTTGCGGGCTATTCTTCCGCGGCCAACTTCGCGACGGCCTTCCGCCGGCAGTTCGGCATCACGCCAAGTCACCTGATGCGACGGTCCGAAAGCCGCCATTGGCCGAAGTCTTCGCAAGCAGTGTAGTTTACATCATCATCGAACGGAACCGGAGGGAGGAGAGGCGGCACAAACGCCTGTCTAGTTCGCCACCTAGGGCGGTTTCCACGAAGCGACCTAGTCGCCCGTTGGTGTTGGGGTCTTTGTTGACCATGGCTTCCCAAGTCGATTGTTGTGCTGAAGTTAAACAGCACTACGTCTTAATAAGCGAAACGGCATTTTTGTTAATTAACGCATTCGCTTAATTAGCGATACATCAATAGAAGCTGGTTCGAATCCGTTCGAGAGCGATAATTTATATTGCTAGACGCAGGTAAGTGATTACAGCGTCCGCGATCATTTTCTTATGCCGTTCGTACGTGGCAGTTTCCGAAAGATTGCGCTGGAAAATCGTACTGAAGGTATGGGCGTTGGAGACCCGGAAGAAGCAGAAGGCGCTGATCAGCAAATGCAGATCGATTGCGTCGATCTCACGCTGAAAACTTCCATCCGCTTTGCCGCGCTCCAGAATGTCCGTCAGCGTTCGAATGATCGAGACGTTGAGGTCGGCAATCTCGGTGGAGCGACGCATGTGCGCGGCCAGGAGAATGTTCTCGCCGCTCACCAGTCTGACGAAGTCCGGATGGTTTTCGTCGTAGTCGAAGGTGTTTGAGATCAGCGTCCGCAGCGCCGCGACTGGCTGCATTTCGGTAAGCTGGAGATCGGCCTCGCGTGAGCGGATCTTGCGGTAGGCCTTCTCAAGGACAGCGAGATAGAGGTCTTCCTTGCTGATGAAATAGTAGTAGATCATGCGCTTGGATGTGCGCGTTCGCTCCGCGATCGCGTCGACCCGGGCGCCTGCTAACCCATGAGCGGCGAATTCCTCCGTCGCGACGGCCAGAATGTTCTCTCGCG
This sequence comes from Ensifer sp. Root142, assembly GCF_001426785.1. Classification (NCBI taxonomy): domain Bacteria; kingdom Pseudomonadati; phylum Pseudomonadota; class Alphaproteobacteria; order Hyphomicrobiales; family Rhizobiaceae; genus Ensifer; species Ensifer sp. Root142. The sequence continues at coordinate 51,658 of NZ_LMFK01000017.1, forward strand.
TTCTTTCGGGGTCATTTTTGCGCGATACCTGTTCTCGCTTTTCCAATCTCCCGTCTCCGTTGAAGCATTCAGTCAAACCGACCGGTGCGTAGCACGTGATCGATGCCGTGCTCCACGTGTTGGCGCAGCATAGACCTTGCGCCTTCCACGTCGCGGGCCATGGCAAGGTCGAAGAGTTTGCGATGATCGTCCGCAACCGGTTTCCCCCGGAAGCTGCGCGCAAGCAAGTGGTAGCGTAGAAATCGATCGAACGTCGTTGCCAGCGTTTCCATCAGCACCGTAGAGCCGCAAGCCGACGCGAGCGCCTGATGGAACTCCCAGTCGTAGCGCACCCAATCCGGCGTTCGGTCGACGTCGCCGGTTAGCAAACGCTGCTCCACCGCGGCAAGCTTGTGTCTGGCTGCCACAACGCGCGCTTCCCATTCAAGGTCACCCGCGGCGAGAGACAGAGCAAGAGCATGACTCTCGAGCAGAAGGCGCATGTCACCGAGATCCCGCAGCTCCTTCGCGGAAACCGGTGCGACATGGAAGCCGCGCTGCCCTTCGGCAATCACAAGGTTTTCGGTGGCAAGCCGCGATAAGGTTTCTCTGAGGGTGGAGATGCTTACTGAGTATCGATCACGTAGGTCGTCGAGTTTCAGCTTCTGACGCGGAGATAATGTGCCCGCGATGATATCGCTCCGGATTTGGCGAAACGCCATCTCGCTCGCAGTTTCCGATGGTATATTTTGGACGATCATGTTTCCTCCCTTACTCGAATTATATCCTATGAAATGAAAAATCTATGATAAAAATTATTTGACATGAGATATTGAACATCAGAAACTCCGGCTATAGCTGGCCGCTTGTCCGCGCCTTTTTTAACTAACTGGTCCGTGCATGAACAAGGTGCTCTTCCGAGGAGGGAAGAGTGAAAGTGGGAAAGAGACCGGCCACTCGACGGTCGGCTAACGGGAGGAAAATCAATGGTTTTTGAAATCGACCGACGCCGCTTTCTTGGCGTTTCCGCGGCGGCGACCGCGGCTTTTGCTTTCCCAGCATTTGCACAGGACAAACCCGTGCTGAAGTTTTCGGCGGTGTTCTCCGAGCAGGACATCCGCGCCGAGATGATGAAATCCTTCAAGGATGCCATCAAGGACAGCTTCACGCTGGAGCCGTTCTATGGCGGAACGCTCTTCAAGCAGGGCACCGAACTGGTGGCTCTCCAGCGCGGCAACCTGCAGATGGGCAATATCGCCCCGCAGGATATCTCAAACCAGATTCCCGAATGGTCTGTGCTGACCTCAGCCTATCTGTTCCGCGATGCCGCCCATCTCAAGGCGTTCTTCGACAGCGATACCGGCGCGGAATTCAAGAAAATGGCGGAAGATCAGCTCGGCGTGCATATTTTGGGTCCGACCTATTTCGGTGCACGTCAGGTGGGGCTTAAACCGGAAAAGAAGATTGCAACACCTGCCGACATGGCCGGTATCAAGCTTCGGATGCCGGGTGGCGACGCCTGGCAGTTCCTGGGGGCTGCGCTCGGCGCAAATCCGACGCCTATGGCCTATGCCGAAGTCTATACCGGTCTGCAGACCGGCGCGATCGACGGACAGGACAATCCGCTTCCGAACGTCAAGAACATGAAGTTCTATGAAGTGATGTCGCAGATCGTGCTGACCTCGCATCTGATCGGTTACGATCTGCTGACTGTTTCCAGCAAGGTGTGGGCCGACATGTCGCCGGAACAGCAGACAGCGTTCCAGGCGGCGGCGGATAGGGCGATGGCCTGGAGCCAGGAACAGCACCTGGCGCAGGAAAAGGCTCTGGTCGACGAGTTCAAGGCAGCCGGCCTCAAAATCTATGAACCGGACATTGCCGCATTCCGGAAGCATGCACAGGAGAAGTATCTCTCCTCCGATCTCGCAAAATCGTGGCCTGAAGGCATCCTCGAGAAAATAGCAGCCCTGTAGTCGTATCAGCGACAAAAAGATGTCGGCCGGGTTCGACCCGGCCGATTGGGTGAGGTGAGGAGGAATTTCGTGTCCGAGAGACTGCTTGCCTTTGGCCGGTGGCTGCGCCGGCGGGCTGAAAACATTTTGGCCCTCATGCTGTTGGGCATGTTCGTCGTGTTTCTGTTGCAGATCCTGTTCCGCTATGTCCTCAATCTCTCCATTGGCTGGACGCACGAAGTCAGCGTTGCTCTGTGGATCTGGATAGTGCTCTTCGGGTCCGCTTTCGTGATCGGCGAGAGTGAAGAAATCCGGTTCGATTTCTTCTGGGCTAGCGCGTCCGCCCGTGCCCGCCGCATCATGACGCTGATTTTTGCCGTGGCTCTTGTCGTCGCCTTCGGCGTCTCGCTGCCGGCCGTCATAGACTACGTCATGTTTATGAAGGTCGAGAAGACAGCCTATCTCAAGATCCGCTTCGACTATCTCTACTCGATCTACGTCGTCTTTGCGGTAGCAATGATCGTGCGCTACATCTGGCTTGCATGGCAGGCAGCCTTCGGCAAAGCGCCGGACGCTTTCGATCCCACGAAAGCGAGCTCCGGCGTATGAATTTCACCAGTCCTTTTTCGCTTACCATTGTCCTCATCACGGCTCTTGCCTTTTTGGGCTTGCCGATAGGGCTGTCGATGATCGTTGGTTCGATCCTGTACCTGTTTCTTGTCGGAGCCGACATGGGAACGGTGGCCGAGCAATTTCTGAACGGCATGTATTCCAACTATATCATTCTTGCAGTGCCGCTGTTTGTGCTCGCTGCCGAATTCATGAACATCGGCTCGATGACGGAGCGGCTTCTCAACTTCTGTAATGTTCTCGTTGGTCGGTTCCGCGGCGGCCTTGCGCAGGTGAACGTGGTGCAGAGCATCGTATTTGCGGGCATGTCCGGCTCTGCGATCGCGGATGCGGCGGGCAGCGGGCGCATGATGCAGAATATGATGACCCGAGACGGGCGTTACACGCCAAGCTATGCCGCCGCGTTGACGGCTGTGACCTCCGTCATCGGCCCGATCATTCCTCCTTCCATTCCAATGGTAATCTACGCGCTCGTTTCGGACGCATCGATCGGCTATCTCTTTATCGGCGGCATGATCCCTGGACTGTTGATGGCACTTCTGCAGATGGTGCAGGTTGCAATCACCGCGCGGCGCAAGAACTTTCCGGTGGAGGACCCCGTACCGCTTCGCGATATCCCGAAGATCACCTGGCAGGCGCTTCCGGCGCTCATGATGCCGGTCGTTCTGCTTGGCTGCATCTATTCGGGCATCACGACACCGACTGAGGCTGCAGCTCTTGCGGCGGCCTACGCGCTGGCCATTTCCGTCGTGATCTATCGCAGTATTTCGTTGGTGGCCTTCTACGACGCATTAAAGACCAGCTCGAAGACGACAGCATCAATCGGCATGCTGATCGCCGGCTCGCTGGTCTTCAACTACGTTGTCACGATTGAGAACATCCCGGAGACACTGCGTGTGCTTTTGACGGGTTGGGATCTGTCACCAATTGGCTTTCTGATCCTCGTCAACGTCCTTCTGCTCCTGCTAGGCTGCGTGCTGGAGGGGACAGCAATCCTACTGATTATCGTTCCCGTATTCATCCCGACCGCGCAAGCGCTTGGTATCGATATGGTGCATTTCGGGGTCATGGTGGTCGTCAACGTCATGTTGGGGCTGGTTACACCACCCTACGGGCTGTTGCTTTTTATCATGACCAACATTTCCGGTGCGCCGGTGCGCGACATCATTCGCGACGCGTTGCCGTTTCTTGGCTGGATGGTGCTCTGCCTGGCGCTCATCACCTTCTTTCCCGACCTCGTACTCTGGTTGCCGCGCCTCACGGGCTACCAGGGGTAACAGGTAAAGCGATCATGACAGACCCCAAACCCCTCTTCATTCTCAACGGACCAAACCTCAACCGGCTTGGAAAACGCGAGCCGGAGATTTACGGCTACACGACACTCGGCGAAATCGAAACGTGGTGCAAGCAGGCGGCTGGAAAGCGGCCGGTGGAATTTCGCCAGACGAACAGCGAGGAACGGCTTATCGAATGGGTGCACGAAGCGATCGATGAGGACGCTGCAGGCATCATCATCAATCCAGCCGCGTTCACGTTCACATCGCTTGCTTTGCTGGATGCGTTAAAGATGTTTCCAGGCCCGATCATCGAATTTCACATCAGCAATGTTCACAGGCGTGAACCGATCTATCACCGCTCCTACGTCTCGATGCGTGCTACTGCGGTAATAGCGGGTCTGGGGGCTACAGGCTATCCCACAGCGGTTCATGCCATTGAAGCGCTCATTGAGCAAAACAAGGTCTGATGGTGCTCGCAATGTCTTGCGCCACTCCCGACACACAGAGCTGTGCTATCGATCCGCGTCGACTATGCTCCAGCTTGCGAGCAGGCTTCGGCAAGAGGCGATCTTAGCAAGGGGCTCGCATTTGGCGGTCACGCACAGGGCGACACCTTCCGGGAGTTCGAATGGCGGGGACTCAGGCCTTTTTTTTAGATGCTTGTTGTTTAACGCGGATCCGTAGCGGCTTGCCTTCCATTTGCTCGATATCGAAGGCGTTTGTCTTGCGCACGAGATCGCTGAGCTTGCGAAAGCCGTAGGTTCGCGGATCGAAGTCCGATGCCAGGTTCGCCAATTGCGTGCCGATGGACCCAAGCGGGACCCATCCGTCTTCGCTTTCCATCTGGGAGATGACCTTCTTGATGATGGGGGTCGCGGCCTTCGGCTGCTGAAGCGGAGTGGGCGTCTGAGCCGATTCCGCACCATTTGACGCGACGATCGGTAGGAGGTTTTCCGTGTAAATGAATCTGCGGCATGCCTGACGGAAGCTTTCCGGCGTCTTTTGCTCGCCGAAGCCGAAAACATCGGTGCCTTGCTCGCGGATCCGCGACGCCAGACGTGTAAAATCACTATCGGACGAGACCAGACAGAAGCCATCGAAGCGACCGCTGTGCAACAGATCCATTGCGTCGATCACGAGGGTGATATCAGACGCGTTCTTTCCGGTGGTATACGCAAACTGCTGCTGCGGTATGATTGCGTGACGCGACAGCACTTCGATCCATGCTTTCGATCGTCCACTGGCGAAATCTCCGTAGATGCGCCTGACGCTGGCCTCTCCGATCTTGGCGATTTCCTCAAACAGGCCATCGGCAATTTTAGCCGAAGCATTGTCGGCATCGATCAGGACGGCGAGACGAGGAGACCGTGCTTCACCAGACATTGAACTCTCCTTTCACTTCCGCGACGGCTCGAATGTGTTCCCAGCTGTTCCAGCTTTGAGAGGTCAGTTCCGGCTGGAGGCGGTATGAGCCCTAAGCCTGCTCTAATGAGAGGCCTGCTTCGCTCACCTGAAAAGCAACCGATCACTCAATCCCCCATAAAGCCCTTGCCACAAGGCGTCCATGTATGAAGCATACAAACGCTACTTTGGGAATCCTTGCACTTCCTAACACGTGCCAGCTCGGGGCGAGAAATGGCATCAGAAAGGCATGAGGCTGGCAGATGGTTAAAGCTAATTCCACACGAGCTACCAGCGACTTGGTGCAGCAGGTTCTGGAACGTCCGCGAGCGCTCAAGAAGAAAGTGTTGCCCTCCGACGGTTCCACGACGAAACTCACCCTCAACGTCGATACCGACGTGGTCGACTGGTTCAAGTTATCCGGTGCCCATTGGCGCTCAAGGATGCAAGAGGCTCTTCGAAACGCCACCGAACTCGACAAGGATGTTTGATCCCGACGGATCCGTCTCGAATTTCCTCGGCAACAACCGGGTATCCTTCTCTTTGGCGTGCGAAACCGCGAGTTTGACGGCGGAGCCAAATCCCACGCTGCTGCCCACAGTCAACGTGGCTGCCGCCTCGCATTGGGGCAAAGGAGAAAAACCGACGGCCGCGTCTGGCCTCTCCGTTGGCGCGTTGAGGTCGCTCTCGATCGGTGAGGAGCCCTATTGGTAGGAGACGATGTCGGCGGAATATGTATTTTGGCACTCCTATCTATCGAGTGCCAAAGGTGCTATGTAAGGATTGCAGCCGCCCTATGTGCAGGCCGCAGAAAGAATCCCTATGAAAATCCGTCCACTGCATGACCGCGCCGTCATCCGGCGCGCGCAAGGCTATCTCAAATCCAAGGGCGGGATCATCACTCGCGACATTGCCAAGGAAAAGCCGCAGGAAGGCGAAGTGATCGCCGGCTGTCGAGGCACCCGTAATGAATGCGGCAAGCTGATTCCGCTCGACGCCACGTTCGGTGATAGGATCTTGCTCGGCAAGCGGTCCGGTACCGATTTCAGGATCGACGGTGAGGCACCCCTGATCAAGAACGAGCCCGACATCATGGACGTTGTCGAAAAGACCGTCGCGGCCAAGAAAGCTGCCTGGCCGTCGATTTCCGACCGCAATCTCAAGACCGAACTGGACGAACACAATGTCTGCCAAGGAAATCAAATTCTCCACTGATGCGCGCGATCGCATGCTGCGCGGTGTCGAGTTGCTCAACAACGCCGTCAAGGTGACGCTGGGCCCCAAGGGCCGCAATGTTGTCATCGACAGGGCCTATGGCGCGCCGCGCATCACCAAGGACGGGGTCGCAGTTGCCAGGGAAATCGAGCTGGCCGACAAGTTCGAGAACATGGGCGCGCAGATGGTGCGCGAGGTGGCCTCTAAGACCAACGACCTCGCCGGTGACGGCACCACGACGGCGACTGTGCTCGCTGCCTCCATCCTGCGCGAAGGCGTCAAACTCGTCGCCGCCGGCATGAATCCCATGGACCTCAAGCGTGGCATTGACCTTGGTGTCGCTGCTGTCGTCAAGGAAATCCAGGCGCGCGCCAAGAAGGTAGAGTCTTCGGGCGAGATTGCGCAAGTCGGAACCATTGCCGCCAATGGCGACGCGACGGTCGGCGAGATGATCGCCAAGGCGATGGACAAGGTCGGTAATGAAGGCGTAATCACCGTCGAGGAAGCCAAGACGGCCGAGACCGAGCTCGACGTTGTCGAGGGCATGCAATTCGACCGCGGCTATCTCTCGCCCTATTTCGTCACCAATGCCGAGAAGATGCGCGTGGAGCTGGAGGACCCCTACATCCTCATCCACGAAAAGAAGCTTGGCAATTTACAAGCTATGCTGCCAATACTCGAGGCGGCCGTGCAGAGCGGCAAACCGCTGCTGATCCTCTCCGAGGATGTCGAGGGCGAGGTTCTGGCGACGCTGGTTGTAAACAAGTTGCGCGGTGGCCTGAAGGTCGCGGCCGTCAAGGCCCCGGGCTTCGGCGATCGCCGCAGGGCCATACTGGAAGACATTGCCGTCCTCACGGCCGGTCAGATGATCTCCGAGGATCTCGGCATCAAGCTCGAGAACGTCACGCTCGACATGCTCGGCCACGCCAAGCGCGTGCTGATCGAGAAGGACACCACCACGATTATCGACGGCTCCGGCGATAAAGCGACAATCCAGGCGCGCATCCAGCAGATCAAGGCACAGATCGAGGAGACGACCTCCGACTATGACAAGGAAAAACTCCAGGAACGCCTGGCGAAACTCACCGGCGGCGTCGCGGTAATCCGCGTCGGCGGCGCGACCGAAATCGAGGTCAAGGAAAAGAAGGACCGTATCGACGATGCGCTGAACGCCACGCGCGCAGCGGCTGAGGAAGGCATCGTTCCTGGCGGTGGTGTTGCCCTGTTGCGCGCGAGGTCGGTCCTGGTGGGACTGACCGGAGCGAATGCGGACGCCACGGCGGGCATCTCGATCGTGCTCAGGGCGCTGGAAGCTCCGATCCGGCAGATCGCCGAGAACGCCGGTGTCGAAGGCTCGATCGTCGTGGGAAAACTCACCGACAGCAGGGATCACAACCAGGGCTTTGACGCGCAGACGGAGACCTATGTCGATATGATCAAAGCCGGCATCATCGACCCTGCGAAGGTTGTGCGGACCGCTTTGCAGGACGCCGGCTCAATCGCGGCACTTTTGATCACTGCCGAAGCGATGATCGCCGACATTCCCTCAATACAATCTGCCCGGCCGGCCGGCAACGGCGGCATGGGCGGGATGGGATACTGAGAACAGTCTGAACGGCGTTGGTGCGCGGTTCGTTTGTTGGTGTGGGTTGGCTTCCGATGTAGCAATTGTAGTGCAGCCATGCCTTTTAAACACAACTCCTGCCGCCGCCATCATCTTGAGAAGATGAAGTTGAGGGTGACGAACCCGGCCAACGGCACCAGCATATCGCCGTAATCAGCAGATACTGCCGGATGAATTGGCAGGCCTCCAACGGTTACGGCAAACGCTCGCTGTCGAGACCGCCATCGGACGATACAATCGATCGTCGGGCGGCGTTTGCGGCCCGGTCGCTTCCCGTTCAGCAGACCGAAGTCGCCATCGGCTGCGCAGTCTTCAACCGAAAGCTTGCCGGGCGCACGCCCGAAATCCGTCCGCAAGGCAGCCACAGCATAGTATGCCATTTCAAAGATGCCCATCCGCTCAAGTCCGGATCTCTGCACCAAACCTGGGCAGCGGGCTTCGCGTCGCGCTCAGTATGTATTGAGAACGTCGAGGGCTTGGTCTGCATTCTCACGATTGAGGCCAGTCATTCTCCACGCATCGACCTGCGCAGGCTTGCCGCTAAAGACGTGGTAGATCGTCCAGGATCCGTCCACTTCAACACGTCGGCCGAATTGATAGCGGCCGTGAATTTGGTGTGGCGCGTGGCCCTCGTTCTTCCAGCGTATAATCGTGCGTGCATGCTCTCGGTGGGGCATCGTCGTTCTCCCGTTCTTCGTATCGCCGTGATACCGCTCGGTTACACCCAGCGGTACCTTCAAGCGTGTGGCTGCGAGTGAGGAATGTTCCCGGCACCATCCAATGTGATGATGCGTTCAAGTTCGTCGGGTTCGATCGCGATCAAGCGCATGCGATACTGATTTTCTATCGTTGCCGGCACTTTGATAAAGGTCGCAACGCGTCGGGAGGCAAGCCAGGAGAAGCCTTCGATGAGGACCTCGTCTTCGTCCACGTCGTAGTCGCCGGCCGCGAACGTTTCCTCGGTGTCGGGCAACTGGAAGGGCCGATTGAAGTGGATGGATCGATGGTTGGTTCGATTGAACATGATGTCTCCTTCCGACGCCGGCGTATGCGCGGCGGCGCGGTCCTGCCTGTCGAGCGTTATGCTTTTGACGAAGACGGGATCATTGATTGCTCTGTTGGACCTTGCAGATCCCGAACGAGCCTTGTCTGATATCTAGCATTCAGCCGGGCGCACGAGTGAGGAGGGCGTTTGGCTCCGTGCCGCGCCATCACAAGATCCGGCCGAAGAGGATCGTGGTGATGACCACAAAGACCGCGACCGAAAGAGCAATCCAGGCAAACAGACCGCGATAGTCGAAGAGATAGATCTGAGCCGGTATGTGGTAGTTCATGATCGCCTCCCGTGGCTGATCTGTTTGGCCGGTTTGGCATGGTCGTTATAATCAATTCGAGATTGCCTTCATCCGTTACACGCTCATGGGTTTCGCGGCTGCTGCGGATGCGATACTGGAGCGCATTGTCGCGGATCGGCAGCGTCGCAATGATGCGATACGTTTCTCCAGATGTTGACTCTCTCGTCAGCGCGCCCTTGGAGCGGACAAGTTGGCCAACATGGAAGCGGTGGATCGGTGACGTGTCGCGCGGGCCGCGGATGATACGTTTCGTGAAAGATAGAGCGTTCATAGTGGCCTCGGTCCTCCTCAAGCGTTGGTAAGAGTAATTCGGCTGCAACAGCCGTTTCGCGGTTTTCGCGCCGGCTGTCGCCGGATCAATGATGCGCGTTGCACTGGCTCGGACGAACAGACGGCTCGAGATCTGTTTCGAGACGCGTTGGCCGCAAGCACTGACGCCGAGCCTGCCTGTCTGTCGAGAATTTAGGGGATTGGGGCGGTTCGAAGGATTGGGGCGGTTCGAAGTTCTACCGCGAAAGCCACATCGGCCAAATCAACTTACCTATAGCATAGCGCGTCGATTGAGTTTCAATTGAGGCGGTTGTGCCTGTCGGCCTGAACTCTCCTATTCGTCCAGCTTCATCGATGTTTCTCTGGAGGTTGCGGCTCCTGTCCCACCGAGCGATCGCCAGGTGCCATCGTGCGGGGATAAAGCTCCCGTATCCGCGCGAATGTGGTAAGCTCTTTGTTTGGAATTGGGGACTGCCATGTCCGAGCCGAACAAGCTCTACGAAAGCGACATCATCACCCTCCATAAGGCGCCGCTGATCGGCACGCTCTGCCTGGAATGCGACGAGGGCCCGATCGAAGTGGCCCTGAACCGAACGGCTGCCGAGACGTTGCAAAAGGCGCTTCTGCGGTTTCTTGCCCGCGATTGATAATCTGACCATGCGGGCTCCCGACCGTCGCTGGTCGCCTTCGATGAAGGAGAGCAACGGTATGATCTGAAGATCGAAGCCAACAATGTGTGGACGGTGATCGATGTCTTCACCGGACAGCCGGTTGTTTTAGACGGTTATCTAATCTCGCATTTGCCGCGCGATGAAGCGGACGATCTTCTTGATATTCTCAATCTGAAAGACGCCATGCGCAGGGGCCTCATCCAAATTTGGCGCCGACCACCGGAAGATAAAGACTAGGGTCAGGACCTGTTGACCCGTTCCGCGTCTTAGTTGCTGGTCGGGCATTTATCCTGTGGCAGCTATGACCGTTCCCGCGCTCAGTGGTGTTCCAGCCATCGCGGTAGTTTCGATCGATTAAGTGAACCTGCTCTCGATATTCGTGGTAGTATGCGTTCGGATCAGTTCCCCTCCCAATCATAACCCGTCTACGTCCATGCTGGGGATGGCTCTTGCACCGCGAGCCTCTGGCCGCAAGGACACGACAATGACCAGGGACACGCCTCTCCATCCCGAAACCTCGCTCAGCCTTGCGCTTGCGGTCATTGCATCCTCGAGCGCGCCGATCGTGCTTCTCGATGGCGATCTCCGCGTGGTCGCGGCCAGCACCTCCTTCTACAGGGCCTTTCGGATCGACGCCTCTACGGCCACGGCAAAGCGCTTCACCCAACTGGGCGATGGAGAGTGGAACCTCGCCCAATTATCGGTGTTGCTTGAGGCAACTGCGGCAGGAGTTGCCGATGTGCGTGGTTATGAGATGGATCTGAAACGCCCGGACCATGATACCCGGCGGCTGGTCCTTGACGCTCAATTGCTTGACTATGCCCATACATCGCAACTCCGCCTGCTTTTGACGGTTACCGACGTCACCGATGCGCGGGTCGCCGAGAAGGTGAAGGACGACCTGCTGCGAGAAAAGGCGATCCTTCTGCAAGAGGTCCAGCACCGTGTCGCCAACAGCTTGCAGATCATTGCGAGCATACTTTTGCAGAGCGCTCGCAAGGTTCAGTCCGAAGAGACCCGCAACCATTTGAAGTCCGCGCACAGCAGGGTCATGTCCATCGCTGCGGTCCAACAGCAGCTCGCCACATCCAGTGTCGGTGAGGTCGAACTCCGCTGCTATTTCGAGCAGCTTTGCAGAAGTCTCGGAGCTTCGATGATCTACGACCCCGAACAGCTCTCGATCGAAGTCGACGTGGACAAGACCTTTATCGAGGCAAACACCTCGATAAGCCTCGGTCTCATCGTTACCGAGCTGGTGATCAATGCGCTCAAACACGCATTCCCGAAGCACCGCGAGGGCAAAATCACCGTCGACTACCACGCCAAAGGAAAAGACTGGACCCTCCAGGTCGGCGATGACGGCGTAGGTATGCCGACAGGGGGAATTGAAGTGAAGCCCGGCTTGGGCACGGGGATCGTGGAAGCGCTCAGCAACCAGCTGGATGCACGGGTCACCGTGGCAGATGCAAGGCCCGGCACACATGTTTCAATTGCACACCGGCATCACGTTGCGGAAGTCGACAGGACAGCAGCTTGACCTTCGGGGACTCGGAATGACCCTGTTTGAAAGATCGCTACCATGAATCAGATTCCGCGCGGTAGCATTGGTTGCGGATAACGAGGTCTTTGCCGCAAACCAGTAGCTGACGAGGGGAATTTGCGCCGGACCTCGCGCGGATCGTCTTGCCGCCCAGGAACCGCTCACAGCTTCCGGTCTGTCCTTGCCGTGTTGCCGTTCGCTTCCACTCAGGCACAATCGCGAGCACGATCTCAAAACCCGTTGCTTTGCCGCTTGGCTAAGCACAAAAATTGGCTGCGGCAAACGTTGGGTGGTCGCGTTTGCCGTACCGAGGTCGTCGCATCCGCAACGTGTCTCAAAAAGAGTGGGGGATCCATTGACTGATTCAAAGCCGGAAATCTTGGATCTGGTCCTAGCCGATTTGATCAGCGACCAAATTGAGAAACACCATGCAAACGAGCTTCGAGCCGTGCTCTCAACCGGTAACGAGATCACCATGCATGGAAAGTTCACCATCGGCCGTGACTTCATCATTTACAGAACAGCCAAGGATAATAACGGCAGGTGGGCGATGACGCCTTTCTCCCACATCGTGCAATTGATCGTTTGACGCGGCGGTTCCGCCGCGTTTGCAAGCAAGAACTGTGATACACTTGCTTCCGTTGCCATGCGGCGACCGGATCCCTCAAACTGCTCCCGAACCGCACGGACCGCGAGGCCACAAGGAAGGCTTCCGCGCGTCTCCTTGCCAGAAATGTTCGACCTGACAACGGCGACGAATGCTGTAGCCCGCATTCACAGCGCTCCAAATATGGAGGAAGGCGCCATGTCAAATCGTCTCGTTTTCTCTCTGATCATCGTCACCACGAGTATTCTGCTGGTCTGGGCATTTAGACCCGCAACGATTATGTTTACAGGGTCGGCGCAGACAACACAGTCCGACGCCCTGACCCAGTGACTCATCAAGCGCTGCCGACCTATCGCTCGCCTGGTTTGTCATTATCTGCCGACAGATGCAGCGCACTTCGAGCCCGTTCAGTTGGTGTGTCAGGGAACTGCTACTGAAGCTGCGCGTTTCTGTGCGTTAGACTTCGGGCACTACTGGCATTCCGCCGGCATCCCCGATGGGAAAAAATAATGAAAATCTCTCTAATTGCATTGGGCGTAGCCGCCGCCACGTCATGTTCGGCCTTTGCCGCTGAACCGGCCAAGATGGTCGATACCAAGGTGGGCAAGGTCATGACCACGGATAGCGGCATGACCCTCTACACGTTCGACAAGGACACCAAGGGCAAGTCGAACTGCGACGCCGATTGCCTGAAGATTTGGCCCGCGTTCCACGCCGCGGCAAAATCCAAGGCGGCAGGCGAATGGTCACTTGTCAAGGATACGGCCGGCAAGGAGATGTGGGCCTACGACGGCAAGCCGCTTTACACCTATGCCGAAGACAAGCAGGCTGGAGACGTTAAGGGTGACGGCGTCAACGGTGTCTGGCGCCGCGCCAAATAGCGCACCCAGTCGATGATGGGCGGCTTCTGGCCGCCCTCTATTCGAGCTGGAACGAAGACACGTTTGGCGCGTTATGTTACGTCGGAGTACAGCACGAAAACAGCATCGTCCATCATCGTGATTGACGATAACCAGGGTACTCCCAGGAGACCCAAATGGATATCACCACACTACTCATCATAGTTCTCATCGTTCTAGTGCTCAGCGGTGGCTGGTACGGTCGCGGGCGCTGGTATTGAACATTCGTCAATGGACGGACACTCGTCCATGCCCTTCTTGGACCGATCGGGTTATCCCGAGGAGGTCCTCGAAGGGGCAATTACCCAACATCGCGCGATACGGGTTCGCAAGCGCACATCGTTGCGGCCACTCAGATCTCCCTGCTTTAAAAAGCGGCGCAGCGAATTCTGGTTTGCGATGCACGTCGGTCCCGTGCAAACAGTCCATCGTATTGCCGGCACCAGGGGTGTCGTTTGCACGATCGGCTGGCACTGATCTAAGGGTGAAGCTTCGACGTCGCCGCGTGGCGATGAAGCGAAACGGCAGCGCAACCGCCGTGCAACCACCGGCGTGTGCGTATACTCCGGCCGTTCTTAAGCTGCCAGCATTTCCGCGTGTTCGCGTGCAATTCGGCTTGCCATACCCACTCGGCGTTCGCGCAGAACGGCGAGTGGGTATAGAGCCGTCGTGGAAAGGCGCTACAGAAGGAGGCGGATCGGGCAATGTCAGATCTTCGCAGATGGATTGGGCCTGTTCTCGGTATCAGTACGCTTGCCCTGCTGGTTGTTGCTTGTGCCCTGGTCCTTTGGCCCTTCCTGTCGGCCATATTGTGGGCTGCGGTGATCTGTTACTCGACGTGGCCGCTCTACCGCCAATGCGAGCGTGCGGTCGGAGGATACCGCGCAGTTGCCGCAGCAATAATGACGATGCTGGTTATCTTTGTTTTGGCTGCACCGCTTGCCTTCCTTGTGACCGCGCTCGCCGACGACATGAAAAATCTGGCCGAGGGAATTACGCACGTCTTGGAGGAGGGGCCTTCGGCTCCGCCCAACTGGATTAAAGGTCTGCCGATCGTCGGCGAAGGCGTGGCCGCCTACTGGGAAAACCTCGCTCATGATGCCCCAGCGTTTATCGTCGAACTCAAGAAACTAACAGGCCCTGTCACCGATATTGCTCTTGCAGGCGGAGCCGCCTTCGGTGGCGTCGTCCTTGAACTCGCGCTCAGCATATTCATCACCTTCTTTTTGTTCCTGCACGGTCGCCGCATGATCGGCTTCATGCGCCAGATCAGCGAGCGCGTTGCCGGTCCCCGGGCCAAGAGATTGCTGGCGGTCATCGGTATGACCGTCAAAGGTGTCGTCTACGGGATGATCGGAACCGCACTTGCGCAGGGCCTGCTGGCCGGCATCGGTTTCTGGATTGCCGGAGTGCCTCAACCTCTATTGTTGGGCTGCCTGACCTTCGCGCTGTCATTTGTGCCGGGGGGGCCTCCCTTCGTGTGGGGGCCCGTTGCACTTTGGTTGCTTTCTCAGGGTTCCATGGGCTGGGCGATCTTCATCGCCATCTGGGGCCTGCTTCTCGTCAGCAGCATTGACAACTTTCTTCGCCCGTACCTGCTCAACCAAAACAGTAACCTGCCGGTGTTGCTGGGCTTGTTTGGGCTCGTTGGTGGTGTGCTGGCCTTTGGGTTGATTGGACTTTTTCTTGGACCCACCTTGTTGGCCGTCGCATACAATTTGTTTCTCGAGTGGGTCGCAGCTGAACTCGAAGAGCGGACGCAATCGGCGTCGCGCTCCGCGCTGCCCGAGGACATCGGAGCCGGCCCAAAGGGCTGACTTGCCAACTAAGATAAAATCGATGGCGTTGACGCCCCGCTTGACGTTGTCGAATTTCACTTGCTGTGTATCGTCTCAAGAGCAGGTTTGCTTCATCAACCAGGCGCCGAGCCTTGTCGCGAGAATTGGTGCTCAATCCGGTCAATGGATTGTTTCGTGGTTGCGGAGCGACCAAACGCCTTGCCGCCACCTTCGTTTTCCCACCGATCCAAATCGTCATTCGAAAAAGGCGAGGAGAGCATCTCGATCTGGCTCAACAGAATGGTGACGAGCGCTGCCTCGGAGTGAACGCCGCCTTGAAATGCCGTGATCAGAAATTGAGCTGCGGCGCGTCTCTTCGCTCGGTGCCAGGCGCTTCTGACATTGAACATTCCGGCGGTGTAGATCTGCCGGACACCACTGTGGTCTCCTTCCCGACAAATACAATCGATAACCGCGTGATTTGGCCACAGTGTCGCGCGCCGGGGCGGGACATAATCTATGGTCCATCTCGGATTCTCGCACGCGTCGGCCGAGACTGCCTTTGCCCGGCTTGATAGGATCAAGCCGGGCCGATATTCACGTAGAGCTTTTCCGGTTGAGTCAGAGCCGCGGAAGCGCTCTATCTCTTTGCTTTGCTTTCACGCATGTCCTGACGGAAAATCATCGCACTTTTACTGGAAATGCTTCAGGCCGCTTTTTCTGCGGTCTGATTCACGACCTTCGTGGCGATCGCGGTCAGAGCTATGTCTGTCGCCTGCTCTTCGTCGAGCGTCGTCTGGAGGAGCTTAGCGGCATCTTTCATGCCCAGTTCCAGGGCCCACGTCCGCAAGGTGCCATAGCGTGACATTTCGTAGTGTTCGACAGCCTGCGCAGCCGCGAGCAATCCGGCGTCGAGCGCGGGCGAGCCTTCATACTCGTCCATGATCGAGGCGCCTTCCTTGGTGATGCCCATGATCGCGTCACATGTCCTCTTTTCCGGCTTCTTGCCGATGATCTTGAAGACCTGGTCCAGTCGCTCGACATGAACCTTTGTCTCGCCGAGATGCTTGATAAATGCATCCTTGAGCTGCTTGCTCTTGGCGGCATCGCGCATCTTCGGCAGTGTGTCGACGATCTTGTTTTCGGCGAAATAGACGTCCTTCAACGTATCGTGAAAAAGCACGTCCAGTGTTTTGATTTCCTTGGCCATGATGGCTCCTGTGGTTAGAGGGTTCTCTGTCATGTTCCAGGCGACGACGCGCCTGGTCGTGCTGGCTGCCCATGAGGCGGCCAGGTATTTGACGTCAGAGGGTTGGCGGACGTAGCTGTCGGATGGGGTGAGACGGCTAGCGAGCGACTCGATCGTGAGGATTGCCGGTTTTGGGTGCTTGGCTGGAATCACGACCCTCGCGCGTTCTTGCCGTTCGCATGTCAACGATAGAATGGTTCTTCGCTTTGGGCGGAGTACGTCGCGTCTCGTGCCATAGAGCACATTCCAAAAGGGACGCTTCATCCGTGTTGCCGAACCGGAATTCATCCAGGATGAACCTCGCCAGGCGATCGGCCTGTATGCCGCGCCCATCGAGCCGTGTCTTCAAACAGGTCGCTTCAAAAACCCTGCGCACTGCTGAAAGATCGCGGGGGCTGAGATGGTGGCCTGTCAGGCTGGGCAGTGTGTGCATCGAATTCTCCCGTTTGGAACATAAGAAGGGCTGACGGCCGATCGGTAGCCGTTCAAGCCGGCGGTCACGCAGAGGACTTCGCGTAGATAGCGCCGCCTTCGTCATCCCATCGGTCAATCGCCTCGGCTTTCGTCTGCTGAGGCGTCTGATGTTCTCCGCTTGAAGCATCGCCACGTTCGACAAGGGCTGCAGTCAGCCTTTCGCGGCTATTGATACCGTTTTCGAGCGCCGTCATCAGGAAACGCGTGGCAGCAAGCCGTCCACTTGGATCTGCCTTGGCTGTCGTTCCGTAGAAACCCGCAGCGGTAAGCACCTCGACCAATAGGCTGAGGTCGTCGGCATCAAGATAGTGTTCTGGGTGGCTGGAAGACATGACGTCCTCCTTTGGTTGGGGCACAGGTACATGACGACCCGTTCGCGACAGCGCCCGCTTCAATCGCTGTCGACGAAGTATCCTGCGCGCAATATTGCACTGAGGCAACAGACTTCCGTCAAACGTCAGACATAAGTGCATTAGCGACTAATGTGCCTTGCTGCAACTTTCGTGCATCCATGGCATTTGCTAGATCGAGCCTGCGGGGGCCGGCTTTTGCAAAGATCTCGCGCGCGGCAAGCGGTGCCAAACGATAGGCCCGAATGAATTCTTCCAGATCGTAGACTGCATCCCAGCCGCGAAGCAGGGCCTCTCTTTCATACTTGAAATGCCTGGTCATTTAAACGCTCCCGGGTGTCGGATCTCGGCGCAAAAACGGCCATTTGCCAGGCGGCGGAGGAAGCGTCAGATGGGGTATGTGTACTGCTAAACGGCGTGGGGCGCACAAAGTTCCCAAATAGGTCGTCTGCACAAGATACGTTTCGGTGACCGCGGCACGCGTGCTAGAGAACCGGATTTCCGCATCGGTTCGAGCATGGCATGCCGCAGGTCTTCGATTGTTAAGGCGACCAAACGAACTTCGCGGAGAATTGGCGGAGCGCTTCGAATGTGTTCACGAATGGAACGTCGAAGACCAGGCAGAAATCCGGGATCAGGACGCGCTTCTTCACTTCCGGGTTCGGCAGTTCATGCGTGACGACGGTGGCGCCGATCGAACGCGCCTTGGCGATCAACAGTGAACCTGCGCTGTCGAGGAATTTCGCAACTGCCGGCTATCGTGGGCTGTTGCCACGTGCAGGACGATTTCGGCGAAATTGCCCTGCGTGTCGACGTCATCGACTGCCAGGAACCACGCGGGCTCTGCAGATCACGTTCGTGAGTAGCCGCGAAACATCAGCTTCGATCCTCACGCAGTCGCAGTCGCAGTCCAGTTGGGTCACGTGGCGGGATTTCTGTCCTTCAACCGCATGCACCGGATCCCTCTGAACAACCGCAAACAAAGCGGCGCGTCGCGTTCGAGGCGTAGTAAACTACACACTCGTTACAGTAAGTTACGTTGCTGTGAGCCCGGAAGCAACGCAGCGTAAGTAGTGCATCGAGTGACTTCTATTTCAGGGATCCAACGCAATTTTACAGGTTCGGCCATGAGAGCAAAGATACGTACGACGAAACTGCCGACATCTGCGGACTGACAACTTCCCCAAAGGACAATATCATCAAGGCTTCCTCAGGATTACCGATGAGTCAGCTTGAGCCTACCAACTGGTCAAGGGTGGGCGCACCGACAACTGGCAGCGCCCGCCACTACCAAACCCAAAGAACCTAGGGGAGAACGACCAATGAAATTGATCGACAGCAGACTCAGCGGGCTGATGATGGCCCTTGCGGCATCGACTTTCCTCGCCTGCACGATTGGAGCAAGCGCCCAAACGGCAACCCCGCCTGCATCTATCCTGACGCCGGACAAGGTCGAGACTCGCATCGGCACACTCGACTTCAAGGACGGCATGCCGAGCAAGGAAACCATCGAAAAGATCTATGACAATCTGGACTTCACGCACGGGTTCGAGGCGTTCGTGAACACTTTCCAGGGTGTCAGCATAGCGGCGCTTCACAAAGGCTTTCAGAGCGTCGGGGTGAAAGACAATGAAGTCCTCATTTTCTCCGATCTGATGGATTCCAAGTCACTATTCCTGACGGCTAACGCGGACACGATCTATTCCTTGGGAATGCTCGATCTCTCCAAGGGGCCGATGGTGCTTGAGGTGGGACCCAAGATGTTGGGCGCTATCGACGACCAGTGGTTCCGCTGGGTTATTGATTTGGGCGCGCCCGGGGCTGATCGCGGTGAAGGCGGCAAGTATCTCATCCTGCCACCTGGCTACGAGGGTAACGTTCCCGAAGGGGGCTACTTTGTGGCCCGCGCCCGCACCAACTTCGTTATTTGGTTCGCTCGCGCGTTCATGGAAAACAACGATCCAAAGCCGGTGGTCGAACAGATCAAGAAAACACTTAAGGTCTATCCGTACCAAGCCGGCGGCTACGGCACGCCCGTTTCCGAATTCCTTGACGGTAAAACCAAACTCGGGCCGATCACCCCGCCGCCACCGACTGTTTTCCACGAAGGCAGTGGTGTGGTGATGAACACGATACCGCCCAACGACTACTCCTATTACGAGTGGCTCAACGAAATCGTGCAACAGGAGCCTGCAACGGCGCTTGACGCCGAGTTGATGGGCCCGATCGCAGCCATCGGCATCGTCAAAGGCAAACCCTTTGCGCCGGATGCGCGGATGAAGAAGATCCTCACCGAAGCCGTGGCGCTAGCCAACGCCACGTCGCGCACCTTGTTCATGGCTCCTCGCGCTGAGGACTGGTACTATTACCCCGGTTCAAGTTGGGTGAACCAGTTGTTTGTCAGCGGCTACGAGTTCGAGACGCCGATTCCAGAAATTACGCCAGAGGGCGCCAAGCCCTACCCGGCCACAGGGTACCGCTTGCTGGACTCCAGAACGTCCTTCTTCTACGGCGTCACCGGCATTACGCCAGGGATGGCCATGCGCGTGCCGGGCATTGGCTCGCAGTACCTGTGGACGATCGTGGATGCAGACAAGCAGCCCTTCGACGGTGCCAAGACCTACAAGGTGACGCTGCCGAAGGACATTCCTTACGCCAATTTCTGGTCCTTTATTGCCTACGACAACCAGACGCGTTCGATGCTCGATACCCCCCAGCGCTATCCGCGCGCCGGCAGCCAGAGCTATCCTTCGCCCGCGGCCGAGGCAGCTGCCGACGGCACGACGACGGTCTGGTTCTCGCCGCAACAACCTGAAGGCGTCGCTCGGGGTAACTGGATCCAGACCGTGCCGGGCAAGGGGTTTATCCCGTGCCTGCGTCTCTACGGACCGCTCGAACCATTTTTCACGAAGGAATGGAGGCCCAGCGAAGTTGAACTGGTGACCAAGTGACGGGACGCAGATCTCCAGTCGAGAGCTGAAGGATACCAGCTCTGCAGCAGTGGTGAAGGAAGCTTGCTCTCATTTCTAAGGAGAATTTCAATATGAACATCAATCGCTTCGCAACCGTAGTAGCCTTTGCGGGAGGCCTTGCCATCGCGACGGGTGCGATCGCGCAAGACGTCGCCAAGAAACCACACGTCCCGCTGGAAAAAACCATCGGCCATGTCACGCCGACTGGTCCGGTCCCATCGCTGGCGGTGATCAATTCGGATGGCGCTACGCTTGACGGTAGCAAATTGGTGCTGACGGGTGTGTCGAAGAACTCGATCGTCTTCGCCGACCGGCCCGTTCGCGCTGCAGGTCACGTAACCACCCAGCAGTTCATCATGCAGTGGGATGAAGGCAAGGACAACTTCGCCATCGACCCGCCAAATGCGACGGTTTCAATTCTTGGCGGCGACGGCTCGGATGTGAACGACGCCGTGGTTACGCTCAAGTCGCCGAAGCTGGAAGGAAATACGCTCACGTTCGACGTTGCCGTCCTGGAAGGCAGCCTGAACAATGCGAGCGGTCCAGCAGCTCTTTTCATTGACGCCTTCGCGTTTCGCGGACCGGGCGGCGGTGGATTCGCCCATGTGGGTGGCTACGGTGGCGCGGTTTGGCACGGTGGTGGATACGGCTACCACGGTGGCGCCTACTGGCACGCCCCGGTCTATCACGGCGCTTGGTATGGCGCTGGCGCCGTCGCGGGGGCAGCTGTTGCCGGGGCTGCTGTTGGCGCAGCCGTAGGTGCTGCTGCTGCGCCCTATTACCCACCCCCGGCGTGTGGCTACTATCCCTATCCGCCCTGCTACTGATGCAATTGAAAAGTGGTCCATTCATGAAGCCCTGTGCCGCCGAGTCGCCGACGGCACAGGATCTCCCTCCCAGGTCCGATCCCATACGCACGCTTTCCAAGGCCGATTAGAAAAAACACATCGAGGCCACAATCACATCAAGGAGCTTGCCTCCGCCTCGGAGCAAGCCCAATGACCATGCCGCTGCATCGCAGCGCCAGACTTATCACCGCGGGCAGATTGCTCTCGCTGCCGCGATCGTGCTTGGAAATCGCTGCCACACCAAAAGTCCTTGCCAAGCGAAAGCCATCCAAACATGCGCCCCTGAGGGCGGATGAGTGATGGGTCGGCAGTTCGAATCCTATCAAGGCGTCAGTACTTCTTTTTGCGAACGATCTTGTTGCCGCGTGGTCCGCTGACGACAGGTGTTCTGTCACGGTTTTCAGAAACAAGACTTCGCCAGCGTTCAAGGCGGTCGGCGG
Organism: Ensifer sp. Root142; assembly: GCF_001426785.1. Classification (NCBI taxonomy): domain Bacteria; kingdom Pseudomonadati; phylum Pseudomonadota; class Alphaproteobacteria; order Hyphomicrobiales; family Rhizobiaceae; genus Ensifer; species Ensifer sp. Root142. The sequence goes on from NZ_LMFK01000017.1 coordinate 73,189, forward strand.
CCAAAGTGCCGCTTTTGACAGCTGCCTGAACCGCGCAGCCCGGTTCATTCGCATGGGTACAATCGCGAAATCGGCAAGCCGGTGCCAGTTCCTTTATGTCGGAAAAAAGCGTGTCGATCCCGTCGGTGATATCGCTGACGTAAAGTGTTCTTATTCCCGGCGTGTCTATGACCCAGCCGCCGCCCGGAATAGGATGCAGCGAGCGCGCGGTCGTGGTGTGACGGCCTTGCGCGTCATGTTCGCGAATAGTCCCGGTTTTCTGCTTTGCGTCAGATGCAGGTCTGGTCAGCGTGTTTACCAACGTCGACTTTCCTACTCCGGACGATCCCACCAGGGCGATCGTTTGGCCAACGCCGCACCAGGAACTCAAAAAGGAGCTTGCATCGGCAGAGCGCCCATTCAGGGCGACCACAGGTAGGTCACGCTGTAAAGCCTCGGCTTTGGCCTGAAATATGCCAACGTCGTCCGCAGTGTCAGCCTTGGTCAACACGATGACCGGTTTGCTGCCCGCCTCGTTGGCCATGATTAGGTAACGTTCTAGCCGGTCAATATTGAAATCGGCGTTGCACGACGTCACGATCAACAGTGTGTCGATGTTGGCAGCAACAAGTTGTTGGCCACGTCCGACTTCCGGGCGTCGCTTAAACACGGTTTTCCGGTCAAGCCGGCGGACAAGCATGTGGGACCGGGGATCGGCAAGCACCCAGTCGCCCACCGCGAAGTCAGCCGTACTGGCGTGGGCTGGTAGCTCTAGCCTGTCTGACCCCGTGGCGCCCATCGCCTCGATGCGTGCCCGGTGCACCGACGCGACGCGCTTGGGTACGAGGTCAGCTTCAGTGGGCTTTACCTGATCTGCAAAAAAGTCAGACCAACCAAGCAATTCCAACGCTGAGCGGAGGCAGGAGTTCGTCAAATTTTGCTTCGCCTTTGATTATGCAAGCTTCTTGTGTTGAGGATCTCGCTTTGGCAAAGAATTTGCGTAAGCAGCAGCCTCGCCCGAGTAGGGGAAATGGTCGCCTAACTGACGGTCACCGTCATAAACTTTGAAGGTTGGCCCATCGACTTCGACGATTTTATACCCATTCACGTATTCAAACTTTGGCGTTTTCCAACCCATAAATGCTCTCCAGTGTCGGTCCAGCGTTTCCAAACTCTGAAAATGATGTCCGGCTGTCATACTTCGCAATCTATCGCAATATCACATGCCTGCACAAAAGACGAACTCGCCAACGCTGGTTCGTATCCCATCAAGAGCGTGCCGCCATCACATATGTCGCGGTGCATTTCCCGAACGCCACCGACGTCACCCCCGCGCGAAGGACTGACTGTTTGTTGATAGCGGCGGGAGTAGCAAACTACTTCGATGTTATCCGGACATGTGTCTCACCAACTGGGCCGTGATGGCCCGCAGCCGTCAGCCGCGGGCCGGGCAGTTCACTCTCGGGGACTGGAGCCGGCCGGGGGACCTTGCACAGGTCTTGCCCTTCGTGCGGGATCGCTTTCGACTGGACTATGTCGATCCGGCAGAAGTCATCCGGACTACAGGCGCGTTCCACGAATATCCCAACTGCGATCGCGAGCCGCTGCCGCGCTGGTCGTTCGGGCGTGTCACCCTGCTGGGAGATGCGGCCCACCCCAGCACCTGAAGAACTGGTCGCTAACCTATCCTGATCGCCGCACCCCTGCGCTCTCGCCAGCGTATGACTTGTTGTCGACTATCCCTTACATCGAGGGGGAAGATACGGCGGCGCTCAATTTCTCCCGCACAAAAAAGATGGCGGCACTGTCGAAAGACGAGCTGGCGCATCTGGCTGCGAAAGCGGAGCTTTCCGAAAAGCTGGTGATCGACACGTCGCGCGAGACGGTTGAACGTTTTAGGGCGGAAAAGAAGAACCTGCCGATGGCCGCCAAGGTCGCCGACGCAATCGATAGGCACGCTCCGACGGTCGAGCTGTATCGTGAGTTCGCGAAGTAGTGCCTTGCGCTCGGCATTCAACTTGTCAAGCCATGCTGTATATTCAAGGCTTTGTCACCCGTAGACCTCCAAATCCAGTGTTGATCGCACTTGCGCTACCGCCGTTCCATTCGGCCGCCCGGCGCGTGAGTGCGGCAATTGAACTTTGAGAGAAGGGTGGAAAATGGCCTCAAATTCCGCCTCGATCAGCTTTCGTGGGCGACGACAAGCACGTCAGGGTCTTCTGGCGCTGCCGGCCGATGCATCGCCGGATCCGGAACCGGTGATATATTAGGGGCCGACAGGTGCCTTGGCCGCCAGCTCGGCGGCTTTGCTCATGTTGAGCGCTTGCTGCGCACCGGCGGCTTCATCGCTTCCCCCCGTAACATGGACGGTTGGAACCGCGATCTTGATGCCGTTCTCATCGAAAGCCTTCTTGATCATCATGAAAGCGCGTCGCTTTATGGTGAACTGCGCACCCGGTTTGGTCATCAGCTTCATTCTGAGCACGATCGCGAAGTCGCCGAAGCTGTCGACGCCCTGCATCTTCAAAGGCTGAAGCGTGTCGGCAGCGAACTCCGGGTCCGCAGCCAGCTCCTGACCGACCTTCTTGATGAGCCTACGAGCGAGATCTACGTCGGAATCGTAGGTGACATTGAGAGTCATCTTGTCGATCACCCAGTCGCGGCTCATGTTCTGAACGGCTCCCAGCTCGCCGAACGGCACTGTGAAGATTGGGCCACGGTGATGCCGCAGCCTGACCGACCGCAGGCTGAACGATTCGACGGTGCCCTTGTAGCTGCCGCTCTGGATGTATTCACCGACACGGAAGGCATCGTCGAGCATATAGAAAACGCCACTCAGGACGTCCTTAACCAGCGTCTGCGAACCGAAACCGATGGCGACGCCGAAAATGCCCGCGCCGGCGATCAACGGTGCGATCTGCACGCCCAGTCCGGACAGGATCGTCAGTACGGTGACGACGCCGATGAAGACAGCGAGCACGTTGCGGAATATTGGCAGCAGCGTGCGCAGCCGCGCGCCGCGGGCGAGTTCATCGGCATTGGAACCGTCCTTTGGCCCAAGCTCCATCCGATATGCGATCAACGCCTTTGACAGCTGCCAAAGCAGGTCGGCGACCAGGAGAATGATGATGCCGTTGGACAGTCCGGATATCACGATCGCGCCAGTTTCGCTGCCGGCGAGGGCCGCAGCTCTGATCCGCCAGACATAGGCGAGCCATGCGACCGCCGCGGCAATCACCACTGCCCTGGCGCCCCTGACGATGAGCACGTTCAGCATGACGCCGACGGCCCCGGTACGCGTGATCCTGTTTGCGAAGGCTTGCGCCACATCGCCCACACCGCGCACCAGGGCCGGCAAGAGCAGCGAATAGATGCCTAGCCACATTAGTCCCAGCAATCCCGCTACCCAAGCCGACCAAAGCACGACGAGGTAGAGGGTGAGCAGTGACTTGGCGACGAGTGAAGCCGGCTTGCCGGGTCGCCGCCAGACGACTTCGACTGCCGTCGCCAGAATGCCCAGCCCGATCAGAAAGGCAGCGAGCCGGGTCACCTCGATGGAGAAGCCCAGGTCGGGCATGAGGCTGACGAAGGTCCAGCCGAACAGCAGAAAGCCGGCAATGAGGCTGATCCGCCAAAGCCAGAAACGAGCAACCGCATCGCTTTCAAAAGCTGCCGTCGGCTGATCGGCCTTGGCGCTGGCGCCGCCCAAGGCAAACAGCAACTTGGGGATTGCCCGAACGACCCGAAACACGATGAAGGCTAGAAGCAGTGTGAGGATGATCTTACGCAGCAAGGGCGGCCATTCGAACGCCAGGAACGAGCCGACGCTGGCCAGGGCAAATGTCAGCAACGCAGCGATCTCCTCCAGGATTTGCTGTCCGGCGTCCTCTCCTGCGCCGGGTTTGTGTGCCCGGGCAAAGGCCCTCCGTATCAGCCACTCGGCGCCGAAGCCAACGGCAATCAGCACGGCCAATATGCCGACCACCAGCCCGGGCCTGTCCGAGTTCACGTCGCGCGAGACAACAGCGGCCGCGCTTGCCAGTTCCTCCGGTATCCGGGGGACTGCATCCAAAAGTCCACCGATGCGAGCGCGGACGGCGGCCTCCCAGCTCGAAATGCCCTCTACGAGCGACCTGGAAGGCGTCTCCGCGGCAGTCGCAGGGATCTTTCCCTCGAGCCATGTCTTCACCTGCGGATCAGAGAGCAGATCGAGGAACTGTTGTGCCTTTTCGGGTGGCACGCCCACGGGAACCTGCTGGGCCCAGCAGGTTCCAAGCAGCATCCAAAAGAGGATCGGAGCGACGGCAAACAGCAGAAAACCGATTCGAGTGGGTAGTGCGGTAGTCATGGCGCGCTCCGGATTAATTCCTGGCGGACAGCGCGACCAGATTTACACGCCATCAAACCAACCGTTTAGGCTCGACCGCGCGGCGAACTCTGCGCTCTATCCGTCTACCTATTGGGACGGTATCATAAAGTTGGGGAAGGCCGGGCCGCACCCACTCCGGCCCTTCCTCGATCAGGGCCGCGTCATCCGTTGTGGTTTCAGTCGCCATCACGGTCGTCATCGTGGGGGTCGTCGTCATCGTCGAACTTGTCATGAGAAGGATCGATGACGGGGACCAGGAAGACATGCCGACCCTCGTCATCCGACTCCTCACCTGACGGAATAGCTGCCGCTCGGCTTGTCTGCCAGATCTCCGTCTCCTCAGGGGTAGCCATCCGCACATGGATCTCCGAGACACCATCCCAGAGCGCACGACCCTTATTCTGCAGGACAATCAGGTCCCGCAGGAATCCCCGGTCTGCCAGCTGTGCTTTCGCTTCAATGTCGTTGGCGGCGTCAAAAGCGGCGATGCCGCGTCCTGAAATCTCGGCGACGTATACGGTCATTTCGGACACCCCTTATTCTCACACCGGCATCCCGACGTTCTCCTGGATATCTTGAACTCATCCGTGTAGTGTGTTGACGGCACAAGCCAACTGAATAGCGTACACACGCGTTGTTCCGATTGTCAATCGGCCGCGATTGGGACCTGGATCGGCCTTCTCGCCGATAACCACATCTTCGATTTATATACCTCACAGATAGAAAATTGGGCGCCTCGTCCCTATTTCACTCCAGACCAAATCTTGCTGAGGTTCAGCTTGCGTTGAGAGGCCCGGACATGGGAGGCCGAAAGGGGAGACGAGTTGGTGGATGCAAGAAATCCGGAACCGTGGGGCACCTTGGTGATTGCGGATGGCGTATGCGGGCCTAGCTTCTTGACGGCGCTTTCATCCGATATGTGCCAGAACGCGATCTCGCTGCCCATATCCTTCACAAGTCTCGATGATTGCGGCCTCCTGGTCCCTTGCAACCAACTGGCTGCGCGCTGAGCTCTAATGCCATCGGGTCGACGCCGGGTTTGGAGCACCTAAAACCGCGCAGGTCGATGTGCGGGCATTCGGTCGTCTCGCTGGGCGACGATGGTGTCTTGAACGTTGCGTCTGACAAGGGCGTTGCCACATTTGCGGGCCCGCCGCATCCTGGTTTCTACCGGCGCGCGTGAGACGCCGCGCTCGGCGAAGCTAGTATCCGGCGATCGGCCAGTGGGTATCGTCACAACAGGCACCCTGCGGTCCTATGTCACATTCTATGGCCTCATGCCGTTCAGTCGCCCATTGATCGTCGGCTCAGAATTGGTGTCGCTGTTTCCTGCGATGGAATTCTGTTTACCGGGCGCTTCACGCCGGAGGCCGCGCTTTTCCTGCAGGCTTCGATCGGAGTTGCTGCGGGTAGTGCCGGGCCGGCCGTTGACCAGGACGGTCGCACGGACAACCCACTCTACTTCGCCAGCGGCAACGTATTGCGCGCCGTGGAGACTTGCAGTTGGGCTTTCCGCGAAGGGACAGTCGTGGGGGCGGCGATTGCGCTAGACCTGGACAGGGGAGGGGAGGCCGGACCACCGGTTGCTCTCACCTTCGATCCGCCGGCGAAGCTGGTGGTGCCGCAGATCTCGCGACGCGTCGAGCCGAACGTGTCCGCCTTCCGTCAATTCCAGCTACGCTTCAATCGACGCTGTCGCGGTGTCGTGTCACTCGAACTCGATGGCCGCAAGGTGTGGCGAAAGGCCCAGCTTTGGATGCCGGAACGACGGGTCCCAGTACCTATTCCGGACGCTGCACGCCAAGCGCAGGCAGTCCATTTTCGCTTTCGGGAGGATTAAGGAATGCGCGTTGCGGCCATAGACCAGGGCACGACATCGACCCGATGCCTTGTGGGTCAGCACGGCGGCGAAGCACGCCAACTGCATTCTTACAACATAAACATGCAAATTGAAGTCACCGCGCCACGTCTTACGCGAACCCCTGACCACTCGAGGCCTGAACTACCGGACCCCGTTTTGCTTGGTGCTGCTCTGCGACTTGCCCGCACCCGGGCCGCCTTTCGACACACCGCCCCCGTGGCTGCTTCCTGGATTTGTCGGATCCGGTCCATTGCCCCAACCATTGTTGCCCTTAGTACTGCCACCTCCGCCGGATGCCGCAATCGCCTTCGACGTCAGGCTGGTGGACAGAAGCATCGTCACGACAGGCGGGGTTACGACTGCAAAGCGGCCGCAGTCCTTCAGGAATTCGCGCCGGTCTTCGTTGCTTCGAGACTGCGAGCCGTCAACTTTTTCGGACATACGTGTTCCCCCCCGCGCCTAATGTGATCAATAGTACATTAGTATATTGAGTTATTCCAGCAAAGTCTTTGGTCTAGATCTGGGCCTTTAAGCTGGTCGGAGGTGACTTTCATCCAAAATGTGCACCTCCGGCTTGTCACTTCGCCTACCTCAACCAAAGCGCGCTCTAACAGTTTCGAAACAGCCCTATAGTTTACCAAGCGGCTTCGGGCGAAAAATGCGTCGCAACTCGCGAACCTTTCGCTCAATTTCCTGGCGCCAGGAAGGATAGGGCTCGCCACCGAAGCGATCCCAGGAACGGTAGTGGGCAAGTTCCGAGATAAGTGTCAGGAGCGTGAGCGGGCCCGCAAGATAGTCGCGGCCGAGCTGAAAATGCCGCCGGGCAAACTGGATCCTGGCCATCCATCCCACCCCGCTAGTAGCCGGCCGGTCTAGCCCGAGCAGCGCGTCGGCCGTCACGATTTGCGTATCCACAGCGTTTCTCTCATAACCGCTCGCGAAAAGCCCTCTCAACTCATTCCAGTCGATCGGTGACGTGCGGGAGAGCTTCGCGATGTCCAGAAGGTGGCGCAGGTCCATCAGCCCACGCCAGTAATCCCCGTCCTGAAACTGATCGTGCAGAAGCAAGAGGACGATCTGCGCAAGGGGCGTGGGTAAGCGCACGCGACTACCGGCAATATCTAGCGCGCGGCTGTCACGGTGGAGCCATTCTGCGTTACCGAAGGAGGACGGCCCCCTCGGTCGGCACTGTAGGTCAATGCTCCCGACATACGTTGGACGGACCAGAACGACCGGGAGATGATATTTTGTGTTTCCTGGCCAGGAGCCTTCGCCGGCTGAAAGCTCGATCTCGTATCCGACATGGCGCAATGTTTCTATTGCGGCGGCCATGTTCTCCGGACGGACAAGAATATCCAAATCGGTCAGGATGCGGGCGCCGAACTCTTCAGGGTCTGCACTCACGAGAACCGCTGTTCCCTTCATAACGACCGGTTCTATGCCAATGTCGTTGAGACGGGCGCTCGCCTCGATCAGTTGCGTCTTCAGTCTGCAATTCCGCTCCGCGTTGCGCGCGTAGATCATTGCCAGGTAATTGCTCACGTCTTTAGGCAAGTCCTGCGTTTTGGACTTCTTTGCCGCCGCTGCGAGAGAGGTGATCGTCAGGCTCCTGTTCGCAAGAGCTATGATCGCGTCCCAGTTCGCGTCTTTTGGTATCTGCCCATTGAGGCAGCAGGCAAGCGTAAGGAGGTCGCGTCTGCTATTGCCTGTCATGAAGGCGACTCAAGGTTTCTACGGCCTCGTCGAGGGCAGAGTACGTAAGTTCGACGGCGCGCGCCCCTGAAACCATCTGCAGGAGTCGCTGAAACTGCGGCAAAGCGAGGCGGCGCTCAGGCGTGAAAGCACCGGCCAGCAGTTCCGAAAGCACTTTTAGGGCATCAACGTCTGTAACCACGATCGGTCCCTTTCGCCGACGGCGGAGCAGTACGATGGCTTCAAGCGGAACCCGTTCCTGTGCGGCATAGCAAAGCCCTTTCGGATAGCGGACGCGCTTGTTGTCAAGCCGCCGATGGATAGGTGCCGCCAGAATGGCATCCGTCATTTGGTCGAGCAGACCCCAAGAACCCTGCTTGAGTGCCGGCGAGAAGGGCACGCCCACAAGCAGGCCATCCTCGTCCAAAAGGGCGATGTCATCCCCGCCGCAGGCGAAACCTGCTGCAAGCAGTGCCATGGCGAGCGTGGTCTTGCCAGCCCCCGGCGCGCCACAGACTAACAGGCCTCTGGCGTTCCTGACGAGCAATGCGGCGTGTAGCGCGACGTTCGTTCCAAGATTCGCAAGAACGTCGTCTGTTATCAGCGCCTTAAGCGCGGGGGCAGCTTCCGAGCCGGCGACGATCATTCCTGAGGTACGATTTCGGCTGATGCATACGCGATCGCCAAGCCGCGCCACGTCGTAGACAGCCGTGTGTGGCGTGTCGGCGTTCGTCCTGTTGTGGGTGAAAACGGGGAGAATGAGATCGCGAAGATCTTGATCGTAAAAGGCGATCGATACGGTGGTACCGGCGAAATCGAACTTTCGGGTATCTAGTGGCTGACCCTCATCCTCATCGAAAATGATCTCCAGTAGATTGCGTCGTGACCAATAGGCCAAGTAATTTTGCACCGACGCATGAGCCCGAGCCCGGCTGGCGCCCCGCGCCATAACCGCGGTTTCCAATTCACAAGGCGACGTGGGGTCGGTGAGAAGACAGGTAAGATAAGCGCTCAGCTCATCGAGCTGAAAAATCTGCTGCGACGCCTCGTCAAATATTGTCTTTCGCTCGCCAAGCAGGAAAAAATTTGCACCGGCGGAGAGGCGGAACTTCATTCCTATCCCATTTGCGTTCGCCACAGACAGTCAATCCACATTAACGATCGAAAGTACGGTTGCAAGGTGTCCGGTTTTCGGGAGCTGACGCGAACTCGGCGGGCTACGGCGCAACCTTTCAATTCGCACGGCAAAGCGGCCAGCGCCCAGCGTTGACCGTTGACGCTGCACTCAGCCACATGTACCGATTGACACACTGTTTACCGAGCGGTACAGTGAAAAGGATCTGGAGATCATGACCATGACTGAACAACGCCCACCACTGCCCCCTTTCACCCGCGAATCGGCAGCGGCCAAAGTCCGAGCTGCAGAGGACGGATGGAACAGTTGCGATCCGCACCGCGTG
>NZ_LMFK01000018.1:0-78016 GCF_001426785.1 Ensifer sp. Root142
CCGCTCGAACGCCAGATCAGGCCCGACAAAGGAATGAGGATGATCAAAACCAGCCAGAATAGCGTGACGCCGAGCGCCAGACCAAACCCCGGAAGCACGCTCGGCTGACGAAACCGCCAGCGCCTGTTGTGGCCATGCTCTCTCAAATCCAACTCACCTCTCATGCCCAAGGCAAAAAACCCAAGCGGTCCTCAATGATCGACCCGGCCGTTTCCAACCAGGCGATCGCCATTCCGATCAAGCTCAAACAAACCCGACGCCTTAGCACCGCCGGTCGGGCAAAACCTATCTGGTCCGCCGCCAACCTTGCTGTTCTTTCGCCGGCTTGTCGAGTTGGCCGAACACAGCACCACTCCTCAAAACTTCGATTGCGCTTGCCGCCGAAGTCCTCGCGTCAAACTATCAATTTCGCAGGCACCAACAACGCAATTTTTGACTGCCGGGGGCCTCAAAACGAAACTGATTTCGCTGAGAAACGCGTCAAAGGAAACACTCTGCCTCAAGCATTGTTCCACAGCCGATACGGCAATTTCAGTGCACTGATTCAAAGCCGCAGAAAGTTATGCTATAGATTTTATGGATATTGGGTATTCCTTGCTTACCTCATGCCAGTTGCCTTCGCATAATCGCCCCATGAATTGTTTGATAGGAAGACGATCGGCGCACCGCCACTTGGCCCGTGTCGCAAGAGGCTGATACCATGGCAAAAACCTTGATCATCCCCGGTCTTTTCGGCTCGGGCGCGGGGCACTGGCAGCGTCACTGGCTGGACGACCAGCCGCGGGCGACGCTCGTCGAGCAAGATGACTGGGACCATCCGGTGCTCGAGCGGTGGCGTGACGCGCTGGAGCGCACCATTCTCCGTCACGGTGTCGTGGACGTTGTTGCCCACAGCCTGGGCTGCATCCTCGTTGCCAGTCTGGCGCGTCGACCGCTGGCACGGCAGATCAGAAGCGCGCTTCTGGTGGCGCCCTGCGATCTAGACGTGACGGGGCGGCTGCATCCCGGCTCGATCGCGTTCGGCGCCATGCCCGAGCATCCGTTGCCGTTTCCGAGCCTGATCGTCGGCAGCCTCAACGACCCCTATATGTCGTTCGACCGATTGCGGCACATCTCGACCCGCTGGGGCAGCCGGCTCGTCGATCTCGGTCATGCCGGGCACATCAATGTCGCGAGCGGTTTTGGCCGGTGGTCGCGCGGCTACGACCTGCTGACAGTCCTGAATGGCATCGCACGGCGCGAACAGCCCCCGGCGAGCGCTGCACAAATCGCTGAAAACCGGGAGGGTCGCGTCGTCGCTGGCCGATAGATACCGGCGCGGTTTCACCTTCTACGTGCGGCTCGAAACGCAGGGGCGACACAAAGGGCTTGATGTCCGCTGGAAATCGCGTTTTAATAGCGCATAAACTTTATAGAGTATGCCGTATAGGGATGACCATGTGCCGAGGTGCCAGGCCAGCCAGAACAACGGATACCTCCTCGCCGGCCCATGCGGCTGGCGGCACCATCCCCGACACTGCAGATTTGAGCCCCGTCAGCGGCCGATCTCGGTGCTGGGCGATACCCCAAGGTCCGATCCGTGTTCGGGATCGGAACAGCCATGCGTTTCAAACTTTGCCGACTGACCGCAGTCGGGCCACAAGGGAGCTCACATGACTGTCCACGGATTGTTTGCCAAGATTTCGCCCGACAGTGACAGCCCTCGGGAAAAGCCGCGCATTGCCATCATTGGCCGCGGCTTCTCGGGGATCATGATGGCGATCGCGCTGATGAAGTCGGTGCGAACAGCATTTCATGTTCATCTCTTTGACCCGCAACCGACCATCAGTGGCGGGCAGGTCATGGCCGCCGCCCAGAGCGGCGAAATCCTCAATAGCCGCGTGCGCGATCTGTCGGTGGCCGCCGGACAGCCGGAGGATTTCAACGATTGGCTCTGTGCCAACCAGGATTTTCGCTCCGCCGTCTCAGCCGCCATTCCAGGCTTCCAGCAGATCTTCGTACCGAAGAGCATCTTCAGCGACTACGTCTACCAGCGCTTTTCCGAAGCGTTGACGCGGCGGCCGGATATCTCCATGCAGCTCTCCTGCCAGGCGGTGCTGGGCCTGCGAAAGCTGCCATCCGGGCGCTTCCTGGTCCTGCAGGAAGAAGGCTCGATCGAATGCGACGTTGCGGTACTCGCCACCGGATTCGGTATCCGCGCGCTTGAAATGGAGGTTGCGGACGATGAACGTCCCCTGGTGAGAGCGCGGCGTCTGGTGGTACCGCGCCATGCGGTGCTGCTCGGCAGCGGGGTGCGTGTCGTCGATCGCCTGCTGCAAATGCGCGACAACGGCTATGCCGGCGAGATCACCATCATTTCGCGGCATGGGTTCCTGCCGCAATCGCACACGCGGCTTTCAGCAGCGCCGACTTTCCCGGTGGATCCGATGCCGACGAGGCTACGCGACATCGTCCGCTTCGTCAGGCAAGCCTGCGCCGAGGCGGAGGCCAACGGTCTGAGCTGGCAGGCCGCCATGAACGGGCTCCGGCGCCGCGCGCGTTCTCTGTGGCAAGCTCTGCCAGAACAGGAGAAGCGTCAGTTCAACCGTCATCTGCGCTCGATCTACGACAGCCATCGCAACCGCCTGCCGGCGCCAATGCACCTGCGACTGCAGCAGGAACTGGCCGACGGCCGCACCGTCGTGCGCAAGGGCTGGGCCGGGCGGCGGCGGCCGGACGGGCTCATGGTCCGCTGGGCAGGAGCGCCGCAGGAAGATCTGCTGGTGGCAGATCAGGTCATCGACTGTCGCTGCTCTGCGCCTGACCTCAAGGCCCCGGTCATTCAGAACCTCTTTGCCGGCGGTCTGGCGCAGCCGGACGAGCTCGGGCTCGGCCTCGCCGTCAGCCCGGCAGGCGAGGTGCTTTCAGACAGCCACCCAACGGCCAACCTCTATGCGATCGGCCCCCTGGGTCTCGGTAGCCTGCCCGATATCGATCTGGTGCCCGAGATCGTCACGCAAACCTATGCTGCCGCCCGATTGATCGCCACGCGCCGCCGGGTGACGCAGAAGTCTGCATAGGAAGAGCCGTGGTTGCCCGTCAGCGGTGGTGCGACCACGGCACCAGCCGCCACTCGATCCGTCGTGCAACGACTTCAAACAGGAAGGCGACGGCAGCGATCACCACGATGCCGGCTATGACGATGTCGGTGACCAGGAACTGGGCCGCCGATTGGATCATGAAGCCAAGGCCGCGTGTCGCCGCCACGAGCTCGGCGGCAACCAGGGTCGACCAACCGGCGCCGAGCGCAATGCGTGTGCCGGTGAGAATGGATGGCAGCGCGCCCGGCAGGATCACATGCAGCAGCAATTGCCGTCGCGATGCGCCGAAAGCGCGCGCGGCATTAATGTGGTCGGGCGATGCGGATTTCACGCCCGCAGCCGTCGAGAGAATGATCGGCGGCAGCATTGCGAGCGCAATCACGGCGATCTTCGATGCCTCGCCGATACCAAGCCAGATGATGACGAGGGGCAGATAGGCGAGCGGCGGCAGCGGACGCAGAAACTCGACGATCGGATCGAGAATGCCCTTGCCCCAACGGCTGGTGCCGATCGCAAGGCCCGCGGGCACGCCGAGGATGAGCGCGGCACCAAGCGCACCGAAGATACGTGAAAGGCTGGCGGCGATATGCTGGGCGAGTGTCGCGTCGACAAAGCCCGTCAGCGTCAGGCCGCTCAGCGCCCGAAGGACCGCGAGCGGCGATGGCAGGAACAGCGGCGGCACCAGGCCATAGGAGGAAACGAGGCTCCAAAGGCCGACCAGCGCAGCGACGGTTGCTGCTGAAATCCAAAGAACGGGCAGCGTGCGTGGCGGCTTGACCTCGATTTCGCCGCTTGGATCGGGGCGGGTGGACGTCGCTTCCAGGGAAAGGGTCATGCTGCCACACCTTCGTCTTCGGAATGAATGAGACCGGTCAAATCATCGTGCAACCGCTTGAATTCGGCAGCGGCGCGCAGCTCGTTTTGAGGTATTCCGGAGAGATAGTCCCGACCGAAGCTGACCGGAATGATCTTGGCGATCCGGCCCGGGTTCGCGGTCAAGACGACGATGCGCGTCGCTAGCATCAAGGCTTCATCGATGCTGTGTGTGATGAGCAGTGCACCGGCCCGGCTGGCCCGCCACATGTCCAGGAGAAAGCCTTGCATGCGCACACGCGTCAGCGCATCCAATGCGCCGAGCGGCTCGTCCATCAGTAGGAACCGTGGCTGCGAAGCCAGGGCTCTGGCAATGCCGACACGCTGGCGCATGCCGCCGGAAAGCTCCCAGACCTTGCGCTCTGCCGCATCCGGCAAACCGACGCGCTCCAGCAGCGACTGGGCTTCCTTCAATCGTTGGTCCTTGCCGACACCCCGCAGGCGCAAAGGGAATGCAACATTGTCGATCGCGCTCAGCCATGGGTAAAGCGCATCATCCTGAAAGACGACGGCGCGGCCGGAACCGGGGCCGGACAGCGACCGGCCATCAAGCGCGATCCGGCCGCTGCTTGGCGTCAAGAAGCCGGCCGCCAGATTGAGCAGGCTCGTCTTGCCCGAACCGGATCTGCCGATGACCACGACGAAATCGTCGCCGGCAATCTCCAGATTGATCCGATCCAGAACCAGCGGCGCTTGCGATCGCCCTTCGCCAGGCGCGTATCGTAAAGAGATATTCTCGAGCGCAAGCACGGACATTTTGTCGTCCCCATGATCCATGAAGTGGGCCGAAGGATGGGCTAGCGTTTCACGCCCTCAGTCGTGTCGCCAACCGTTCCCGCGGCAATCCCGCCTTGCTCAGAACGAGAGCTTGGCGGCTTCCTGCGCCCAGCGCGCCGAAACGTAAGGGCCATAATCGGTCAGAACTGCCGGGATCTTTTGCTGCTCGAGCAGGAAGGCCGACGTTTCTGCAATGGCCTTGGCCGTTGCGCCGCCGAGAAGATCGGATGTTGCCTGCTCCTCCAACGATGGGAAGTAATATCCCTTGAGCAGGGCGGGCACGTCCTCCGGCTTGGCGCCGGTCAGGCGGGCGATCTTTTCGGCCTGCTCCGATGTGGCATTCCATGTCTCCGGCTTGGCCCGGTAGTCGGCATAGGCATCACCGGTCACCTTGACGAACCCGGTGACGATATCCGGATGTTCTTCGGCGAATTTCTTGCTGACGATCCAGGCATCGAAGGTCGGGCCACCCCACTGGGCAACGTCGGCAGAGGTGGCCAAGACGGTCGATGTCTTCTTGATCTCGGACAGCACCGGATCCCAGACATAGGCGCCGTCGATGTCGCCACGCTGCCAGGCCGCCGCAATTTCCGGCGGGCGCAGGTTGAGGATCTCCACCGATTTAGGATCGATGTTCCAGTGCTTCAGCGCCGTCAGCAGGCTGTAGTGAGCCGTCGACACGAAGGGTGTTGCGATCTTCTTGCCGGCGAGTTCTTCGGGCTTGCTTACGCCCTTGACGGCCAGGGCTTCCGCGTCGCTGATCAGGCCGACGACGAAGATGGTTTCGAACGGCAGTTCCCGGCTTGCCGCAGCCGCCAGCGGCGACGAGCCGACATAGCCGATATCGATCGAGCCGGATGCAAGCGCCGCGATGACATCGGCGCCGCCGTCGAACTTCTGCCAGTTGATTTTCGCGCCGGTCACCTTCTCATAGGTGCCATCGGCCTGCGGCACGCGCGACGGCTCGACGATCGGCTGATAACCGATGGTCAGTGTGGTGTCCGCGGCCTGAGCCGCAAGCAGTCCCTGCGTCGCCAACACCAGCGCTGCGGTTGATACCAGAAGGGTACGTCTTGCTATTGTCATTGCCTGCTCCTCAACGGTTTGCCGATGGCCCGGTCGTGGAGCCTGTATTGATAATCTCAAAACCCATGGATTTTATAGAGATAAAAAATACCCCGTTTGTGCGACGGGGTATGAAGCCATTCCAAACTTCGGTCGATTGGGCATCATCTTTGCCCGCTCGAACGTGGTCCCCTCCAGTTACGGCAGGAAACTGCCGTAACGGCCGCTGTGGTAGAGGACGGGTTCGCCTGAGCCTGCCGCAATCGCCAGGACCCGTCCCAGGATGATGGCGTGGCTATGACGCTCGATGATCTCCTCGACTTCGCAATCGATCGCGGCAAGTGCCCCATTCAGGGCGGAAGCGCCGCTGACGAGGGTCCGCCAGTCTGCGCCGCCGTAGCGTGCCGCGCCTTTGAGACCACCAAAGCCCGCGAAGCGCTCGGCCACGTGCTGCTGCTGGCTTGCGAGAATGTTGACGCAGAAATGCTGGTAACGCTCGATCACCGGCCAGGTGGATGACGTCCGGTTGATGTTGACGATCATCGTCGGTGGATCGACCGAAAGCGCCGTTGCCGACGTTACCGTCGCGCCTGTGCGATCGTCGCCGATACCGGCGGTGATGACCGAGACGCCACCCGACAGGTTGCGCATGGCGGATTTCAGTTCCGATGGCGTGATGGGGTTAGGGTGATCGATCGCATGACTTGATGTCGTGAATGCACTGGAAGCGGCGAGAGCGATGTTCATGGCAAAATCCTCGAAAAATTTGACCTGCTTCCCGGTCGTGAAGCCGCGATCCGGGAAAAAATTTTTCCTCTACTCAAAAATGATCGCCGGATTTTTCATTGTCAATAAATTTTATAGAGTTTATCTTTTTTGGACTGCCGGCCCTGTCTGGCGCCTGCCGTCGATCGTGTCCGAGGAGAATTCGCATGAGCAACACGCCTGACAAAGTCAACGTTCTCTGGTTCCTGCCCACTCACGGCGACAGCCGCTATCTCGGCACATCACGGGGAGGGCGCAATGTCGACCTCAACTATCTGAAACAGGTCGCCCAGGCGGCCGATGCGCTGGGCTACTACGGTGTGTTGATCCCCACTGGCCGCAGTTGCGAGGACAGCTGGGTGGTGGCGTCAGCCCTGGCACCCTTGACCGAGAAGCTGCGCTTCCTGATTGCGGTGCGGCCTGGACTGCTTTCACCGATGCTGGCAGCCCGGATGACGGCAACGCTCGACCGGCTTTCCGAGGGACGGCTGCTGATCAACGTGGTGACGGGCGGCGACCCGACGGAAAACAAGGGCGATGGCATCCACCTGTCGCATGGCGAGCGCTACGAAGTCACCGAGGAGTTTCTCAACGTCTACAAATCAGTCCTTCGCGGCGAAGACGTTACTTTCAAGGGAAAACATTTCGATATCGAAGGCGGCAAGCTGCTGTTCCAGTCGGTGCAGACGCCGCATCCGCCGCTCTATTTCGGCGGTTCCTCGGGCAAGGGCCAGGAGGTGGCGGCCAGAACGATCGACAAATATCTGACCTGGGGTGAGCCACCGGAAGATGTCGCCAGAAAGATTGCCGAAGTGCGCGCACTGGCCGAGGCCGAGGGCCGGGAAGTTACATTTGGCATCCGGCTGCATGTGATCGTGCGCGAGACCGCAAAGGAAGCATGGCGGGCGACCGACGACCTGATACAATATGTCGATGACGAGACGATCGCCGCGGCACAAAAGGTGTTCGAGCGTATGGATTCGGTAGGTCAAAGTCGTATGAGCCGGTTGCATGGCGGCCGGCGCGACAAGCTCGAGGTGGCGCCCAACCTCTGGGCCGGCGTCGGGCTTGTGCGCGGCGGTGCGGGCACCGCCCTTGTCGGTGATCCGGATCAGGTCAAGGCGCGGATGGAAGAGTACCGCGAGATCGGCATCGATACGTTCATCATGTCTGGCTACCCGCACCTGGAGGAGGCCTATCGCTTCGGCGAGCTCGTGCTGCCAAACCTGCCGCTGGGTCACGCGGTTCCCGCGCGCGAAACATCGATCAATACCGGTCCGTTCGGCGAGACCATTGCCGGCGACCACAGGCCCAAGCTAAAGGTGTCGCAATCGTGAAGCGTCGACCCCGCCGACCGGTTGTCGCAATCATCGGCGGTGGCTTCACCGGGGCGGCGGTTGCCGCCAACCTAGCCAAGAACACGACCGGTCAGGCGGTCGATATCATCGTCTTCGAGCCTCGGGGGCGCCTGGGTGCCGGTCTTGCCTACGACACCTCCGATCCGGCGCATCGCATCAACGTACCGGCGGCGCGCATGAGCCTGATACCGGATGAGCCGGACGATTTTCTGCACTGGCTGGCCGCTGAAGGTGAGCCGCGCGACGACCAGGATGCGCTGACCGAAGACGGGAATCTCTACCCTCGGCGCGCGGTCTTCGGCCGCTATGTCGGCGACTTCATCGCACCTTTTCTTCGGAGCGGTCAGGTCCAGCACTGTCACGAACGGGTGGCCCAGATCGTCAGGACGGGCGAGCAATGGCGGATCGCGGCCGATGGAGGAACTGATATCCTGGCCGACATCGCCATCGTTGCCACGACCCACCCGGCACCGTGTGCACCCCGGCACATTGCCAAGGCGCTCGCCAGCCATCCACGTTTCGTCGCCGACTCGACATTGTCAGGCGCCCTATCCGTAATCCGCGGGGAGGATCGCGTCCTCCTGATCGGCAACGGACTGACTTCGGCCGATGTCATCGCCTCGCTCAGACGAAACGGCCACCGAGGGCCGATCACCGCCCTTTCCCGCCGGGGGCTTCGGTCGAGGGGACACGCGACAACGGCGCAGGAGCCATTTGGCGATTTCGTCACCGATCCTTCGCGAACCGCTCGTTCGCTGTTGCGTAGGATACGCCAGGCAGTTCAGGAGGCGCCGACGGCGGGTCATAGCTGGCACGCGGTTTTCGACGCGTTGCGCGCCCAGGGCGGCGAAATCTGGGGAGCCCTACCTATCCCGGAGCGAAAACGACTTGTTCGCCACCTGAGGCCCTATTGGGATGTGCATCGCTTCCGGGTCGCACCACAGATAGATGCGGTCATCGGCCAAGGGCTTGACCACGGCGATGTGAGGGTTCTTGGCGGATCGGTGAAAGAGATAGCCCGGGCCGGCGAGACCATCACCGCCGAGGTTAGACACCGTCATACCGGCAAGTGCGAGCAGATGACATTTGACGCCTGCGTCGTGACCACCGGCCCGGCGCACACGGCTATCCTCAGGAGCCAGGGTTGGCTGGCCGATATGGCCGATGCTGGCCATTTGCAACTGGATGGGGTGGGCCTCGGCCTTGCCTGCGATGAACAAAGCCGCGCAGCCGACCGCGACGGAAAAAGCGACGACGCGCTTTTCATCGCCGGCCCGCTTGCCCGCGGCACATTCGGCGAGTTGATGGGGCTGCCGCAGGTGAATGATCATGCGATCTTCGTCGCTCATCAGGTCGCGCAGCGTCTCGCAAGCCAGTCCCGGTCGAGGCCTGCGGTGCAAATCGCCTGACACAGAGCAGGCTTTCTACGTTTGCCGGGCAAGCAAGCCGGGGCCACATCTACCCTTCGTGCTGGCCCTCAAGACGCCGCGTCCAGTCCTCGACCTTGCGGGTCGCCAGCCGCTTGATCGCGTAGTCGCGCCAGTTCGTCGGCAAGATATCGAGGTTGGCAATCTCCTGAAGGGCGTCCCGGTTCATCGTGTCGACGTAGAGGTAATGCCAGAGTCGCCTGATGGTCCAAGTCGGGTATCGGCGCTCGACCAGAGCGAGGGCGTCTTCCGCGCAAACGCGCCCTTCCTCGATCACGCGGTAGTACCATCCGGTGCGACCGGATTGCTGGACACGGCGGGCCATGTCGCTTTGACTGAAGCGCTTGTTCAGTTTCCAGCACGGCTGCCGGCCCTGGCTGACTTCGAGCAGGGCACGGCCCAGGCGAAACCGATCTCCGACGGCCACATCATCTTCCGTCAGTCCGGATGTCGACAGGTTTTCGCCGAACGCTCCAGGGTGATCGAGAACCGCTGCCGGGCCGATCTCCGACCGCCAGAGCCGGTAATGATCGCCGGGGTAGTGGTGCACAGCCTTCTCGATGCCGCCGTGTCGTTTAAGGTCGCCCTGGTGATCGCCAACGAAGCCGGTCGGCGACAGGTGCAACGCCCCGGCGACCGGCTTCTTGTCGATACCGCTTTGCGTCCCGCGTTCATCGATGGCGGTCAGTGAACCCACCAGCAATGCATTGAGGGCAATCGGCTTTATTTGCTCAGGCCGCATGCAACTGCTCCAACCATGCCGTCATCATCGAGTCGGCGGCCGTCGCTAGTGTGGCCCCGTATTGCGTCGCATCGTCGCGAAGTTTTCCGATGTCGATCTTTGCCGCCACCAGCTCGCAGGCGTGACCGACCAGCCACCGCTCAAACGCCACTCCCGCATCCGCCTCGGGGTGAAACTGAAGCCCGAGAATATTGTTGCCGATGGAAAACGCCTGCTGCACGGTCTTTGGGGTCGACGCCAGCAAAGTGGCGCCGGCGGGAAGATCGTAGGTATCGCCGTGCCAATGCAGCATCGGCACGCCATCCAGATGACGAAGCGGAGAAGCACGGCCGGCCTCGCTAAGGCTGATCGGGTCGAAACCGATCTCCTTGATCCCCAATGGAAAGACCCGCGCGCCGCTTGCGCGCGCAATCAGTTGCGCGCCAAGGCAGATGCCGAGGGTCGGCCGACCGGTCTTCAGTCGTGCTGCCAGCACCTCGACCTCCCGCTGCAGAAACGGGTAGGTCCGGTCCTCGTAGGCGCCGATCGGTCCGCCGAGTACAACGACAAGGTCGGGGGCGTCCGGCGCGAAATCCAGAAAATCGGCGGTTCCGACATCGCGGTATTCTATCCCGTAGTCAGCGCGAAGGGGAGCGGCAAAGGTGCCGAGATCCTCGAAATGAACATGCCTGATCACCAGGGCCGATTTCAGTGTCATCGCTTTCCTGTCTCTATTCGACGTGAAATCTCATCGGGAATTGCGCAGCCGTCAGTCGTGCAGCCGGCGATGTCCACCGGCACAGTCGTTGCCGGCAGCGGTTCTGCAAGTGCTGTCGCCAGCCAAGCTCCGACGAGCAGATCGTCCTCGATCCCGAATCGATGGTGGCGGACCTTGCCGTCGCGGCCAATGATGATGGTCGTGGGCGTGCCACGCATGCCGTAGCCCTGCATCGTGCGCGGTATCGGCGTATCGGGTGATGCCGCGTCGACGCCGATCGGAAAGCTTAGACGGTATTCGTGGATGAACGCCTTGAGGGCCTCCGGACCCATCGCCGTATGATGTTCGAAAACCGTGTGCAGGCCGATCACTTGGAGATCGGTGTCGCGAAACAGCCGCTGCACGCGCTGGGTCTGCGGCAATCCGTACGATACGCAGGCGGGGCAAAGCATCTGAAAGGCGTGGATGAAGACGACGCGTCCGCGCAGCATGCCGAGGCTCAGCGGCGTTGCGGTGTTGAACCAGTTGCTCACGTCCAGTTCCGGCGCCTGATTTGAGAGATCAGCGATCATGAGGCCATTCCTTTTGGGAGGGGCCGGGCAGGCAGGACCTGCCCGGCGGGATGTCAGGCCGCTTCGCGCACGAGCTTGACGCCGGGGAAATCGACCGGCACGGCGAGGGCCACGTTGATGTAGTTGGTGAAGAGATTGAGCGCCACGTGCGCGATGATCTCGACAATGTCCTGATCGTCGAAGCCGGCATTGCGCAACGCCTTGACGTCAGCATCCGAGACCTGACCGCGTTCGTCGACCAGGATGCGGACGAATGAAAGCACCGCCGCGGTCTTCGGATCAGCGGAGTGGCCGCGTTGGGCGTCAGCCATGTCCTACGCTGTCGCGCCGGCCTTGCGGCCGAGAGCCGTATGCGCCGCCAGGCAATAGTGGCAATCATTGCGGTCAGCGACGGCGACGGCAATCTGCTCGCCGAGTTTGGCGCCGAGCCGGCCATTGCCAAGCGCGCCGAACGAACCCCACATGCTGGCAAGTGCCGCCGGGGAATTGGCCACCGCCTTGAACATGTTCGGTGTCGCGCCGAAGGCCGCGTGGATGCTGCCCAGCAGTTCTGCACTGGCACCGGTTGCCGTCTTGGGGTCAACTAGATTAATTCTGCTCATGGTTTTCTCTTTCTATTTGCGTGGAGGGAGAAAATGCCGGTCCGCCGATGGCAGTCGACGGGCCGGCGCCGACATCATCGGGGCCGAAAGCGCGCTTGAATGCGGTGAAATCCTTTGGTCCCGAGGGTGAAGCGGTTTGTCCTGGTGCCGACGTCAGCACGCTGGGGCGTGGCAGCGCCGGTCCATTGGTCGAAACAAATGATGGGTCGGTGGTGTACTTCATTGCATCTGCCCCACCTCAGGCCGCGCCACGGTTGAATATCTTCCAGGCGGCGGCCTGGCTTGAGGCGTCTGCCGTTTCGTATTCGCCGCAATCGATGCGCAAATCCGCTTGGCCAAACGGTGCGTTGACGAAGGCGCAATGGTGCGGCTCTTTCGAACCCGGATAGGCATTGGGCTGGAAGTATCGGCAGTTCACACACATGCGTTGTTCCGGGATGGCGCCGGACGCCTGCAGCGTGCGGATGATCTTGACCAGATGAAGCAGCAGATCTTCCTGTTCGAGCGTCGATAGCGACGCAAAGGCAGCGTCTGTCGCCGAGGCAATCATGCCGGCGCGGCGCACGGCGGCCTCGCCTTCGGCCGTCGCGGCCACCGCTACGGCCCGCGCATCCGAAGGGTCCGCCAGCTTCTCGACAAAACCCTTGCGCGTCAGTGCATTGATCGAATCCGTCGCAGTCGGTTGGCTGACGCCGAGATGGGCTGCGATCTGTTTGACGCGCATGCCAGCTTTGCCACGGCCCACCAGAAAGATCAGGATCTGCAGTTGTGTCGGGTTCAACCCGATCACGTCGGCGGCCGTCCATGCTTCGGTCCGCATCGCCGTCGCTATCCGTGCGAACCCGTCGCCTATGCGGTCGATAATTGCAGGCGGTGTCGTCGTGTTCTTTGCCATTCCTGATATATATAGGAGTCCTATTTAGTGTCAATTCACCGTCGCCGGGAATCCGCATCCAATTTGACGCGCATCAAATTAGGTGCACGGCCTTCGGACTAATACTGCGGCGAACAACCCAAGCACGGGCTGCTCGGTCAAACGGAGAAGACGATGTTGAAAGCAATCAAGAGCGGATTGGGCCTCGCAATGGCGGTCATGCTTATCGCTGCGCCCGCAACCGCCGCGGATTTCGAAGTGCACATGCTCAACAAGGGCAAGGAAGGCGCGATGGTGTTTGAACCTGCGTCGCTGAAGGTTGCGGCCGGCGACACGGTGACGTTCATCCCGACCGACAAGGGCCACAACGTCGAAACGATCAAGGGCATGATCCCGGATGGCGCAGAGGCATTCAAGAGCAAAATCAACGAAAACTACAAGGTGACCTTCACTGCACCCGGCATCTACGGCGTGAAATGCACGCCGCACTACGGCATGGGCATGGTCGGCGTGGTTCAGGTCGGCGACAGCCCGGCCAACCTCGCAGCGGCGAAGGGCGCCAAGAACCCGAAGAAGGCGCAGGAACGGCTGGACGCCGCATTCACAGCACTCGGCAACTAAAGCAAAGCCACACTGAAACGAGCGGGCGGGGACGGGCCGCTCGACGGCGCCGCCCACCGGGCGGAAGGCGGCGCCATCATGCGGAACCAATGCGAAGCACTCGCGTTGGTTCCGCATGGAGCAAATCGTAGCAGACATGTTTCCGCCGTCGCAGATTCCCTATCCGGTCATCTTCGCGCGCATTCTCGGGGCCCTGCTGATGGGCTCGATCATTGGCTTCGAGCGTGAAGCCAAAGCCCGCCCGGCCGGTCTCAAGACGCACATGCTCGTCTGCCTCGCCGCCTGCACCTTTGCAGTCATCTCGCTTGAAAGCGTCTATATGAAGGGCTTCATAGACGAGCGGGTCCGGATCGATCCCTTGCGCGTCGTTGAAGCGGTCACCGCGGGCGTCGCCTTTCTTGCGGCGGGCACCATCGTACTGTCGCGCGGACAGGTCCAGGGCCTGACGACCGGCGGTAGTCTGTGGTTGGCGGGCGCCATTGGCCTCGCTCTCGGCTTCGGCCACTGGATCATCGCTGCCTTTGCGACAGGATCCGCCTTTCTTGTTCTTTCCGTCGTCGGCAGGCTCGAAGCGGTAGTTGAGGAGGAAGAGCAACCCGGCCCTCAACCTCAGGCATCCAAGCCTCGCGACGAGAAGGTGAGCCGCATCCGCAAGACCACCCGATAGATTTCGCATCCTGCGCCGCTTGGGACGGCACCATTTTTCACTCACCGGCTCTGCAGCGTTTCTTTCGATCCATGGCTTTCTTGGCCGGCAGATCAGGCCGGGCGCAATGGTCATTTGCATCTTGCAAAAAGCCTCCATATGTGAACAGTATCTTTACATAAGAAAATTCATGGAGGAGATAATGCCCAACCAGCACAGCCGCGCCCATATGATAAGCGCGACCACTCGCTGCCAGCTGCCAATGCGGATACGAGCCAGCGCAGGGTTTTCTCATGAATGAATTCTCGCCAACCGTTGGCGTGTCTACGACACGCCCCACCGACATGCCGGAGGATCACGCTGCCCTTCCGGTGTGGAATGCCGAAAACTGGTTTTACGAGAATTGGCCGGTCGGCCAGCGCATCCGCTCGTTGCGCCGGACGATCTCCGAGAGCGACAGCCACCTGTTCAACACGCTGGTCGTCGACATCCACCCTTATGTCCAGGATCAGATGTTCGCGGAACGGGAAGGCATCTTCGGCCGCCGACTGGTGGCTGGCGCCTTCGTTTTTTCGGCCGGCCTCGGCCTCGTCGCCACCAACTGCGTCAACGCTTTTTCCTACGGCTATGACAAGCTGCGCTTCATCAAGCCGGTCTTTCTGGGCGACACGATCTACACGATCCGCACCAACATGGACAAAACACCGCGCTACAAGGAGCTGGGCCTGATCCGAGCCAGTTATCAGGTCTTCAAGAACGAGGGTGAGCTGGTGCTCTACTGCGAGCATCTGCAGACGGTGAAGTACAACAATCCGGCTGACTTCGTCGGCAAGACAGAGAAATAAGAACAGCGATGCACGAGGAAAACGAACTGCCTTTGGCCGGCCTTGTCGTCGTCGACATGAGCCAGTTTCTCTCCGGTCCCTATTGCTCTCTACGGCTGATGGACCTGGGCGCGCGCGTCATCAAGATCGAGCGCCCGGATGGCGGCGATCTATCGCGCCGCCTCTATCTCAGCGACACCGAGATCGGTGGCGATTCCACCATCTTCCACGCGATCAATCGCGCCAAGGAAAGTCTGGCAATCGACCTCAAGGACGAATCCGATGTGGCGGCGCTGAAGGCGCTGCTCGCCAAGGCCGACGTCCTGATCCAGAACTTCCGACCCGGCGTCATTCAACGGCTGGGCCTCGACTACGAGGCCGTTCGGGCGATCAACCCGCGCATCGTCTACGCTTCGATCAGCGGTTATGGGGAGGAGGGTCCCTGGGTCAAGCGGCCCGGTCAGGACCTGCTGGCGCAGGCACGTTCCGGCGTCATGTGGCTGAATGGCGACGAAGCACAAGGGCCGGTCCCCTTCGGTCTTGCCATTGGCGATATGCTTGCCGGCGCTGCAGCCGCCCAGGGCATTCTTGCCGGCCTCGTCCGCCGCGGCATCTCCGGCAAGGGCAGCCTGATTGAAACCAGCCTGCTCGAAGCACTGGTCGACTTCCAGTTCGAGGTGCTGACGACCCATCTCAACGACGGCAGGCGGCTGCCGAAGCGCTCGGATTTCCGCAGCGCACACGCCTATCTGTCGGCGCCCTACGGGGTCTACCCCGCCAAGGACGGCTACCTCGCCATCGCGATGACGCCGATCTCGAAACTTGCCGACCTCCTGGAGATGCCGCAGCTCGCACCCTATTGCGACGACCCGTCTTCGTGGTTTTCCGCAAGAGACGAGATCAAGGCCCTGATCGCCGAGCGCATCGGCGAAAACACGGTGGACCATTGGCTGGCCGTGCTCGAGCCGGCCGACATCTGGTGCGCTCGCGTGCTCAACTGGAACGAACTGCTGGAAAGCGACGGCTTCCGCACCCTTGACATGCTGCAGACGGTCAACCGCGAAGACGACGTGTCAATCCTGACCACGCGTTCGCCGCTGCGGGTCAACGGTCGGCGCGCCCAGGTCGATCGCGCTGCCCCGAGAATCGGCGAACACAGTGCATCGATCCGCAAGGAGTTCGGCCTATGACCGTCACCCTCAAGGGCATGACGTGGAGCCATCCACGCGGTTACGACCCCATGGTGGCGTGTTCGAGACTCTGGCAGGAAAAGACCGGGGTTGCCATCCATTGGGAGAAGCGCTCGCTGCAGGATTTCGAGACCTATCCGGTCGAGGAGCTCGCCAAGGCATACGATCTGATCGTTATCGATCACCCGCATGTCGGGCAGATCACCAATGAAGGGTGCCTTGCGCCTCTTGATGTGGCCGGTCGAGAAGCGGAACGTTCCGTGCTTGCAGCCGGGTCGGTCGGGCAATCCTATCCGAGTTACAGCTGGAACGGGCGCCAATGGGCCTTTCCGATCGATGCCGCGGCACAGGTCCAGGCCTGGCGCCCTGATCTCGGAGAGCGTGTTTCGAGCTGGTCCGGCATGTTGGACCTCGCGCGCAAGGGTGCGGTGCTGCTGCCGCTGCGACCGCCGCATTCGCTGATGAGCTTCTACACGCTCTGCGGCAATCTCGGTCACCCCTGCGCAGTGAGCGGACAAGCGGACCTGGTGGACCGTGACGGAGGCGTTGCCGCCTTCGAGATGCTCTCCGAGCTTGTATCGCTGATCGACCCCGCCTGCTTCGCGATGGATCCGATCGCGGTGCTGGAGGCGATGTCGGCCCCGGAGGCAAAAGCCGCCTGCGCGCCGTTAATCTACGGCTACGTCAGCTACTCGGTTGCCGGTTTCCGGCCGTCGCTCATCCGGTTTGGCGACATTCCGGTCGCCGGCCAGCATGGCCCAAGCGGTTCGGCGCTTGGCGGAACGGGCATTGCCGTCTCCGGCTTCTCGTCGTCCATCGACGCCGCGACCGACTTTGCCTATTGGGTTGCAAGCGGTGCGGTCCAGCGCCAGGCCTACGCCTTTGGCGGCGGACAGCCGGGACACGGCGACGCCTGGGACGACGATGCGGTGAACGCGGCGACATCAAACTTTTATCGCGCGACCCGTGCGACGCTCGAAACCGCCTGGGTGCGTCCCCGACACGATGGTTACATGCCGTTCCAGCAGGCGGCCTCGGATCGCATCAATGACGGGCTATTGCGCAAGGAGAAGGCGCGACAGGTCGTTGACGATCTCAACCGGCTTTTCACCGAAAGCTTCGCGGCGGCGTAAAGAGAAACACCGGAGATAAGCGATCGGCTCATCTCCGGTGTTCAGCAAAAAAAGGCCGACCTAGCGGTTTCAGGCTTTGTCGTGAGGGTGGGTGGCCACAATGGGCCGCGTTGCTTCCTTACGCGAGATTCCAGATTCGACGTGCGTTTGCCGACAGCAGCTTTGTCCGCTCGTCCGGACTGCAGTGCTCCAGCAACGCGTGAGTGGTCGCAACCCAGGTTGAAAGGTTGGCGCCGAGCGTGCAGACGGGCCAATCGCTGCCCCAGACGACGCGGTCCCAGCCGAGAGTAGCGATCGCATGCTCGACGTAAGGTCGTAGCGTCTCGACATTCCAGCTTTCATCCGCATAGGCGACGACGCCGGATATCTTGGCAACCACGTTCGGCCGCTTTGCGATCTCGCGCATATGGTCACGCCAGGGATGTTCGGCGCCGTTGCGGATATCGGGAACGCCGCAATGGTCGAGCACGAACTGCAGATCGGGCACGAGATCGGCAAGGGCAATCGCTTTGGGGATCTGGTGCGGCAGGACGCAGAGATCGAAGGTAAACCGGCTACCGCCAAGCCGCTTGATGTTCTCGCGGAAGAGGGAACCTTCCGACAGATCGTCCGGGACCACATGCAGGACACGGCGAAACCCCTTGACGAGGGGGTCGCCCTGCTGCCGTTCGAGATAGGCGGCAAAGCCGTCCTCTTCCGGGCGGCATGCGACAATTGCCCCCTTGAGCAGACTGCCCGCTCTTTGCGAGAGTTGCCGAACTTCTGACGTCTCCAATTCCATTTCGCCTGGGTCGACATCGACCTCCATGTGCAACGCCGTCTCGATGCCGACACGCCGAGCCTCCGCCTCATAGGTCGAATAGAGGAAATCGCGATCCAGCGCCGGGACGCCCGTCAGCCAGGGATAGGTCAACGCGGACTTGTTGATGAGATGCAGATGGGTGTCGACGATCACGATGCTGTCTCCTCCGTACGCCTCACACTCTCACACGAGAAGAGATCATTCAAATAAGAAATTGACAGTATGCAGCGATCGCGGACGTCGTGTGCCGACCGTAGATCCGGCACCTGCTCATTCCGACGATTGCGCCACATCCGATCCCGCGAGCACCGAAAGCTGTGTTGCCGCGCTGCGCAGGAGCGAGATCGTCTCGGTGATATCAGGCGCAGATGGCGCATTGACCAGCGCAATATAGGGAATGGTCAATGCCGCGATGCCACGGCCGTCAGGCCCGAGAATGGGCGCCGAGAGGTTGTAGACGCCGGCCGTCTGGGCGCTTGCCATCATTTCGTAGCCACGCTCGCGGATCTGGTCGAGCCGGGCATAGAATTCCGGACCAAGCAAGATCTCGTCCTTGCTGCGCGCGTGCTCGGCGATCATCATTTCCCGCTCCTCCGGCGTGCGGAAGGCGAGCAGGATGTGACCGGAGCCAGTATCGAACAGGCTGATGTGCGAGCCGACCCTGATTGAGATACCCCAGTAATCAGGCGCTTCCTGCTGGGCGATGACCACGGCCGAGCCGCGATCGAACACGGCCAACTGGTTGGCCTGCTTCGACCGCTGGGCAAGATCGCGCATCAGTGGCGTCGCATAGGAGGCCAGCCGCCGCACTGGTGCGTGAAGCTGGGCCAGGCCGAAAAGCTTCAACGTCAGGGAATAGCGATCGCCATCGATTCGCGTGACGTAGCCGCGGCGCACGAGCCGGTCGAGCATCCGGTAGAATTCGTTCGGGCTCCGATTGAGCCTTTTCGATATTTCCGCCTGCGTCAGGCCTCCATCGACGCTCGCCAGCAGTTCGAGAATATCAAGTCCCTTGTCCAGCGCGGGGGCGCGGTAGCGATCGGACTCTTCGGTGTCCATGGGCGTCCTCCTTAGTGAATATCGATATCCATATACGCAGAGAAAGCCGCCGACAAAAGAAAGTTCACCCTTGACGAGTGATAAAATTGTTGTTTGTATATGAATTAGTTTCTCACAAATGAGAAATGCGGGCCGGGATGAGGGCGCGCTACAGTGGAGGAGAGGTTATGAACAGGCTGCTTTCCGGCGTCTCGGCCGGAGTCATCATGCTTGCCTGCGCAGTGGGAGCGGCCAGCGCCGCGGAACTGCCCGGCAAGTTCGAAGGTGTCACCATCGACGCCAAGCTGATCGGCGGACAGCAATACGAAAGGCTCTATGAGCGCATCGCCGAATGGGAGAAGGCGACCGGCGCCAAGGTCAATATCCTGTCGAAGAAGAATCACTTCGAACTCGACAAGGAGATCAAGTCGGATATCGCCACGGGCGGTATCAGCTGGTGCGTCGGTTCCAACCACTCTTCCTTCGCCCCGCAATACCCCGACATCTATACCGATCTCCTGGCACTGCTTCCGCCGGAAGAAATCGCAAAGTTCGTGCCGGCTGTCATCGACGCCTCGACGCTCGGCGGCAAGCTCGTCATGCTTCCACGCGCGCAGTTCGACGTGTCGGCGCTCTACTATCAAAAGAGCCTCTATCAGGACGATGCCAAGAAGGCCGCCTTCAAGGAAAAATACGGCTACGACCTCACGCCGCCGGATACCTGGGCGCAGGTCAGCGACCAGGCAGAATTCTTCGCGGCCCCGCCGAACTTCTACGGTACGCAGTTTGCCGGCAAGGAAGAGGCCATCAATGGCCGCTTCTATGAAATGCTGGTCGCCGAAGGTGGCGAATACCTCGACAAGGATGGACGTCCGGCCTTCAATTCCGAAGCCGGCATCCGGGCGCTCGACTGGTTCGTCAAGCTCTACAAGGACAAGGCCGTTCCTCCGGGCACGACCAACTACCTCTGGGACGATCTCGGCCAGGGCTTTGCTTCCGGCTCGATCGCCGTCAATCTCGATTGGCCTGGCTGGGCGAGCTTCTTCAACGATCCGAAGTCGTCGAAGGTTGCCGGCAATGTCGGCGTCAAGGTTCAGCCGGCAGGTTCCTCGGGCAAGCGCACGGGCTGGTCCGGGCACCACGGCTTCTCGGTCACCGAGGACTGCGCCAACAAGGAAGCGGCAGCTTCGCTCGTCTGGTGGCTGACCAACGAGGATAGCCAGAAGCTGGAATCGGCGACCGGTCCGCTGCCGACGCGCACCGCCGTCTGGGAATACAACATCAAGGCCGCCGAGGGCGATGCCTACAAGACCGAGGTGTTGCAGGCTTTCCAGGAAGCGGCAAAGCATGCATTCCCGGTTCCGCAGACTGCAGAATGGATCGAAATCTCCAACGCCGTCTATCCTGAACTCCAGGCCGCCATCCTCGGCGACAAGACGTCGAAGGAAGCGCTCGACACTGCCGCCGAAAAGGCGACCGGCATCCTGGAAGACGCAGGAAAGCTCTGAGTAGAGACAGGAAGGCGGCGCCGATACCAAGGTGTCGGCGCCGCCTTCGTCATTTACTGCGTAACTCCCTGGATCGGAAATGGTCAGGAAGGATTATGCAGCAAGTTTAATGCCTTGCAGCGTCTTTTTCGCGTCATATCTGACGCGCGGCACTGTGATGTCACCCTCAGGAATGCCTGATGAAGCTCAAGAAACTGTCCGCACCGGTCCTTCTGCTGCTACCGGCCTTTGTCGTGCTGGCAGCGGTCATCGTGGTGCCGTTGCTCTTCTCCTTCTATTCGAGCTTCACGCCGTTCCGGCTGACCAAGCCTGAATCGCTCTGGATCTTCGTCGGTCTGCGCAACTACATCACCGTGCTGAGCAACTGGGATTTCTGGGTCGCTTTCGGCCGCACCGTCCTTCTGCTCACCGTCGCACTGAACACGGAGATGCTGCTTGGCCTCGGCCTCGCGCTCCTTGTCAACAAGGCCACCCACGGCCAGCGGCTGCTGCGCACCATCATGATGTTCCCGATGATGTTTTCACCGGTGCTCGTCGGCTTCCAGTTCAAATTCATGTTCAACGACAACATCGGTTTCGTGAACAATGCGCTGCAGTCGCTCGGGCTGACGGACCGCGCCATCCCCTGGCTGATTGACGGCAACCTCGCGCTGATCTCGATCATCATTGCCGAGGTCTGGTCGTCGACCGCGGTCTTCGCGATCCTCATTCTTGCCGGTCTTCTGGCGATGCCGAAGGACCCGGTCGAGGCGGCGCATGTCGATGGCTGCACGCCATGGCAGACATTCCGCTACGTCACCTGGCCCTATCTCATGCCTTTTGCCTTCATCGCCATGACGATCCGCTCGCTCGACGTCGCCCGCGCCTATGACATCGTGAAGATCATGACCGATGGCGGCCCGGCCAAGCGCACCGAGCTTCTGTGGACCCTGATCGGCCGCACGGCCTACGCCGACGCCCGCATGGGGATGGCCAACGCCATGGCCTATGTCGCCATCCTGCTGTCGATCGTCTTCACCGTCTATTTCTTCCGCAAGCTCGCCGCCGCGCGCCAGCAGATCGGAGCCGAGTGGTAATGGATATCAATTCGTCACATCGCCTGCGCCGGCGCCTCCTGAAGACGGCGCATCTGATCGGGCTGTTTCTCGCAATGGCCGTGATCTGCCTGCCGGGCCTCTGGATCGTGCTGTCGTCGTTGCGCCCGACCGTCGAGATCATGGCAAAGCCGCCGGTCTGGATCCCGGAAAGCATTTCGCTGGATGCCTACCGCGCCATGTTCGCCGGCGCCGGGCAGGGCGGGGTTCCCGTCTGGGACTACTTCCGCAACTCTCTCATCATCTCCGTCACGTCGACGGTGATCGCTCTGGCGATCGGCATGGCCGGTGGTTATGCCTTTGCCCGTTACCGCTTCAAGGCAAAGTCGGCGATTTTCCTCGGCTTCATGCTGACGCGCGCCGTTCCCGGCATCGCGTTGTCCCTCCCGCTCTTCATGATCTATGCCCGCACCGGCATCATCGACACGCATTTCTCGCTGATCCTGACCTATGTCGCGCTGAACGTGCCCTTCACTATCTGGCTGATCGACGGCTTCTTCCGTCAGGTACCGAAGGATCTGGCGGAAGCCGCCCAGATCGACGGCTGCACACCCTGGCAGGCATTCTGGCAGGTGGAGTTTCCGCTTGCTGGCCCCGGCATTGCCTCCGCGGGCATCTTCGCCTTCCTCACGTCCTGGAATGAATATGCTCTGGCCTCGCAGATCACCCGCTCGGTCAACTCGAAAACTCTGCCCGTCGGCCTGCTCGACTACACCGCCGAGTTCACGATCGACTGGCGCGGTATGTGCGCGCTCGCCGTGGTCATGATCGTCCCGGCGCTCACGCTCACCTTCATCATTCAAAAGCACCTCGTTTCGGGCCTCACCTTCGGCGCGGTGAAAGGATAACATTCATGGCTCCTGTCACCCTCAGGAAACTGGTCAAACGCTATGGCGCGCTCGAAGTCGTTCACGGCATCGATCTCGAGGTGAAGGACCGCGAGTTCATCGCCCTGGTCGGCCCGTCCGGTTGCGGCAAATCGACGACGCTGCGCATGATCGCCGGCCTCGAAGATGTCAGCGGCGGAGCCATCGAGATCGGTGGCCGCAAGGTCAACGACCTGCCGCCGCGCGCCCGCAACATCTCGATGGTCTTCCAGTCCTACGCGCTCTATCCGCATATGACGGTCGCCGAGAACATGGGTTTCTCGCTGAAGATCGCCGGCCGCTCCACTGACGACATCAAGGCGCGCGTCGATGAGGCTGCGACCATTCTCGATCTCGGCCATCTGCTGGAGCGTCGCCCGTCGCAACTTTCCGGCGGTCAGCGCCAGCGCGTGGCGATGGGCCGCGCGATCGTGCGCCAGCCCGACGTCTTCCTGTTCGACGAGCCGCTGTCCAACCTCGACGCCAAGCTGCGCACCCAGGTGCGCACCGAAATCAAGAAGCTGCATGCCCGCATGCAGGCGACGATGATCTATGTGACGCATGACCAGGTCGAGGCGATGACGCTTTCCGATCGTATCGTCATCATGCGCGATGGCCATATCGAGCAGGTCGGGACGCCGGAGGAAGTGTTCCAGAAGCCCGCGACGAAGTTTGTTGCCGGCTTCATCGGCTCGCCGCCGATGAACATGGACGAGGCCGTGGTCGACCATGGCCAGTTGGTGTTTGCGACCGGCGTCCGTCTGCCCATCCCGCCGCGGTTTGTCGGCGCGCTCCGCGCCGGCCAGAAGGTCACATTCGGCCTGCGCCCCGATGATATCTACCCCACGGGCCACGGCCTCCATGCCGGCGATGCCGCTGCCGTGCACGAGGTTGAGCTGCCCGTCACCATCACCGAGCCGCTCGGCAACGAGACGCTGGTGTTCATCCAATTCAATGGCCGCGACTGGGTTTCGCGCATGCTCAATCCGCGTCCGCTTCGCTCAGGCGAAAGCGTGCGCATGAGCTTCGATCTCTCGCGCGCCCATCTCTTCGACATCGAGACAGGAAAGGCTCTGGAAGGCTGACATGGCAAGGATCGAGAAAATTGAACTGCGTATGGTCGATCTGCAGCCGAAGGTGAAGCGGACCGACGCGATCCAGAGCTTCGTCAGCCAGGAAACGCCGATCGTCACGATCACGGATTCCGACGGCGCGACCGGGACGGGCTACAGCTACACGATCGGCACGGGCGGATCCTCCGTCATGCGCCTGCTGTCCGACCACCTCGTTCCGATCCTGATCGGCGAGGACGCCGATTGCATCGAAGCCATCTGGCACAAGATGGAATTTGCCACCCATGCGACGACGATCGGCCCGATAACGGCGCTGGCACTCGCTGCCGTCGACACCGCCCTTTGGGACCTGCGCGCACGGAAACAGAAGCTGCCGCTCTGGAAGCTTGCCGGTGGCGCCAAGGACAGTTGCCCGCTCTACACCACCGAAGGCGGTTGGCTGCATATCGAAAAGGAAGCCCTCGTCGAGGATGCGCTTCAGGCCAAGGCCAAGGGTTTTTCCGGCTCCAAGGTCAAGATCGGCAAGCCGCACGGCTCCGAGGACTATGATCGCCTCTCGGCGATGCGCAAAGCGCTCGGCGATGGCTTCGAGATCATGACCGACTGTAACCAGGGTTTTACCGTTGACGAGGCGATCCGCCGGGCCGCTCGGCTGAAGGAGCTGGATCTCGCCTGGATCGAGGAGCCGCTGCCGGCCGACGATCTCGACGGCCACATCCGCCTGACACGCTCGACCCCGACCCCGATCGCCGTCGGCGAATCCATGTATTCGATCCGGCATTTCCGTGAGTACATGCAGAAGGGGGCCTGCTCGATCGTCCAGGTCGACGTCGCCCGCATCGGCGGCATCACGCCTTGGTTGAAGGTCGCGCACGCTGCTGAGGCTTTCGATATTCCGGTCTGCCCGCATTTCCTGATGGAACTGCATGTCAGCCTTGTCTGCGCCGTGCCGAACGGCAAATATGTCGAATACATTCCGCAACTCGATGAACTGACGACCAAGGGCATGGAGATCCGTAACGGACGCGCCATCGCGCCATCTGAAGCCGGCATCGGCATTGCTTGGGACTGGGATGCCGTGAAGGCGCGCTCGATCAACGAGTTCACCCGGGAATTCGTGAAGTAGGGAGGCCGCCATGCAACGAATGGGAATGGTGATCGGTCTTCAGCCCGACAAGATCGCCGAATACAAGACGCTGCACGCTGCCGTCTGGCCGGAGATCCTCGCGCTGATCTCCGAGTGCAACATCACGAATTACTCGATCTTCCTCAAGGAGCCGGAAAACCTGCTGTTCGGCTACTGGGAATATATCGGCGAGGATTTCGCAGCCGACATGGCCAGGATGGCCGCGCACCCGAAGAACCAGGAATGGTGGTCGGTGTGCATGCCATGCCAGAAGCCGCTCGAAACGCGCGGGGATGGAGAGTGGTGGGCGATGATGGAGGAAGTCTTCCACCACGACGGAAAGGTCTTGCATCGTGACTGACCAGTTCGATCCGACGTCGCTGCAGCAATCCTGGCCGACACCCGAAAAACCGCGCCCGATCGTCATCTTCGGCGCCGGCAGCATTGTCGGTGATGCGCATCTTCCGGCCTATCGCAAGGCAGGCCTTCCCGTCGCCGGCATCTTCGATCCCGATGTCAAGAAGGCGGCGTCGCTTGCTGCCGAATGGGGCATCCGAGCGTTTGCGACCGAGACCGAGGCGCTGGCAATCCCAGATGCGATCTTCGATCTGGCGACGCCGCCGGCAGCGCATGCTGCAATCCTGTCGAAACTGCCAGTAGGATCGGGCGCCCTGATCCAGAAGCCGATGGGCGCAGATCTGGCAGCAGCCACGGAGATCCTCAACATCTGCCGTGACCGGCAATTGCAGGCGGCAGTCAATTTCCAGCTTCGCTTTGCCCCGATGATGCTGGCGCTGCGCGACGCGATCGAAAAAGGCTATCTCGGCCAGATCGTCGACTTCGATGCGTGGCTTGCACTTGCCACGCCCTGGGGTCTCTGGCCGTTCCTCAAAGGGTTGCCGCGGATCGAGATCGCCATGCACTCGATCCATTATCTCGACCTGATCCGCGGACTGCTCGGCAATCCCGACGGTGTGCACGCCAAGACGATCGGCCATCCCAATCATGAGGTGGCGCAGACCCGCACGGCCGCCATTCTCGACTACGGCGACCAGGTGCGCTGCGTGCTTTCGGTCAATCACGACCATGATTTCGGCCGCAAGTTCCAGGCCTGCGAGTTCCGTATCTCGGGAACCGAGGGGGCGGCATACGTCAAGCTGGGCGTCAATCTCGACTATCCGCGCGGCGAGCCCGACGAACTGTGGATCCGGCCAGCCGGTGGCACGGAATGGGTGGAGGTGCCGCTCAACGGCGCCTGGTTCCCAGACGCTTTTGCCAATCGCATGGCCAACCTGCAACGCTTCGTTAGTGGCGAGGACGAGCAGCTGATCGGCGCAGTCGACGACGCCTGGCAGACGATGGCGCTGGTCGAGGCCGCCTACCAATCCAGCGCGCGGCCTGCAACCGCGATCGCGCCACTTCCCGGACGTTGACGATGTTGGAACAGACAATCCATTTCGAAGACTATGAACTCGGCCATGTCAGGTTGAGCACAGGCCGTACGATCACCGAGACCGACTTCGTGGTCCATGCCGGGCATACGGGCGACTTCTTCCCGCACCACATGGACGCGGAATTCGCCAAAACCTTGCCCGGCGGCCAGCGGATCGCCCATGGCACCATGATCTTTTCCATCGGCGTCGGCCTGACGGCGTCGCTGATCAATCCCGTCGCCTTTTCTTATGGCTATGATCGGTTACGGTTCGTGCGTCCGGTTCATATCGGCGACACCATCCGCACCCGCGTGACGATCTCCGCCAAGGAGGACGATCCGAAGCGGCCGAAGGCGGGACGTGTCGTCGAACGGTGCGAAGTTATCAACCAGCGTGGCGAGGTCGTCCTCGCCGCCGATCATATCCTGGTCGTCGAACGCAAAGCATGAGGGGTCAACAATGACAACGGGTCTTTCGGGTAAGGTCGTCCTTATCACCGCCGCAGCCCAGGGCATCGGCCGCGCCACCGCGCTTGCCTTTGCCAAGGCCGGCGCCAAGGTGCATGCCACCGACATCAACACCGAGGCACTCGCAGCGCTGGCCGCAGAAGCCTCTGTTGAAACCCATCGGCTCGACGTTCTCGACCCAGGCGCTGTCGAGGCGCTGGTTGCCAAGATCGGTCAGGTCGACGTGCTCTTCAATTGCGCCGGTTTCGTGCATGCCGGCTCGATCCTCGACATGAAGGATGCCGACCTTGAATTCGCCTTCGACCTCAACGTCAAGGCGATGATCCGCACCATCCGGGCCGTGTTGCCGGGCATGCTTTCGCGCAAGGACGGCTCGATCATCAACATGGCTTCGGTTGCGTCCAGCATCAAGGGCGTGCCGAACCGCTTTGCCTATGGCGTGACCAAGGCGGCCGTCATCGGCCTGACCAAATCCGTTGCCGCCGACTATGTCGCCGACGGCATCCGCTGCAATGCCATCTGCCCTGGTACGGTCGAAAGCCCATCGCTGCAGGATCGCATGCGGGCACAGGGCGATTACGACGCGGCGAGGGCCGCCTTCATCGCCCGTCAGCCGATGGGCCGGATCGGCACGCCGGAAGAGATCGCCGATCTCGCCCTCTACTTCGCCGGCGCGACCTATACCTCCGGGCAGGCCTATGCCATCGATGGCGGCTGGACCATCTGAGCACTCAAATCAGGGATATGACACCATGAAACTTCTTCGTTATGGCGAACCGGGGCAGGAAAAGCCTGCAATCATCGACGCGAGCGGCACGCTTCGCGATCTTTCCGACCATGTCGCCGACTTCTCGGGAGCAGCGCTGGATCCTGCCAAGTTGGCGGAGCTGGCCAAGCTCGATCTTGCCGGCCTTCCGGCTGTGGCCGGCAGCCCGCGCCTCGGCCCTTGCGTCGCTGGCACCGGCAAGTTCATCTGCATCGGCCTCAACTATTCCGACCATGCCGCCGAAACGGGTGCGACCGTTCCCTCCGAGCCGATCATATTCATGAAGGCGACGTCGGCCATCGTCGGTCCGAACGATGACCTCGTCATTCCGCGCGGCTCCGAGAAGACCGACTGGGAAGTCGAACTCGGCGTCGTCATCGGCCGCAAGGCGAAGTATGTCAGCGAAGCCGAAGCCCTCGACTATGTCGCCGGCTATTGCACGGTCCACGACGTGTCTGAGCGCGCGTTCCAGATCGAGCGCCAGGGACAGTGGACCAAGGGCAAGTCCTGCGACACCTTCGGCCCGACCGGCCCATGGCTGGTGACGAAGGAGGAAATCCCGGATCCGCAGAACCTGCCGATGTGGCTCAAGGTCAACGGCGAGACGATGCAGAACGGCTCATCCAAGACCATGGTCTATGGTGTCGCATATCTCGTCTCCTACCTGTCGCAGTTCATGTCGCTGCAGCCGGGCGACATCATTTCGACCGGTACGCCGCCGGGCGTCGGCATGGGCATGAAGCCGCCGCGTTACCTCAAGGCCGGCGATGTCGTCGAACTCGGCATCGAAGGTCTCGGCACCCAGAAGCAGTCCGTACGCGCGGACGACTGATCTATTCTCATTGGAGCAAACATGACCCGCATCACCGATCTGCGCGTCTTCGATCTGCGCTTTCCCACATCGCAGAGCCTCGACGGTTCCGATGCCATGAACCCGGACCCTGACTATTCCGCGGCCTATGTCATCCTCGACACCGATAGCCCCGGATTGGCGGGCCATGGCCTGACGTTCACGATCGGGCGGGGCAACGACATCTGCTGCATGGCGATCAAAGCCATGCAGCATCTCGTCGTCGGCAGCGATACGGCGGAGATACTCGCCAATCCAGGCCGCTTTTGGCGACATCTGACCAGCGACAGCCAGCTGCGCTGGATCGGCCCGGAGAAGGGGGCCATTCATCTGGCCACCGGTGCCATCGTCAACGCGATCTGGGATCTGCTCGCCAAGGAAGCCGGCAAGCCCGTCTGGCAACTCGTCGCCGACATGTCGCCGGAAGAGATCGCCGACATTGTCGACTACCGCTATATGACCGATGTGCTGACCCGCGACGAAGCCGTGGCGATCCTGAAGCGTGCCGAAGCCGGCAAGGCGGAGCGTATCGCGACGCTGAAGAGCGAAGGTTACGCCTGCTATACGACGTCTGCCGGTTGGCTCGGCTATGACGACGACAAGCTTCGCCGGCTGGCGCAGGAGGCAATCGACCAGGGCTTCAATCACGTCAAGATGAAGGTCGGGCGTGATCTCGCCGACGACATCAGGCGCCTGACCATTGCACGCGAAGTCATCGGCCCGGACCGCTACCTGATGATCGATGCTAACCAGGTCTGGGAGGTCGGTGAAGCGATCGACTGGGTCAAACAACTGGCCTTTGCCAAGCCGTTCTTCATTGAGGAACCGACAAGTCCCGATGATGTCGCCGGCCACCGTAAGATCCGTGAGGCGATCGGCCCGGTGAAAGTCGCAACCGGTGAGATGTGCCAGAACCGGATCATGTTCAAGCAGTTCATCGCCGAGGGCGCGATCGACGTGGTGCAGATCGATTCCTGCCGCATGGGCGGCCTGAACGAAGTGCTGGCGGTTCTGCTGGTGGCGGCGAAGTATGAGCTTCCAGTCTGGCCGCATGCCGGCGGGGTAGGGCTCTGCGAATACGTCCAGCATCTGTCGATGATCGACTACATCGCCGTGTCTGGGACCAAGGATGGCCGGGTGATCGAGTATGTCGACCATTTGCACGAGCACTTCCTCGAGCCGTGCATCATCCACAACGCCGCCTACATGCCGCCGGAACGTCCAGGCTTTTCGATCGAGATGAAGCCGCAGTCCATCAAGGATTACACGTTCAAGGGCTAGTAGCGCCGATTATCCCTGAGAGGGTATTCATATATAAGTTGTGAATTCAAACGTGTTGCTTGAAGCCGCTGCAGGATCTCTGCGGCGGCTTTTGCTTTTTCCGCCAACGGGACGCGAAATGGCGCTCTCACCTTCGAACAGCCGCGGCACCGAGACATTCCACTTGACGCTTGTGACTCATTCGTAAATAACTTATTCATTCGCTTATGAATGAATTCCGGAGGGGAGTCCGGAACAGGAGGATCCAATGAAGAAGTTCGTGCTCGCGGCTGCCATCGCCGCTCTGTCCTATTGCGGTAGCGCCAATGCGCAGGAATACAGCCTGCGTTTTTCGACCTCGCAGGTGAATCCCAACGAGCCGATCGTCAAGGCGATGAAGACCTTCTCCGAGCGCGTCGAGAAGCGTTCTGACGGCCGAATCGCGATTACCGTGATGACCGGCGACCAGCTCGGCGCGCAGAAGAAGGTCAATGAGATGGTGATGAGCGGCGCCAGCCTGCTCAGCGCCACCGACTACGGCCAGCTCGGTCAGTTCGTGCCCGATATGTCGATCCTGGCCGGCCCCTACGTCTATCCGAGTCTTGAGGCCACGGACCGCCTGTTTGCATCGGACCTCTACAAGGAACTGTCGGGCAAGCTCGAGGCGCAGGGCATCAAGATCATCATGCCCAACGGCCTCTTCGGCTACCGCCACATCATCTCGAACAAGCCCGTCCGCACCCCGGCCGATCTTGCCGGCGTGACGATCCGCGTGCCGTCCTCGCCGATCATGATGGCGACCTTCGGCAGCTACGGCGCACGCCCGACGGAACTTCCCTGGGGCGATGTCTACAACGCGCTGCAGACCGGCGTCGTCGATGCCGCTGAAGGGCCATTCGGTTCGATCGCCGGTGCGAAGCTGAACGAGACCCGCAAGGTCGTCTCCAAGACCGGCCACCAGATCATGTTCACCGCCTGGGTCGCATCGAGCCAGTTCTTCAACGGCCTGCCGGAAGATCTGCAGAAGATCCTTCTGGAGGAGGGGCAGACGATCGCCAAGGAACTGACTGAGATGACGCTCGAAACCGACGACGCCTATGCCAAACAGCTCGCCGACTCCGGTGTCGAGATCGTTACAGACGTCGACGTTCCAGCCTTCGTCGAGGCGTCGCGCATCGCCTATGACAAGGTGCCGAACATTACTCCCGGCATCTACGACCGCGTCCAGAAGGCGATGGCCGAGTAGGCGGACACGCTCGCTCCCGCCGCCAACCCGGCGTCGGCTCGACGGTCGACGCCGGGTTGGCAGATCAGCTCACAGGGAATGTGAGACTGGTACAGCCGACCGCAAATGGGTGGCGCTATCGGCCACCCATATCCTTCTCTTCACATGACCGAGGCCGCCATGGAAACCTCACACCTTCAGGAAGAGACAATTCCTCTTCTCAGTTTTCGCCGCGCCGACGAGGCGATTGGCGTTGTCGCGCTCATCGTCATCGTCATTTCGATTCTCTGGGGTGTCGTCAGTCGCTATATTTTCCCGCAGCCGGCTGCATGGACCTACGAACTGGCGATCATGGCCTTTGCCTATCTCGTGTTTTTCGGCGCCGTTGCCGGTGTTCGGTTGGGGACGCATGCGGCGATCGATGTGCTGGTCACGGCCTTCCCCGCAGGCTGGCAGAAGGCGATTGCCTGGTTCAATTACCTGTTGCTCGCCGTCTTCTTCCTGGTGATGACGGTGCTGTTTGCCTGGCAGGCATGGACGTCGCGCCAGGTCCACACCATCGCGCTCGACCTGTCGCGCAGCCTCTCCTATGGCCCGCTCGCCCTGGCATCCGCCGGCATGTTCGTTCAGCACCTGATCGTCGAGAGACCGTGGACTGCGCGGGTGCATCGCAATGTGGAATCGCTGATATGACCTTCTTTCATCTTGCCGGCCCGTCGCTGCTGGTCGTCGTTCTCTTCCTTTTGTCCACCCCGATCACCTGGGCGATGGCGATCGGCGCGCTGGCGTTCTTCCTCATCAACATGGACATGATTCCACTTGCCAACTTCGCCCAAGAAATGGCCGAAGGTAGCCAGTCCGTGTCGCTGCTGGCGCTGCCGCTGTTCGTACTCGCCGGCTGCATCATGAACGCCTCGGGCATCACCCGCCGGCTGCTCAACCTCGCAGACGTCCTCGTCGGCCATATGACCGGGGCACTCGCCCAGATGTGCACGGTTCTCGGCACGCTGCTTGGCGGCTTGACTGCATCCGCCAACGCCGATGCGGCGATGCTTGCCAAGACGCTGGGCGTCGAAATGTCGGAGCGGGGATACAGCCGTGCCTTCGCTGCGGTTATCACCTCATCGGCCGCCATTATCACCAGCCTGATCCCGCCGTCGATCGGTCTTATCGTCTATGGCTTCCTTGCCGAAACCTCGATCGGCCGGCTGTTTGCGGCTGGCGTCGTGCCCGGCCTTGTGCTTGCCGGCGGCCTGATGATCACCACCTACTTCATCGCCAAGAAGCGTGGCTACAAGCCGCTGCGCAAGGAGCGGGCGAGCCGTGCCGAAGCGATGAAGGCGCTGGTCGACGGTCTCTGGGCGCTGTCGATCCCGATCGTCATCTTCGCCGGAACTCGCTATGGGCTGTTCACCACCACGGAGGCTGGTGCAGTCGTCGTCGTCTACGTGCTGTTCGTGGCGGTCTTCGGTTACCGTGAGTTCACCATCCGCCAGATCCCGGAAGTGCTTGCCGAGTCGGTGCGCGATTCGGCCGTGGTCATGATCATGATCTGCGCGGCCGCGGCCTTCGGTTTCTATCTCGCCTGGGAACAGGTGCCGCAGGCGATGTCCGGCTGGCTGGGTGCAGCAACCGACAACCCGCTGTTGATGCTGTTGCTGATCAACGTGCTTCTGATCGTCATCGGTACGGCGATCGAGGGGTCGGCAGCGCTGATCATCCTCACGCCGATGCTGATCCCGATCATCGACGGCGTCGGTATCGATCGCGTGCATTTCGGCGTCGTCTTCATCACCAACCTGACCATTGCCGGCATTACGCCGCCGGTCGGTGGTCTGATGTACATCTCGTCGATGGTGCTGAAGGTTCCGATGATGGCCTATGCACGCGAAGTGCTGCCCTATCTCGCGATGATGATGGTGCTGTTGCTGATGCTCAGCATGTTCCCGCAGCTTTCGCTCTGGCTGCCGAACCTCGTTTACGGGACCACGGCAGTTCAATAGTCGATTGCCGGCCGCAATGAAGAACTGCGGCCGGCAACTGCTAGCATTTCACCCCGCCTGCGGCACCAGGTTTGCCGGTGCGCGCTGACCGATGGTCAGGACCAACAGTGCGGCGACGATGCACAGCAAGCCGGCGGCAATAAGCGCTGGCGTATAGGTCTCGAGCGACGTCCTGCTCGCGCCGGCGAGGAATGCAGCGCTCGCCGCGCCGAGCTGGTGTCCGGTAAACACCCAGCCGAAGACCAGCGCCGCCCGCTCTGCACCAAAGCGTTCCGCCGAAAGCTTCACGGTCGGCGGGACGGTCGCGACCCAGTCGAGGCCATAGAAGATGGCGAAGATCGACAGCGTGTAGATGTTGAAGCCGCTGAAGGGAAGGAACAGCAGCGACAGGCCGCGAAGGCCGTAGAACCAGAAGAGCAGCCAACGATTGTCATAGCGGTCGGAGAGCCAGCCGGAAAAGACCGTACCGACGAGGTCGAATACGCCGATCAGCGCCAGGAAACCGGCCGCACCGACGGCAGCGATGCCGACATCGCCGCAGATCGACACCCAATGCATCTGGATCAGGCCATTGGTACTGAAGCCACAGACGAAGAAGGTCGCAAACAGCACCCAGAACGTGTTTGAACGGGACGCTTCCTGCAGCGCCTTCAATGGCGAAAGCAACAGGGTGCGCAGATTATGCTTCTGTGCTGGAGCCGGCACGATCGCCCGGCCGCCATAGGGCGCCAAGCCGACGTCAGCAGGCCGGTCCTGCATGAACAGGAGCACGAGGAGGAAGGCAAAGGACAGGAC
Organism: Ensifer sp. Root142; assembly: GCF_001426785.1. Taxonomy (NCBI): domain Bacteria; kingdom Pseudomonadati; phylum Pseudomonadota; class Alphaproteobacteria; order Hyphomicrobiales; family Rhizobiaceae; genus Ensifer; species Ensifer sp. Root142. The sequence goes on from NZ_LMFK01000018.1 coordinate 33,553, forward strand.
CGCGATGACGACGGTGAGGGCGGTGCGCCAGCCGATCGCCTCGGTGAGAGAGGCGAGGAGGGGCAGGAACACCAACTGCCCGGTGGCATTGCTGGCCGTCATCAGGCCGACAACGAGGCCGCGCCTTTTGTCGAACCAGCGCGTGGCGACGGTGGCGCCGAGCACTAGCGCGGTCATGCCCGTGCCGACGCCGAGAACGACACCCCAAAGCGCTACCATCTGCCACAACTGCGTCATGAAGAACGACGCAATGATGCCGGTAACGATGAGAACCAGCGCCGCGGAAACGACCTTCCTGACGCCGAAGTGGTTCATGAAGGCTGCCGCGAACGGCCCAAGCAGACCGAAGAGCACGAGGCGAATGGCGAGCGCAAACGATATCTCGGCAGTCGACCATCCGAACTCTGTTTCGAGTGGCTTGATCAGAACGCCCGCGGACCCCATTGCACCGGCCGTCGCCAGCATGACGAGGAATGTAACGGCCGCGACAGCCCAGCCATAATGGATGTCACGTTTGGCGAGATATCGCGCAAGCACCGGTCCGAACATCGGCCATTTCCTTCCATCGATCGATTGTGTTGATTTGACTAGAGAGCCTGCAGCAGGGCCGTCAGTTGGGCCGACGCTTCATCCCCGAGCTTGGCCTCGATTGCCGTCTGCACGCCGTCCCAGAGAGGAGCCCCGTCACGCAGGACTTGCCGCCCCTTCTCGGACAATTCGACAGCCGACTCCCTTTGATCCTGCCCGCTCACCATTACGACCAGCGCCATTTTTTCAAGGACCTTGACGTTCCGGCTGACCGTCGAACGGTCGAGTTCCGTGCGCTGGCCGAGATCCGTCAGAGAGATGGGCTCCGCCCGCTGGATATTTCGCAGCAGACTGAACTGCGCGAGATTGACGCCAATAGGCGCAAGCGCGTCGTCATAGAGCGACGTCACTCGTCTCGAGGCTTTGCGCAGGAGGATGCAATAACAATAGGACATATTGCGTGTATATACACGCAATATTCTGGCGTCAAGCCCTGCGTGCGATGGCACATCCAAGGGTGCGGCAACGGCCGGTCAATCAGACAATCACCCGATGAATCGTGACCGCCCTGTCAAGGATTGCGCAGCCCGACCGGCTGCGGCTAAGACCTCGTCTTGAAAAGAGCCCATTGAGCGGGCAGGGCGAAGCCGACCCCTTCACCAGAGACAATCAGCAAACGCATTGGAGCCGGATCATGAGAACCGCCTTGCAACGGAAGATATTGGAAGTTTGCGATCGGAAGATCGCTGAAAAGGGACCCGGGGTGGGCCTCTCGTTCTATGCCTTCTTTGCCAACAGAAACGATGACCCAGAGCTTTTGATGGAGGCGGCCGAATGGTGGATCAGGACCCATCGGCTCGACCATTTCGAGAAAGCCGTGAAGATCCGCGCGATGGTCGCCGCTTTGGGCGAGCAGACGCCGATCCGATAAACGCGAACCGCGGGCGTTCTTTCGAGCACCCGCGGCTTAGCTGATTGTCACTGAAATGGATTGGCTGCCCTCTTGGGCAGCCTCCGGGCGTATCGCCTCGTCTTGACGGAGGTCGCTTTGCCGAGACTTACTCGGCCGGTATCGGTTCCCCGCGCGTCTTGACCAGGCTCCAGATCACGCCGCTTGCGATGATCGCAAAGGTCATGCCAAGCGACAGCGCCGCCGGGAATTTCTCCAGGCCCAGCAGATCGGCAACGAAGATCTTCGAACCGATGAAGATCAGAACCACGGCCAGAGCCGGCTTCAGATAGCGGAAACGGTGGATCATCGCAGCCAGTGCGAAGTAGAGCGCCCGCAGGCCGAGAATGGCGAAGATGTTGGACGTATACACTAGGAACGGGTCGGTGGTGATGGCGAAGATCGCCGGTACCGAATCGACGGCGAAGATAACGTCAGCCACCTCGATAAGCACGAGGGCCATGAACAGCGGCGTGATGAACCAGATCAGCTTGCCGCTCTTCGGATCAGCCTGCTTGACGAAGAAATGTTCGCCGTGATGGGTCTCCGTTACATTGAAACGGTTCCGCATGAAGCGCACCAACGCGTTGTTGGAGATGTCGGGCTCGGCTTCTTTCATGAACAGCATCTTCAAGCCGGTAACGACGAGGAAGGCGGCGAAGATGTAGAGTAGCCACGAGAATTCAGCGACAAGCGTCGCACCGACGCCGATCATGATGGCGCGCAGGACGATGACGCCGAGGATGCCCCAAAAAAGCACCCGATGCTGGTAGAGACGCGGGACGGCAAAGAATGAGAAAATGAGGGCGATGACGAACACGTTGTCGAGCGCGAGCGTCTTTTCGACGACGAAGCCGGTCATGTAGGCAAGGCCGGCGTCGGCGCCCAGATACCACCAGACCCAGCCGCCGAAAGCGAGGCCAAGCGAGATGTAGAGCGCTGAGAGCCTGATGCTCTCGCCGACCTCGATTTCCTTGTTTTCCTTGTGCAGCACGCCAAGGTCGAAGGAGAGGATAGCGATGACCAGCGTGATGAAGCTGAGCCACATCCAGATTGGCTTACCCAGCCAATCGATAAACAAAAGGGAAGTATCCACGGAATAGAGCTCCGCCGGCGCAGATGTCGGATAAGGTCCGACATCGCAAGAGCGCCGGAAGCTCTCGCCAGAGGGGCCCGGACCAGCGGGTTGTCCGGTAGATGGGAGGGCGCTGGCCGGCCTTCAAGTGTCTGACACCGCTTTTTTGGTACACGCGTCGACGGCATCCTCCGACATCGCCAGTCACTCTGCCATCATCGACCACATCCAATTTTTGAGGCGTTTGACGCAGGTGCCATGGAGCGCATTCGCAAACGGCACCCCTCACATTGGTTGCGGTATCCGGAGGCGATCCGAAGGCGCATTTTTCGACGGTGTCAAACCGATCAGCGGTTTAGAGGGGTGTTTTGCCGCAAGCCATCCCGACGCGAACGGGCGCCACAGCAATCCTTGAATTTTATGCCGGAGCCGCAAGGGCAGGGATCATTGCTGCGACGTTGCAATCGGCCGATCAATGGCAACATGACTGCGGATGGCAGCCATGCTGCGGCAAACGCCGCAAGTTTGGCGGAGATTCCCGGCACGACGAGACGCCGCCCCGACTTGAACCCGCGCCAAGCGCGCTCGGCGACATAGTCGGCATCAAGCTTCGGCAGGACCTTGAAAAGCGGCACTCGATCGGCGCCGGATCGCTGGAGGAATTCGGTCGATACCGGACCGGGAGCAACGCATGTCACCGTGACGCCGGTACGGCGTAATTCCTGGTGAAGGGCCTCGGAAAATGAGCGCACGTAGCTCTTGCTTGCGTAGTAAAGCGCCATGTTAGGGCCGGGCATGAAGCCGGCAATGGAGCCGAGGTTGAGGACGCCGCCGCGACCGCGCGCCACCATCCCCGGCAGGAAATGAAGAGACAAGTCGGTAAGCGCGCGGATGTTGAGGTCGATGATCCCCAACTGATCCTGGACGGGGAGTGTCGTTGCCGCCCCCCGCAAACCGTAGCCGGCACTGTTGACCAGGACGTCGCAGCAAAGGTTGTTTGCCGTGAGGAAATCCCCCAGGCGCGCCGCCGCATCGGCCGAAAACAGGTCGAGGTGCAGCACGAATGCTTCGCCGCCGGCCTCCCCAATCTCGCTCGCCACTGCGACCAGATCGTCGTGGGATCTCGCGACAAGTACGACGGGTGCTTTTTCTCGCGCGGCAACTTTGGCGATCGCCCGACCGATACCGCGCGAGGCTCCAATGACCACGACCGCCGGTCGCAATTCGGCCTGTACCATCATGTGGTCTTCCGCGACAGCAAGGGCGTGTGAACGGCTTCGTCTTGAGAAAGACCCAACACTTCCTGGGCAACATCACCGTTCAGGATCGCTTCGAAGCGCTCCAGCGCGCGCGCGACGTTGGCACCATCCATGACCCTGTGATCGTAGTGGATGCGTACGGTGACCGTGCCGTCCGCGGCGATGGGGCCGTAATTGAAGAGGGTGGTGAGGGGGGTCAGGGGATTGAGCGATTCCGCCCCGAGGCCCGAATAGACCGACAGTTGGAAGGTGCCGAAGTAGTGGGCGCGCCGCGAGCCGAGATTGAGCCCCAGCCACATGAGCAGCCAACGGATTGGGCCCGGCATGCGGGCAATCTTCAGCGCGCGCCGAAACTCCTTTATCTCCGCCACCGGGCGCGACCGCACCGCATCGATCAGGGCCGCTAGTTCAGGGATAGGGAGGCGCTCCGGAGACTTGATCTTACTGAGCAGGACCACCCGCTCGCCGTCATGCTCGCGTTCATGCGCAATGGACGCTACGCTTTCCGGGTATTCATAAAGCTGAGGTCGGGGGAGCTTGACGTATGCACGCCGGAACTCGGGCGTCTCCCGACAAAGAAGCGCGTATCCCTTCAAGAACAGCACGGTCCAAGACGGCCTGCTGGTCTGGGCGATTCTCGCCCTTTGCAGCGGGTCGAGGTTCATTTGCCGCTGAACGGTAACGCGCGGCACCCCGATCGAAAACCGCATCAGGTCGCAGACAAGGCGCCGTGGCACCGAAAGCTTGATGGCTCGGCCTCGCATCATGTCACCTTTAATAGAGATACGGGACGATTCGCTTGGTCCGCTGCATGTAGTCACGGTACTGCGGCCCGAAAATCTCCAGCATCATACGCTCTTCCTTGTCCACCCTTAGAAAAAAAAGCACCGCGAACCCGAGCAGGCCCGCCAGCCCTGCCACCCAATTGGAAAGCAGAAAGGCCTGACCGAGACCCATCAGCATGAAGGACGTATACATCGGGTGGCGAACAAAGGCGTACGGTCCGCCGGAGATCAGCTCGTGCTTGTCACGAATCTCCAACGTGATCGACCAGTTCCGACCTAGCTCCTTATGTGTCCGGCGAAAAACCCACAGGGCAAAGAAAAAAATGACTGCGCCTAGCACGATGGCCCACGCACGGGCCGAATAGTCGGCGGCCCCCGGCATTCCGGTGGCAACGTAGAAAGCTGGGATGATCGCCAGGCCAAGGAGGCCGGACGCAAGCCCGAACATGTCAACCGGCGAGCGGCGGGTGCTGACGACCTGCACGCGCTTTGCCCGGCGTTCGAACGGCACACGAATAAAGTACCAGGCGATGATGCCGACTACCCACACGATTTTGCCCAGAGCGGCGATCGATATGATCACTTCAAGTCACCGAAGCCTTTCTGCGATATACGATCGATTGGGCGCGAAACGCCGGACCGATCGCCTTTAGCCCGCGTTCATCTGCCGGAGTTTTGTAACGAACTGCTGCGGCCTTAGCCAGATGCTGGGCGTCTGATATCCCATGGAACGTGCGATATCTGCGACGAACGCATTGCAGTTGTACACCGACGCCTGCCAGAATCGCGATTTGGCTTTAAGTTTCCTGATATTGGCAACGGTCTTGTTGTACTCCGCTTCGGTCAGCATCACGCGCCAGCTTGCCGACCTGTATGCCTCCTCAAGGTCGCCGTCGCTGGCACCGGTTTCGGCCGGTACGGGCAAAAAGTGACCGAGGACATAGGGAGTTGCGCTGGTACTGGCCGGTGCAAGACCCGCGACTTCGGGATCAATCATCGCACCAGCCTGATCCGTGCGCCCGAAAATCACATAGGTATGGCCGTAGCTTAGGGCGTATCGGGATCTGAATTCGATAAAGTAACCGGCTTCCCGGGCTACGCCTGCGCTCACGGCAGGTGCGCCACTGGTACTCGAGACAAAACGCGGTTCGGGTTTTTTATCAGTTGATTCGCAGGCAGCCGTCGCAAACGCGAGCATTGCCACGAGTGTTAGTCGGCCAATCATATGCGGCATCACTGTGGAATATCTCCTGAACTCCGATGAGCACAGCCCGGCAGACATTGCAGCCTTACGGCCGGCCCGACCGGTTGGGATGACGTGGGGAGGGCACTTGCCCTCCCCACCCATCAGAAGTTCAAGTTATTTATAGACCGGTGCCGGTTCGGCGGACTCGACCGGCGGCGGGGCTTTACCCTTGCCTTTACCGATAGTATCGCAGCCACTCAGGCCGACGACGGAAAGCAAGGTAACAATCATGATTAGATTTCTGCTCATCAAGAAGTCCTCTCCTCTATGCGGAATGGGAATCAAAGGCAACGCTTATATTAATAGGGCGTTCTTCGCTCTCGCCTAGTGCAAAAAGAACACAATTTGCATCGCTGAGCATAAAAGCTTGATCAGATGACCAGAACCTTGGCCCCAACGGGAGTTCGGTTGTACAGATCGACGATATCCTCATTGGTCAAGCGGACGCATCCGCTCGATACTGCCTGGCCAATCGTCCAGGGCTCGTTTGTTCCATGCAGCCGGAACATGGTATCCTGCCCACCGCGATAGAGATAAAGAGCGGCTGCGCCAAGTGGATTATGGTTCCCACCGCTGACGCCTCCGGCATATTGCCGTAAATGCGGCTTGCGCTCCATCATGCTTTCGGTCGGCGTCCAGGACGGCCATTCGGCCTTGCGCCCGATTGACGCCGGGCCCTTGAGCGTGCGTCCATCTTCGCCGACAGCGACGCCGTAGCGGATGGCCCGACCACCGCCTTCAACCAGGTATAGGTAGCGTTCCGTGGTGTCGACGACGATCGTCCCAGGGGGCTCACCTCCGTCATAAGCCACATCTCGACGCCGATAGCGGGAAGACGGGCCACCTCCGAAGGCAGAAAAGATGGGCTCGCCCAATCGTTGTGCCGTTGATGTGCATCCAGATGCCGTTAAAGCCAAACTGCCGAGCAGGATCGCCCGCCGGGTAACGCGGTTACTGTTCATATCCACCTACGAGTAATCGGTGAGCACTGTTTCGTCTTTAACACTCAAGCGTTCGTTGGCCAAGTCGCTATTCTTCGCTTTTCCGAGGAGAAAACTAGTAGTGCAGGAAGAGTAAAGACCATTGCACTTCGCGTTTCGCAGGTGCAGGCTGACAAAGCACGCCACAATTGATGAAACTGCTTGCAGCTTGCGTCCGTCCCTGGTCGATTGGGCTCTTGAATAAGGATACACAGAATGGAGCTTGGCTTCGCCGGCAAAGTCGCGCTTGTAACCGGCGCAGGGTCTGGGATAGGTGCCGCGGTTGCCCGCCAGCTTGGCGCAGAAAGGGCGAAAGTCGTCGTAGCGGATATCAATCCCGATGCGGCGCAAGCGGTCGCCAACGAGATCTGTTCCTCTGGCGGGACGGCCTTCCCCGTGGAAGTCGATGTCGCCAAAGCCGGCGACGTTGCGAAGCTGGTCGAAACCGTTGTCCAGACACACGGGGGGCTGCATCTGGCGGTCAACAATGCCGGAGTCGACGGCATTCGAAGGGCGACGGCTGATTACCCGGTAGACGAGTGGGAAAGGTTGATCAGCGTCAATCTCAACGGCGTGTTCTATTGCATGAAGTACGAGATCGCCGCCATGGCGGCGCAGGGTGGTGGATCCATCGTCAACATGTCGTCGATTCTGGGCTCCGTTGGCCTGCCGACCGCATCGGCATACACCGCAGCCAAGCACGGGGTTGTCGGCCTGACGAAGGTCGCCGCGATCGAGTATGCAAAAAGGGGCGTACGGATCAATGCGGTCGGGCCTGGCATGATCGAAACGCCACTGCTATCCGAGCAGTCCGAGTTGACAAGCAACCGACGCTTGGACGCGCTTCAGCCCATGGGCCGACGCGGCACGCCGGACGAAGTTGCAGCTCTTGTGTGTTTTCTCCTGTCCGAACGAGCGAGCTTCATCTCCGGTAGCTACCATCTGGTGGATGGCGCCTACACCGCGCATTAGATAAGGCGCCTAGGCAACCCATCCCGCCTATACGCTGATCGGCGTTCCAACTGGTCGAACGACGATGGCCGCTAAAGCGCGTCGCGATCTCTCGGATTCGCTTGCTGCGCTCTAAGCTCTTGTTTTTGCGCATGTCGTCATCGCAAAACCGCTGTACGCTTTTGCGCGACATGCTCTAGCGCGGTGCAAGAGCCGCGCAAAGCGCTGCCGCAAGCATCAGACCGCCGGCGGCAACAGGGAGAGCAAAGAAGCTCGCCGCAGAATAGAGGTTGCCAAAGGCAAGTGTGCCGGCAAACAGGGCAAGATAGGTGACGCCACTGTTCAGTCCCATGATGGCGCCGCGCCGGGTGGGGCTGAGCGCCGTCAGCCGCATGATGAGCACATTGAGTCCGAGGTGGTTGGCAAGTCCCCAGAAGAAGACGACCGCCAGCATGGCTTTGTAGGAACCGCTGGCTGCTGCCATCGCAACGTAGACTGCGGCGACAACGAGAAAAATGAGCGGCAGTAATTTTGCGGCACCGAGGCGATCGATCAGACGGTCGAGGAAGGCGGCACTTCCAAAACCGACTCCATAGAAGGCCGCGATGAAGCCGTTGGCGCTGAGGGGCAGTTCCAAGGCGGCATGGAGATGATCGCCGATATAGGCATAGACGCCATAGAAGGCGGCCATGAAAGCGGCGCAGGCGGAAAGAAGTGGCACGGCCCCACGAACGCCGAGCGCCGTCAACGGCGACGAAGCCGCCGCTTGAGGCGCGTCCCGGACGACAGCCATCCGCACCGCAGCACATACGATAAGGGCGGCCGCGGCGACGACAAGGAAGGTCACGCGCCAGCCGGCGAAATCGGCAATAGCCGCCGACAACGGTACACCTGCGACCATGCTCAGCGTCCAGCCCGTCAACACCAGGCCGATGGTCTCGCTCTCGCGTCCCGCCGGCGCGACAATGGCTGCCAGCGTGTAGATGGCCGGCAGCGCGATGCCGGCGGCAATCCCGACCAGCAGTTGTGCTGTCACAAGGAAGGGGAGCGCCGGTGCGGCCGCGCTGGCGCCAAGTCCGATCGCAAGCAGAAGCAATGCGATCACAAGCATTCGGCTCGGGCCGTAGCGATCAATGAAACGTCCAAGGAAGATGGCGCTCGCCGCCGTACCGAGACCAAAAACCGCCGATGCCGTCATGACGGCCGGAGCGCCCACGTCAAGACTGCGTGCAACTTCTGGCGCAATCGGCCCCAGCGCCAGCGAGTTCGACCCGATGACGCCGATGCAGGTCGTTAACACGAAGGCAAACGGAGGGATGCGGGAGCGCTCGACAGATTTAGTGGAAATATGTTGATCTACATTCGTCATGGAGCGATGATTGCAGAATGTTATTCTGCCACAAGAGGAAACATCAGAATGGACCAAAATACAGAAGAGGTTCGGCGCAAGCCTCGTCCCGAACGTGATCTGGATGCGATGGACCGAAAGCTATTAGGCGCCTTGGTCGAGGACGCGACCCTGAGCTACGCCGAACTCGGGGACCGTGTCGGACTATCACCGCCGGCCGCGCACGAGCGCGTAAAGCGCCTGAGGCGCTCTGGCGCAATTCGTCGCGTGGCGGCGCTCATCGATCCCGAGGCCGTTGGCAAGACCCTGCTTGCCTTCGTTCATGTCGACACCACCGGCTGGGGCAAGACCCCAGCATTGCTTGCTATTGAAGAACACCCCGAAGTGGAGGAGGTGCATTCGGTGGCGGGGGACACCTGCATGCTCCTTAAGGTGCGCACGGAGAGCACGCATGCGCTGGAAGGACTGCTGGCGCGCCTGTATGACACGCCTGGCGTCAAGGCGACCCGGAGCTATGTCGTTCTTTCGACCTATCTGGAGCGGCCGGTGCAGCCGGGCGTGACGAGCGAATGGCCGGCACTTGCCAAGAACGTCGAGTTTGGTACCGCTGCGTTCAACGACCATCGCGGACGCGGCAGATGAGGCTATTCGACCTTGGCGCCCGCAAACGGTGCGCTTTGGACATTCGATATCCGTAGCGTACCGGCTCGCCAACAAAGGTGGTGGCCGACGATCGCATTGCAGTTAAGAGCCAGTCGCGCAGCAAGGTTTCCGCAGGGCGACAGGGCCGAGGTGGCGTTTTCGGCGCTCGGTGAAAGCCACAAAGCTGCCGTTCAATGGTCAGCAAATTGCCCTGTCGCTGCCCCACCTGGCCCTTTCGAGGGTTTCATTGTCCAGACCACGCCCCGCATTCATCCGGTTTGGGGGCGAATGAGCAAGGCGCTGTATTGCTGCCTGGCACGTTATAGAGGAATGGACATGATCAATCGTTACGCACTCATTGCATCGCTGACCGCCACACTCGTCAGTTTCACGGCCTTCAGTCCGGCGTCCGCCTTGGAAATGGCCCAGGCACAAGAGACGCAGCCGACCCAGGGTCAGGCCGGCAAGGGCACGGATGCCACCATCAGCGATCAGAAGATCCAGGCATTTGCAGTCGCTTACCTTCAGGTTGACAAGGTCCGGCAGGCGTATTCCGCGAAGATAGAAGCAACAACGGACGCAGCGGCAAAGGAGAAGCTGCAGACTGAAGCCAGCAAGCAGATGGTGGAGGCTGTGGAATCCTCGTCCGCTATTTCGGTGGAGGAATACTCTTCTATCCTGACAGCCGCCCAAAACGACCCGGCTCTGGCCAAGAAGGTTCAGGAAAAAATTCAAACCACGCCCCCAGCCCAACAGTAAGCTGAGCGCGCCGGGCGCAAGGTCGTGTGAGATTAGCGCTGCTGCTAATCGTCGAAATCCGGTCTTGCGGCCTATGGGCAAAAGATGTCAGTGCCCGCCGGTCGGCGGGGACTGCCGTCCGTCGATTCGGCAAGCGGCGATTGGCAACGAACACGTCGCCATGGCCCCAAGGCCACGGCAGCTCGATGCGATTGACCGTACGGAGAGCCCGGTCTCAATCCTGTTGTCTCAATCCAGTTCCTGCACGCCATCACCCGAGACGGTAACAATCTGACCACTGATCCGGCTGGTGAACACAAGAACGAGGCGGCGTTTGCCATGTCCTGGGGTTCGCCCGGTCGGCGGATGGGCGTGTGCGCCGGCATCCTTTCCTCGATGTCATCATTCAGCATGGATCCAAGTGCATCCGTCCGCGTGGCGCCCGGTGCGATGCCGTTGACGCGGATGTTTTTGGAGCCGAGGTCGAAGGCGATATTGCGGATCAGGTGATTTGCGGCTGCCTTCGACGATCCGTAGGACGCCATGCGCTTGTTCTTGTCGTTACCCGCCATCGATGCGATAGCGAGTATGGCGCCACCACCGGCCTTTTCCATCTCCGGCGTTGCGATCTGCGCGAGCCGGAATAGCGAAACCACATTGAATGCATCAGGAAGTGGCCGCCCGCTGCGAAGGTGTCTTGTGCTGTCACCAGCTTTTTCCGCAATGCTAAGCTGGACCGTCTACAGCCTCACGTCCTTGTATAGGACCTGCCCAACCGGATTGTGTCTTACGAAGACTCAAGTCTCCCGCTCTGTGGTTGCAGGTCAGCCTTGCCCGTGAAACTGGGAGATGTTCGCAGAAGTTCCAGCAGACGAAGCGTGGCGGGGCTGAGATAACCGCCACGACGCGTGACCGTGTAAATTGGGTTTGCGACGATCAGGTCTGCAACCCCGACCGTGGCGAGTGAACCTGCGCGCCTTTCCTCATCGATCGCACTTTCCGGCAGTAACGCAATGCCGAGCCCGGCCTCGACCAGGCGTTTCATCGCATTGAGGCTGTCTATGGCCGACCAGCGGATTTCGCCGACGCCGCGCGCCTGAAACTGGGCAAAGATGTTGTCGGCGAACGTTTCGCGCTGATCGTAAGAATTGCGGAAAGCGAACCAGGTCTCATGGCGCAGCTCAGTCAGAGATTTGATTTCCTTGCCCGCCAGGGGATGGTCGGCGTGACAGATGACGGCCATGGGTTCCGAGGCGACATGCTCGCAGATGAGATCCGGTGCGATGTCGAGGAGATAGCGCAGACCAATGGCCGCTTCACCCCGCCGAACCAGCTCGCTGACTTCGGCGCTGGTTGCGGTGCTGATCGCAAGTTCGATCCCGGGATGCTCGGCCGTGAAGTGTTTGAGAACCACGGTCAGGTTCGTGCCGGCGAGTGTGCCAACAGCGACGATCGCGACACGCCCCACAACGTTCGTTTGCATGGCTTTGATTGCACTCGAGGCATCGCCGAGCGCAGCAAGTACGCGCTCTGCATGTGGGAGCAGGGTGCGGCCCGCTTCACTCAACACAATGCCACCGGCGGCACGCTCGAAAACCGGCACGCCCAGTTCCTCTTCGAGCAGGGCAATGCGCCGGCTGATGGCGGGCTGGGAGCGGCCGAGAATGTCAGCGGCGCGCGAGAACCCGTTGGCCTGGTGGATGGTCACGAATGTGAGCAGTGCTTCGCTGTCCATGGCCATGCATAAAGCTGATCGGCATCAGAAATACTATAACTTGGACAAATGCAAAGGCAAGGGACATTAAGGGACAAGGCGGCTCAATGGCCCGAACGCAGGAGTATTGCCATGAACACAATCATACTTTCCCCCGACGAACCCGCGCATGTTCGTGCTGCGCCATCTCATCGCGACCCTTCCGCCTATTATAGCCGTCTGGCACAAGAGCAGCCTTTCTTTCATGACGAGGCAAATGGCTGGTGGGTGGCTGCGAGCGCGGCTGCAGTCAAGGAGGTTCTGACCAGTAAGATCTGTCTCACGCGCCCCTTGAGCGAACCGATCCCCGAGACCTTGCTGGGTGGTGCGGCCGGCCAGATATTCGGGCGCTTGGTGCGTCTGCGCGATGACGACGTCGGCGACACGTTGAGGGGGGCGGTCGCAAGCGTCTTGCGTGGCGTCGATCTCGGGCAGCTCGCTGTCGTTGCGCACCGGCGTGCCATGGAACTCGACAGTGACGCACAAGAGATGTTCAGCGTGGATAGAACGATGACGTTCATGTTTGCGTTGCCGGTGCAGGTTGTCGCGCAACTGCTTGGCATCCCCAAGGCCAGCTTCGGCGATGTGATGGCGTGGCTCGGCGATTATGGCGCCGCCGCTGCGGCCGCGGCAACCGGGATCCCCGCATTGACTGCAGAACTGCTCGCACGGGGCCACCACGGCGCCCAGGCTCTGTTCGAGCTAGTCATGAAGATCAGGCGCGACAGTCAACAGTGCGGTCCGTTGCTTCACGCCCTGGCAAACGAGGCAAGGCGGGTCGGGTGCGATGATGAAACTGATGTCGTCGTCAACGCCATCGGCTACCTGGTTCAGGGCTATGTGGCGATGGCGTCTCTGATCGGATCGACGCTCCTGGCGCTGGCGCGCCAACCGGCGCTGCGCACGCAGGTCGTCGCGGATCCGACATTGCTGCGACCGCTCATTCAGGAGGTTTTGCGGTGTGATCCCGTCACCAACAGCACTTTTCGCTTCATGGCGCGTGACGGGAAGATCGCAGGCCATAGGGTGCGGCAGGGCGAGATGATCATCGTATTGCTGGCGGCGGCCAACCGGGACCCGGCGTTAAATCCGGATCCGGATCGTTTCGATATCACACGGGCGGACAGAAAGTTTCTTGAGTTCGGTGCCGGCGTGCATGCCTGTCCCGCAGAGAAATTCGCACCGCTGATCGTCGAGGTCGCTGTCGCTCATCTGCTCCGTCGCGGCTTGCCGTTCGAGCAACTCGAATCCTCGCTCACATACGCTGCTTCGGGGCACGTTCGCACACCCTTGTTCAAACGCTGAGTACGGAGTGGCGGTACCAATGAGGACCGCTGCTCCTGGGATGCTGTGGATGTCAGCTTAAGCCGTGAGATCGCGGCGCGGCCCGACCGTCGAACTGATGCCGACCGGAGCGAAGCGCAATTCGATATCGGGGAGGCGTGACGTGTTTGCCGGCAGTTCGGGGCGTGTCTCGCCTGGTGCTGCCGGGTCCAGCAGATCATTCCTCACAAGGCACATTTCGATAACCAATGGATCGCCCTGATCGTCCGTGCCGCCAAAATTGTTCGGGTGAAGGAAAACGATCGAGAAATTCGACATTCCCTCCACAAACCTGCGGATTCGATCTTCGTGTATGTCGATATCGTGGAGTTCGATGACGACGCTGGTAAAGCGGTTCGAATATTTCACGATATCGTCCAGTATCCGGTACTCGGATCCCTCAATATCGATCTTGAGGAAAATATTGTCTTCGGAGAACTCTTTGAGCAGCCCCTTGACGCTAACTTCCCCCGGTTGATCATAGCCGATTCTGATGGGCTGGTGCTCGACGCCTGGCCGGCTGAAGAACCATCGATAATCCAGATATCGCGCCAGTCTGCCCCAGCGAAGCCGCAGAACCTGCTCGACATAATACCGCAGCCAGAACTTCCAAGTGACGGAATGGTCGAAGCAGACGATGCCAACGCCTGCGAGCTGCCGAAACTCCTTCTCGAACTGCCAATCGTCGTTCAGTCCCATGCTGATCAAGCGCTTTGAGGCAAGCACGGCGCGCTTCGGAACGACATAACCGCCGTCGCGTGCGGATCCCAGCCGGATCAGGCCACCGGATTCAATCGGCTTCCATGGTGCAGGCAGCATGACAGCTCTCCCTTTTCAACCCAGGAGTGCTAACATCACCGGCTTTCGATCGCGTTAATTCCAGGCGTTTGACGGCCATGTATGGCCGCACCCTTGCTGCGGAATGAACCTGCCGGGTGTCGTGATCAGCGCTAATCGTCGGGCGCAAAGATGCCGTGACCGATCCCGACGGTCACGTTTTCAAAGGTAACGGTCAATGTGCCACGCAAGCCGGTTTCTGATGGGTGAACCGGTAACTTCAGCAGCTATCTTCTGGGCTGCATCGCGCATCCGGACGGATGACACCACCCCATCCAGGTAGATGACACCGTGTTCGTGCGTTACCGAAATGTCGACGTCCGTCAACACGTCAGAGTAGGCGATGGCAGTCCTGACCGCCACGACCCCAGCAATGTCAATGGGTTGCAAAGAGAATTGTGAAGCGAACGTTAGGCCGAACATGGGCGCCCGTTCCAAACTTTGATCAAACATCTGTTCATCTCCCGTTCATGTTCGCGACTAACCGACCACATGTCGACCCCTCAAGTGAACACAATCCGGTCACGATATTTTTATCGAGGTCGCACGTTCAGTCAGGCGAGGCACAAGCAGTGCATTGCGCGGGACTTGCGCCTGGTCGGCGGCAATGGGCATTTTTTCGGGTGCTTTTCGTTAACACTTTGACAACGATTGCGACCGCGAATGGCGCATCTTGTGTGCGGTCGAAACGCACTGCCTGATCCCTCCATGCCAAAGGAAACAAGATGAAATCCAGAGTTATTGCTGCTTGCGCTATCGTCCTTACCACGTACGCTTCAGCGCAGGCGCAACCCGTAAAGCTCAACTCCTTCGGCGCCTGGGGCGTGTATTCCTACGAAAATAACGGGCGCGACACCTGCTACATTCTCTCGATCCCAACGACGATGAAACCTGATCACGTCGACCACGGCGACAACTTCTTCCTTGTCGCGCCGTCGCCGCGGCCGGCCACCGGATATGTGCCACAAGCCATCATGGGCTATGATCTCGAGGCCGGTTCCACCCTGACTGCCGCGGTGGGCGACAAGGCTTTCACGCTGGCACCGCAGGGCAGGGCCGCATGGACGCGACGCGAGGCCCGTGATGCCGAGCTCGTAGCCGCCATGAAGGCGGGCGCCACAATGACGCTGAATGCGCGCTCACGCCGCGGCACGGAAACGACCTATTCGTTTTCACTGAAAGGCATGACGGCAGCCCTCAAAGGTGCTGCCCGCTGCACACGATGAGTCCAGCGCCAGATGGCCTCGCTGATCATCTGGCTTTATGTCACGCCCGGTTTGCCGCTCGAGGGTTGTGGAAGAGTCCGGCAACTGGCGAATGATTCGCGACGCGGACGGCGCTATCGGCTGGATGTCGGCAGCGCTGCTCTCCGGTCAACGGATGGCCACCGTCGGAAACTGGCTGGATTCGAACGCAGCACTGAGAAGCGCGCCTGCAGCGACAGCCACGGAGCGCGCCAGCTTGCAAGGCGGCGTGCTGCTCAGGCTTGATCGTTGTGATGGAACCTGGTGCGAAGTGATGGTCAGGCGACACGGTCTCATTGGATATGTCAGGCGGGTGGATCTATGGTGCGTCTACCGCAATGAGGTTGTCGGCTAGCCGTCAGCGGTTCCTTCTCGATGTCGCATATCACTCCGGAAAACCCTTTCAACCGGCGTCAAACCGAGCACGCGCATGCGCGCTTTTGCAGGGTGTTCGGGCGTCCACGGGACCTCGTTGAGTTTCTCAGGCGCACCCAGATTGCCAAAAAAATAGAATTTTCAATGGACATCCGGAACTCTGTGTCGTAATAAAGGCAATCCTTTGCGCCTCGGCCATCATTCGCCATTGTAGAAACGACAGTTTCTCCGCGCTCATCAACGCAGCATGTATTATTATAATAATGCTCATCTGACGATTGCCGAGGATTAACTTCACCATATTCCGCGCGATGGAATTGGTGCCTAAAGAAATCGTTTCCTTGAGCGGTATTTGCTTGAGGAATGCTGAAGATCACAAACAAGGAGAGTGCGTCAGCTATTGAGCAGGCGGCAATTTTTTATGGCTTTTACGACGGAACATGAGAACGGCACGTCCGAGAGTTCGACCAAGATAAGATTGAAGGACGTCTACAAGATTTTCGGGGAATACCCGGAAGATGCTCTGGAGCTCATTCGCTCCGCCAAGAGCAAGGCAGACATTCACCGAGCAACCGGTTGCTCCATTGGCGTCAACGACGCCAGCTTCGATATCAAGGCAGGCGAGATCTTCGTGATCATGGGCCTGTCCGGTTCCGGCAAATCCACGCTTCTGCGCCTGCTCAACCGGCTCATCGAGCCGACATCCGGTTCCATCGAGATCGACGGCCAAGACATCACGAAGATGTCGCGCAAGGCGCTGATCGAGCTCCGTCGCCGAGACATCAGCATGGTGTTCCAGTCCTTCGCGCTTCTCCCAAACCGCAATGTTCTAAACAACGCCGCCTTCGGGCTGGAAGTGGCAGGCGTCGGCGAAGCCGAGCGCAAGGCGAAGGCCATGGTGGCGCTGAAAGCCGTCGGGCTTGACGGTTATAGCGAAAGCCGCACTGACGAACTCTCCGGCGGCATGAAGCAGCGCGTCGGCCTTGCCCGGGCATTGGCAAGCGAACCGTCGATCCTGCTTATGGACGAAGCGTTTTCGGCGCTTGATCCGCTCATCCGCACGGAAATGCAGGACGAACTGGTTCGGCTGCAGTCCGAACACAGCCGAACGATCGTCTTCGTCAGCCATGATCTCGACGAGGCGATGCGCATCGGTGACCGTATCTGCATCATGCAGAACGGAAACGTCGTCCAGGTCGGCACACCTGACGAAATCGTCGGCAATCCCGCCAACGACTATGTTCGGTCGTTCTTCCGCAATGTCGACGTCTCGCAGGTTTTCAAGGCCGGCGACGTCGCGCGAAAGACCCAGATCACCATCATAGAGCGTCAGGGTGTTTCCGCCGCTGCCGCGCTGGAGCAGATGAAGAGCCGCGACAGGGAGTTCGCGATCATCGTCGGCCGCGACATGAAATACCATGGCATGGTCAGCCAGGCGTCATTGATGGAGAAGATCCGCTCCAAGGCGGAAGATCCATATCGCAAGGCTTTCCTTGCCGACGCAGCGCCGATCCTTGCCAGCGAACAGCTCTCGAGTGTCCTTGGGCAAGTGGCTGCAAGCGCATGGCCGGTTCCTGTTGTCGACGACCAAGACCGTTACATCGGCGCCATCAGCAAGTCGGCGCTGCTTGAGACGCTCGACCGCGCCAACTGAACCTCACCAGCCAATCGGATAAAATTATGAGCTTCGACATCGGAGACGGCATCGATTCGGCCGTCAATTACATCCTCGACAATTTTTCGCCCGCGCTCGACTTCATCGCTGCGTCGATCGGGTTCGTGACGAACGGATTGCAGAACGGTCTGCTCAGCATTCCCGCGCCGGTTGGTATAGCGATCTTCGCTCTTCTCGCCCTGTGGCGCGTCTCATTCGGCTTTGCGGTCTTTGCCGGATTGTCGCTTTCGCTGGTCGGGCAAATGGGACTGTGGGCAGCGATGATGGAGACGTTGTCTCTTGTCATTGCTTCGACTGTCATCGCGATGATCATCGGCTTGCCGCTCGGCGTCGCCATGGCGCGACGGGATTCCGTCGCCGCGGTCATCCGCCCGGGGCTCGATCTGATGCAGACGATGCCGGCCTTCGTCTACCTCATCCCGGCGGCGATGTTCTTTGGGCTCGGCGCGGTTCCTGGCACCATTGCGACCGTCATCTTTTCCATGCCCCCGGTCGTGCGTCTGACCAATCTCGGCATCCGGCAGGTGCATGTGGAGTTCGTCGAGGCAGGCAATGCCTTTGGCTGCACGCCGACCCAGCTTCTCCTCAAGGTCCAGCTACCCAACGCAATGCCGTCGATCATGGCGGGCATCAACCAGACGATCATGCTGTCGCTGTCGATGGTGGTCATCGCCTCGATGATCGGCGCGGGCGGCCTCGGTAACACGGTGCTGACGGGCATCCAGCGGCTCGATGTCGGCACCGGCTTCGAAGGCGGCCTGGCCGTGGTCATCCTCGCCGTCATTCTCGATCGCCTTACCCAGAGCCTTGGAAAGAAAGGCGCTTCCTGGCGCCTGCCGTTTGTGAAGTTCGCACAGCGCGAGCCCGAGGCCAAGACGGCCTGAGCGCAGCGTCTTCATCGGCGGGCGTTCCGCCCGCTGTCATTCGAAATGCATAGGAAGGATTGGATATGTTCAAGACAATCGCAACCATCGGCCTTGCGGCCATGTTTATTGGCGGGCCGGCAGGCGCAAGCTTCGCGCAGGAGACAAAGCCTGTGAAAATCGGCTGGGCAGCATGGTCGGATGCGGAATTCGTCACCAAGCTCGCGGCGAAAATCATCAAGGATGAACTCGGCCACGAGGTCGAGCTTGTCCAGACAGACGTCGCTCCGCTCTATCAAGGGGTCAGCCGTGGCGATCTCGATGCGATGATGATGGCATGGCTGCCGCAAACCCATGCCGATTACTACGGCAAGGTGAAGGACAAGGTCGAGACCCTCGGCACTGTCTATGAGGGCGCCAAACTCGGCTGGGTCGTCCCGGCCTACATTCCCGAAAGCGAACTCAACTCGATCGAGGATCTGCAGAAGCCCGAGATCAAGGAAAAGCTTACTTCGACGGTTCAGGGTATCGATCCGGGCGCCGGGCTGACGCGTCTCTCGGAAAAGGCGCTCAAGGATTATGGCCTCGACGGCTACAAGCTTCAGATCTCCAGCGAAGCCGGGATGCTGACGGCGTTGGATCGCGCAATCAGAACTGAAAAGTGGTTCGTCGCTACGTCCTGGAGCCCGCATTGGATGTTCGGCAAATACGAGCTTCGCTACATCGCCGATCCGAAGGGCTCGCTCGGTGAGGCCGAGCATGTCGACGTGCTGGCGCGCCAGGGGTTCAAGCAGGACAATCCTGATGTCGCCGCCTTCCTCTCCCGCATGAAACTGCCGATCGGCGATCTGGAGGCTGCGATGTTCCAGGCGCAGGAGACTTCCTATGAAGCTGCAGTCGAGAAATACATCGCTGATCACCCCGATCAGGTGAAGGCCTGGACCGGAAGGTAAGCCGGTCCACCCACGGGAGAAAGAGCGCGGCGTCAGCCAAATGCCGCCGGGCGACCGCTCACATCAGAATGGAAAGGGATACCGATGAACTTCAACAATTATGAAAACACGTTCTGCACCCAGGATGACACAATCGGCGGACGTATGTCGCTTGCGCGCGATGCGCTTGACGTTTCGGCACAAAAGGCCGCCAGGATCGTCGGCGTCGAGACGAGCACGTGGTTCAACTGGGAAAACGATCGAGATGCCCCACGTGCCAATCGCCTGGCGATGATCGCCGGCGTCTTGAGCGTAAGCCTCTCGTGGCTGTTGACGGGACGGGGGCAGGGGCCGCGCTGAAAACAAAATTTAGCGCGCTCACTGGCGCTGCACGGAGGAAATGCGGATCGTCGACATTTACCGCCGCTGCCAAGTTGCTGAAATCAGCAACAGATTATAGCTTCGCGACACAGTGAGCCGACATGGAGAGTAACGATGGAGCGGATTGGAATTGCGGGAGACGTGGAGCTTTCGCGGATTGTCTACGGCATGTGGCGGCTGGCAGACGATCAGGACACGTCGATCGCTCACATCCGCTCAAAGATTGAAGCGTGTCTCGATCAGGGCGTGACCACGATGGATCACGCCGACATCTACGGCGGCTATATGGTCGAAGAACTCTTCGGCAAAGCGTTGCGTGGCAGCGGACTTCGTCAGCGCATCGAGATCGTCACCAAATGCGGCATCGTCTACCCTGCCGGCAGGCACAGCGCCGCGAAGGTCAAGCATTACGACACAAGCGCCCGCCATATCACTGCCTCGGTCGACGAATCGCTCCGACTGATGGCCACGGACTACATCGATCTTCTTCTCATTCACCGGCCTGACCCGTTCATGGATCACGTCGAAACGGGTGCTGCGCTCGACGCGCTGGTCAAGGATGGAAAGGTACGATCGGTCGGCGTCTCGAATTTTCGCCCATGGGATCAAAGCCTTTTACAGTCGGCGATGAGTACAAGGCTCGCGACCAACCAGATTGAACTCAGTCTGTTGGCAACGGCGCCCTTCACCAACGGGGATCTTGCTCATCTTCAGCAAATGTCGACCCCGCCGATGGCCTGGTCCCCGCTTGCAGGGGGTCGGTTGATGACGGAGAGCGGTGTGCTCGCCGAGAAGCTCGACCGTCTCGGCGCCGAGGCTGGCGTCGACCGGGCCGCCGTCGCGATTGCTTGGCTGCTTGCCCACCCAGCCCGAATTCTGCCTGTGCTTGGCACAAACAGCATCGATCGGATCCGCCGTTTTTCAGAGGCGCTTGCGGTTCGCATCGACAGGCAAACCTGGTTCGACCTCTACTCTGCGGCGACCGGAAATGACGTCCCATAGTCGCTCTGCACGCGACCGCAGTGTTGAAGGATCGCAGTGATCACGGATCGATATCGAGCGCGGGATATCTGCGGAAAATGCCGCTTTCGTTGAACGCCAATCGACGCGGCGACGCCAGATAGGAAGCAATAGCGGGACCGTCCTTCACCCGGTCGTGAAGCCGTGCGAGACCCGGATATCGGATGTCGTGGTGCTTCATTGCCTTGGGGAAGGCATAGACCAGCCCTTCGATCATCTGGAACATCGACAGGTCGACATAGCTAAGGCTGTCGCCGACAAGATGGCCGCCTTGTACCGGGTTTTGCTTCAACACGCGCTCGAAATAACCAAGGAATTTCGGCAGGCGGTTCATGACGAACTCCGACGCTCGCGCCTTTGCTTCTTCTTTCTGGTCTTCATAGTACTTGGAGGTCGCTATCGGGTGGTGCGTGTCGTGCACTTCGGCGACGAAATCAGTGATCGTCAATTGAAGTCCGTTGGCGAACCAGCGCGCGTCTTCGTCTCGCGGCGCAAGATCAAGCCGAGCGCCGAGATAGAGCAGGATGTTGGCAACATGGGAGACGAGCTGCCCGCCGTCTTTGAGAAAAGGAGGCGCGAAGGGAATATGCGCCTCCGACGAACTATCGATGAACTGCATCATCTCATCCGTCCCGCGGTCAGGCTCCCGCGTGACATCGACATAGTCGGCCCCGGCGTGCTCAAGTGCCAGCCGCACGAATTCTCCACGGCCCTGAATGCCATCCCAGTAGTAGAGTTCAAATGCCATGACATCCTCGCGGCGATTTGGGCCGACAACGTGCAGATCCGCTGTCAGGCCGACGTTGCGGCTGCCGCATCGGCCAACCCAAAACAATGGGCTCGCTGATGCGGCTGTGCGGGAACATTGAGCAGAAGTCTTCGCTTGTCCACCATCTTGTCGTCTGGGCAAACCTATTGTCTGGCAGTCTCGATGATCTCGCGGGCCATCGTTTCGGCCACGGCGTCGGTGGTCCGGCCCTCGTTCTCGGCGCGTTCGAAGATGCGGGTCAAGATCAAAGGGATCCGGTCGACGCGAACCATCACATCGTCGACGCCGTAGCGACCGCTGCCGATTTCGGCCGCGACGTTGATGACACCGCCGGCGTTGATGACATAGTCGGGCGCATAGAGGATGCCTCTTTCCCTGAGGCGCTCACCGTCCGCAGCGGTCGCGAGCTGGTTGTTTGCCGCTCCCGCAACGATCTTGGCTCGGAGCAACGGGATCGTCACGGCGGACAGAACGCCGCCCAACGCACAGGGCGCGAATATATCGACATCCGCTGCAATGATCGCCTGGCCCTCGACGACTGTCGCGCCAAGCTCTTGAGCGGCGCGTTCGGTGCGGGCTTGGTCGAGATCGGAAACCGTCAGCATGGCGCCTTCGGCGTGGAGCCTCTGGCAGAGCGCCCAACCGACAGACCCCAATCCCTGTACGGCAACGCGAATGCCTTTCAGGTTATCGCTACCGGTGCGATGGCGCAGTGCGGCCTTGAGGCCGAGGAACGTGCCCAATGCGGTAAAGGGCGATGGGTTGCCACTGCCGCCCTTGGTGGTGCCGCTGACGTTCGGCGTGCGCTCGGCAAGGAAGTCCACGTCCGCAAGCGTCATACCGACATCTTCGGCCGTGATGTATTGGCCAACCAGCGCATTCAGCATCTCGGCATAGGCCGCGAGCATCGCCGGCGTTTTCTCTGTCTTCGGGTCGGCGATGATCACCGCCTTGCCGCCGCCCAGCGCCAGGCCGGCGATGGCGGACTTGAAGCTCATGCCGCGCGAAAGGCGCAGTGCATCGGTGACGCCGGCCTCGAAGCTGACATGCGGCCAGATGCGGGTTCCGCCCAAAGCCGGACCAAGGACCGTCGTGTGAACAGCCACGATTGCCTCAAGGCCGCGCTCGGTGTCGCGGCCCAGCCAAACCTGCTCGTGGGCGTCGAAGCCAGGCATACCTGATGCCTCGCTGGTGATGTCGGTAATATCAAGCGTGGTTGCGGAAGCGATTTCCTGCCGCGGATTCAGCCCATTTCGCATTGCCATTCCTCCCTGTGACCTGCCACAGTGAAGGTTAAACATTCTCAGCGATCTTTGGTTTCGAAGTCAGCACGCCACACGATGGCGCGTTGCGTGCGAGGAAATTTCCGCGCAACAAACGCAAAGCGCATTCGTTTGCAGGAGGGGATGGTTTCAACGAGTGCGCGCCTGTCAGCCGTACCGCCTCAATGCCAGTTGAACCGCCGCGCCATGGATCAACGCCGATGTGGCGGGACCACCTGACCCCGGAGCCGGACGGCCGTATTTTGGCTCGTGGTTCCCCGCCAGGCGAGCGCGCTCTCCCGGCGGGACCAGATAACGGCGTGGCGAGATTTCAGGCGCTCTTGCGCGTCACGAAGCGCGTTTCCAGATAGGCATCTATCGCTTCGGATCCGCCTTCGGTGCCATAACCGGAATCCTTGATCCCCCCGAACGGGACCTCGGGCAGGGCAAGCCCGAGATGGTTGATCGAGATCATGCCGCTTTCGATTTCGGCAGCAATGCGATCCGACTGTTTCTGCGAGCCGGTGAAGGCATAGGCAGCCAGCCCGAAGGGTAGGCGGTTGGCCTCTTCGATCGCATCGTCCAGTTCCGAATACCGGTTGATGATCGCAACCGGGCCGAAGGGTTCGTCGTTCATGATGGCGGCCGAGCGCGGCACGTCTGCAAGCACCGTCGGCTCGAAGAAGTAACCGCGATTTCCGATGCGGTGGCCGCCGGTCGTCAAGCGCCCGCCCTGTTCGACGGCATCAACGATCAGCTTCTCGATTGCGGGAATACGGCGCTCGTTGGCAAGCGGCCCCATGTCCGTCGTGCTATCAAGGCCATTGCCGACCTTGATCGCCTGCGAGGCGGCGGTGAAGCCGTCGATGAACCGATCGGCCACCCGTTCCTGCACGAGGAAACGCGTCGGCGACACGCACACCTGACCGGCATTGCGATATTTGCTGCCAGCCATTACCGCGACCGCCTCGTCGACGTCGGCATCCTCGGTGACGATCACCGGGGCATGGCCGCCAAGCTCCATCGTCGCCCGCTTCATGTGCAGGCCGGCAAGCGAAGCCAGCGACTTGCCAACCGGAGTCGAGCCTGTGAAGGACATCTTGCGGATCACCGGATGTGAAATCAAATACTGCGAGATCTGTGCGGGCACGCCGTAGACGAGGTTGACGACACCATCCGGCACCCCTGCATCTACAAAACACCGGATCAGCTCGGCCGGCGAAGCCGGTGTTTCCTCTGGCGCCTTCACGATGATCGAGCATCCGGTCGTAAGAGCCGCCGAAAGTTTGCGCACCACCTGGTTGATCGGGAAATTCCAGGGCGTAAATGCGGCCACCGGACCAACCGGGACCTTCACCGTCATCTGGGTCACATTGGGCGCACGTGGCGGAATGATCTGGCCATAGGCGCGCCGGCCCTCTTCGGCGAACCAGTCGATGATGTCGGCAGCACTCAGGATCTCGCCCTTCGACTGGCCAAGCGGCTTGCCCTGTTCGCGGGTCATCAGCCAGGCGATGTCGTCGGCGCGCTGCTTCAACAGCGCTGCGGCGGCGCGCATGATTTTTCCCCGATCGAAGGAGGACGTCCGGCGCCAGATCTCAAAGCCTTTCTGGGCCGCTTCAAGTGCCTCGTCGAGATCGGCAACCTCGGCCCAGGCGACAGTTCCGATCGCCTCTTCGGTTGCAGGGTCGACAACCGGAGTGCTCTTGCCTGATCGCGCCGGCCGCCATTTGCCGTCGATGTGAAGAAGGGTATCCGGGTAGCTGGGCATGAAAGAACCTTTTCTGAGGGGGCTGGCTGGCACGACTGTCTGTGGCGCGCGAGGAAGTCTAGGAAACGCGGGGAGACTGCCTGCAAGTGATGCTGAAGATCAAGGGGGCAGGGGCCTGATCATGGCCACATAGAACACGGCATCGCTCGCGCAATAGCCACGCGTTGCCTTTGACCTTCCGACAACTGATGCGGAAACCGGCAGGCGAATTGTGGACCGGGGCCGACTTCGGGCGTCCGCTTTCAGGTTGATACCAGCACGGGAGCCGCTTTGGTGCCCGGCTTCAGCATGCCGGTCAGCAGCAAGCTCACAGCCAGGAAGGGAACAAGCATCCCCAAACCGAAACGCATGTCGCTTTGCTCGGCAACAAGTCCGATCATTGGCGGTCCAATCAGAAAGCCGAGGAGTGCCACGAAAGACAGTATCGCCACACTTGCGGGTGCCGGCCGGTCTTTTTGGTCGGCTGCCGCTGTGACAGCAAGCGGAAAACCGACCGATACACCGAAGCCCATGGCGGCAAAGCCGATCAGCGCCAACCAGGCAGCCGGGCTTATCGCCACCAAGAGCAGCCCCGCAACACTGGCGAGCCCGCATGTGCGAGCCACAGCGACAGGCCCGTAGATGGTCTTGAGCCGGTCACCGCCGAACCGTCCCGCAGCGACCATGAAGGCGAAGATCGAATAGCCAAAACCGGCGCTGGCGCTGGCGAGCCCGAACACGTCTCGCAGGTAGACTGCCGACCAGTCCGCAACCGCGCCCTCGGTCATGGTGATGCCGAAGACAAAGAAGCAAATACCGAGCAAAGCTCGACTTGGTGGGCGGCGCCTGGTTTTGACGGTGTCCGTCTGCGTTGGCTCTACAACATGTAGGTCCGGCAACGCCTTGGCTGCCAGAAGGCTGATTGGCAACATAACCGCCGCTGCAATCAGTACGGCCCATTCAGGCGGCACGCCCGCTGCAGCAAAGCCGATGCCGACCAGACTGCCCGCCATGATCCCGAGGCTCCAGAAGCCGTGACATGTGCTCATGATCAACTTGGCAGAGCGCTTCTCGATGGCATCCGCCTCGACGTTGAGGCCCAGCTCCAATGTCGCCAACGCAACGCCCACGACTGCGAGTGTTACGAAAAGCAACTCGATGCTTGGCGCCCATGTCGGTAGCCACACCAGCCCGAGAAACACCATGAAGCCGTAGAGGATGGTGGCGCGGCCGCCGATCCGGGCGACGAAGCGGCCAGCGAAGGGCAGGGTTAGCAGGATTCCTGCTGGCATGCCGAGCAGGGCCAACGCCAGTTCGGCCGGCCCGAGACCGAGCTTTTGTTGAATGTCTGGGATGCGTGGCAACCAGGCGCCAAAAGCGATCGGCTGGAGGAAAAAGATCAGCATGATGAGCCGCTGACTGGTCATGCGCATTGCTCCTCGGCGAATTGTGCTGTCGACTTATCCGCAGGCCACCTTCGTCAGCGATGGCTTCGCGTATCCCGGTCTAGTATTGAAAATAATTTTCACAATTTGTGTGACAAGGTCGCGAGACTGTCAACCGACCGACGCCAGGATTGACCGAAATTCCGCGTAACCGACGCGCTTTCTTTGATCGAAATATTAGTAAATACGCAGCTATGGGGCGAATCTTCTCGAAAATATCAAAGAAACGCCCAATTCTGAAGAAGCTCGTCTGACTGCAGCATACGTGCGATGCTCCACCGGCTAAGATACGCCAGTGAAAAAAATGAACACAGAGTGCGGAGTTCCGGGCGCCTTCCCAATGGTAGCTCATCGGGGGCGCACAATGCGCAATTGTGCTTGTGAAGGAAAGCCCGCAGTCGGTGCGGATCGGCCCAGGATTCGCATAAGCCATCGCTGGCGCGAGGTTATCAGCGTCCGAAGCTCTGGTACTTCTCCCTCGCAGCGCTCCACCCAAACCGTAAAAATCAACGTTGAAACCACAACCGTCGCCGCTAACATCAGACCGGTGATCCCGATGCCGGCCAGCTGGTTGAAGGTTAGCTGCAGGCCAAGCATGGCAACCGCTAGACGAAGCAGTTTTTTCCCCGCGACGGAGATGCCAGCATCGGCAGACGCCGAGAAGCCGACGATATTGGCAAAAACCATCCCCAAAAAAATCGCGGCGATCATTGGGCTGAGAGATAAGACACATCCCGCGATGTTTCCGTCGACGCGTATGCCGTCCTGATCATGGACCTTATGATTGGAGGAGGCCTCTACTGCCTCCGAAAGCTTCCGTCATGTCCGCAGCCGCCCGCAACAGTGGCTCGATCATCTTTCGTATGAAGGGTTCATCCACGCGCGAACGCGGTCCAGCTAGTGTCACTGCGCCCAGCAACGCGTCGCCCGCACCGAAGACAGGTGCGGAAATGCCGACGGTCTCCGGATCGCGTTCTCCGAACGAGATGTGATAGCCATTCTTGCGGATCGTTTCATATGGCTCGCCCGGCTGGCCAGAAAATGCCACCAGCACTCGTCCACCGGAGCCGGCCGAGAGTGGGAGCACGTCGCCTTCACGTACGGTGTAGCGGATCGCATGCTTCGCCTCGATGCGGTAGAGACAGGTTCTGACATCTCCAGCCAGCACATAAAATGCGACGCTCTCCGAACTCTGGTCATTCAGCGCGCGCATGTGTGGCAACAGCACCTCCGCAGTAATCAACGAGCGCTGATAGATCGAGCCTAATCTGAAGGCTGCCGGTCCAATTCGATAGCGACCGTCATCAAGCCGCTCCATCAGACTTGCCCGCAACAGAGAGGCAAGAAGTCGCAGGATCGTGCTCTTGTACAGGCCCGTTCGCGAGGAGATTTCCGCGAGCGTCAAAGAGCGATCCGTCACCGTAAAGGCATTCATGATTGCGATGGCGCGATCAAGCGCGGCTACCCCCTCGGGCGGTCCGCTTGCCTCCTGCTGTGGGTTTTTCGTGTTCAATGCGGCGATCCTAACGTTTCCAATTGTCCTATCACCAAGATTTCTGATTGCATATCGTTCTGTCTGACAGAATATAATTCTGTTTGACAGAACGCTAATCCTCTGCGATTTGTATGACCCGGGTCGGGAGGACCCACTTTCGACGCTGTCGGTGGCGTCATAAAGGGAGGAAGCAATGCTAAATCGACGTCATCTACTGGCTTATGCGACTACTTTTGCAGCCGTTGCTCTCGCAGGCCCGCTTGACCCTGCGCAGGCATCGGACGCGCCGCAGCTGCAGATTTTCGTGCCGGCCGCCCCCGGCGGAGGATGGGACCAGACCGCGCGGACGATGGAACAGGTTCTTCGCGCCGAGAATCTCATCTCCGGTGCGCAGATCACCAATGTCGGCGGCGCCGGCGGCACCGTCGGCCTTCCGCAGTTCATCAACCAGTGGAAGGGTCGCGAGAGCGCCATCATGGTTGGCGGCATGGTCATGACCGGCGCGATCATCGCGAACAAATCGCCGGCGACCCTAGATCAGACGACGCCAATTGCGCGCCTGACGGGCGAATTCCTGGCTCTGGTCGTGCCTGCCAATTCGCCGTTCAATTCCCTTCAGGATTTTGTCGAGGCGCTCAAGGCAGATCCCACCAAGGTTCCGGTCGCGGGCGGTTCGGCCGGTGGTTCGGACCACATCCTTTTCGGCCTCGTTGCCAAAGCCTCAGGCGTGAAGCCGACTGACCTGTCCTACGTACCGTTTGCCGGTGGCGGTGAAGCGCTTGCAGCGCTGCTTGGCAATCAGGTCGCCGCCGGCATCTCGGGCTATGGCGAGTTTGCCGAGCAGGTCAAGGCCGGCACGCTACGCGTCCTCGCCATCTCGGCCGACGAGCGGCAGGCGGGCATCGACGCGGCGACCTTCAAGGAGGCGGGGGTCGACGTCGAGCTGTTCAACTGGCGCGGTATTTTTGCGCCTCCCGGCATCACCGAGGAAAACAGGGCCGGGTTGATTGCGATGATCGAAAAGATGGCGACGAGCAAGGCCTGGAAGGACGAGACGGACAAGCGCTCCTGGACGCCGATCCTTCTGACTGGCGAGGCCTATTCGCAATTCCTTGTCGAAGACACCGCGAAGATTACCGCGATCCTCAAGGACCTCGGTCTCGCTTCCTAATCCCTTCCCGAGAACGCAACCTAGTGGGCTGCCCGTAGATGGGCCGCCCGCCGGAGGTCAAAAGATGCTCCCACCCATGCATTCGAAACCGGCGTTACCCGAACTGACCCTCAGCATCGGCGTTCTGCTCGTCGCCGGCGTCATTGCCTGGCAGACCAGCCTCATGGCGGTCTCGCCTCTTTATGCCAAGGTCGGGCCGACGGTATTTCCCTATCTGACCGCCGCCGGCCTGACGGTATTGGCCGTGTCGCTCCTGTGGAGCGCCCTTCGCGGCGGCTGGCAGGACGAGGAAGAAAAGTCCACTCCGCCCGATTGGCGATCCATCGCCTATGTCGCGGCCGGGCTCGTTGCCAACGTGGTCCTCATCGGCCGCGTCGGCTTCACCGCTGCCTCCGTCATGATGTTCGTGCTGATCGCCCGTGGCTTCGGCAGCCACCGGACCCTGCGGGACGCCGCCTGCGGGCTGCTGCTCGCGCTTGCCGCATATTTCGGCTTTGCCAAGTTGCTTGGCGTCAATATCGGCGGCGGTGTCGTCGAGAGCCTTCTTGGAGGTTGACGTGGAAACCCTAAAACAACTCGCGACCGGTTTTGCCGTTGCCCTGACGCCGATCAACCTGCTCTGGTGTCTGGCCGGCACGACACTTGGGACGGCAATCGGCGTCCTGCCCGGCCTCGGTCCGGCGCTGACGATCGCGCTCCTTTTGCCGATCACCTACCAGGTCTCTCCGGAGGCGTCATTCATCCTGTTTGCAGGCATCTACTACGGCGCTATGTACGGCGGCTCGACCACGTCGATCCTGCTCAACACACCGGGTGAGAGCGCCACGGTCGTGACCGCGCTCGAAGGCAACCGCATGGCGCGTTCTGGTCGGGCCGGCGCCGCTCTGGCGACGTCGGCGATCGGCTCGTTTGTCGCCGGCACGATCGGCACGCTCGGCGTCGCCTTCCTTGCTCCGGTTGTTGTCGGCATGGCGCTGAAGTTCGGATCGGCGGAGTATTTTTCGCTCATGGTCCTGTCGTTCGTCATGGTCTCGGCCGTGCTGGGTCCATCGTCGGTACGCGGCCTCACCAGCCTGTTTGTCGGCTTCTTCCTCGGCATGATCGGCGTCGACATGCAGACCGGGCAGGCGCGCTTCACCTTCGGCGTGCCCGAACTGCTCGATGGCACGAGCATGATCGTCGCGGCAGTTGGCCTGTTTGCGGTCGGCGAGACCCTCTATGTCGCCGGCCGTCGTTATGCCGGCAAGGATGAGATCACCCCCTTGCGCGGCTCGCTCTACATGACGCGTGCGGAATGGGCGCGCTCCTGGAAGCCGTGGCTGCGCGGCACGCTCATCGGCTTTCCGATCGGCTCCATGCCGGCCGGCGGCGCCGAAATCCCGACCTTTCTTTCCTATGCGATCGAAAAGAAGCTGTCACCGCACCGGGACGAGTTCGGAACGACGGGCGCGATCGAAGGAGTTGCTGGTCCGGAGGCCGCGAACAACGCCTCGACGGCCGGCGTCCTTGTGCCGATGCTGACGCTTGGGCTTCCCACCTCTGCAACGGCGGCGATCATGCTGTCAGCCTTCCAGAGCTACGGCATCAATCCCGGCCCGTTGCTGCTTCAGACGCAGCCGGCGCTCGTCTGGGGATTGATCGCCAGCCTGCTGATCGCCAACGTCTTGCTGGTGCTCTTGAACCTGCCGCTGATCGGCCTGTGGGTTCGCTTGCTCAAGATTCCGCCGCCGCTGCTCTATGGTGGCATCCTCGTCTTTGCGACCATCGGCACCTACGGCATTTCCCAGTCCTCTTACGATCTGGTTCTTCTCTACGTGCTTGGTGCGATGGGCTTCGTTATGCGACGTTTCGATTTCCCGACGGCGCCAGTTCTGATCGGGATGATCCTTGGGCCGATGGCGGAGACACAGTTTCGCCGGACGATGACGATCTCCAACGGCGATTGGTCGGTTTTCGTTACGCACCCAATCTCGCTGTCGCTGCTCGTGCTCGCTTTCACGGCGTTGATTGGACCGAGACTGTGGAAGCATTTTTCGGATCGTCGCGCGGCGACGGTCGAACACGCACCCGCGCTTGACCGAAGGAACAACCGATGACGAAAAAACTCCTCGACGGCCTGCGCATCCTGGACCTGACGAACGTGCTCGCGGGTCCCTATTGCGCCTATCAGCTCGCCCTCCTCGGCGCCGATGTCATCAAGGTTGAAACGCCTCTGGGAGGCGATCTTGCCCGCCAGCTTGGCGCCTCTGCCCAGCTCAACGCGCAAGGCATGGGCGCTTCGTTTCTCGCGCAGAATGCCGGAAAGCGCTCCATCACTCTGGATCTAAAGAACGAAACCGATAAGCAGCACTTTCTTCAGCTTGTCGCGACGGCCGACGCGCTGGTGGAGAACTTCCGACCCGGGGTCATGGAGCGGCTGGGCTTCGGCTACGACACTTTGAAAGTGATACGTCCCGATCTTGTCTATTGCGCCATCTCGGGCTTCGGCCAGGACGGCCCGATGCGCGACAACCCGGCCTATGATCAGATCATTCAAGGGCTTTCCGGGATCATGAGCATCACCGGCACGACCGAGACCGCGCCATTGCGTGTCGGCTATCCCGTCGCCGACACGCTGGGCGGCCTATTCGGTGCGTTCGCGGTTGTGTCGGCTCTATTGCGCAGGTCACGGTCGGGTGAAGGCGCCTTCCTCGACGTGTCGATGCTCGAATGCACCCTAAGCGCGCTCGGCTGGCCGGTCTCCAACTATCTAATCTCAGGCGTGGAGCCGGCGGCGATGGGCAATGAGAACATGACGGCAGCCCCTTCGGGCTCCTTTATTACGGGAGACGGCCTGCTCAACATCGCGGCGAACAAGCAGGAACAGTTCGTCGCGCTATGCGACGAAATCGGCCGGCCTGAACTCGCCAACGATCCGCGCTTCGAAAAGCCCGACGAGCGCAAACGCCGCCGCGGCGAACTGAAGCTGCTGATCGAGCAGGCATTGGCGCAAGCGCCAGCGGTAGAATGGGAGCGGCGCTTCAATCGACGCGGCATACCGGCAGGGCGGATCCTCACGATCCCGCAAATCCTTTCAGAAGACCAGGTCATCGGGCGGAAACTGATGACGACATTCCCCGAAAGCGACGGTGCTGACCGTTTGACTGTTGTTCGCGGCGGGTTCCTGGTCGACGGCGAGCCGCCGGTGCCATCACGCCGGCCGCCGAGGCTCGGCGAACAGACGGCCGAGATCTTGGCCGAGATCGTTTCGCAGCAGGCTATCAGGGTACGCGCATGAACAAGCAAGGTATGGAACAGGGGCGCCAATGGGCCGAGGATTGGTGGAGGACCGATATTATCGAGATGCGCCCCGGCGTCATCCGGCTGCGCGGCCACGAGATCCAGGATCTGATCGGGAACATCAGCTTCCCGGCGATGATCTGGCTGATGTTACGTGGCGAATTGCCGACAGAGGATCAGGCTGGGCTGCTCGGCGTGGCGCTGTCGGCCGCGGTGGATCATGGCCCTCAAGCGCCCTCGATCGCGATCGCGCGCATGGCCGCGACCTGTGGCGTCGGCATCAACAATGCCATGGCCTCCGCGATCAATGTGCTTGGAGACGTGCACGGCGGCGCCGGTGAACAGGCACTGGTCTTTCTGCAGGAAATCGCCGTAGGCGTCGACGCCAAGGGCTTGCCGCAGGCAGTTTCGGACCGTCTTGACCGCTTTTTTGAGGGGAGCAATGGCTATGTGCCGGGACTCGGCCACCGCTTTCATCCCGTGGATCCGCGAGCACCGAGGCTGCTCGATATTACGAGGACCTACGCTGAGAACGGCACCGTCGCCGGTAAACTGGTCAATATCGCGGTCGAACTCGAACGCCAGGTTGCTTTGCGCAAGGGCAAGCTCATTCCTCTCAACATCGATGGTGCCACTGCAGTCGTTTATGGCGAACTTGGATTCCCGGCGCCGCTCACACGGGGGCTGTTTGTGTTGTCCCGCTCTGTCGGCATTCTGGCGCATGCCTGGGAACAATCTCAGCAGCCCGAGCGCAACAAAGGGCCGTTGCCACGTGAATGGCTGTGGCGCTATTCGGGGGATGAGGCGACTTTGGAGTAACCTTCGGGGGCGTTTCTCCCGAAGTCGTCTCAGAATGGAGACTAAGGGCGGTCACCCATGGCCGTATGGCGGGATACAAATTCGACCAGATAGCGAACGCCCTCGGACACGTCCGATTGCGCGTAGAAGCCGATCTCGATCCGGACAGCAGTCGGCAGGTCACTCGACTTGTCGAGTGCGCGACATCCATCCGGGATCGTCGCAGAAATCATCGGGCCAATCCCGATGCCGACCCGCACGGCCGTTGCCATCGCCACCAGCGTGGAGGCAACGCACGCGGTTTTCCATTTTATGTTTCTTTGGGATAAGGTCGCGATCGCCTGAACATTCCAGGGGCAGCTGTCGTCGAACATGATGAGCGGGAGCGGCTGGCTTGCGTCGACGACGAAGTCAGATCTGACGGCCCACATCAGGTATTCGGTCCAGATCAGAATTGGCTTTCGGCCAAGGCAGGCGATGTCGCAGACCGCGACATCGAGCTTTCCGTCTTCGAACATCTCCGCCAGACGGCGGTTCGGCTCGACGATAATGTCGATCTCGACCTTGGGGTTCTGATCCCTGAAGTCGCGTAGGATGTCGATCAGCCGGCTGGCGGCGAAATCCTCGACGACGCCGAGGCGGATCCGCCCCTCGATCACCTTGCCCGTCAGTCTGCGGCCAACTTCGTCGCTGAGCAGGACGATTTCACGCGCATAGGCAACCATGATCTGACCATGGGACGTGAGCTCCAGTCCCTTGGACGACCGGGAGAAAAGCGTGACACCGACGAGTTCTTCGAGTTTGCGAATCTGCATGCTGAGTGCAGCCTGCGTGCGATGCAGTTTTGCGGCCGCGCCGTTGACGGTTCCTATTTCCGCGACGGTCAGGAACGCCCGGAGCAAATAAGAGTCGAGATCGAGCATGGAAGCACCGTGCTTTCGCCGCTGTTGATGAAGTGCGGGCCGAAGACGTCTTGGGCTTCCGCATCCGGGACGCGGACGGGTTCGCCAAATGGCGACATCGGCAGCTGGATCGGACATTGAACGATCCGTAAGCCGGGCGCAACAGGGCCCGACCAGCGGGGCAGGCAACACAATCGCTGCCCGCCCGCTCATGTCGAGACAATCATGCAAACAGGACGCAGGCCTGCGGCGGCATGGAAATGCTGATCTCTTGCCCCCGTTCGAAGGAAATGTCCGGGCGGTTCGCACAAGCGGAAATGACCCGGTCGCCGCTGGAAAGCTCCACGGACACATGTCGGAAAGCGCCGAGCGTAACGACGTCCGCGACGCGTCCAGCCATGCCTCTCGCCGCAGCGTCCCTGGTGCTCGACGATATCTCGACACTCTCCGGACGGACGCAAACCTCCTTCATGGCTGCACCGTCGCGTGACGAGGCGACCGGAAACTCCCATCCGGATTCCGAGCGAAACTTCGAGACGGCACCATCGGTCGCGACGACCGAGCCCCGGATCCAGTTCGTTCGCCCCATAAAATCCGCGACGAAACGCGATTTCGGACGCCAATAGACATCGTCCGGCTTGCCCGACTGCATGATCTCGCCACGGCTCATCACGAAAATGCGCTCGCCGAGGCTCATCGCTTCTTCCTGGTCATGTGTCACCACGATCGCCGTGGAGCCAACCGCGGCAAGAACATCCTTCAGCTCCGTGCGCAGTTCATGCCTCAACTTCGCATCAAGCGCGGACAACGGTTCATCCAGAAGCAGCAGGCTCGGATGGGTCGCGAGTGCCCGCGCAAGGGCCACGCGCTGCTGCTGCCCACCGCTCAGTTGATGCGGACGGCGATGTCCGAAGCCGGTCAGCCGCACGAGTTCCAGCATTTCTCCGACACGGGCGGGGATCTCGTTTGCCGCGTGACCGCGGTGACGAAGTCCGAAGCCGATGTTCTGTTCGACGGTCATGTGTGGAAAGAGGGCGTAGTGCTGGAACAGCAGACCGACATTTCGTTCATACGGCTTCAGTCCGGCCATCGACTTGCCGCCGATGGTGATCGTGCCGCTGTCAGGCCGTTCAAAGCCGGCGATGAGACGAAGGATCGTGGTCTTGCCGCAACCGCTCGGTCCCAAAAGCGCAATCGTCTCGCCGGGCTTCACCGAAAACGAAATGTTGTCCAGCGCGACGGTTTCGCCGAAGCGCTTGCCGACACCTTGAAATTCTACGGCAGAAATCATCGTATTGTCCTCATGAACGAAATAGACCCTGGCCTACGACGTTGTCGAACCCGACCAGCCGGTCGAGGACAACGATCAGCAGCACCGTTACAGCCATCAGGATCACAGCGGCTGCCGCGATCGTCAGGTCGAAAGCGGCCCGCATGTTGCTGACCAGGGTAACGGGCAGGGTGGTGGCCGACGGGTCACTCAGGAAAAGGCTGATCGATACGTCGTCCATCGAGATGGCGAAGGCAAAGATCGCCCCGGTGATGATCCCTGTCTTCATCAGCGGTATGGTAATGGACCAGAACGCCTGACGCTCCGTGGCGCCGAGAATCATGGCCGCTTCCGTTAACCGTTTGTCGGCGCCAAGAAGGCTGGCAAGGCTGGTCCTGATGCAATAGGGCACGGTCACGATCACGTGCCCGAGAAGAAGCCGCGCCATACCGTTGGTAATGCCGGCCTTGGACAGAAACAGCAGCAAGCCGAAGCCTATGACGACGGGCGGAACGATCAGCGGCGAGAGGAAGGCGGATGTCAGGGTCGCCTTTCCGGGAAAATCTCCGCGTGCAAGGCCAACGGCGGCAGCGGTTCCGATCGAAACCGACAGGATCGTCGTCAGCACGGCCAGAACGAGGCTGGTGCGAAGGCTCGAAAGAATGTCCGCCTGGGAGGCGAGACGCTCGAACCAGTGCAACGACAATGCCGGCGGCGGCAAGGGACCGAGAAATGTTCTTGCGTCGAACGCCATCAGGCAGGTTATCGCAAGCGGGATTGCGAGAAAGGCCAGTCCCAGGCCGACGACGCAGTAGGCGAGTGCGCTGGCAGCCCGGTCGCCGGATCTGGCGGTACGAGAATGTGTGCTCATCGCGGGCTCTTCCATGCGTGCGCCAACGTTATGACCGAAATCACCGCCAGGGCTGCGGCGAGCATGACGAGTGAAATCGCCGCCCCGCTCGGGTAGTTGGCGATATCGCTGAACCGGGTGTAGATCACGTTCGACATGAAGAGGACGCGGCCCCTCCCGAGAACCATCGGAATGACAAAGGCGCTGATCGCAAACGTCAGCGAGATAAGCGTGCTCGATATGAGGGCCGGAAGGCTGAGCGGAAGCGTGATCGACAGATGCGCCTTCCATCCCGGCGCGCCGAGTGATTGGGCGGCGTCGAGGAGGCGCGGGTCGATGGACTGCATCGCACCCATCAGCGTCAGTGTCGCGACCGGTATGATCGAGTGCACCAGCCCCGCGATGACGACGATATTGATGTATTCACGACTGTTCGGCGACAGGCCGACTGTCAGCAGCAAGGGCCGCAGAATGCCGACCGAGCCGAATGTCAGCTCGATCGCATAGGTCTTGATCAAGACGCTCGACAGCACAAGCGTGATCAGAAAGCCGAGTGTCAAGGTGCGCATGCGTGCGGAAAGGCGTCGCACGATGAAATAGGCAAGCGGAAACGCCACGAGCTGTCCGACGATCGCCGCCACGCCGCCGATCCAGAACGTTGTCAGCAGGACATTGGCAAACGCCTGGTTTGCAAGCTCATGGTAGTTCTGAACCGTCGTCGCCGCGTTTTCCACGGAACCGACGCGTCCCGGGGCGAACTCCTTCAGGCTTTCGATCGCCAGGTTGATCAAGGGCGAAAGGAAACCGAAGGCGAGGACCAGCACCGCGGGCGCGAGCGTGATGGCCGCATCGCGACGATCGGGAATTGAAACTGCAGCGGTTTGCTGCCTGGTGTTGGTCATGATCGGACAGCCTGTTTGTCGCCCTTCCGGGCCCCGAAAGAGAATTGCCGAAGGAACGCTTCGCGCCTCCGGCAATCTTGTCGCACTGTGATTTAGAGCAGCGGTGCGATGTCCTGTTCCCAGCGCTTGGACCAGGCATCCTGCTGCTCGAGGACGACGTTGTAGTCCGGCACATAGACGAAGCTCGAGAACTCCTCCGGCGTGAAAGCGAGATGCTTGAGGTTGTCGGGCGTGGACGCCTTGCTGTTGAGCGGCGCTTCACCGGCCACCTTGGCGTAGAGCGAGCTCATTTCCGGGCTGATGGCAAAGTTGATGAAGTCGAGCGCCGCCCGGGTATTGGGCCGGTTTTTCATGACGCCGAAGCCGCTCTGGTAGAGGAATGCCTTGAAATTGCTGTCCTTGGTGAAGCGCGTCACGGGGAAGTTTTTCGCCACGGCAGCCCAGCCCGGCTCGGCGAAGAAGCCGACCGATGTTTCGCCTGATGTCAGCGAGTTGGTAAAATCGATATCGGTTACAGCGACGCGCCCGATATTGCCCGATTTCGCCAGGTCCTGCATCAGCTTCCAGCCGGGTTCCATATTGGTTTCGCTGCCGCCGGCATGCAAGGCAAGCGCCACGATCTGCAGCATCATGCTCTGCGTCGGTCCGGGCCAGCAGATTGCACCCTTCAGATCGGGGCTCAGGAGATCGTCGATGGTCTTGACGACCATGGGCGCAGTGTCGGTTCGTGCACCGAAATACATGCCTCCCACTGCGCGCGGAACAGCCTTGATGTTGCCCTTGCCGTCGCGAATGATGATCTTCTCGGGAATGTCGGCGAGATTGGGAATGTCTGTCGGATTGATGGTTTCCAGCCAGTCTTCCTTGACCATGCTGTTGAAGGACCCCTCCCATCCGGCCACATAGTCGTAATCGACGTTGGGCCAGACCGCCTTAATCTTCGGAAGGATTGCGCCCGCGCCGCCCTGATGCAGAACCCAGTTGAAAGTCGATGCATCCTGGGCAGCCGCAATCTGCTTCATCGCTTCGACGACATCTCCGCCCCATTCAACGGCGGTAAGCTCGCTGCCGGCAGCGAACGCCGACCTCGCCAGTCCCGTCATCGTTCCAGCAATCCCGAGCGCAGCAGCGGATCCCATAAACCGGCGGCGTGTCATATCCATGATCAGTTCCCCTTATTTGTGGCCGCTTCTGTGCAGCCTTGTGATCGCGGGGAGACTGAGGGGACGCCGTTCGAAGCGGTAGTGGGAAAATTATCTCCGGGATATAAGGATTCGTGAATGGTCAGCCGCGGTGTCGCGCGGCGTTTTTACTCTTCTCGCCACTTTTGACTATCAGGGATCCTTATAGGCTCTCATGAATTTTCAAGGTTCCAAAAGGCGCTCCCCGACGCGAATGATGTCGTTGCGACGTTACAGCGCCGCGCGTCCAAAGTGACGCGCAAGGTCGCTGCAACACTTTTAATTCGCTGCATAATTTCATCCTCAAATCGGTTTCGATTTCAGGAATATACAGTTGAAACGTGGGAGCCTATTTTGACGATTGACCGGGATTTTCTGGAAGACTTGCGAAGCCGCTTCGGCAATGCGGCAGGCGGTGAAATGCAGGACCCGCATTTCCGAGAAGTTGCGGCCAGCGTCTTCAAGGACGGCGATAGCCGCAAATGGCCATTTGCAGGCCCGGCCACATTTCTTGACGCGCCATTCATCGAAAACGGGCTGCGGTCCGACATTCTGGAGGCGCTCGACGTTGCCCTGATCGGCGTGCCGATGGATCTCGGCGTGACCAACCGTGCCGGCGCGCGACTGGGACCCCGCGCGGTTCGTGGAATCGAGCGGGTTGGCCCTTACGAACATGTGCTTCGGGTCGCGCCGATGGGCCGGCTGAAGGTTGCCGATGTCGGCGACGTGCCGATGCGCAGCCGGTTCGGCCTGGCTGAATGCCATGCCGACATCGAGGCCTGCTACCGGATGATTGCGGGTACGAAAACCATTCCGCTCTCGGTGGGCGGAGATCACTCCATATCCGGCGCCATCCTCAAGGGCCTTGCCGGCCACGAACCCGTGGGCATGATCCATATCGATGCACATTGCGACACGGCCGGCCCCTATGAAGGGTCGAAATTTCATCATGGGGCGCCCTTCCGAGAGGCTGTGCTCGCGGGTGTGCTCGACCCTCGACGTACGATCCAGATCGGCATTCGCGGCGGCGGCGAATATCTTTGGGAATTCTCGTTCGCCTCTGGAATGACCGTCATTCACGCGGAAGAGGTTGCCGAGATGGGCATCAAGGCAGTGATTGCCAGGGCCTTGGAAGTGGTCGGCTCCGGCCCCACCTATGTCAGCTTCGATGTCGACAGCCTGGATCCCGCCTTCGCCCCGGGTACAGGTACGCCCGAAGTCGGCGGGCTGCAGCCACGGGAAGTGCTGACGATGCTCAGGGGCTTCAAGGGTATCAATCTTGTCGGTGGCGACGTGGTGGAAATCGCGCCGCAATATGACGCGACCACCAATACCGCGCAGATCGCTGCGCAAGTGTTGTTCGAACTTCTATGCCTGGCGATGTTCAGCCCGTCCGCAAGGGTGAACAGGCGTTAACGGCCACTCCGGGCCGCAGCCCAAATGGTTGTGCCGGCTCGGATGCCGGCAGCGTCCGGCCCAGCAGATTTCAACTCTTCGGCCGGCATGACGGCCGACCTATTTTCGAAAGGTTGTTTCCATGACTGACGCGCCAATTCGCATCCTCGACGCCCAGGCGACCGCTGCACTGCTCCCATTCGGCGCCTTGATCGATACCCTGCGGCGGTCCTTTGCCGAGGGCTGCGTCGTGCCGGTTCGCCACCATCACACCATCGCAAACGAGGGGGAACCGGATGCGACACTGCTCTTGATGCCCGCCTGGCATGACGCACAGCGACCGGCGCGCTATCTCGGCTTCAAGATCGTCACCGTGTTTCCCGGGAATACCGCGCGCGGCATTGCCGGCCTGACCTCGACCTACATTCTTTACGACGGGCGAACCGGTACGCAGCTCGCGCTCATTGATGGAAACACGATCACGGCGCGCAGAACAGTGGCAGCATCGGCGCTTGCTGCAGACTATCTCGCCCGGAAGGACGCCAAACGCCTGCTGGTGATCGGCGCCGGCCGGGTGGCAAGCCTTATCCCGGACGCCTATCGCGCCGTCCGGCAGATCGAGCACGTGGACATCTGGGATATCGACGCGGGAAACGCGGCGCGATTGGCGGACAGCCTTGCACAACAGGGGCTCAGAACCTCCGTCGTCTCGGATCTTGAAGCATCGGTGCGTGCCGCCGATGTCGTGAGTGCAGCAACCTTGGCAACCCAGCCGATCATCAGGGGCGAGTGGCTGCGTCCCGGCACCCATGTGGACCTCATCGGTGGCTTTACGCCCGCGATGCGTGAGGCTGATGACGATGCTGTGCGGCGGTCTTCGGTCTACATCGACGCGAATGAGGCCCTACATGAAGCCGGAGACCTGGTTCAGCCCGTCAAGGCGGGCCTGTTTTCGGAGGCCATGGTACGCGCGACGCTCGACGAATTGTGCCGTCGCGATGTGACGGCAAGAACCTCGAACGAGGAGATCACGCTCTACAAGGCAGTAGGAACCGCCTTGGCGGATCTAGCCGCCGCGACGATGGTGTATGAGACTGCGTCCGCCAACAGCTGAGTGGCTTGCGACCGACCCATCCGCGGCTGCGAGGTATTGCCCTGCGACGATCGCTGGGGCCGGCTTGCGCTGATATGGGCGCGCCCGTGTCGCGACGCGGGTGACATCGAGCTTTACGGTCCGGCAATTGTCTTCAGGTTCTCGATCGCGCCATGGACCGCGGCAAACACCGGTGCGCTTTGGTCAGGCGTTCGCACTCGACCGGGAGGTTTGATTCCAGAGCGGTAGGCTATTGAGGCAATCTGTAATGATCGTCGATGTGACGTTGATGACGGGTGTCCTTGTGCCAGCCGATGGCCCTCCTGTAGCTGCCGAAGAGATTGCTTTTGCGCACGAAATCGACCGTCAGTCCATGCACTGCCTCGGCGTCCGGATCGACGTAGAGCGCGTCCACGGGACAATAAAGCTCGCACATGAAGCAAGTCTGGCAGGCCTCCTGCCGCAGGATACGGGGCGGGCCGTACGGCATGACCTGGAAAACGTTGGTCGGGCAGACCTGGACGCAGAGATTGCAGTCCGTGCAGGTGTCACTATCCAGTACCTCGATCATTATTCTGCAGCCTCCTTGTAGTCGCTTGGTTTTACCGGTTCCGTCCGGATTGTGATTGTGTCGAGGCCGCATACGACCAGCCGGTAACGTTGTTCTGGGTCCTGATTTGGGAAATCGTCGCGGCGGTGCATGCCGCGCGTTTCCGTACGCGCCAGGGCGGCGCGATACATGAAGCGAGCGGTGGCGGTCATTGCCTATGCCTGGCGCAGTGGTAGCACCTGGCTCTCGTCCGCGGCCGTAGCGTCGGCGATCTCTTGCCACAGCTGGTCGAGCCGCTCCAGCGCTGCCGACAGCCCGGTATGTGTCCGGAAATAGTTGACGTTGAGCGGAAAGACCTCATCCTGTACCGCCCTGATGATGGTTTGCGGATCAGCGGTAATCGCGTTTTTGCTAGCCCAGGCTGCGGGCCGGGCAATTGGACAACCTAACCGAAGTGCATCATGCCGATTTTGAGGGTAGGGGTTCAGCCCCCTTCTTGCAAATGTGCCATGAACACCTCGGCCGGTGTCCTGTAGTTGAGGCACTTTGAGTTTCGGCCGTCGTTGCTGTTTGCCGCGATCCGGAACTCACGGCCTATCGAAGTCACGCTGGCAAAACTGGGCGCGGCGCTTGCCCCAGCAAAGAGCGATATTTCCCAGAACAAGCCTTCGTCCTAGGTTCTGCGAATGCCATTCTGGTCATTGGTGCATCGCTGTTCACCGCTTTTTGGAGGGAAGCAGGACGGTTGGCGACACACGCTTCCACGAAAAACAATCGGCACACCGTTTTTTACTCTCGGAACCTTTGACCGTGCACGCCGGCGAGAAATCATCGCCGTGCAAACGGTGTCTATCTTAAGTGGAGCGATGGCCAAACCCACCAAGGAAGCAGCGTCCGTAAGTCGCTGATGTTTAGTGATGTTTTTGTACATTCTTTTAAAGTCAGCCCTATTGCAACTTCCGCGATTTTTGCGATATTGCACGCAATAGCGGTGCCCAAGTCAAGTGTGCTCGCTGGCGGCAAGACTACCGGAGATGGGAGGGGCCCGCGCACCGGCTTACATGTCGTAAACACTGCATATTAACACACAATGGATTTGAAAACGGGCAGTGTCATTGATTGCTCCGTCAGCAATTGTCTGGCACCGCGGAT
Source organism: Ensifer sp. Root142 (assembly GCF_001426785.1). Classification (NCBI taxonomy): domain Bacteria; kingdom Pseudomonadati; phylum Pseudomonadota; class Alphaproteobacteria; order Hyphomicrobiales; family Rhizobiaceae; genus Ensifer; species Ensifer sp. Root142. Next base: position 75,721 of record NZ_LMFK01000018.1, read on the forward strand.
GAACCTCTGCCGTGCGAAGCTGCTTACTGCGTGTATGTTTGCAAGTCACGGAAGGAAGGCTTTGAATGTGGGAAACCTACAGGCGAATGAAGAGGCAAGATCCCAATGTTCAAATCTTGTCTGAGAGTGCAGAGCCAGTGCTTTGTAGGTATTTTCGACGGGTGCATTTGGCGGTCACCATTGCGATGGTTCTTGCCGCAATTGCGACATTCGCATTGCCCGGGTTGGTGCCGAATGGCACGCAGATAGTAAATTCGGCGCTCCCCTATAAAGCCGCGGAAAATTTGAAATACTTCGAAAATGTTAATCCAAATTTTGCCGCGCGATATCTTTTTTCGATCTTACTTTTTGAAGGCGTTACCACCGCAGGATGTTTATACTCGCTATACATTGTGGCCACGTGTGATCTACGCAGCATAAGGCCGTTGACAATACACCAACTTAGATCGTTGATTTTCTTTTCTTTGTTTGCTTCGATTATTGTATATTTTATATTTGGAATAAATTACATACAGGAAAGAAAAGATCATTATTCTGCGTTAGAAAAACTATTTCTAACGGATTGGATTAATTTTATAAATTGCGCCTTGTTTCTAGCGTTATACTTGTGCTTGCACGTTTTCATTGTTGCGCTCGTGAAGATTATACGTTTCAGGGGGGAGTTGATTAATGACTGAACAGCGGGAATGGTGGCGCAGTCTTCTGGATTTTACGCCCTCAGAGTACGCCTCGATCGGGGTGACCGGCATAAGGAACGTAACGACTGATGTGATAGATAAGGCCGTCGGAGGAACGATAGGTCTGAAAAGCAATATTGCCACCACCGTCGTATTCGGCGCGGCTGACGTTGGCTTTGACCAGTGCGTGGAGAGGCGAGACTGTCGCATCTCTAACTGGCCCAACTGTCGCATTACTAAATAGAATGTACCCGGCTACAACATCTGTCAAAGCTGAATAGGGCTGCGACATGCTCAGCCATTTAGACATGCGACACTGGCTCCGCCGGTCAGCCCCCGATCCGACCGGCTGGGCCGGGTTGCAAGGAAGGAGCGGGGCGGGTGATGACGCTCCCCTTCGGCTTTAGCTTGGACAGTTGAAGCAGCCGGTCATTCCGCCGCATCGAGGTCAGAGAGCGCCTGTCGCCGCCGGGCAATGACCGCAGGATCGTTCATGAAATCCTTCCGACGTCCCGGGCCGCGCGCGCGTCGAACGTAGCCGTTCTTCTCGCTGTTGGTCATCACCTCCGGCTTCGTCGGCTGCTCCTGACGCTCTTTGATATAGGCAAGAATGTCGCCGAGCCGCTTGTTCTCGGTGATCGCCGCATGCGTCACCCGCTGGTCCTTGTCGAACACCCGGTAGGGTAGGGAATGCCCCTTCCAACGCACATCCAGNCCGAGCCGCTTGTTCTCGGTGATCGCCGCATGCGTCACCCGCTGGTCCTTGTCGAACACCCGGTAGGGTAGGGAATGCCCCTTCCAACGCACATCCAGCCTGCCGTCGGCAAGCGCGTAGGTCTCGACATAGCGACCGACCAGCCCGCCCGCGCGTCACCTCGTTCTCTTCCAGTATGATCCGCTGGCGCTCGAACGAAAACGTCAACTGGGCACCGACATAACGCTGGGCGACCAGTTGCGGCTGGTTGACGGCAGACAGGTCCGTATCGCTCGGCACAAAGCGACGGATGCGCTTGTTGGTGTTCTCGACCGCGCCTTTCTGCCACGGTGAATTCGGATCGCAAAACCAGCTCCTGGCGCCGAGTCCATCTTCCAAAGCCTTGAAACCGCGAAACTCGGTACCACGGTCGAAGGTGAAGCTCTGCCGGGCAAAGGCGGGTAGCGGTGAGAAGGCATCGATGATCTTGTCGATGAGCGGACGAGAGTGACGGCTGCCATTCTTGATCATCACCGTGTAGCGGCTCTTGCGCTCGACCAGCGAGGTGACATTGGCTTCACCGAGGTCGCGCCGGAAGATCAGCAGATCACCCTCCCAGTGGCCGAACTGAGACCGATCGGCAATGAAATCAGGGCGTTGGCTGATCCTGCAGTCCAACGGGATCGAGCCGTCGCGGGGTTTGCGGGAGCGGCGCGGGCGGCGCTTGCGACGGCCTTCTGGCAGATGCTGATAGAGCTCCAGCGCCTGATCTTCCTTGCCATAGATGAAGCGATAGATCGTCTCGGTGCAGACACGCACGGCGCTCACGCCATCGGCGAACAGGCGACCGGCGATCTGTTCCGGTGACCACAGCGCCTCCAGCTGCTCGATGACCAGTGCGCGCAATTGCGGGTGCCGCATCAGC
>NZ_LMFK01000019.1:0-77121 GCF_001426785.1 Ensifer sp. Root142
ATCGCCCGGCGCACGTCGTTTTCGCTGTGGGCGGCCGACATCTGCGTGCGGATGCGCGCCTGGCCCTTTGGCACCACCGGGAAGGAGAAGCCGATGACGTAGACGCCCTTCTTGAGCATGCGCGCCGCCATCTCCTGCGCCAGTGCGGCATCGCCGAGCATCACCGGGATGATCGGATGGCCCTCGCCGGCCAGCGTGAAGCCGAGCTTCGACATCTGGTCACGAAACAGCGCCGCATTGTCCGACAGCCGCGCCCGCAGCCCATCGCCGTTGTCGATCAGGTCGAACACTTTGAGCGAGGCGGCGGCAATCACCGGCGCCAGCGTGTTGGAAAACAGATAGGGCCGCGAGCGCTGGCGCAGCCAGTCGACAACCTCGGCCTTGGCCGACGTNATGATCGGATGGCCCTCGCCGGCCAGCGTGAAGCCGAGCTTCGACATCTGGTCACGAAACAGCGCCGCATTGTCCGACAGCCGCGCCCGCAGCGCATCGCCGTTGTCGATCAGGTCGAACACTTTGAGCGAGGCGGCGGCAATCACCGGCGCCAGCGTGTTGGAAAACAGATAGGGCCGCGAGCGCTGGCGCAGCCAGTCGACAACCTCGGCCTTGGCCGACGTATAGCCGCCCGAGGCACCGCCGAGCGCCTTGCCGAGCGTGCCGGTGATGATGTCGACGCGGCCCTCGACGCCGCAATGTTCGGCCGAGCCGCGCCCGTTTTTGCCGACGAAGCCGACCGCATGGCTGTCATCGACCATGACCATGGCGCCRTACTTCTCGGCGAGGTCACAGACGCCCCCGAGATTGGCGATGATGCCGTCCATCGAGAACACGCCGTCGGTGGCGATCAGCTTGAAGCGACTGCCTTSGGCCTTCTTCAGCTCTTCCTCCAGCGCCGCCATGTCGTTGTTGGCATAGCGGAAGCGCTTGGCCTTGGAGAGGCGCACGCCGTCGATGATCGAGGCGTGGTTCAAGGCGTCGGAGATGATCGCGTCCTCTTCGCCCAGCAGCGTCCCCACCTCTTCGAGAAATNGGCCTTCTTCAGCTCTTCCTCCAGCGCCGCCATGTCGTTGTTGGCATAGCGGAAGCGCTTGGCCTTGGAGAGGCGCACGCCGTCGATGATCGAGGCGTGGTTCAAGGCGTCGGAGATGATCGCGTCCTCTTCGCCCAGCAGCGTCTCGAACAGGCCGCCATTGGCGTCGAAACAGGAGGAATAAAGGATCGTGTCTTCCAGGCCGAGGAAGGCGGAGATGCGCGCCTCCAACTGCTTGTGCTCTTCCTGCGTGCCGCAGATAAAGCGCACCGAGGCCATGCCGTAGCCGTAACGGTCGAGCGCCTTTTTGCCGGCCTCAGTCAGTTCCGCATTGTCGGCCAGGCCGAGATAGTTGTTGGCGCAGAAGTTCAGCACCCGCTCGCCCGAGGCAACCTCGATCTCGCCCGCCTGCTTCGAGACGATCACCCGCTCCGACTTGTAAAGGCCTGATGATTTCAAGCCATCGAGTTCGGAGCGGAGGTGGGAAAGAAAAGCATTGGTCATGGCGGGCCGCTTTCACTGTGAAAAGGACGTTTCGTGCCAGACGAGTACCACGACAGCTTTCCCGTTGCAGCAAATTCCAGCGGCCAGGCCATGCGCAGAGGCAGTAGTGAGGGAAAACGACAGGGCCTTTCGCAACAGACCCGCTGGTCTGAAATTTTATGTCGCGCCCTTGGCGGTGCGAGACATATTGCTTCGGCCACTCCAGCTTTTGAGCGGTCGAAGATCGAAGCTGGCACCCTTTGTCCCATCAAGCACCATCCATTCGCGCCGCCGACGCAGCGCGGCTGGATTCCTGTGACAAGCACAGGAATGAGGGAGGGGACGTAGTTGCAGCCAGCGTATTCAGAATCTGGTCCCCAACAATCGCGGCAATATTATCCCAAGCTCAGGACAATGAGACGGGATCATTGGTCAGAGGGCATGCAGATAGGGCGAGATATCCTCCCAATCCGGGTTCATGCGTTCGATCAGGTTCAACTTCCACTTTCGAGGCCATTTCTTGATCGTTTTCTCCCGAGTTATCGCCGCGGTCAGCAAATCAAACTCCTCAAACCAGACCAGCGTCTTGACGTATCTCGATGTGAAGCCGGGCGTCAGGTCGTTCTGATGTTCGTAAAGCCGGGTGGCGAGATCCTTCGTCACGCCAACATAAAGCGTGCCTTTCGCTTGGACGCGAGGATGTAGACATAGCCCCTCATGAAAGGGAAATTGGCGATATCGCGCTTATCACAAGTAAAAATTGTAGTTGGGTGAAAGAATTTCGACCGCCCGCCACGCCCTCATTCCTGTGCTTGTCACAGGAATCCAGCCGCGCCGCGTCGGCGGCGCGACTTAGCTGGTCTGAGGGCGGAACTCCCCCAACTTCGTACTGCACCAGTGCCGAAAAGATACGAGAATCGGGACAAAGCCCAACCGCGAGAGCTAATCGTCGGGCCTCACCCCTCCAAATACCCGTCGATCACGGCCAGAAATGCCTCGCCGTACCGCTCGCGTTTGCTTTCGCCGATGCCGGGGATGTCGAGCAGCTCGTCGAAGCCGCGCGGGCGCTCCTTGGCGAGCGCGATCAGCGTTGCATCCGGGAAGACGACGTAGGGCGGCACGTTCAGGTCCTTGGCGATGGTGAAGCGCTCGGCGCGCAGCAGTTCGAACAGTTCGAGGTCGGAACCGGCAAGGTCGGCGCGCTCGCGCTGGCTGCCCGATTTCGCCTGCCGCGCCGCCTTGCCCGTCTGCGGGCGGTCCTTGCGAAACAGCACCTGGCGCTCGCGCTTGAACACGGCGCGGGCCTCCGCTTCGAGCTTGACTGCGCCGAAGGCCGTGTGATCGACGCTGACGAGACCGGCGGCCAGCAATTGCCGAAACACCGATTGCCAGGTACGCGCCGGCAGATCCTTGCCGGCGCCGAAGACCGGGATGTCGACATGGCCGAAACGCTCGGTCTTTTCGTTGACGGTCCCCATCAGCACGTCGACGACATGGCCGGTGCCGAAGCGCTCGCCGGTGCGGTAGACGGCGGCGAGCGCCTTGATCGCGGCCTCGGTGCCGTCCCAGGTTTCCACGGGCTTCAGGCAGGTATCGCAATGACCGCAACGACCGGGATGCGCCTCGCCGAAATGCGCGAGGATCGCCTGTCGGCGGCAGCCAGCCGTCTCACAGATCGCCAAAAGCGCATTGAGCTTGCCGCGCTCGATGCGCTTGATTTCGTCCGCCACTGCGCCCTCGTCGATCATCCGGCGGCGCTGCAAGACGTCGGCCATGCCATAGGCCATCCAGACCTCGGACGGTTGGCCGTCACGTCCGGCGCGGCCGGTCTCCTGGTAATAGGCCTCGACCGAGCCCGGCAGATCGAGATGGGCGACATAGCGCACATCCGGCTTGTCGATGCCCATGCCGAAGGCGACGGTTGCGACCAGGCAGAGGCTCTCCTCCTTGAGGAACGCGTCCTGATGGGTGTCGCGCAGCGTCCGGTCCATGCCGGCGTGATAGGGCAGCGCTCGAATGCCCTGCCCGTTCAACCATTCCGCAGTGTCCTCGACCTTTGCCCGCGACAGGCAATAGACGATGCCGGACGATCCGCGGAAGCGGGAGACAAAGCGCAGCAACTGCTGGCGCGGCTGGTCGCGCTCGACAATTTCATAGGCGATGTTCGGTCGGTCGAAGCTGGTGGTAAAGACTTCGGCGCCCTGCAGCGACAAGCGCTCGATAATGTCTTCGCGGGTATGCGGATCGGCCGTCGCCGTCAGCGCGATGCGCGGAACGCCGGGATAGCGCTCGGCAAGCAGGCCGAGGGTGCGATATTCCGGCCGGAAATCATGACCCCACTGCGAAACGCAATGGGCCTCGTCGATGGCGAAAAGCGCAATGCGGGCATTGCCGATGAGATCGGCGAAACCATCGGTGACGATGCGCTCGGGCGTGACGTAGAGGAGGTCAAGCGTGCCATCGGCAATCTGCCGGCGCACGGCCACCGCTTCTTCGCGCGTCAGGGACGAATTGAGTGCCGCCGCATTGACGCCGAGCTGCTTCAACGCCTCGACCTGATCGCGCATCAGCGCGATCAGCGGCGAAACGACGACGCCGAGGCCGGGACGGCAGAGTGCAGGGATCTGGAAGCAGAGCGACTTGCCGGCGCCGGTCGGAAACAGAACGACTGCATCGCCTCCGGCGGCCACATGCTCGACCACCTCCTGCTGCCGGCCGCGAAAGGCGGAGTAGCCATAGACGCGTTTGAGCACATCCAAAGGTGCCGGCGCGGCTCCGTCGAAGAGATGGCCGGCGACGCCCTTGGCGCATTGCGCCCTTTGCCCAATCTCCATCATATCTCCTTTACGGGAATCACCTGATCATCATCGCCCCAAGCGACCGCAATGCCATAGCCTTCCGGTCAACGGAATAGAGCAAGGCAAATCGCGGCGGCTGGACGGGCGGCTTCGGACCTGTTAGCTGAACTCGCCGCCGATGCGACCCTTCCGGTCACCGGCAATCTCGTGGATTGAAAAAACTGGAAAGTAACGATGTCTAGCATTCTGGCGGCAAGCGGCGGCGTCAAGCAGTTAATCTGCATCAACTGGGGGACCAAATACGGCGCGCCCTTCATCAACCGCCTCTATGCCATGGCGGCGCGCAACATCACCCCGCCCTTCACCTTCACCTGCTTCACCGACAATCGCGAGGGTCTGCACCCGGAAATTCTCTGCGAGGATCTGCCGCCGCTGGACATTGGAAAAATGCCCGAGAAGACGCCGGGCATCTGGAACAAATCTCGGCTATGGGGCGCCAAGCTGGGCAACCTCAGCGGACCGGTGCTGTTTCTGGACCTCGATATCGTCATCGTCGGGTCGCTCGACGCCTTCTTCGAGGTCGGAGAACCCGACGATGTGATCCTGGCGCGCAACCAGACGACGCCGTTCGAACGGCTCGGCCAGACCTCGCTGTTTCGCTTCCCGGTCGGCAAGCTGGTGCCGCTGCAGCAGAAGTTCCTGGCCGATCCGCAAGCCGTTGCCAATGAATACCGCTTCGAGCAGCGTTTCGTGACGCGCAACGCGCCGGGCGGCGTAAAACTTTTCCCAAGGCGCTGGGTGCTGCATTTCCGGCAGGACTGCCACTGGCCGCTCCCCCTAAACTACTTCTTCGCGCCGCGCCTGCCGACCGATGCACGCGTGGTGCTTTTCCCCCGCAGCCTGCTGCCGCAGCATGCGATCGACGGACAGTATGGCTATCGCGGCCGCGTGGACACGCCGCTCGGGCATATCCGGCGCCTGTTTTCCGGTGACCGGCGTGAAAAGAATCCAATCCGCTACCTGCGCCACTATATCCGCCCAGCTCCCTGGGTGGCCGAACATTGGCGCGAATAGTCGGCATACTGTTGAGACCGGACCGGATTTCGGCGTGGGCGCGCGACTTTTCGGCGGTCACCGGGCCGCCGGTCCCTTCACGCGGCCGGAGAGCACACCGAAGCCTTCGATGATCGCTTCCTGGTTTTCAAGCCGCGTCACTTCGAACTGTACTTCCTGAAGTGTGCGCAGGAGCTGAGGCACGGCCTCGAGGTCTCCCTCCTCGGTCGCATGCGCCAGTTCCCGCTCCAGCTCGCGCCGCTGCCAATGCAACGCCTTGGAGCGCTGGTGCAGCGCCAGCGCCTGCAGGTAACCCTCGCGCGCATCCTCGGGTGCCGCAGCAGCTGTCGCCGTCCACAGCCGGGCATAGCGGATCTGCTGGTCGATGGCCGCGATCAAGGGCGCAAAGCCTTCGGCTTCCAGCTGTTCCACCAGCCCTTCACGCGTCAGGCGCGGGCCGTTGGCGGCAGCCGCATTGAGCACCGCCGCCCAGCAGCGTTGCAGATCGCGGTGGTCGAACTCGATGGTCGAGATCTCGTCGTATTCGTCAAACAGCAGTTGCGGGTGGTTGACGATGGTGAGCGCCAGCACGCTTTCGCGCAACGAGGGCACCGCCTGCTGGCCGCTGACCAGCGACGAGCGCGCCAGCCGGTCCGAGATTGCCGTCGGACCCGAGGTGTTGGGCTGGCGTCCACCCTGCCCGCCGCGTTGGCCGCCGCCCTGGCGGCCGCCGCGCTCGAATTGCCGCCGCTCGCCGCCGCGACCGGGGCTTGAGGCCTGCAGGAAGGCGTGCAGCCGGTCGCGCATGTCCTGGCCATAGTGGCGCCGCACACTTTCGTCGGCAATGACGGCGGTGACCTGCTTCAGCCTCGCTTCAAGTTCGGCGCGTTTTTCCGGCGTATCGAACGAGCCGCCCTGGATTTCACGTTGCCAGACCATCTCGGCCAGCGACCTTGCATTGGCCAGCACCTGGTCGAAGGGCGCCCGCCCCTCTTGCCGCACCAGATCGTCCGGGTCCTTGCCGTCAGGCAGCATGGCAAAGCGCACCGATCGGCCGGGTTTCAGATGCGGCAGCGCCAGATCGACGCCGCGGTTGGCAGCGCGGATGCCGGCGCCGTCGCCATCGAAGCAGAGCACCGGCTGCGACGTCATCTTCCAGAGCAGATCGAGCTGGTTTTCGGTGAGTGCTGTTCCAAGCGGCGCAACGGCATTCTCGACGCCCGCCTGGTGGAGCGCGATCACGTCCATATAGCCCTCGACCGCGATGATCGTCGCCGTAGCACTTTCGTTTTGCCCGGCATCACCGGGGCGGCTGCCCCCGGACATTGCACGGCGTGCCCGGGCAAAGTTGTAGAGCACGTTGCCCTTGTGGAAGAGCTCGGTCTCATTCGAATTGAGATACTTCGCCGGCGCATCCGGCGACATGGCGCGGCCGCCGAAGGCGATGACCTTTTCGCGCGACGACAGGATCGGAAACATGATGCGGTCACGGAAGCGGTCGTAGGAAACCGGCACTTCGGGACCATGCACCACCAGGCCGCAGGCCTCTATCTGCTCCTTGCCGATGCCCTTGCCGGCCAAAAATTCCTTCAGCGCATTGCGGCTGTCGGGCGCAAAGCCGAGGCGAAAGGTCTCGATGGTGCGGCCGGTCAGCCCGCGCTCGCGCAGATAGGCGCGCGCCTTGGCGCCATTGGCCGTCTGTAGCTGGTCCTCGAAAAACTGGGTCGCCAGCTCCATCACATCGAGCAGGCTGGTGCGTTCCTTTTCGCGCTTCTCGGCCTGCGGGTCGGGCTGCGGCATGGCAACACCGGCCATGTCGGCGATCTGCTGCACCGCCTCGGGGAAGCTCAGGCCTTCGAGATCGGTGAGGAAGCGGAAGTGGTCGCCGGTAACGCCACAGCCGAAGCAATGGTAGCGGCCCTTGCGGTCCTCGCAGTGGAAGCTCGGAGATTTCTCGCCGTGGAACGGGCAGCAGGCCCAGTAGTCGCCGCGCGAGACATTGGTCTTGCGCCGATCCCAGGTGACGCGTTTGGCGATCACGTCCGAAATCGGCACGCGGTCGCGTATCTCGTCAAGAAAGGACTGTGAAAAGCGCATGGGTACCTCTGGTCAATCCTCCATATAGGCGGCGAAACCGCCGGACGCCACAGCGCTGACCGGCCTTGCCCGCAATTCACAGGCTGTAAAAAGGCAATTGCAAACCCCGCTTGCTGTAGGTCATCGGATGATGCGCGTCTAGCGCGAACATGTTTCTACACCCAGGCCGTGCATCGACCCTGACTCCGACCAAGCACAACAGGATGAATTCGCCTCCCGACCTCGGATCCCGCATCATGGCCATCACCGTCGAAGCACTTGCATCCAGCGCCGGCTTCTTCAACGCCGTGCCCAGCGGCATGGGATGGGATGGCCCGCCGGGTCGCAGCAGCCTCTGGCTGTCGCAGGGTTTCATCCGGGAATATTGGGATTATCAGGCGGAGAAGTTCGCGCTGATCGATCAGGCCCATGAAAGGCTCACCGGCAATTTCAATGCCGCAACGGCGCCCGCCGCAGACGAGCGGGCGCAGTCGGTTACTTCAGCAGGTCCTTGACCAGGCCGGAGGCCTTGGCGAAGTCCATCTGGCCGGGATACCGTTCCTTGAGCGCGTTCATGCACTTGCCCATGTCGCGAAGCCCGTGCGCGCCGGTTTCCTGGATCACCGAAGCACAGAGTTCCTTGACCTTATCCTCTGGCAACTGAGCCGGCAGGAACTGGTTGATGATGACGATTTCCTGCCGCTCCTGCTCGGCAAGCTCCGGCCGGCCGCCCTGGTCGTAGATGCGCGCCGATTCCTCGCGCTGCTTGATCATCTTGGCGAGGATCTGCAGGATCTCGTCGTCGCCGACCGGATCCTTGCCCAGGCCACGGTTGGCAATATCACGATCCTTGATCGCAGCCTGGATCAGCCGCACGGTTGAGGTGCGCCGCGTGTCCTTGGCCTTCAGGGCTTCTTTCAGTACCTCAGCGAACTGGTCGCGCATGTCTTTCTCCATGTCGAAGCCGGCCCGCGGTGCTCTTGCCCGGAACCGGTTCGATGCGTCAATGTTGTCGTCGTCTTAAACCAGTGTGGCAGGTGCAATCAAACGGATTACACAACCGCTTGAATTAAAAGGAATTTTATTTCCAGACAATTCACAGCGGCTGGTTGACCGGGCTTTGCGCTTTGGCTATTTTCCCGCACCTGCACGACATTGGCATGTGAGCACTTTTCGCGGGGATTCCGCGCGTCCATGCCTGAGCACATAAAATGGCGATCAGCCGTCGGGCTTTCAAGCCCCGCCTCGCGCCGCAACGGGATAGGAACGATGACCGCGACACCCGCATGGACCACTGAAAAACCCACCGCTTTGCTCGTTCTTGCCGATGGCACCGTCATCGAAGGCAAGGGCATCGGCGCAACCGGCAAGGTGCAGGCGGAAGTCTGCTTCAACACGGCACTGACCGGCTACCAGGAAATCCTGACGGATCCTTCCTACCTCAGCCAGATCGTCACCTTCACCTTCCCGCACATCGGCAATATCGGCGCCAATGACGAGGACATCGAAGACCTGACGCCGGCAGCCCGCCACGGCGCGGTCGGCGTGATCTTCAAGGCCGATATCACCGAGCCGTCGAACTACCGGTCCGTCAAGCACCTCGATGCCTGGCTGAAAGCCCGCGGCATCATCGGCCTCTGCGGCATCGACACCCGGGCACTCACCGCCTGGATCCGCGAAAACGGCATGCCCAACGCCGTCATCGCCCACGATCCCTCAGGCGTCTTCGACATCGAGACGCTGAAGAAGGAAGCCAAGGCTTGGAGCGGGCTTGAAGGCCTCGATCTTGCCAAGGTCGCGACCTCCGGCCAGTCCTCGCAGTGGACCGAGAAGCCCTGGGTCTGGGACGAAGGCTATTCGACGCTCGGCGATGCCGAGGCCGACTACCACGTCGTCGCCCTCGACTACGGCGTCAAGCGCAACATCCTGCGCCTCTTCACCGGCCTCAACGCCCGCGTCACCGTGATGCCGGCAACGACGAGCGCCGAAGAGGTGCTTGCCCAGAAGCCGGACGGCATCTTCCTCTCCAACGGCCCGGGCGACCCGGCGGCAACCGGCGAATACGCCGTGCCTGTCATCCAGGACCTGCTGAAGAGCGATATCCCGGTGTTCGGTATCTGCCTCGGTCACCAGATGCTGGCGCTGGCGCTTGGCGGCAAGACCGAAAAAATGCACCAGGGCCACCATGGCGCCAACCATCCGGTCAAGGATCACACCACGGGCAAGGTCGAGATCGTCTCGATGAACCACGGCTTCGCGGTCGATTCGAAGTCGCTGCCGGAAGGTGTTGAAGAGACTCACATTTCGCTGTTCGACGGCACCAATTGCGGCCTGCGCGTCGCCGGCAAGCCGGTGTTCTCGGTGCAGCATCACCCGGAAGCCTCGCCGGGCCCGCAGGACAGCCACTACCTCTTCCGCCGGTTCATGAACCTCGTGCGCGAGAAAAAGGGCGAACCGGCGCTTGCCGAGCGCTGAGCGCGCGACCGAGACAGCATAGAGGCCCGCTCCAAGCGGGCCTTTTTCATTTGAACCCTAACTTTCTGCCATCCTTAAAACCAGTAGCGGCCGGCATAGACGCAGGTCATGACCGCGCCGGAGAGGATCACGAACAGCCGCACGACTTGGGCCGGCAGCACCCGCACCAGATGACCGCCGGCATAGCCGCCGATCAGCGCGCCCGACAACATCGTCAGCGTCTCAGGCCATTGCACCATGCCCTTCGCGATGAAGATGACGATCGCCGCGAGGCTGACACAGCTGCCGAGCAGGTTCTTCATCACCTTGACCTTGCGGATGTCGCCCGGCTCTTGCAGCGAAAGCACCGCCGTCAGGAGGATGCCGAGCCCCGCACCAAAGAAACCGCCATAGATCGAAGTGGCAAACAGCGCGGCCATTCCTTCGGTCCTTGATGCTTGTCCCTTCCCGCGATGCGTTACGGTCCACTGGCCGATGCGCGGCGCAAACGCAAAGAGCAGCGTGGCAAGGCCGATGAGCCCGGGAACCGGCAGCACGAAGAGGCGATCGGGAAGCGCAAGCAGAACCAGTGCGCCGATGACGCCGCCAACGACGCAGAGGGCGTGCAGGACCAGCATGCGCCGATCGAAGGTCGGCAGCTTCTCGCGATCGGCAATCGCCGCCAGCAGGTGCCCAGGTGCGATGGCAATGGCATTCGAGGCATTGGCAACAACAGGCGGAAGACCCGCGGCAAGCATCGCCGGGAAGGTGATCAGCGTTGCGCCCCCTGCTAGCGCATTGATGATGCCGCCGGCTATGCCGGCGAGAAACAGAAGAGGCGCGATCAGTCCGTCCATGCCATGCCTTTCGCAATGATGCGAAGAGATCTAGCCTGTGGCCGTGACCACGTCTGGAACGTTTGTGACCGCCCGCATGTTTTCGCCATAGGCGCGTGGTGTGGCGCCGAAGACGCGGCGGAAATGACGGCCGAGATGGCTCTGGTCGGCAAAACCATATTTTGCTGCGATGTCGGCCACCGACGTTTCCGATCGCAGATCGCGCCGGGCCGCGTTCAGGCGGTGCATCAGCCGATAGGCGTGCGGCGACATACCGATCAGCCGCGTGAACCGACGACTGAAACCTTCGCGGCTCAGACCATGACGAACGGCGATCTTGCCGACCGTCATGCTGCTTACACCGATATCGCCAAGCCAGAGATCGTCGCTCGCATGTCCCGGCAACCTGCCACCCGCTTGCAATCGTTCCCCAACGCCGCGGAGCAGCGCGAGCGGATCGGCCTCCCCTTCGGAAAGCCCGAGTTCACGAAGCGAGTATACTGTGGGGCCACAGCCTGCATCCGGCAGGGCAGCGTAGAGGTTGAGGCATTGCGCGCCCTCGGGCTCGGCAGCAAGGCTTCGGTGCGGCATACCGGCGGGAATGTGCAGGCACTGCCCCGCCTCGACCCGGAGTATCACGCTTCCCACCTGAAAGGCGCGACAGCCGGAATGCACCGTCGTCAGCTGGCTTTCGGGGTGGAAATGCATGCCAAGTGCCGGTGCAGGCCCGCCAGCCCAGAAGGCGTACTCGACTTCAGGCGACGCCCGGCCCAGCCAATAAGTCCATTGATGGTTCTCGTGCGGGATCATTCGACAACTCGGGCATCCGTTCGGGCGAAGGATAGGTTGGGGCCGCCCGACGCGCAACGGCAGTGATGCACGCCATCTGGCCAATCATTGCAGCTATGCGGCCGACCCTTGCGCGCCGGGCAGATGCTCGGCGATGAAGTCGACCACCGCGCGCACCGACGGCAGTTGCCCCCGCCGATGCGGCATCAGCAGGGTCGTGGTGACGCTGCCCGCTTCCCAATCGGGCAGGACACGAACGAGGCTGCCCTCCTCGATTTCCGCCCGGCAGAGTTTGCGCGGCAGCGCGGTGATGCCGAGGCCGGAAACGGCGGCCGCACGGAGCACATTGGATTCGTCCGCAAGGAAACGCGGCTCCGGACGGACCCGGACGACCACACCCGCATCATTGCGCATCGTCCATCCCTCGGCGGTCAACGACGCCAGAAGTCCGTCATGACGCGAAAGCTCGCTCGGTTCGCGCGGGGCCCCGCGGCTTTCGAGATAGGCCGGTGCCGCCACCAGCCAGATGGCGTCCGTTGCCACCCGCCGCTGCACAAGACCCGAATCGGGCAAGGGCGCGAAGTGATCGCGCACGGCGATGTCGAAGCCTTCCTGGACGACGTCGACGAAACGGTCGGTCGCGTGCACCATCACGCGCATCTTAGGGTATGCGAGCGCCAACGGCGGTAGAAGGCCTGCCAGCGTCATCTGCGCCGTCGGCACTGAGGCGGTGATCCTGACCGTGCCGCTCGGCTCAGCGAGCCGGCCCTTGACGATGGCTTCGGCCGCATCCGCCTCGATCAGCATCGCCGCGGCATGTCGATAGAAGTCCTCGCCGATCTCGGTCACGGTGAAGCGGCGCGACGTGCGGTTGATCAGCCTGACGCCGAGTGTCTTTTCCAGTTCGGCCACGCGCTTGCTCAGCGTCGATTTCGGCATGTTGAGCGCGCGCGCGGCCGGCGCGAACCCCTTGTGATCGACCACATGGGCAAAGACGATGAAGTCGTTGAGATTGCGCATGGCCATTTTCCGATGTCTACAAATGTGGACGATACATCCACATTTGCCCGTCTTCCGCAATATCGTCCATGAATTTATCTCTTCTCCATCGAACTCACATCGAAGGAAAAGATCATGGGTAGCTATCAGGACAAGAAAGCCGTCGTCATCGGCGGCACGCATGGCATGGGCCTGGCGACAGTCGAACGGCTCGTCAACGGCGGCGCGGAAGTACTCTTGACCGGCAACAATGCGGCCAACCTCGCCAAGATCCAGGAGCGCTTCGGGGCGCGTGTCCATGCGGTAAAATCCGACATCTCCGACCTCGGCGAGATCGCCGTGCTCGGGGCGACCGTCGGCCAAAAGCTGGGGTCGATCGATCTGTTGCACGTCAACGCCGGCACGTCGCTGCTCGAACCGTTCGACCAGGTGACGGAGGCCTCCTACGACCGACAGTTCACCATCAACACCAAGGGCGCCTTCTTCACCGTGCAGCGGCTGGCGCCGCTCATCCGCGACGGCGGCTCCATCGTCTTCACCTCTTCTGTCGCCGATGTCGGCGGTCATGCGGGCATGGCTGTCTATAGCGGCAGCAAGGCGGCACTGATCTCGTTTGCCTCCGTCTTTGCCGCCGAACTGTTGCCACGCGGCATCCGCGTCAACTCGGTCAGCCCCGGCTTCATCGACACGCCGACCAAGGGCGTTGCCGGCATCACCGATGCCGAGCGTGCAGAGTTCAAGGCGCTGGGGGACGCGATCACGCCCATGGGCCGCAACGGCACCGCCGACGAAGTGGCCCGCGCCGTGCTGTTCCTCGCCTTCGACGCGACGTTTACCACTGGCGCGAGGCTGACGGTCGATGGCGGTCTCGGCCAGCAATTGTCGCCGGCTGCCTGAAACAAGCCAGAACGGAGAATCGGATGTCCAATTGCATCACCATCATCGGCCTCGGCGCCATGGGCACGGCCCTCGCAAACGCCCTCATCGAAGCAGGCAACGTAACGACGGTCTGGAACCGCACCCAGGCGCGGGCTGACACACTTGTTGCCCGCGGCGCGCGCCGAGCCGAAACGGTGCAGGAAGCCATCGACGTCAGCGACGTGATCGTGCTGTGCCTCACCGATTATACCGCCGCCGAAGCCACGCTTGCCGACGCCGCTCCCTTGCTGGCCGGCAAGACCGTCGTCAACCTCACCGATGGTCGCCCGGACGAGGTCCGGGCGATCGCCGGCCGTCTTGGCGGATACGGTGCGCTCTATCTCGACGGCGGCATCATGGCGACGCCGCCGATGATCGGCTCGTCGCACGCCTTCATTCTCTACAGCGGCAGCGCCGATGCGTTTGAGGGCGCAAAGGAGCAACTGGCTGCCTTTGGCCAGAGCCACTATCTCGGCGAAGATCCTGTTCTCGCCGCGGTCAACGACCTCGCATTGCTGTCGGCGATGTACGGCCTCTTCGGCGGCTATCTGCACGCAACGGCGCTTGCCGGCAGCGTTGGCGTCACGGCAATACAGTTCCTAGCCTTCGTCGAGCCCTGGCTGGCAGCGATGATGACGGCTCTGCCCGACCTTGCCGAGCGGATCGACAGCGGCGACCACGCCCGCGACGTGATGTCGAACCTTGCGATGCAATCGGTGGCGATCACCAATATCGTCGCCGCAAGCCGCAGCCAGGGCATCGATCCGGCGTTCATGGATCCGATCGAAAGACTGGCGCAAAAGCGCCTCGCCGGCGGCTTCGGTGCCGACGAGATCTCCGGCATCATCGAGGGAATGCGGGCAAAATAGGGTTCTGTCGTCCACGGGTGGCAGGCGCCGGCGAAAGCAGCGTCCGCCGCTCGCCTAAACATCGTCATAACCAACCGGCTCGAGCAAAACGGTCCGCGGTCGAAAGGTCGCGGGCCCTCGCTTGCTGTTGACCCGCCGCCGGGCTTCACGCATCCTCGCCGCAACTGGAGGTGACGATGATTACAGGTCCACAGTGCCGCGCCGCCCGGGCTCTGATCGAAATTTCGCGCGAGATGCTGGCGAGCTTTTCAGGCGTCGACGAAGACACGATCCTGAAGTTCGAGCGCAAGCTGGAAAAGCCCGCCGACGCGGTGATCGTGTCGCTGACGCATGCACTCGAAAATGCCGGCGCCATTTTTCTGCCGGAAGGCGAACGCGGCATCGGCGTCTGCCTGAAGTTTACCCGTTCCGAGGCACGTCGCCTCTCCATTCTCGAAAGCGAGGGCGGCGTCGTCGGCGATGACGAGGTTCCGGGGGCTTGAACGAAGGGCAGTTCGACTCTGATTTCAACGCCTTAGCCGCCGCGCTTGAATCAAATTGACCGCCCGTTGAATCCGTTTACGAACAAAAAAGCCCGCCGTTGCCGGCGGGCTTTTCATGAGATGGAATGCCTGAGCTTACTTGCAGGCGCCGCAAAAGCGCTGGATGCGGCGGCATGCTTCTTCCAGCTGCGCTTCCGACGTCGCGTAGGAGATGCGGAAGTTCGGGCCGAGGCCAAAGGCCGAGCCATGCACGACGGCAACGCCTTCGGCTTCGAGCAGCTCGGAGACGAAGTCTTCATCAGTCTCGATGACCTTGCCCGACGGTGCGGTCTTGCCGATCAGGCCGGCGCAGGACGGGTAGACGTAGAAGGCGCCTTCCGGCGTCGGGCACGCAATGCCCTTGGCCTGATTCAGCATCGACACCACGAGATCACGGCGACCTTCGAAGATCTTCTTGTTCTCGGGGATGAAGTCCTGTGTGCCGTTGAGCGCCTCGACGGCAGCCCACTGCGCGATCGAGGTTGCGCCCGAGGTCTGCTGGCCCTGGATCATGTCCATGGCCTTGATCAGCTGCAGCGGGCCGGCGGCGTAGCCGATGCGCCAGCCGGTCATGGCATAGGCCTTGGAGACGCCGTTCATGGTCAGCGTGCGGTCGTAGAGGCCGGGCTCGACTTCGACAGGGGTCGCGAACTTGAAGTCGCCATAGGTCAGGTGCTCGTACATGTCGTCGGTCAGCACCCAGACATGCGGGTGCTTCATCAGGACGTCGGTCAGCGCCTTGAGTTCTGCGTGGCTGTAGGCAGCGCCCGACGGGTTGGACGGCGAGTTGAAGATGAACCACTTGGTCTTCGGCGTGATCGCCTTGTCCAAGTCGGCAGGCTGGAGCTTGAAGTTGTTTTCCTGCGTCGCCGAAACAGTCACCGGCGTGCCGCCGCACAGCGCCACCATCTCCGGGTAGGAAACCCAGTAGGGCGCCGGGATGACGACTTCATCGCCCGCGTTCAGGGTCGCCATGAAGGCGTTGAAAAGAATCTGCTTTCCACCGGTGCCGACGATCGTCTGGGCGGCGGTGTAGTCGAGGTTGTTCTCGCGCTTGAACTTCTTGGCGATCGCTTCGCGCAGTTCCGGAATGCCGGATACCGGCGTGTACTTCGTCTCGCCGCGGTTGATCGCGTCGATCGCAGCCTTCTTGATATTATCAGGCGTGTCGAAATCCGGCTCCCCTGCACCAAGGCCGATCACGTCGCGTCCCTTCGCTTTCAGCTCGCGGGCTTTCTGCGAAACGGCGATGGTGGCGGAAGGCTTTACACGGGAAAGGGCATCGGCAAGGAAGGCCATGATGAAAGGTCCTGATCGTTTCGAGACGCGGTGAGCGCTACGGAACGAAAAAGTCAGGCTCCATAGCGGTTAGGTCTATGTCGAAAGACGCCCGGTCTTGCAAGCGCCAGAGCCTGAAAAACCGCCGGAATGCGGGCAAAATGCGTCACCATGACAAAGTTTCATGAGTGTGATCAGCAATCACGATCGACGCGCTCCGCCTGAGGTGATGGCAGCCCCGGCCAGAACGGTCCGCATACCGACAAGAAACCGGGGCTTCCATCCGATGAAGGCGCGGTCAGTCAGACACGTGCCACGGTCCCGATTTATTCAGAAAAAACAGCGGATTTCGACTTTTTTCGAAAAGCCATATTTTGGCCACAACAACTGTCGCGGAACGCCGCAATTCCGTCCCGCAACAGCCGATTTCCGGGCCTTTCCTTCCATGATCCGAACGCATGGCATGACGGGGGTATGCAATGTTTCTCGACGACGAAATCGCTGAATCACGGACACGGCAAAACGAAGCGCGCTGGGGCATGTATCTGGCGCTCGCAGCGCTCGCCGCCTGCATCGTGATGATCCTCGGCCTGATGACCCAGGCCTCGGCCCAGACAGCAAACGCCAGGCCCGAGCAGATGGCCGGCTATGTCAGGCCCAACGACATGGGCACCGGCGCCCTGCTCTTCCCCTCCAAGGAGCCCGGCTATTTCGTCGAGGCGCCGCGACTGGCGA
This sequence comes from Ensifer sp. Root142, assembly GCF_001426785.1. Classification (NCBI taxonomy): domain Bacteria; kingdom Pseudomonadati; phylum Pseudomonadota; class Alphaproteobacteria; order Hyphomicrobiales; family Rhizobiaceae; genus Ensifer; species Ensifer sp. Root142. Next base: position 16,840 of record NZ_LMFK01000019.1, read on the forward strand.
CCGACGTTCAGATCGACGTCAACGGCCCGATCATGCGCACCCGGGTGACGCAACGGTTCCAGAACCCGAGCAAGGGATGGGTCGAAGGCACCTATGTCTTCCCGCTTCCCGATGATTCCGCCGTCGACACGCTGAAGATGCAGATCGGCGACCGCTTCATCGAGGGTCAGATCAAGCCGCGCCAGGCGGCCAAGGAGATCTACGAGCAGGCAAAGGCCGAGGGCAAGAAGGCGGCGCTGCTCGAGCAGCAACGCCCCAACCTCTTCACCAATCAGGTCGCCAATATCGGCCCTGGCGAAACGGTGGTGGTGCAGATCGAATATCAAAGCGGTGTGCGCCAGTCGAACGACGCCTTCACCTTCCGCTTCCCGATGGTGGTCGCCCCTCGCTACAATCCGCAGCCGGTCGTCCAGACCGTCGATCTCGACAGCCGCTCCGGTTATGCCGTCAGCGATCCGGTCCCCGATCGCCAAAAGATCGAGCCGCCGGTGCTTGATCCGCGCGAGAACGCCAGGATCAACCCGGTGACGTTGACGATCAACCTGAAGGCGGGCTTCCCGATCGGCGAAGTGACATCGGCCTTTCACGAGATCGAAACGACCACCCTCGACCAGCTTACTCGCAAGATCACGTTGAAAGCAGGAAGCGTTCCGGCCGACAGGGATTTCGAACTCAGCTGGAAGGCTGTCGCAGGCAAGAGCCCCTATGCTGGCCTCTTCCGCGAGACCGTCGACGGCAAGACCTATCTCCTGTCTTTCGTCACCCCGCCGGTCACTGCGACCGCGACTGACAAACCACTCCGGCGCGAGGTGGTCTTCGTCATCGACAATTCCGGCTCGATGGCCGGCCCGTCGATGGAGCAGGCAAAGGAAAGCCTGGCGCTGGCGATCTCGCGGCTGAAGCCGGAAGACCGGTTCAACGTCATCCGCTTCGACGACACGATGACTGTGCATTTCCCTGGGCTCGTCGAGGCGACACCTGACAAGCGCGAGGACGCGATCTCCTTCGTGCGCGGCCTGACCGCCGACGGCGGCACCGAAATGCTGCCGGCGCTGGAAGCGGCCCTGCGCACGCAGGGACCGGTTGCCGCTGGCGCCCTTCGCCAGGTGGTCTTCCTCACCGATGGCGCCATCGGCAATGAAGGCCAGCTTTTCCAGGAAATCCAGAACAACCGCGGCGACGCGCGCGTCTTCACCGTCGGCATCGGGTCCGCGCCCAACAGCCATTTCATGACCAAGGCGGCTGAGTACGGCCGCGGCACCTTCACGCTGATCGGTTCCGAGAGCCAGGTGGCCGCCCGTATGGGCGAGCTTTTCACCAAGCTCGAGAGCCCTGTTATGACCGACATCTCCGCCACTTTCGAGGGTGCGGCCACGGGCGACATCACCCCGAACCCGATGCCCGATCTCTATCGCGGCGAGCCGGTCGTGCTGACGGCCGAACTCGACGGCGCCGCGCCGGAAGGCAAGCTTCGCATCGTCGGCAAGGCCGGCGACCAGCCCTGGCGCGTCGAGATGGACATCGCCAAGGCGGCAACCGGCGAAGGCGTCGCCAAGCTCTGGGCCCGCCGTAAGATCGACGATCTCGAGGCAAGCGCGGCGACGATCGCCGACCCGGCAACGCTCGACAGGCAGATCGAAACCGTCGCGCTCGCCCATCACCTGGTCTCGCGCGTCACCAGCCTTGTCGCCGTCGATGCGACACCGTCGCGGCCCGCCGGCGAAAACCTGACGGAAACCGCTGTGCCGCTCAACCTGCCGGCCGGCTGGGACTTCGGCAAGGTTTTCGGCGAGAAGTCCGATGCGACAGAAAAGGTCGACGAGCGCGAGGCTTCGGCCGAAAGCCAGACGAAGCTCGCAATGCTGACCGCCGACCGCATGCTGGCGGCACCGACGGCGCGCGCCGCCGGCCTGATTGCCGAAGCCAACAAACAGGTGAACCTGCCGCAGACGGCAACCGAAGCAGACAAGCAGATCCTCATCGGGCTGATGCTGCTCGCCTTTGCCCTTGCTGCCGGCAGCACCTTCGTCTTCTGGCGTGGGCAGATCGCCGCCCTCGTCACATCAGGGGTTCGACGCCATGGCCGCTGACGACGACCTGCCCGGGCCACGCCCGGGCTTCCTCGCCCGTCTTTCGGCGATCGAGACGATCGTGGTCGCGCTCATTGCCCTGTTCGCCCTTGCCGGCCTGATGCTGGTCGGCAAGGGATTTTACATGAAGGCCAAGGCCGAGGTCTCTCAAGTCCTCTTGAAAAAGAGCTTCGAGGCGCAATTGCACGGCGAGGCCAATGGCAGGCCCTGGCCCTGGGCCGACTTCGAAACGACAGCGGAAATCATGGCGCCGCGCATCAACCGCTCGGCGATCGTGCTCAAGGGCGCAAGCGGCCAGGCGCTTGCCTTCGGACCTGCCTGGCTCACAAACACCCCCCTTCCCGGCGACGAAGGCACCTCGGTCATCGCCGCCCACCGCGACACGCATTTCCGCTGGCTGAAGGATGTGTCCGCGGGCGACCTGCTGGTGCTGACCCGCAAGGACGGGCGGCGCTTTCTCTTCCGCGCCGGCGAAGGCCGGGTCGCGCGCTGGGACGAGAGCGGCATCAACGCCTCGGCCAGTGGCCACAAGCTGGCGCTTGCCACCTGCTTCCCTTTCGATGCGATCGAGCCGGGACCGATGCGCTACATCGTGACCGCCGAACTGGTCGGCGAGCAGCATCCGGTGCCGCTGACGACAGGCTCGGTTTCGAAATAAAGCCATTTTGATCCGATTTGACTTGAACGAACCGGGTGACCACTCCAGCTTGGCGTGTGGCGGCATGAACTGATCGGAGATATCGAATGTGGCAGGCGCAGGCATCAAGGCTGGAAACGACCCGGATGGCGGGAACAATTCGCGCGCTGCCGCTCCTCGCCGGCCTTGTTTCGTTTGCCGCCCCGTTTGCTGCCGCAGCACAGGAAACGCGTGAGTTTCCCTCCCAGCATGGCGACGTTCTCGTCGAAACGCTGGCGAGCGGGCTCGAACATCCCTGGTCCGTCGAGGTGCTGCCGGACGGCAGTTACATCGTCAGCGAGCGCGCCGGTCGGCTGCGCATCATCCGCGACGGCAAGGCCTCGGCGCCGCTTTCCGGCGTGCCTGAGGTGGCCGAGCAGGGCCAGGGTGGCCTGCTCGACATCGCCCTTGCCCCCGATTTTGCCACCAGCCGCACGCTCTACCTGACGCTCGCGGCCAGTGGAGACGGCGGTTTCGGAACGGTCCTGGTGCGGGCGGCATTGTCGGCGGATAATTCGGACCTGACCGACGTCAAGGAACTGTTCCGGATGAACAAGCTGACCCGCAACGGCCAGCATTTCGGCTCGCGCATCGCATTCGCGCCTGATGGCAGCCTGTTCTTCGGCATCGGCGACCGCGGCGAGCGCGAGCGCGCCCAGGATCTGCACGATCATGCCGGCGCCATCCTGCACATCAACGCCGACGGCAGCATTCCCGCCGACAACCCCTATCGCGGGGGCACCGAGGGCCTGCCGGAAATCTGGTCCAAGGGGCATCGCAATCCGCAGGGCATCGCCATTGATCCGAAGGACGGCACGCTTCTGACGGCAGAGCACGGCGCGCGCGGCGGCGACGAGGTCAACAACCCGCAATCCGGCCATAACTACGGCTGGCCGGTGATCACCTACGGCAAGGACTATTCCGGCGCCGAGATTGGCGAAGGCACGGCCAAGGACGGCTTCGACCAGCCGATCTACTACTGGGATCCCTCGATTGCGCCAGGCGCGCTCGCGGTCTATCGCGGCAAGATGTTTCCGGAGTGGGATGGCAACCTGCTGGTGGCGGCGCTGAAGTATCAGCTCCTCGCCCGGCTGGAGCGGGACGACACCGGCGCTGTGACCTCCGAGGAACGGCTGTTCGACGGCGAGTTCGGCCGTATCCGCGACATCGTGGTGGCGCCGGACGGCGCACTGCTGATGGTGACGGACGAAGAGGATGGCGCCTTGCTCAGGGTCTCCAAGGCACCGACGCAGTAATACCAACCGGCGCTCGTATAAATCCAAATTCGGGATCAGAGATCGGCGCGAACGTCCTTGCGGAACATAAACTTCAATCCGGACCAGACCGCATCGACGGCGCAGACCTTGGTGTCGACGAGCCCGAGCGGCAGAAAGATCTCGCGCAAGACGTCCTCCGTCAGCGTCGTCGGAACCTTCGATGCGCGCTTCGGCCACGAGATCCACATCATGCCGTCGGCCTTGAGGCTCGCCGCAAGCGGTAGTGCCAGCGCTTCAAGCTTTGCCCTCTCCACGGCGAAGACGTGGATGTAGTCGTGCCGACGTGACGCCGGGCCGTCGACGGCGGTTTCGCACCTGGAGAACCCTGGAAAGCCGGCAATATCGGTCAGATCGTCAGGGACGCCAAGCAACAGCGCTGACTGCCCGCCCCTCATGCCCAGCTTGCGGACAAGCGGCGTTCCCGAATAACCGCTCTCGCCCATCTCCACCGTCCCCATCTCCACCATGCAACCGTCGCCGGCACGCCGCGCAGATCAGCCGGCCGCCGACGATGAGCCTTGCCCGGAAAAATCGCAACTGATAGACGGCGAAGCATCTGAGGAGAGCAATGATGACCCGCGTCCAGGCCAATCTATTCCTGCTGTTTTCCGGCGCCATCTGGGGTGCCGGCTTCGTCGCCCAGTCGACGGCGATGCAGGCGATCGGACCGCTCTGGTTCATCACGCTTCGTTTTGCCATCGCAACCCTGGTCGCGCTGCCGCTCGCCGTCGTTGAAACCAGGCGGGCGCCGCAGCCGTTGACCGGCAGGACCCTTCGCAACTTCGTGTTTGTCGGGCTCGCGCTTTTTGCAGGCGCCGTTACGCAGCAATACGGGTTGCTCACCACCAGCGTCACCAACTCCGGCTTTCTAACCGGGCTTTACGTCGTCTTCGTCCCGGTGCTGACCATCATCTTCCTCCGCCGCAGGCCGCACTGGATCATCTGGCCCGGCGCGCTGATGGCCCTGCTCGGTATCTTCCTTTTGAGTGGTGGCGCTCTGTCGAGCCTGACCGGTGGTGATTATCTGACTGTTGTCTGCGCCCTGTTCTGGGCACTGCAGCTGATGCTTGTCGGCATCTTCGCACCGAGCAGCGGCCGGCCGATGCTGCTGTCGATGACGCAGTTTGCCGTTTGCGCCGTACTCGGCTGCGTCGTCGCTTTGGCGATCGAGCCCCTGAGCATGGAGGCGGTTAAAGGCGCGCTGCCGGAAATCCTCTATGCGGGCATCTTCTCCAGTGGTGTCGCCTTCATCTGCCAGGTCGTCGGCCAGCGCTACACCACGGCACCGCAGGCAGCGATCTTCCTGTCGAGCGAGGCGCTGTTTGCAGCCCTCTTCGGGGTGCTGCTGCTCGGGGAGATCATCACGCCCATCGGCTATGTCGGTTGCGCCATCATCTTTGCCGCCATGCTGGTCGTCGAGATCGTGCCCGAGATCACGAAAGGTGGCCGGAAGGAAGCCGCAGCCTGAGACGAGATAGGCATGCGCGGGGACCTGCAGAACTATAACCCTTGATTTTGGCGGGTACTGAACTGCTGCGTTACTTGTTATTGCCCCGCCCCGCAAAGCTGTTGCTTCACTTTAAAGCGCCGCGATGCAACCTGCCGATTCCCGGTTATTACTTGCAGGATTTCTGCAAAGCGAACCGCCACGGTGCCCGACAGCATCACTTTGGCAAGAAGCTTCAACCATATCAGTCGCTTGACAAATGAATGGACCTGTTTGGCAGCCATCGCGGCGTCGCCGATTGCGGCGAAAAACGGCGCAAAGCACTCAACTTCTCGGCACATTCGTTCAAAAAGCTGTGATTTCAACAGCTTGCGATGCACCTTCAATATCACCTGAAAAATCGGCGACTGACCGAATTTTGAGCAATGGCAAGACGCAATACCACTTCTAAAAAGTTTTGCTTGCCAATTCAAAATAAACCCATCAATCTTACTCTGTTCGGGCAATCTACGAGCATGGGAAGATCTTGAAATAAAAGCGGGCCGGAGACGCAAAAACTCCGGGTGGCCAGACTGGGGGGGACGCGAGTTTGCAACCTTTCCGATGGCTGGCTGCGGTAACAGGAACCTTTCCTCAAATATCGAGAACTGCCTGCCCAACGCCCAATCGGGCAAACTGCAATGCTACCCGTCCGTCAAACGGGTGGAGAGAAAAGGACCTGACGCATGGCCGAAACTGGCACTGTTAAATTCTTCAACACCGACAAGGGCTTTGGTTTCATCAAGCCTGACAACGGTGGTGCAGATATCTTCGTACACATCTCCGCTGTCCAGGCTTCCGGCCTGAACGGCCTGTCGGAAAATCAGAAGGTAAGCTTCGACACCGAACCGGATCGCCGCGGCAAAGGCCCGAAGGCGGTCAACCTGCAGATCTCCGGCTAACACCGGTTCTGCTGAAAGATTCAAGTTGAAGCCCGGCAGCGATGCCGGGTTTTTTTGTTCAGGCCCCGTTCAGTTTGGCGTGGTTAACACTCTTTCATCATGAAGGCCGGAAACGCTCCGGACCATGCACAGGATTGAAGCCATGAACAAGTTCATCAAAGCGACGGTTCTCTCGGTCATCGCCGCCGCCTCGGTTCTCCCGACCCTCAGCACGGCTGAGGCTGGTGATTGGAACCGCCGCAGGCACTATGACAACGGTGACGCCGTTGCACTCGGCGCTCTTGGCCTGGCGACCGGCGTGATCATCGGCGGCGCGATTGCTTCGCAGCCGCGTTACAGCGAGCGCGTCTATGTCGACCCGGAGCCCGATTATTACGAGCCGCGCCCGGTCTATCGTCCGCGCCCTGTCTATCGCGCGCGTCCGGTTGTCGTCGACAACTATGGCGGCGGCTACGGCGGCGGCGGCTACGGTTCGCTCGAGCCCTGGACCCCGTCCTGGTATCGTTATTGCTCGCAGCGCTACCGCTCGTTCAACCCGGACAACGGTACGTTCCGCGGCTACGACGGCCGCAGCTACTTCTGCGACGCAGGCTGATTGAAAAGCCGCGATGCGATAAACAAAAAGCGCATGCCTTTTCCCGGGGCATGCGCTTTTTCATTACGGCCTATATTCCCGAACCGGGGCCCGCGTCTTTTCGGGGTCAGAGACCACGCAGATAGGGGTTGGTGCGCCGCTCTTCACCAATCTGTCCACCGGGGCCATGGCCGCAAATGAAGCCGACCTGATCGCCGAGCGGCAGGATCTTGTCGCGGATGGAATCGAGCAATTGCTGATGATTGCCGCCGGGAAGATCGGTGCGACCGATCGAGCCGTGGAACAGCACGTCGCCGACATGGGCAAAATTCTGCACCCGGTTGAAATAGACCACGTGGCCAGGCGCATGGCCGGGGCAATGCAGCACTTCAAACACATGATTGCCGAAGGAGACGGTATCGCCGTCCTCCAGCCATTGGTCGGGTACGACGTTCTCGACCTTCATCGCCAGGCCGAATTTCTCGGCCTGCTCTTCCAGCCGCGACAACAGCGGCAGATCGTCCTTGTGCGGGCCGATGATCGAAAGCCCGAGCGCTTCCTTCAGTTCCTTGGCACCGCCGGCATGGTCGATGTGGCCGTGCGTCAGCCAGATCGCCTTCAGCGTGATGCCGTTCTCCTGGATCGTCTGGAGGATCACATCGACGTCGCCGCCGGGATCGACGATCACGCCTTCCTTGGTTTCAGCATCGAAGAGAACCGTGCAGTTCTGCTGGAAATGAGTAACCGGGATGATGCCCGCCTGTAGCATGCCGTCTGCGCCTCACTTAGATGTCGTTGGCACACCTATAGCGCCAAACGGCATCAGACACAGCGCGAATTAAAGCATGTCGCACAAAAGTGTTCAGCAGTTTTGCGATGACGACATGCGCAAAAACAAGAGCTTAAAGCGCAGCAAGCGAATCCTTGAGCGCCGCGCGTCATATTAGATGCGCAAAGGTCGCGGTAGCACTTAAATGACTGCATGCTGCCTTAAATCGAATACGATCTAAGGAAACATGCAGTGGAGATCGCGACGCGCTTTAACGCAGGCTGGCAATTTCCGCTGATGGAGACTGAGGTGCGGGGAGCTGCACGGTGGTAAGCAGCAAGGCCGAGACAAGCAGTTCGGCCGCAACGACGATTGCCACCACCGGGCGCAAGCCGTTGATGGCAGGATTTACCGGATTAACAGCTGAATTCGACATTGAACCTCCCTCTCCTGCCCGTGCTCACCTTCTTTGCGCGGGCATATCGCTGATCGTTCCCTCGGGCGCCTGCCCGACATCGACAGGAAAAATACTTTGATCGCGAAACGGTTCCCTCGGCGTAACGCCGGGTTGAACTGCGACAGGGTTAGTATGTCGCATCTTCACATTTCGTGACGTTACCGCGGGAACATCCCCACCATCGCTGCGTTTGCTCATCAGGGATAACGAAGGAGCATGATGATGAAGAACCTTACCAGCACCCTGTTGCGAACTGCCGCGGCTGCGGGTTTCGTACTCGTAGCTGGCACCTCGGCAGCCTTCGCAGCCATGACCGCCACAACCGTCACTGACCTCAATGTCCGCGCTGGCCCGGGCCCGCAATATCCCACCGTTGGCCTGGCAACACGCGGCAGCACCGCAGTCCTTGATGGCTGCATCGAAGGCAGCAAGTGGTGCCGTGTCGACGTCAACGGCCTTCGTGGCTGGGTCTATGCCCAATATCTGACCACCGATCTCGGCGGCGCTGCTGTCGTCGTTCAGGATCGACGCGCCGACCTGGCGGTTCCCGTCGTGACCTATGAGGCGCAGGCCGGCGATCCGCCAATGCCTGCACCCGGTGACGAGTTGCTCGGCCCTGTCGAAGAGGTCGATCCGATCGCGCCGCCGGATACGGTGCGCACCTATATCACCACCAACCCGGGCGAAACCGTCTATCTCGACGGCGAAGTCGTGGTCGGCGCCGAGCTGCCGCAGACAGTCGAAGTGCGCCGCGTGCCGGACTATAGCTACGACTATGTCAGCATCAACGGCCAGCCGGTTCTGGTCGAGCCGACAACACGCCGCATCGTCTACGTCTATCGCTAAACGAAACACGCCTCCACGTGGGCGAATACACAACCAACTCCAGCGGCTTGGCCGCTGGAGTTTTCGTTTGCACTGCAGCGAATCACCAGTCTTTTTTAGCCACGGGCGGCTGAAACGATCCTCGAACACTGCAGTAATTCTGTCATTTTTCGGCTTTCGAAGCTCGAAAAGCGCGGTTTCCGGCATGAAACAGCAACATTTTAGCGAGTAACGCCTTCACAGAAGGCAGCCGTGACTTCCCCAAATTGACAAGAGTCTAAATTCGGCCTCAACCTGTCCTTGCCGGATCATCGGCATTTGGCGGCTCGTCTTCGACGGGCCTGGATACGGAGGGATCAATGGAAGCATTAATGCCAATCATTACCCAATTGATCGCGGGGGCGGCCGGCGGCAACGCGGCCAGCGCAGTGTTGAAGCAAGGGGCATTCAGTGTCGTCGCACGCACGATCGTCGGCGCTATCGGCGGCCTCGGCGGGGGGTTCCTGATCCAGATGCTCGGTGGCGAAGCGGCAGCAACTGGTCTTGCGATGCAGGCACTCGGCGGCCTCGTCGGCGGCGGTGTGTTGAGCGGCATCGTCGGGCAATTCCTCGGAAAACAAGCCTGACGCCTTCCGAACGATATCCGTAGCAAGACAAAAGGCGGCCCTGGGCCGCCTTTTCTGCATTCAGGGATAATCCGGTTACTCGGCTGCCGCTGCAACCGGATAGACTTCCTTCATGTAGTCGTTCATCAGCGTTTCGCAGATGGTTGCCGGCGTGAAGCGATGGGGGCCGATCTCGGAAACAGGCGTGACCTCGGCGGCAGAGCCGGTCAGGAAGCACTCGCTGAAACCGGACAGTTCTTCCGGCATGATCGCCCGTTCGACCACTTGGTAGCCGCGGCGCTTCGCCAGCTCGATCACCGTGCGGCGGGTGATGCCGTCGAGGAAGCAATCCGGCACCGGCGTATGGATGACGCCATCCCTAACGAAGAAGATGTTGGCGCCGGTCGCTTCAGCCACCTGGCCGCGGTAGTCGAGCATCATCGCGTCGGCATAGCCCTTGGCTTCCGCCGCATGCTTGGAGATCGTACAGATCATGTAGAGGCCGGCAGCTTTCGATTTCGACGGCGCCGTCTTCGGATCCGGGCGGCGCCATTCGGCGATATCGAGACGAATGCCCTTCAGCTTTTCGGCCGGGTTGAAATAGCTGCCCCACTGCCAGATGGCGATCGCCACGTTGATGCGGTTGCTCTGGGCCGAAACGCCCATCATCTCGCTGCCGCGCCAGGCGATCGGCCGGACATAGGCTTCGGAGAAGCCCTGACGTTTCAGAAGTTCGACGCTCGCCGCGTCCAGTTCTTCGACGGAATAGGGAATCTTGAAGCCGAGGATTTCGGCGGAGTTGTGAAGGCGCTGGTTGTGTTCGGTCAGCTTGAAAATGCGGCCGCCATAGGCGCGCTCACCCTCGAATACGGCACTTGCATAGTGCAGGCCGTGGGTCAGCACGTGGATCTTGGCGTCCTTCCACGCGACGAACTCGCCGTTGAACCAGATTTCGCCGTCCAACTGATCAAAAGGAACCGCTGCCATGATGTCGTCCTCTGGCGCTTGTGCGCCATTCTTGCTGTTGATTATCTTCCCGCTTTCAGTTTATCGGCAAACTGATTGTGGGAAAATTCAATTTCGAGATTTTGGATTTGCGATCAGTGCGGCGCGGCATATCCTCCTGAGGTATTACCGCCGCCAAATGTCTCGCTTACCGAGCATGGACGCTACCAACGCGGTAAAAATATGTCAATAAAGCTGACATATTTTTCCGATTGTTTCGTAAGTTGCAACTTGGCTGAAAGGAAATGACCGCGTGGCCGGCCAATCCAAAGAAAACACCCGATATGTGGGCGACACGGTCGCGCACGACGATGATACGATCGACTTCGAAATCATCGAGCTGCTTTTCTTCGCCTATCGCGACTTCACCTCCGATCCGGATGCGATCCTGGAAAAGAGCGGCTTCGGCCGCGCCCATCACCGCGTCGTGCACTTTGTCGACCGCGAGCCGGGCATGACCGTGGCAGACCTGCTCGATACGCTGAAGATCACCAAGCAGAGCCTGGCCCGCGTGCTCAAGCAGCTGATCGATTCCGGCTATATCCGGCAGGTCACGGGGCCAGAGGACCGGCGCCAGCGCATGCTCTATACCACCGAGGAAGGCCAGGCGCTTGCCCGTGCGCTTGCCGAGCCACAGTCCCGCCGCATAGCCGATGCATTGGCAAAGACGGGTCCCGGCGCGCGCGAAACCGTCAAGCGCTTCCTTGCCTGCATGAAGAACGGCGCCGGGGACTGAAATGTCGAAAGCCCGCTATCGGCGGGCGACGGGGGAAAGCTAGGCATGACAACAAAAGCGACAGTCTCCGACGATGCAGCCCATCTACTGATCGTCGACGATGACAGGCGTATCCGCGATCTGCTCAACCGCTATCTGGTCGAACAGGGTTTTCGCGTCACGACCGCCGCCGACGCCGATGAAGCGCGACGCAAGCTGGTCGGTCTCGATTTCGACCTGTTGATCGTCGACGTGATGATGCCCGGCGAAAGCGGCATTTCCCTGACGCAGAGCCTGCGCCAGATCAAGACCGTGCCGATCCTGATGCTGACGGCGCTGGCGGAATCGAATTCTCGCATCGAGGGCCTCGAAGCCGGCGCCGACGATTATCTCTCCAAGCCGTTCGAGCCGCGCGAACTGGTGCTGCGCATCAGCAATATCCTGCGGCGCAACCAGCCGGCCCAGGCGCCCAAGATCGATCAGGTGATCTTCGGTCCCTACACCTTCTCCGTGGTACGCAAGGAGCTTCGACGCGGCGCCGATCACATCCGCCTTACCGACCGCGAGCAGGAAATCATGACGCTGTTCTCCCAACGCGCCGGCGAGACGATCCCGCGCCACGAGCTGATCGGCGACGATGCCGAGGTCGGCGAGCGCACCATCGATGTCCAGATCAATCGCCTGAGGCGCAAGATCGAGGACGATCCCTCCAATCCCGTTTGGCTACAGACGGTCCGCGGCATCGGCTATAGATTGAGCGTGGACTAAAGCATGTCGCGCAAAAGTGCGCAGCGGTTTTGCGCGACATGCGCAGAAACAAGAAATTAAAGCGCAAGAAGCGAATCCCGGAGATCGCGACGCGCTTTAGAGTGGCGACCCCGATGAGGGCAGCGGAAACCGATGGCAAGCTTTGACAGTATGCGGCGCGAGGCGGCAAACCCGAGCGACAATCCGTGGAAGCGCGTCACCCGCTGGCTGCGCCGGCGGTTGCCGATGGGCCTCTATGCCCGCTCGCTGCTCATCGTCATCATCCCGATGGTGCTGCTGCAATCGGTGGTCGCCTTCATCTTCATGGAGCGGCACTGGCAACTGGTGACACAGCGCCTCTCGGCAGCCGTGACCGGAGATATCGCGGCAATCGTCGATCTGATCGCCACTTTCCCCGCCGATCGCGACATTTCGGAAATCGTCCGCATCGCCCGCGACCAGCTCAATCTCAGCATTTCCGTCGAACCGGGCGGCGAACTGCCGCCGCCGCGGCCCAAGCCCTTCTTCGAGATCCTCGATCAAATCTTGAGCGAGGAGATCTCCGACCAGGTCCGCCGCCCCTTCTGGATCGACACGGTCGGCAATTCCAACCTTGTCGAAATCCGCATCAAGCTCGACGACGGCCGCATGCTCCGGGTCTATGCCCGCCGCAACCGGGCCTACGCCTCCAACACCCATATCTTCATCGTCTGGATGGTTGCCGCCTCGCTGGTGTTGCTGTCGATCGCCATCCTGTTCCTGCGCGGGCAGATCCGGCCGATCCTGGCGCTGACCAAGGCAGCGGAAAGTTTCGGCAAGGGCCAGAAGATCGACGACTTCGCACCGCGTGGCGCTGATGAAATTCGCCGCGCCGGCCTTGCCTTCATCCAGATGCGCGAGCGCATCGAGCGCCAGATCGAGCAGCGCACGGCCATGCTCACCGGCGTCAGTCATGACCTTCGAACCATCCTGACCCGCTTCCGGCTGCAGCTGGCGCTCGCCGGCAACAACCCCGACCTCGAAAGCCTCAATCAGGATGTCGACGACATGCAGAACATGCTCGAAGGTTACCTCGCCTTTGCCCGTGGGGAGGCTGAGGAAGACGTCGGGCAATTGAAGCTCAGCGACCTGATGACGCGTCTTGCCGCCGAAGCAGAACTGCACGGCAAGACGCTGACGACCTCCGTCGAGGGGGAGGACCAGGTCCGTGTTCGCCCGAACGCCTTCACCCGCCTTATCGCCAACCTGGCATCCAACGCCTATCGCTACGCCAACCGGGTCAATATCGAGGCACGCCACAGCGCCAAATGGGTGACGATCACGGTCGACGACGACGGGCCCGGCATTCCCGAGCGCTCGCGCGAGGACGTGTTCAAGCCGTTCTTCCGCCTCGACGAGGCGCGCAATCTCGACAGTTCGGGAACCGGCCTCGGCCTCGCGATCGCCCGCGACATCGCCCGCAGCCACGGCGGCAACGTCACGCTTGGCGACAGCCCGCTTGGCGGCCTGCGGGCAACCGTGCGTTTGCCGGCGTGAGCGGGGCGATCTGGTCAGCGCTGCAAATATGGAGGCTCCGGACTTGTCCGACACGCTAGACTGGGACGATTGGGAACAGCGGCTGGCGCTGCACTGGGCGGATTTCGGCCATATGGACGCGGACGCGTTTATCGCACGGCTCGATGTGCTGGCCGCCGAACTTCCGGACGGCGATCCGATCGGCCTCTTCGAGCGTGCATCAGCCCAGGATTCCCTCGGCAACGAAGCAAATGCAGCACCTCTGTATCGGCAGGCGCTTGCCGGTGGCCTCTCCGGCATTCGCCGCCGCCGCGCCACCATCCAGCTTGCAAGCACGCTGCGCAATCTCGGGCAGATCGAAGAGAGCATTGCCTTGCTGGAGGCCGAACGGACAATGCCATCCGACGAACTCGACGATGCGGTCTTAGGCTTTCTGGCGCTCTCGCTCGTCGATGCCGGACGAGCGCAGGAGGCGGCGGGCCTGGCGCTCGGCCGTCTGGCGCGCCATCTGCCCCGCTACAATCGCTCGCTCAAGCGCTACGCCGACGCGTTGCTGTCGGACGCGTGAGCATCCCCAAGCAAGTCGTTTTCCCCGAAAGCGCTGCCCACCTTCGGCCGGTTTATTCTTGAGCGTTTCCGATTTAGACGGAACCGCACAAACGCTCTATCTCTTTGTTTTTACGCATTTCTTGACGGAAAACCGCTTCGCACTTTTCCTGGAATGCTCTAGCGCGAATATATGGAAATCAGGCCGCGCCGCTCGTTGAAGCGGTGCCAGGCATCGATGCGACGCGGATGGCGCGCGCGCATGGCGTCGAGCGGTGCAAGCAACCGGCCCTCACGACCAAGCGACGCATCGAGGATCTCGATGATCCGGCGGTTCGGCCAGGGCTTTCTGGTGATCATCAAAAGCGCCCGAAAAGCCTCGTCCTCGCGGCCGGCGCCGAGCTGGTGGGCGATCAAACCATAGGCAAAAGCGGTCGAACGGCTGACGCCGGCATGGCAATGCACCAGAATGCGGCTCGACCTGTCGTCGGCAGCCGGCCGCATCGCTTCGAACACTTCAAGGACCAGATCCGGGAAATGCTGCGTCGCACCGGCGTTTTCCTGATCGCGCATGCGCACGACGCGGTGGCTCGCCTCGGCGATAACAGGCACGTCGGTATCGGGCAATTCCGGATCGAGCAGCGAGAGAACATGGCTGGCGCGCCAGTCGCGCGCAGCATCAGCCGCGCGCCAAAGGCAGGAGACCTTGACGCGCTCGGGTATCAGATCAACATGGATTGTCATCGGATCACATCAGTTTGCGGCCGTTGGGAATCGCCTTGTCGATGGCGGCCAGCACGATTGCGCCAGCCTCGTCTTCAAAGCCCAGCGTAAGAACCTCGGAACGGACAGGACCGATCTGGCGTGGCGGAAAATTGACCACTGCCATGATCTGCCGGCCGATGAGATCCTCAGGCTGGTAGTGCACCGTGATCTGCGCCGATGACTTTTTTATGCCGATTTCAGGGCCGAAATCGATCTGCAGCTTGTAGGCCGGCTTGCGCGCCTCGGGGAAAACCTCGGCTTCGATGATGGTGCCGACACGAATATCGACGCGTTCGAAATCTGCGAAAGTAATCGTTTCCGACATGACAATGCTCTTGAATTAACCGGCCAGTTCCTCGGCGCGCTGGCGGGCAGCGGCAATGGCCTTGTCGAAAAGTGGCTGCATCCCGTCATCGGCCATCAGCACCGCGAGTGCTGCGGCGGTCGTGCCACCCGGCGAGGTTACGTTCTGGCGCAGCCGCGAAGCGTCGTCGGGGGACTGATAAAGGAGTTCACCAGCCCCCGCGACGGTTTCCCGCGCGAGCCGCATGGCGAGGTCCGCCTTGAGACCGGCCTTGCGCCCGGCCTCCGCCATGCACTCGACGAGGTAGAAGACATAGGCCGGACCGCTTCCGGAAACGGCGGTGACGGCATCGATATCGGCTTCAGTCTCGACCCATTCGACCGGGCCGCTGACCTTCAGGAGATCATGTACCTGGCCGCGCTGCGCGTCGCTGACGCGGGCATTGGCAAAGGCGCCGGTAACACCGCGCCCGATCATCGCCGGCGTGTTGGGCATGGCGCGCACGGTGGCGGTAGCACCCAGATGGCTTTCGATGAAGGCAAGCGTCTTGCCGGCAGCGACTGAAACTATCACCGTGCTTGCACCGACGAGTGTCTTCAGCGGCGGCAGCACCGCCTCCATCACCTGCGGCTTGACGGCGATGAAAATCACCGCAGCCTCGACGCCAGCGGGAGCCGAGGTCGCGTGACTGACGCCATTGTCGGCGATCAGCTTTGCCATCGCCGGCGGCGGGCCGGGATCGATGACGAGAATGTCGGCGCCCTTGACGCCGCTCTTCAGCCAACCGCTGAGCATGGCGCCGCCCATGTTGCCGGCGCCGATGAGAACGATGGGACCGGAAGCGACGGCTGCCATCTCAAGCCTCCCCGACCGTTTCGAACAGCACCGCATCAACGGCGCGCTGCGCATCCATGCCCGACCAGACGACGAACTGGAACGCCTGGAAATAGGACTCGCAGGCATCAAGCGCGCTCGAAAGCAGAACTTCGACCTGCTGATTGGTGGGCTCGGCGCCGCCGGCGAGCAGCAGCGACTGCCGGAAGATCACCACCTCTTCCTGCCGCCACAGATCGAAATGCCCCATGAGCACCTGACCGTTGATGTGCGACAGAAGACGGATGACTTCGTTGACGCGGCTGTCGGGAACCTTGATGTCGAAGGCACAGGCAAGATGCAGCGCCTCGAACTCTTCCATCCACGAGAAGGAAACGTGGTAGTCCGCCCACTTGCCCTCCACGGTCATGGCGATCTCGTCCTCGCCCGACCGTTCGAATGACCAGTCATTGGTGGCGGCCACAAACTCGATCATATCGACCGGGTTGGACTGACGCTCGATTTCCATTTCCAAAAGGCTCATGCATCACCCTAGTAGGCGCGACACAGGCGCGCGTTATCACGTTTACAAGACGCAACTCTGCAAACCTGGCACTGAATAAGAACACACTATGATTGCTGAACTCACATCCATCCTGGCTGACTTACCCTGCCTGGAGCTTGCGTGGTCCGTTTCGAATCATCATTTAAAATCAGTGTATAATGGCGGAGTCAGGCTGCCAGCCCCCCGGCCGAAAAATAGCCGGGTACAACCACTTGCGTGTTGCCATTTCGATTCAGCGCGGGTGGTTAAGCGACTCTGGCATAAGGGTTTTTTGCCAGTGTCCACAGGTGGAAAACTTTTCAGGTTTTATTAACCTCCCTGTGCGGCGTTTCACACCGCCAAGGAATAACGACAGCAAAACGCCCGCAGAATCGATCCGCGGGCGAAGTAGAAACGTTGAAAAGCCGTTATTTCGCAAGAATCGCGTTACTTGCCACTTTCGGCGAGACGCGCTTCCAGAGCCTCGATACGCGCCAGAAGCGCATCGTTTTCGTCGCGCGCCTTGATCGCCATTTCCTTCACGGCTTCGAACTCCTCGCGCTTGACGACATCGAGCGAATTCATCGCGCGCTCGGCCTGGGCGCGAAACGCGGTCTCGACCTCGCGACGCACACCCTGGGCCGCCCCTGCGGCATCGGTCATCAACTTGGCAAAATCATCCATGATGCGGTTGGCGCCTGTGCTCATCGTTCTGATCTCCATATTCAGCCGCCGCCTCGCACTGCGATGCGGTCCTGGTTTTCAGGTAGGGTCAGGCGCGAACGGATGCAAGAAAAATCACCAAACTGTGGCTGGCCGTCGGCCGCAAGCGGCCTTGACCCCGCCGGATTCGATCGCCATGTTCCGGCAAAACAACCGGTCCGGAACGAGAAGACATTTTGGAAACCATCGCGACCCGCCTCGCCATTCTCCCCTTCCCTCAAATCGATCCCGTGATCTTCCAGATCGGTCCGCTCGCTGTCCACTGGTACGGACTGGCCTATGTCGCCGGTATCCTCATCGGCTGGTACTACGCGCGCCGCCTCGTGCAGAACACGTCGCTCTGGCGCAATGGCGAACCCGCGGCAACCCTGGCGCAGCTCGACGACTTCCTGCTCTGGGCCGCCGGCGGCATCGTGCTTGGCGGCCGCATCGGCTACATCCTCTTCTATGATCTGGGCTCCGTTCTCGAAAACCCGATCCGCGCGCTCGAGATCTGGAATGGCGGCATGTCGTTCCACGGCGGCTTCCTCGGCACGACCATCGCCATGATCGTCTTTGCGCGCAGGAACGGCATCGCCATCTGGAGCATGTTCGATATCGTCGCGACCGTGGTGCCAATCGGCCTGTTCTTCGGCCGCATCGCCAACTTCATCAATGGCGAACTCTGGGGCCGGCTGTCGTCCATGCCCTGGGCAATGGTGTTTCCGACCGGCGGCCCCTTTGCCCGCCACCCGAGTCAACTCTATGAGGCGGCACTCGAGGGGATCGTGCTGCTCACCGTCATCGCCTGGTTCATTTATCGCCGCCATGCGCTGAAATCGCCGGGTCTTGTCACCGGCATCTTTGTGCTCGGTTATGCCGCAAGCCGCATTTTCGTCGAATTCTTCCGCGAACCGGACGCGCAGATCGGCTATCTCGCCGGCGGTTGGTTGACCATGGGCATGCTGCTTTCGCTGCCGATGGCGCTTGCCGGCATCTGGGCCATCGCCCGGGCGTGCCGGGCCGCCGTCGCTGCTGCATAATTGGACGGGCGCATGACGACACCACTCGCGGACAAGATAAAGACGCTGATCAGGACCAACGGACCGATCAGCGTCACCGACTATTTCTCGCTCTGCCTCGCGGATCCGGAGCACGGATACTATCGCGTTCGCGAACCCTTCGGCAAAGCGGGCGACTTCACCACGGCGCCTGAAATCAGCCAGCTCTTCGGCGAGATGATCGGCATCTTCCTGGTTCATGCCTGGCAGCAGCATGGCGCGCCGGAGCAGCCCGTGATCGTCGAGATCGGCCCCGGCCGCGGCACGATGATGTCCGACGTCCTACGGGTCGTCAGGCGCCTGTCCCCCGAACTCTATGCCACCGCCAGCGTCCATCTCGTCGAAACGAGTGATCGCCTGCGCAAGATCCAGGCGGAAACACTGGCCGCCCATGGCGAGAAGGTGGAATGGCACACCAGTTTCGAAACGCTGCCGGAGGGTTTTGTGCTCCTGGCGGCCAACGAGCTTTTCGATGCCATCCCGATCCGCCAGTTCGTGCGAACGCCGCAAGGGTTTCGCGAACGCATGGTCGGCCTCGACGCTGAGGACGAGCTGACATTTGCCGCGGGGATTGCCGGCATCGACCCGACACTGTTGCCGACGCCCGCACAAGCAGTTGCCGAAGGCACGATCTTCGAGATCGCGCCTGCCCGCGACGCAGTCATGGCCGCCCTTTGCGAACGGCTGAAGATCGGCGGCGGCACCGCCGTCATCATCGACTACGGGCACCTGGCGACGAACTACGGCGACACGCTGCAAGCGCTGCTCGACCATCAGTACGATCCGCCACTTGCCAACCCTGGACGCGCCGACCTGACCAGCCATGTCGACTTCGAGCAACTGGCGCGGCGCGCGCAGAACGACGGCGTGCAGATCAATGGGCTTGCTCACCAGGGCGATTTCCTGATCGGCCTTGGTCTTCTGGAGCGCGCCGCGGCGCTGGGCCGCGAGAAGGATGCAATGATCCAGGAAGGCATCCGCCAGGACGTCGAAAGGCTTGCCGGATCCGGCGAAGGCAAGATGGGCGAACTTTTCAAGGTGCTCGCCGTCAGCAGCCCGCCAATCGCGCTTCCGCCGTTTCGCAAACCCAAGGCATGATTGCTTCGGGCGTGGCCGGCCAAGGGTGAAAATCATATAGAGGGCCTGGGGTGTTCCTGCGCCCCTTGAGCCTTGGGATTGGCGCCTTGCGCCATCGGCCCTAAGCCCGCGCCGAACGGCACCCCTGTCGTTCGGCAATTGACAGCCCCGCCATCGCGGGTCAACATCGCGCTGGCAAATCAGCCGCCAGCCACCGGGCCACACGTGCCCCCAACCCCATTGAAACTCACGTCAAAGCAAAGGGCGAAAACACCGATGCAGCATGATGCCGCGCTTTCCCCCGTGCAAAGCTCGCTCTTTAGCGACAAGGCCGGTCCGGCGATCGCACATGGTTATTTCACCCGCCAAGGCGGCGTTTCCGAAGGCATCTATCGCGGACTGAATGTTGGTCTCGGCTCGAATGACGACAAGGAGCGGGTCGGTGAGAACCGCGCTCGTGTCAGCCGCTGGTTCGGCGCCGCTCCGGAACAGCTTGCCACCGTCCATCAGGTCCATTCCCCCGACGCCATCGTCGTGGACGCAAGCTACGACGGCAGCCGACCTACGGCCGACGCCCTGGTGACGGCGACGCCCGGCATCGTGCTTGGCGTTCTGTCGGCCGATTGCGGACCTATTCTGTTTGCCGATGCCGACGCCGGTGTTATCGGCGCGACCCATGCCGGTTGGAAGGGCGCGCTCGGCGGCGTGCTCGAAAGCACGATCGAGGCGATGCTGACGCTCGGCGCCAGCCGCGAACGCATCGTCGCCTGTCTCGGACCTTCGATCAGCCGGCGCAACTACGAAGTCGGCGCCGAGTTCGTCGATCGGTTCCTGGCGACCGATGGCAGCTATGCGCAATTCTTCAACCCATCCGAACGCGACGGCCACGCCATGTTCGATCTGCCGGGCCTGACCATCGCACGCCTTACCGCAGCCGGCGTTACCGCCGAAAACCTCGACATCTGCACCTATGCAGACGAGGATCGCTTCTTCTCCTACCGCCGCACCACGCATCGGCAGGAGCCGGACTACGGCCGGCAGATATCCGCAATTTGCATACGGGAGACCTGACATGGCGCTTCAATTTGCCCAGGAGGAATATGCCGCCCGCCTTGAGCGGCTGACCGCGAAGATGCGCGAAGACAAGCTCGACGCGGTTCTGCTCTTTGCCCAGGAAAGCATGTACTGGCTGACCGGCTACGACACCTTCGGCTACTGCTTCTTCCAGACGCTGGTGGTCAAGAAGGACGGTTCAATGGTGCTTTTGACGCGCTCGGCCGACCTGCGCCAGGCCCGTCACACCTCCAATATCGAGCGCATCGAGATCTGGGTCGACCGTGTCAACGCCGACCCGACGATGGACCTGAAGAACCTCTTGAGCGAAATGGACCTGCTCGGCAGCCGCATCGGCGTCGAATACGACACCCATGGCATGACCGGCCGCACCGCACGCCTTGTCGACAACCAGCTTTCGACCTTCGGCGAGCTCGTCGATGCCTCGCTGCTCGTCAGCCGGCTGCGCCTGATCAAGAGCCCGGCCGAAATCGCCCATGTGGAAAAGGCCGCAAGCCTTGCCGATGACGCGCTCGACGCCGCGCTGCCGCTGATCGGCCCCGGCGGCAACGAAGCTGACATCCTTGCCGCGATGCAGGGAGCGATCCTTGCCGGCGGCGGCGACTACCCCGCCAACGAGTTCATCATCGGGTCGGGCGCCGACGCGCTGCTCTGCCGCTACAAGGCCGGCCGCCGGTTGCTCGACAGCCAGGATCAGCTGACGCTGGAATGGGCGGGCGTCAGCGCCCATTATCACGCCGCCATGATGCGCACCGTCGTGATCGGCGAACCGACCAACCGCCACCGCGAGCTTTACAGCGCCTGCCGTGAGACCATCCAGGCGATCGAGATGGTGCTGCGCCCCGGCAACACCTTCGGCACGGTCTTCGACGTGCACGCCAAGATCATGGACGAGCGCGGCCTGGCCCGGCACCGCTTGAACACCTGCGGTTATTCGCTGGGCGCGCGCTTCTCGCCGTCCTGGATGGAGCACCAGATGTTCCATGTCGGCAACCCGCAGGAGATCGAGCCTGACATGTCGCTGTTCGTGCACATGATCATCATGGATTCCGACAGCGGCACGGCCATGACGCTCGGCCAGACCTACATCACAACCACCGATACGCCGCGTGCTCTTTCCCGTTATGGGCTGGACTTCATTTCTGCTTAGGGAAATCCGCCTACACTCGCGCTGAAATGGCAGACAACAGGAGATGACTTCACAGAACTGCCGCGAAGGAAAGACGGACGGTTTGAACGATGCGAAAGCTTATCACGCCCATCGCAAGCCTTGGCCTTGTAGCGGCCCTGGCAAGTTGTAACAGCACGGACGCGCTGATACCGCAGGTCGATGTCGGCGGCGGAACGTTCCGCTCGCCGCCGGTGACGCAGTCCGACCTCGAATCGATGTCGACGCAGACCGCCGTCGTTCCGGTGCAAAGCTCGCCGGTGCAGCGGACCCGGGCCTTCGCCTCCCAGCCGGCACCTGCCAGCATGCCGACGGAATATGCGACCGGCGACAGCACCTACACCGATCCCGCCGGCTCGCTTGAGGCGCAGGCAAGTCGCCTGGCTTCCGGTGTGGAACCGGTGCAGAACACGACGATGCTCGCCGAGCCGGCGCCTGTGGAAACATCCGAACCTGTTGCCGAAGAGGTTCAGCAGCAGCAGCCGGCCGTTGCCTCCGTGCCTTCCGCAAGCACGGCGACGAGCGGGACGATCCGCTTCCTGCCGATCATCGGCGCGCCTGTCGCCGCCGTCACGCCGCTGTCGAAACAGCTCGGCGCCGAGGCGCGCAGCCATGGCCTGACGATCAAGGGTTCGGCCGATGCCAGCAGCGAACATATCCTCAAGGGCTACTTCTCGGCCCTGAAGGACAATGGCAAGACCACGATCGTCTACGTCTGGGATGTGCTCGACGGCAGCGGCAATCGGCTGCACCGCATTCAGGGGCAGGACTCAGTTGCCACTGTCGGTGCCGATCTCTGGGAGGGCATTCCGGCCGAAACCATGCAGGCAATCGCCACCAAAACCATCAGCGCCTACCTCGAATGGCGGCAATCCAGACCCGGTTGATACAAAGTTTTTAGGATAATGCGCTTCGCGGCGCAGCATTCCCCTTGCATTCAAGTTCAGTGTCGCTAAAAAGCGGCCGATCAGCTCTGAACGGCGGCCATCCGCAATGAATGTCCGCGATTGGAATGGCTCTCGGAATCTGCGCGGAAAATGCCGCTCCCGGAAATGAACCCGGACGGTAGCCGCGCCAGCTCAAGGCGGTCCGTCAATGAAGGTTTTCGCAGGCAATTCGAACCGGCTGCTGGCCGAAGCGATCTGCAACTATCTCAACCTGCCTCTTGGAAAAGCGACCGTAAGGCGGTTTGCCGATCAGGAGATTTTCGTCGAGATCGGCGAAAACGTGCGCGGCGAGGATGTCTTCATCATCCAGTCGACCTCGTTCCCCACCAACGATCACCTGATGGAACTGCTCATCATGATCGACGCGGTGCGCCGCTCCTCGGCCCGCCGCATCACCGCGGTGCTGCCCTATTTCGGCTACGCCCGCCAGGACCGTAAGCCCGGTCCGCGCACGCCGATCTCGGCCAAGCTGGTTTCCAACCTGATCACCGAGGCCGGCGCCGATCGCGTGCTGACCCTCGATCTTCACGCCGGCCAGATCCAGGGCTTCTTCGACATTCCGACCGACAACCTCTATGCGATCCCGATCCTCGCCCGCGACGTCAAGGAAAACTACGACCTGAAGAACGTCATGGTCGTTTCGCCCGACGTCGGCGGCGTGGTACGCGCCCGTGCGCTCGCCAAGCGTCTCGACTGTCTGCTTGCCATCGTCGACAAGCGCCGCGACCGCCCGGGTGAATCCGAAGTGATGAACGTCATCGGTGACGTGAAGGGCAAGGACTGCCTGCTGATCGACGACATCGTCGATTCCGGCGGCACGCTCTGCAACGCGGCCGAAGCGCTGTTGAAGAACGGCGCAACGAGCGTTACCGCCTATATCACCCACGGCGTGCTTTCCGGCGGCGCGGTTGCCCGCGTCACCTCGTCGATGCTTAAGGAACTTGTCATCACCGACTCGATCCAGCCGACGACGGCGGTTCAGTCGGCGCACAACATCCGCGTCATCACCACGGCAACTCTGCTCGGCGAGGCGATCAACCGCACCAGCCAGGAAGAATCGGTTTCGAGCCTCTTCGACTGAGAGAGGCTCGGCCGCCCGCAAAAGCATCCGTCTTCGTCAAGCGGGATTTGGCGCCCATTTTCTGTCGTTCCTGAAAAGCGCGTTGCGTTTAGGCAGCCCTATGCAACGCGCTTCCAAGGCTCGATTTCACGCATGTCGTTGTCGCAAGACGGCTGTGCACTCTTGTGCGACATGCCTTAGCGCATAATTCTTTCGTTAAATCGAAAACGGTCTAGCGAAAGAATTATGCAGTAAATCAAAGCGCTACAGCAATCTTTGCGCGTCTAGTTGGAGGCGCGGCGCTGTAGCAACGGCCCCCGAGAGTTGTCATCTTCCATCCCAAGGGGTAACATCTGCCCGCTGTTGCTGACACCTTTCTCTGCAGACAGCATTGTTCATCAATGACGTGCTTCTGATCGAACAGAAGCCTTTTTGATTCTTAGAAGAACATAATCGGAACGTTACTTCCATGCAGCGCCACGCAAATGGCGGCTCCCCGATCTATCCCGATCACCCCGGATAATTTTGGAGGAAAAGATGAGTAACTGTACGCTAACCCTCATTCTTGCAGGCGGCCTCGCCTTGTCTGGTTGCCAATCTGCTACGTACTCTCGGACGAGCACCGGCGATTTCGGCTGCCTTGCCGGGACCGTCAGCGGCGCAATCCTTGGCGGGTTCGCCGGCTCGGCCATCGGCGCAGGCACCGGTCAGCTCTGGGCTGTCGGCGGCGGCGCCACCCTTGGCGGTGCGGTTGGTAATGCCTTGACTTGCCGCTGATTGCGAAAGGCTACGAGATGCGAAAAGTGACTCTCCTTATGGCATCCGTGCTTTGCCAGTTCGCTCCGGTCGCCGCACAGGATAAGCCTGCGGCGATGTATCAGGGGCAAATGGATCGGCTCGACCGCGACGGCGACGGCGTGATCAGCCGGTCCGAATATCAGGCCTTCATGACAACGGCTTTCGCAAATCTGGACAAGAACAAGGACGGCACTCTAAGCGCCGACGAGGTAGCGCCTGTCCTTAACGCCCAACAGTTTGCCGCCATCAACGTGAACCGCGACGGCAAGATCACCCAAAGCGAGTTCCTGAACAGCGTGATGGCCGATTTCAAGGCGGCCGACCGCGGCGGCGACGGCAGTCTGCAGTAGAAC
Source organism: Ensifer sp. Root142 (assembly GCF_001426785.1). Taxonomy (NCBI): domain Bacteria; kingdom Pseudomonadati; phylum Pseudomonadota; class Alphaproteobacteria; order Hyphomicrobiales; family Rhizobiaceae; genus Ensifer; species Ensifer sp. Root142. The sequence continues at coordinate 41,695 of NZ_LMFK01000019.1, forward strand.
GCGCGCGGATCGGACGAAAAACGGTCGCGAAGGCAGCGCAACAGAGGACACGGCTGTCAGCTCACGCTGGCGGAAGTAGCGGTCATGCGCCGGCGCTTGTCGCCGTGGCTGTGGCCGCCAGCGGGCAGGCCTCGCCACCACCGAAGAGGCGCGAACGCGTCAGGAAGCGTCGCTCGCGACCATTGTCGAGCGAGAACATCCCGCCCCTGCCCGGCACCACGTCGATGATCAACTGCGTATGCTTCCAGACTTCGAACTGGCTGGCGCTGATATAGACGGGAACGCCGCCAATCTCGCCGAGCTTCACGTCATTGTCGCCGACGATGTAGTCGTCGGCGGGATAACACATCGGCGACGAGCCGTCGCAGCAGCCACCCGATTGATGGAACAGGATGTCGGGATGATCGCGCCTGATCTCGGCGATGAACTCGAGCGCCGCGTCGGTCGCCAGCACGCGCGGTTCGGTGGTGGTCATGTTGAGCCTCCTTGCGCATGTCGCGCAAAAGTGTGCAGCGGTTTTGCGATGACGATATGCGCGAATCAAGCGCCTTGAAACAAGCGCCGCGCCTTGCGTTTTCAAAGTCGGGGTGGACCGAGGGCGAGAGCTGGAGAAGAGCCCTCGGCCACACCTGGGAGGCCCTCTCCCATAGGGGAGAGGGAACGATGGCGAAGCCTCAGAAGAAGCCGAGCGCCTTCGGGCTGTAGCTCACCAGCATGTTCTTGGTCTGCTGGTAATGGTCGAGCATCATCTTGTGGGTCTCGCGACCGATGCCCGATTGCTTGTAGCCGCCGAAGGCCGCATGGGCCGGATAGGCATGGTAGCAATTGGTCCACACCCGGCCCGCCTGGATCTCGCGGCCGAAGCGGTAGCAACGGTTGGCGTCACGGCTCCAGACCCCGGCGCCAAGGCCGTAGAGCGTATCGTTGGCGATCTCCAGCGCTTCGGCTTCGGTCTTGAAGGTGGTGACGGACACCACCGGCCCGAAGATCTCTTCCTGGAACACCCGCATCTTGTTGTGCCCGCGGAAGACGGTCGGCTTGACGTAGAAGCCTTCCGCCAGCTCGCCTTCGAGCACGTTGCGGCCGCCGCCGGTCAACACCTCAGCGCCCTCCTGCCTGCCGATGTCGATATAGGAGAGGATCTTTTCGAGCTGCTCGCTCGACGCCTGCGCGCCGATCATCGTGGCGCTGTCGAGCGGGTTGCCCTGTCGGATCGCCTCGACACGCTTCAACGCCCGCTCCATGAAGCGATCATAGATGCTTTCCTGGACCAGGGCGCGGCTCGGGCAGGTGCAGACTTCGCCCTGGTTGAGCGCGAACATCGCGAAACCTTCGAGCGCCTTGTCGAAATAGTCGTCGTCCTCGGCCAGCACGTCGGCGAAGAAGATGTTCGGCGACTTGCCGCCAAGCTCGAGCGTGACCGGAATGAGGTTCTGGCTGGCATATTGCATGATCAGCCGCCCGGTTGTCGTCTCGCCGGTAAAGGCGATCTTGGCGATGCGCGGGCTGGTGGCCAGCGGCTTGCCGGCTTCAAGACCGAAACCGTTGACGATGTTGAGCACGCCGGCCGGCAACAGGTCGCCGACGAGGTCTGCCCAGACCAGGATCGAGGCCGGCGTCTGCTCGGCCGGCTTCAGCACCACGCAATTGCCAGCGGCCAGCGCCGGCGCGAGTTTCCATGCGGCCATCAGGATCGGGAAGTTCCAGGGGATGATCTGGCCGACGACGCCGAGCGGCTCGTGAAAATGATAGGCAACCGTGTCGTGGTCGATCTCGCCGATAGAACCTTCCTGGGCGCGGATGCAGGCGGCGAAATAGCGGAAATGATCGATCGCCAGCGGAATGTCGGCGGCCATGGTTTCGCGGATCGGCTTGCCGTTGTCGAAGGTCTCGGCGCGCGCCAGAAGCTCCAGATTGTCTTCCATGCGGCTGGCGATCTTCATCAGGATGTTCGACCGCTCCGCAGCCGACGTGCGCGCCCACTTCTCGCGGACGGCATGGGCAGCGTCGAGCGCAAGCTCGATGTCGGCCGCATCCGAGCGCGCGACCTGGCACAGCACGCCGCCGGTCACCGGCGTCGTATTGTCGAAATAGCGCCCGGCCACCGGCTCGCGCCATTCACCGCCGATGAAGTTGCCGTATTTCTGCTTGAACGGGCTCTCGACGATCTTCTGATGCAACATGTTCATTCCTCCCTGTGAACAGCAACCAAAGCTGTGAGAGGAAGGTGAAGCCGAACGTGCGTGTTCGATAGTGAGGCACGATCGCCAGCGACGCGATCTGTTTCAGATGTGAGACACCTGGGCTGAGGTCAGCGTGCTGCAGCGCAATAAGCGGCGCGTTGATGAGTGATTCGAGCCGCTTCCGCCCCTGATCCCCCTGCCGGGACCTTCTCCCCGCCAGCGGGGAGAGGGTTAGGATGAGGGGGCAGCCTCAGATGAGGTAAAAGTTCAGTTAACCGAAAGCCGTTTCATCTTGCGATAAAGCGTGGCGCGGCTGATGCCGAGCAGTTCGGCTGCCATCGACACATTGCCATTGGCGCGCGACAGCACGCGCCGAAGCGCGGCCCGCTCGGCATCGGGAAGCTCGCTCCCGTCGCCGGACGGATCCTCCTTGAGAAGATCGGATGCCGGAATGCCCGAGGCGATGCGTTTGTCGTCGAGTCCGAGCCATTGCCGCGCCGCGCGTGTCGCGCCCTTGACGAGGTCGTCGCGATCGACAGCCAGAAGTGCCGGCCCTGCCCGGTCGATCGGCACGAGCACGATCCGCGATCCGGCAAAGGCTCGACGGAAGAGCCCCGCCTCGATACGCGCGGCCGCATCGCGCACGGCCTGTGACAAAAGCGAGACGGTGATCTCCGACGCATCATCGCGGCAGGTGGAGATGTCGATCGCCGCCGCCAGCCGGCCGAGGTGATCGCGGATCGGCGCGGTCGTGCAGCTAAGCCCGATATTGCTGCTGAGGAAATGCTGATCACGCTGGATAATGACGGCGCGCTCGTCGGCGATCGCCGTGCCGATGCCGTTGGTGCCGACGCTGGCCTCGCTCCAGATAGTTCCTGACCACAGTCCGACATCGCGGAAATCCGCATCGTCACCGACCGCACCACGCCGCTCCAGCGCCACGCCCTTGTCGTCGGTCAGAAGCAGGCAGCAGCCGGCCTTGCCGACCGTCGCAAACAGCCGGTCGAGTTCGCCGCCCGCCTCGGCGATCAGTTCGGCCGATCGCTGCCGCGCCAATCGGAACTCGCTATCGGAAAGTCGAACCGGTGTGCGCCGATCCTCAGGTGCCAGGCCATGGAGCGTCATGCAGCGGCGCCAGGATGCGGCCACCGGCGAGCTTGCAGCCGCCGAGGACCGGTGCGCAACCTGATAGACGTATTCCGTATGATCCCTGACGGCAGGCATCGGTTTCCTCCCTGCAAGCCACGTCCGGCAACGCAAGTCCCACCCGATCTCCCAAACGGCTGAGCCTGCTTTGGCCATACTATAGGCATCGATTGGATGAGAGGTCCAGCAAGACGAAGGTCCACCTTCATGCCCGCATCAGCGCGTTTGATGCGTTCATCACGCCGGCGGTATCGACACGCCGGCGGAATATGATACGCGAGTTCGAGCATCATCCGACACTCATTCACAACAACCGGTTGCCAGCCATGCTTCGTGACTTCTCGCTCCAGAGCCTCTTCATGGGTCTCTTGATCGCCTTTGTCGGCTTCGCCAGCTCCTTCGCCGTCGTCCTTCACGGCCTTGGCGGCGTCGGTGCGACAGAAGCACAGGCCGCATCCGGGCTGATGGCGCTGTCGATCTCGATGGGCGTATGCGCCGTCATCCTCAGTGCCGTGACCCGGCTGCCGGTCAGCGTCGCCTGGTCGACGCCTGGTGCCGCGCTGCTCGCCAGTTCCGGCATGGTCGAGGGCGGCTTCAACGCCGCGGTCGGTGCCTTCCTCGTCTGCGGCCTGCTCATCGTTATTGCCGGCCTCTGGAAGCCGCTCGGCCGCATGGTCTCGTCCATTCCGGCGACACTGGCAAATGCCATGCTGGCCGGCGTCCTGCTCAGCCTTTGCTTTGCCCCGGTCAAGGCGATCGGCTTCAATCCGCTGTTCGGCCTGCCGATCCTCTTGGCCTGGGCGATCGTCGGCAGCGTCAACAAGCTCTATGCGGTGCCGGCCGCCCTGCTCGCCTTCGTGCTGGTGATCGCCTTTGGCGTCGAAATGCCTGCTGATGCCCTGGCCGAGCTGTCTTCGGCTCTGGTGCCGCGGCCGGAATTCGTGATGCCCGCCTTCACGACGCCTGCGATGATCAGCATCGCGCTGCCGCTGTTCATCGTTACAATGGCGTCGCAGAACATTCCCGGCATCGCCGTCATGAAGGTCAATGACTATAACCCCACCCCCGGCCCGCTGTTCGCGACGACCGGCCTGTTTTCGATGCTGAGCGCGCCCTTCGGCGGCCATGCGGTCAACCTTGCGGCGATCACGGCGGCCATGGGTGCCGGCGCCGACAGCCATCCGGATCCGGCGCGACGCTACTGGTCGACGATCAATGCCGGCATCTTCTATGTCATCTTCGGCCTGCTCGCCGGCGCGGTCACCACCTTCGTCAGCCTCGCACCATCGGTGCTGATCGAGGCAGTCGCCGGTCTTGCGCTTGTCGGCGCCTTTGCCGGCTCCGCCATGGCGGCCTTCACCGACGCCAGGACACGCGAGGCGGCCGCAATCACCTTCCTGGTCACCGCCTCCGGCGTCAGCTTCGGCGGCGTTTCGGGCGCCTTCTGGGGGCTGATCGCCGGTGGCCTGATGCTGGCGCTGGCGCGCTTCACGCGCAAAAAGGCCTGAGCGCGACGCGCCTTCGCACTTTGATTTCACGCAAGTCGTTATCGCAAAACCGCTGTGCACTCTGCGCCACATGCTTTAAAACCGCGGCAAAGCTTGCATTTGCGGGTGATCTCGTCTATGCACCGCCCGTCCGCGTAGACACCCTTGGAGGCAACGCGGATGAAGCCCATGCGGCTTCGGTTTTTCCGCATTGCGGATGAACTCTCCAGAATTAGACATAGAAAGGTCTACCTATGAGCCACGCAACTTATGAGCTCAAGGCCGAGACGCGCGAACGGGTTGGTAAGGGGTCCTCCCGTGAACTCCGTCGCAACGGTCTTATCCCAGCTGTCATCTACGGTGACAAGCAGGCCCCCATTTCGATCGCGCTGTCCACCAAGGACGTGACGATGAAGATCCACGCCGGCGGTTTCATGACCACCGTTGCGGTCATCGACGTCAACGGCGAAAAGATCCGCGTCCTGCCGAAGGACTACCAGCTGGATCCGGTCCGCGACTTCACCATGCACGTTGACTTCCTGCGCGTCTCCAAGGACAGCAAGGTCACCGTTCAGGTTCCGGTTCACTTCGTCAACGAAGAGAAGTCCCCGGGCCTCAAGGCCGGCGGCGTTCTCAACATCGTTCGCCACGAAGTCGAACTGGCCGTTGCTGCCGACGACATTCCGGAATTCCTGACCGTTGACCTGTCGGGTCACAAGGTCGGCGACGCGATCCACATCTCCAACATCAAGCTGCCGAAGGGCGCGACCCCGGTTATCACCGACCGCGACTTCACGGTTGCCACGATCGCTGCTCCGGCTGGCGGTCTGAAGGAAGAAGAAGAAGGCGAAGCAGAAGCCTGATTCACCTTGAGGTGAAGCGGCGATCCGGCATCGGCCGGATACCCTGCGGTACCCATTGAAAGGCCCGCCCCGTCAAACGAGGCGGGCCTTTTGCGTTGAACGCACCGGTTGCCGCCGTGCTGTCCCTGTCCTGCAATCGAGCAGGCTTCCTCACGAATTGTCACGTAGCAATTTCAGCAACATTTAAGGTTTTGATGATGTTCTTGCGCCGGGGAAATTTGTAAGCAAGCGTCTAAAGAGAATCCGAAATGACACGAGTGGCAACGCCTGGGGGATGCGTCCAGTGATGCATTCCGTCGAGAACCGATTTATTGCGATTGTCTGCGGTGCAATGCTGGTTTTCGTTGCCCCACTCTTCGTGCTCTTCCTCAGCATCTCCAGCGAACGCGCCGCCCGTGAGCGCCTGCACAACATCGAGCTTCTGATGGGCGCAAGCGCCGAAGCGTTGGGCAAGCCGATCTGGGATTTCGACAGCGACGGCATCAAGCGCATCGCCCGCTCGCTGATGAACGACACCGATATCGTCGCTGTCACCATCCGCGACACCTCCGGCTCGATCCTCGCGCAGATGCCCTCCGGCGGCCTCGGCATCGACAGCGACAGCCGCAGCCTGAAAACACCCATTTCCTACGACTCGATCGACGGCATCAAGGAAATCGGCAGCATCGAAGTGCGCGCGCCGACACCCGGCCTGCTATCGCAGTTCAGCAAGGACGAGCTGGCTATCCTCGCCATCCTGCTGATTGCCGTAGCCACCGTCTTTGCCGCCGCGCTCATCGGCAACCGCTTCACCGTCATTCGCCCACTGATGCGCTTGACGTCCGCCATAGAGGCGACCCGGCGCCTGGGCTCGCGCCACCGGGTCGATTGGACCTCGGACGACGAAATGGGCGCGCTGGCTGCCAATTTCAACGAGATGCAGGACCGGCTCGAGCGTGAGTCGATGGAGCTGAAGAGCGCGCATGAGCGCGCCACCGACATCTACAACCTGACCCCGGCGATGCTGTTCTCGCTCGACACCGACAACCGCCTCTGCGCCGTCAGCGATTACTGGCTGCTGGCAACCGGCTATCACCGCGAACAGGTGATCGGCGAGGATTTCACCGATTTCATCGACCCGCACTGGCACGAGACCTACCGCAGCCACGCCAAGGCGATTGCCGTCGGCGACCACGACATCTGCGAGGTCACAGTCCCCTTCCGCAAAGCAGACGGCGCGTTCATGACCGTGCTGATCCTGGAGACGGAAACGGCCGGCGATGGCGACCTGTCGCTATCCGTCATGACCGACGTCACCGCGTTGAAGCAGGCCGAAAGCCGCAACCATGCCCAGGCGATCACCGATCACCTCACCGGCCTTCTCAACCGCCAGGGCTTCGAGGCGGCACTCGACGAGGCGATCGTCACCGCCGATGCCTGCGGCATCCAGGTCGGCTGCCTGTTCATCGACCTCGACCGCTTCAAGTGGATCAACGACAATTTCGGCCATGCCGCCGGCGACGAGGTTCTGCGCCACACGGTCGAGCTGATCCGCGCAACCCTGCGCCCTGACGATGTCATGTCACGCCTCGGCGGTGACGAGTTCGCGATCCTGGTATCGGATAAGGACGTCGCCACTCTTGCGTCTGAAATCGGCGAGCGCATCGTCAGTGCCCTGCGCGAGCCGATGCCGATTGCCGGCAACGAACTTTTCGTCAGCGCCAGCGTCGGCATCTCCGTTTATCCCGAGCACGCCGAGAATGCTTCGGACCTGCTGCTCAACGCCGACATGGCGATGTATGCGCGCAAACGCGACGGCAAGAACGGTCTGCAGGTCTTCGACGCCAGCATGCTCGATGCCGCGCGCGAGCGCCACGAGATCGAACAGTGCATCGAAGCGGCCCTCAAGGACGATCACTTCGAGGCGTGGCTGCAGCCGATCGTCAGCCTCAGCGACGGCCAGATCGCCGGCTTCGAGGCCTTGATGCGCCTCAACCACCCGGAAAAGGGCGTGATGCCGCCGGGCAAGATCATCGGCATTGCCGAGGAAACGGGAACGATCGCCCGCATCGGCGATTGCATTCTCGAAAAGGCTATCCGGCATCTGGCTGATATCTCCGCCCTCGACGGCACGCAAAACACCTATCTCGCGGTAAACTTCTCGCCGCTGCAGTTCGAGCTTACGCTGCCGCACAAGCTCGCGGCCCTGCTCCTCAAGCACCATATTTCGCCGAACCGGATCGTCATCGAAATCACCGAGGCGGTGCTGATGCTCGACAATCCGGAAGTGCACGCGGTGCTGAAGCAGCTCAACGAGTTCGGCTGCCGGATCGCGCTCGACGATTTCGGAACGGGCTACTCGTCGCTGAGCTACCTCAACCGCTTCCCGGTCGACATCGTCAAGGTCGACCAGTCCTTCACCCGTTCGCTCAGCTCCGGCACCGCCGATATCCGCCGCAAGAGCCGGATGCTGATCAAGGGCATCCGCACGATCTCGCACCAGATGGGCTGCACCGTGGTCGCGGAAGGCATCGAGACCAAGGAGCAGTGGCAACTCCTGCGCAAGCTTGGTGTGGATTGTGGGCAGGGTTATCTTTTCAGCCGCCCCATGCCGATCGGCAAGATGCTGGCCATGCTGGAGAGCGATTCCGAAGTCAAGGCCAACATCCAGGCATAACGGCCAGACACTGGCGCGAAGGAGCAAGGCGTGAAAGAGCTGATCCTGGCATTGTTCCTCGGCCTTTCCACCGCCGCCGAAGCACAGACGATCAAATTCGTCACCGAGGACTACCCGCCCTACAACTTCTCGACTTCGAGCGGCGCAAGCGGCGCCTCGGTCGAGCAGGTAACCGCGATCATGGAGGGGCTGAAGCTTCCCTATACGATCGAAGTCCTGCCCTGGGCGCGGGCCTACATGCTGGCAGAAACCGATGCGTCCTATTGCGTCTTCACCACCGGCCGCAACACCGAGCGCGAAAAGCTGTTCCAGTGGGTGCAGCCGCTGCTCGTCGACCACATGATCATGGTCCGGCGCAAGGGATCTGACACCGCCCCCGGTTCGATCGATGCGGCAAAGCGGTTCACCATCGGCACCCAGCGGGAAGATTTTTCCGCCACCTACCTCACGGAACACGGCTTCGAGAAGATCGACTATGCGACCAATCTCGATTCGACGCTGAAGAAACTGATCGGCGGCCGCATCGACCTGATGATGACATCGGAGAAGACCTTCGAAAGCATGCGTGCCGAGGGCAAGCCCGTCGAGGCGGCATTGATGCTGGAAGGAGAATATTACGGCATCGCCTGCCATCGCGACATGGACAAGGAAACGGTCGAGAAGATGCAGCGCGAACTCGACCGCCTGATCGGCAACGGCACCCAGGATGCGATCTTCGATCGTTACGGCGTTCGGCCGAGCGGAAGCGAACAGGCAACGAAATAAGGATTGACTCTGATGGCGTTTCGCGCTCGTGAAGCGGGGAAAGCCCGACGGAGCGTAACGACATGCTGATCATTGCAGGACTTGGCAATCCAGGTTCGAAATATGCCTCAAACCGCCACAATATCGGTTTCATGGCTGTCGACGTCATCCATCGCCGCCATAACTTTTCCTCCTGGTCGAAGAAATTCAAGTCCGAGATCGCCGAGGGTGAAATCGGCGGCGAACGGGTTCTGCTGATGAAGCCGCAGACCTTCATGAACCTCTCCGGCGAGGCGGTCGGCGAAGCCATGCGCTTCCACAAGCTGCATCCGAAGGATATCACCGTCATCTATGACGAGCTGGATCTGCCGGCGGCAAAAGCCCGCATCAAGGTCGGCGGCGGCCACGGCGGCCACAACGGCATCAAATCGATCGACGCCCATTGCGGCAAGGAGTATCGCCGTCTGCGGCTCGGCATCGGCCATCCTGGCGTCAAGGACCTCGTCCACGCCCATGTGCTCGGCGATTTCGCCAAGGTCGACCAGACCTGGCTGGTGCCGCTGCTCGACGCCATCGCCGACAATGCCGACATGCTGGTGCGCGGTGAGGACTCGCAGCTTCTGAACAAGATCGCGCTTGCGACCGGCGGCAAGCCGGACGAGGACAAGCCGCAGGCGCAAAAGAAGCAGGGCGCGCAATCCCATATCCATCAGGCGCGCAATTCGGCTCAGCCGAAGAAGCTGCCTACGAGCGGTCCGATGGCCGACATGCTGAAGAAGCTGTTCGGCCCCAAGGGCGACTGACAGGTGTCGCCCCTGCCCTTCGCGATCCGTGCGGCATCGGCAGACGATCTGCCGGGACTTCTTGCGCTTTATGGCGAACTGAACCCGGACGACCCTTCGCTCGACACAACCCTCGCCACCGATCGCTTTCAGGCAATCCTTGCACAACCCGGCATGACGGTCTTCATCGGGTTTGCCGGCGATGTCGCCGCCGCATCGGTCACGTCGGTCGTCGTGCCGAACCTGACGCGGGGCGGCGCACCCTACGCTCTCATCGAAAACGTCGTCACTTCGGCCGCCTTTCGCAAGCGCGGCTTTGCCCGCGCTTTGATCCTGCATGCCATCGGCGATGCGTGGGCCGCCGGCTGCTACAAAGTCATGCTGCTGACGGGGTCGAAGGATCCCGCGACGCTGCGTTTCTACGAAAATTGTGGCTTCCGGCAGGACAAGACCGGCTATCAGATCCGCCGCCCCTGACCGTCACTCCTCCGGCTCGGTCATGAACATCAGCGGGAAGCCGGCATCCTTGGCGAGGTCGGTCGCCTCCTTTGCCTTGGTCTCGGCGATATCGCGCACGCAGACGACAACGACGGAAACCCCCATTTTGTGCGCCGTCATCATCACCCGGTAGCCCGCCTCCTCGCTCATATGGAACACGGCCTTCAGTACCATGACGACGAAGTCGCGCGGCGTGTAGTCGTCATTGACGAGAATGACCTTGTAGAGCTTCGGCCGCTCCAGCTTCGGTTTCGGCTTCAGCTTCGGTTTTGCGGCAAGATCGTCGTCACTCATCGGAAATCCACCCGTTGATGACAGGAAGGCGGTCGCGGTTGGCCATCCGGCCCCAGGACGCTGCCACTCAATATCGTACGCCAGACACCGCCAATCAAGCAAAAGCCCGCTCCTTCACCGCGCCGAAACGCGCGAAGGCTTGACCGTTCGGCTCCTTTATCCCATAGCCACGCCCAACGAATTCGAGAACGACAGGTTTTAGCCATGGGCTTTAAATGCGGTATTGTCGGGCTGCCGAACGTCGGCAAGTCCACCCTCTTCAACGCACTCACCAAGACGGCGGCGGCTCAGGCTGCCAACTATCCGTTCTGCACGATCGAGCCGAACACCGGCGAAGTCGCGGTTCCCGATCCGCGCATGCGCAAGCTGGCCGACATTGCCAAGTCGAAGGAAATCATCCCGACGCGCATCTCCTTCGTCGACATCGCCGGCCTGGTGCGCGGCGCGTCGAAGGGTGAAGGCCTCGGCAACCAGTTCCTCGCCAACATCCGCGAAGTGGATGCGGTGGTGCACGTGCTGCGCTGCTTCGAAGATGACGACATCACCCACGTCGAAGGCCGCATCAACCCGGTCGCCGATGCCGAGACGATCGAGACCGAGCTGATGCTCGCCGACCTCGACAGCCTGGAGCGCCGCACCGAGCAGACCCGCAAGCGCGCCGGCGGCAAGGACAAGGATTCGGTGGCACAGCTGCCGATCATGGACGCGTCGCTGAAGCTGCTGCAGGACGGCAAGCCGGTGCGCACGCTGCTTGCCAAGCTTGATGCCGAAGAACTGCGCATTCTGCAGGGCCTCAATCTCCTGACCGCCCATCCCGTGCTTTACGTCTGCAACGTCGCGGAAAGCGATGCCGTCGACGGCAACGAGCACACCCGCGCGGTTGCCGAAATGGCAAAGACCCAAGGCGCTGAAAGCGTCGTGATTTCGGCGGCGATCGAATCCGAAGTGGCGCAGCTGCCGGAAGAGGAAGCCAAGGAGTTCCTGAGCGCGCTCGGTCTCGAGGAGGCTGGTCTCGACCGCCTGATCCGCGCCGGCTACAAGCTGCTCGATCTCATCACCTATTTCACGGTCGGTCCGAAGGAAACGCGCGCCTGGACGATCCCGCGCGGCACCAAGGCACCGCAGGCCGCCGGCGTCATCCACACCGACTTCGAGCGCGGCTTCATCCGTGCCAACACCATCGCCTTCGACGATTACATTGCGCTCGGCGGCGAAGTCGGCGCCAAGGAAGCCGGCAAGGCCCGCGACGAAGGCAAGGAATATGTCGTCCAGGACGGCGACGTCATCCACTTCCGCTTCAACACGTAAGACAATGAGATGAGGCGCGCTTCACGCGCGCAGCCATTGAAGCATGTCGCGCAAAAGTGTGCTGCGGTTTTGCGATAACGACATGCGCAAAGAACAAGAGCTTAAAGCGCAGAAAGCGATCTGAAAGATCGCAACGCGCGTTACCCGATATTACGGCGCGGCATGCAACCGCGCCGTAATCATTTCCGGCAACAGGTTCATGACAATGCGCCGCAGCTTCTGCCAGAAAATGCCGATGAAAAGCACGGTGACGCCGACCGCCGCGAAGGCAACGAAGACGTAGTTGTCAAGCGACGCGCCGGTCTGGTTGAGCATCGTCCAGATCGCGCCTCCGAGCGACAACAGCCCTGAAGTGACGAAGGCGCGGCGGTCGATGACCAATCCGACCAGCATGAACAGGGCAACGATCAGAATGGCGGCAATCGCCTGGCCAAGCCCGGCCTGCCCGTCCCACCACGTGCCGCGGCCGTTCGACACGAAGACCAGACCGATCAGCGAGTAGAGCAATGCGGGCGCGGCGGCCAGATGCAGCCAGAACGCCGTATCGGAGCGCGCCGTCACACGCTGTGGATCGGAAACGTCGTAGCGCATGGCGGTCGCAAAGAGACCCAGGGCTCCGACAAGAACGGTGAGCGCGAGAAGCATGAAATGGTCGTCGTTGGCGAGGTCGATCCCCAAGCTCCTCTCGAAGGCAAGAAGGATCGCGACCACGCAGATGAGTGCGACCGACACCATCAGACCGGCCAGCGCCAGCGGAACGCGATAGCGCCAGTAGAACAGACCAAGCGGGATCGGGAACGCTGATAGATAGGCGAGTGCAAAGACCATCGGCTTCCAGGCATCATCATGCTCGCTCACGAACAACAGTGACGTCGTCCCGACCCAATGCACGAGAGCAACCGTCAGCGCCACCGACGGCAGCGCCAGCCGCTGGCGCCGCACCAGGATTTCCGCGAGCCCAAGAATGACCGGCAGCGTTACGAATGGGCCGCCCAAGCCCCAGAGGCCGATCAGCACGACAACGACGCCGATCGTGATCAGGATATCGTGAAATCCCCTGACGAACCGCGGCTGTTCGCTGTCTTCGGCGGCGCGGGCATCGAACGCCGCATCGTCCCGGTCGGCGGCAGCATCCGGTGCCACCGGCCCGAAGCTGATGCCACGGTCAGCGAGATAGGCTTCGAGATCGCTCACCTGACGGGCAGAGATGATCCCTTTTTCGGCAGCGCCTGCGAGCGCCCTGTTCAGTTCGGTCACGAGCATTCCTCAATCAAAAGCCGGTCGATACACCCATAAATCAGGTGGTTGCATGAACAATCGGCATGCGCAACCTGGAAATTCCACGATACGGTGGCATCAACCGACACGAGAGCGCCACAGGTCAGAGATGACGAATGAGGCACGCTCTAACGTTTGAAAGCCACTGCTTAATTTCCCGCTTAAATCGATTCCGGTTTGAGAAATTATGCAGTACGTAAAGCGTCAGCAAATCAGACGGGACAACTCAGCATGCTGTATTTCGAGGATTTTTCCGAAGGGCGACGCTTCGACTACAAGCCGGTCGAAATGAAGCCTGCGGACATGATCGCCTTTGCCCGTGAATTCGACCCGCAGCCGATGCATCTCGACGAGGAAGCTGGCAAACTCAGCATCCTTGGCGGCCTCTCTGCCTCCGGCTGGCACACCAGCGCCGTCGGCATGCGCATGATGCTCGACGCCTTCATGGGCCATTCTTCGTCTCAAGGCTCTCCCGGCATCGATTTCATGGACTGGAAGAAGCCGGTGATAGCAGGCGACGTGCTCACCGGTTTCAGCCAGGTGCTCGAAGCGCGCCGGTCGAAGTCCAAGCCGAGCCTCGGCATCGTCAAGTTCCGCAACGAAATCGTCAACCAGACCGGCGAACCGGTGGCGGTTTCGGAATGTACCGTGCTCTTCCGCTGCCGCGACAAAGGTCAGAATTAATGATGACGATGGAGGAGTTTTACGCCACCGGTCGCAGGACCGTCATCGGCACCCTGGCCTTTACCGCCGAGGATATCGTCCGCTTCGCCCGTGACTTCGATCCGCAGCCGTTCCACCTCGACGCGGAAGAGGCTCGGCATTCGCTGTTTGGCGGTCTATGCGCCTCCGGCTGGCACACCGCGGCCGGATGGATGCAGTGTTTCGTCCGGTTCTGGAAGGACGAACAGCGGCGGCTTGCGGCCGAAGGCCTGCACGCGCCACGGCTCGGCCCCTCGCCCGGCTTCCGGGATCTGAAATGGCTGAAGCCGGTCTATGCCGGCGATACCGTGACCTATGCCGTCACGTTCCTCGAAAGCCGCACGCTCGCTTCGCGGCCGGGCTGGCGGATCAACACGATCCTCTGCGAAGGCGAAAACCAGCACGGCGAGGCGGTCATCCGTTTCGAAAGCAAGGTCATCGAGTTCGTTTAGCCAGGGCATCTCCAGGAAAAACGCCAAGAGGCTTTCAGTCAAGAAATGCTTGGAAATAAAGAGATAGAGCGTTTCCGTAACTCCGGTTAACCCGGAAACGCTCTGTTGAGCGACCGTCGCCCGTCCAAACGACGCGCGTCCCCGTTATTCCTTAAATCAGGAACGATTTGGGCGTAAAATCCGTTCGGACCTTCAGAGTTCCGCGCCAGTGGCCGAAAGGCCAGCACGCGTGGGAACTTCGACAGAAAGGAACGGAGGGCTATCGATGGAAAAGACCCATGTTCGCGAACTGGCGGAGGAATATCTTCGCCTCGGCGGCCACCGGCGCGTGGCCATCGACGATAACGAAACCTCGATCAGAAGCTGGGAAGACGAACCGCCGGAAGCCGACGCCTTCTGGCGGAAAGAGGTGGAAACACTGACGCCGGCAACGCAGCGCGAGGTGCAACTGATGCTGCCGACGATCAACCGCGCCTGAGCGGTGTCAGTGACCTTCGAATTCGATCAGCGTGCGGACATTGACGCCGAGCGCCTCGAGTCTCTTGCGGCCACCGAGTTCCGGCAGGTCGATGACGAAACAGGCCGCGACGATATCGGCGCCCATCTGCTTCAACAGCTTGACGGCCGCTTCCGCTGTGCCGCCGGTCGCGATCAGGTCGTCGACCAGAATGACCTTCTCCCCCGGGCTGATCGCGTCCTTGTGCATCTCCATCTCGTCGACGCCGTATTCGAGGCTATAGGCGATGCGCACCGTGTCGTGCGGCAGCTTGCCCTTCTTGCGGATCGGCACGAAGCCGGAGGAAAGCTGGTGGGCGATCGCGCCGCCAAGAATGAAGCCGCGCGCCTCGATGCCGGCGATCTTGTCGATCTTGGTACCGGCATAGGGGTGCACCAGTTCGTCGATCGCACGGCGGAACGCCCTGGGATTGCCGAGCAGGGTGGTGATATCGCGGAACATGACGCCCGGCTTCGGATAGTCCGGAATGTTGCGGATGGCGGCGATCAGTTCCGATTGAACGGTAGTGGTCATGGGCAAAGAAGGCCTTTGTGTCTCTTGTTACCGCAAACCCATAACACCATCGACCCGCATGTCTATAACGGTTTCTGCCGCACGGATGGCTGGAACAATTTGGTCGTGCCGGGGGTTGATGCTACGCTGAGGCCCATGGCACGCGGAGGAGATGCGCGCGCCGCATGCCTCACGTTGAGCCCACATCGGAAGGAGGAACATCATGCGCCTGTTTGAATGCGGTTCTCTTGTCCCGGGGTGCGAATGGCACACCCGCGCCGATAACGACGCCGAAATCGTCCGCCGCGTGGTGGAACACATGCGCCAGGCCCACGGTGAAACGATGATCCGCGAAAACATGATCGATAACATCAAGGCCCGCATCGTCGAAGAAACCAAGGCCGCCTGACGAAACTACATCTACTCCGAACGCGCGCGGGTCTTGCAATGACAACGCCCGCGACGCGTGCCGTTTGCCCTGACACCGAATGATGGTGCGTCGCATCGAACCGGTGCGAGGGACCAAGTCTGTCCCGGCGAGCCGCCCGATCTGGATTTTCAGGCCGAGTTGACCGTGACCGTCATCCAGGTCTGGATCTGAGGCACACGGCACCGCATTCGCCGATCCCTATGCTATGGCAATGACGCGAAGGAAGATTTGACCCGCGCGGTGCTCACGCTCTATAGCACGTGGCCTGTTGTCCTTACCTGTATGGCGATCTCTTGCGTTTACCGGTGGGCTGCGCCAACGTCTCATGCCCTCATTCTTTTTAACTGGCATTCGGAACCTATGAACGACAAAGTTTTTGACACTTTGACCGGCATGTACTTCACGGTCGACGATCCCGATGGAAGTTACGGCACGGGTCAAGTTATTCGCCTCGCTGCCGAAGGGATTTACTTCATTCGCTTCGACGGCAACGAGGTAATGCTGCCTCTGGAGCTCGTATCCATCGGCGAGATGCTGCAGACCACCGACGAAGAGTACAAGCTCTGGCGGTTCTTCGACACGCTCGAGGAAAGGGACAAATGGATCGAATGGCTGGACGCCCCATCGAAGCCACGGGTCGTCTCGCTGGTGAGGCCGACCAAGTAACAGCCTCTCGGCTCCCTCGCTCTACGAGCCCACAGCTTGCTCAATACCGGCAGTTGGTGCCAGGAAAGATCGGTCATCTACCTCTAACATGGTCGCGCGCCACGCGCTTTACGCGCGCGGCACCATCGTCTCGAGGCGGGCGACAAGGTTTGCCCGGTCGACACTGAAATTGCGGTCTACCCACAGGGCCTCCAGCTCACCGAGGATCTGGCCGACGCGAGGCCCGGCGGGGATGCCGGCCTTCAGCACATCGGCGCCCGTCAGCGGGAAGCTCGGGCGCTTCCATGCCTCGGTGCGCGTCAAGAGGCGCTGGAACGCCGCCGTCTCGGCAAGCAAGGCCGGATCGTTTTCGGACTTGCGTCTGGCCGAGGCGAGCGCGAGGCGAAGCCGGACGGAAATCCCCTCAGCGCCGTGGCGGTAGAGCAAGCGATCGAGCGCCGCATCCACAGTCTTTGCCGGTAGCGCTGGCGCATTCGCAAAGCGCGAAAAATACGCTGCCTCGGCCTTCGACAGGCGCAGCCGCGCGGCCATGGCTTCGAGCCGATCTTCATCCGGCGGCACGATTGCCGCAAGGCGCAGCAGTGGATCCGGTGCCCAAGAAAAGGCCTTCTCGGCAGCAACCAGTTCCGGAATGGCGTCGATGCCCCATTTCTCGGTCTCGGGCAGGATTTCGGTCAACACGCCCGCCTGGCGCATCCAGAGCAGCGCCCGGCCCGGGTCCTCGGCTGAAAGCAGCTTCTTCGTCTCGGCCCAAACCCGCTCTGCCGAAAGTGTCGACAGCTTGGAACGCGCCTGGGCGCAGGCCCTCAGGCCATCGGCATCGGGGCGACCGTTGCCGTAATGGGCGAAGAAGCGGAAGAAGCGCAGGATGCGAAGATAATCCTCGGCCACCCGCTCGGCAGCATTGCCGATGAAGCGCAAAGTGCGGGTCTTAATATCGGCAAGGCCGCCGACGTCGTCCACGACCTCGCCCTCATGGTCCGCGTAGAGCGCGTTGATGGTGAAGTCGCGCCGCTCGGCATCCACCTTCCAGTCGGTTCCGAACGCAACTTCAGCGCGGCGCCCGTCGGTCGCGACATCGCGGCGCAGCGTCGTCACCTCATAGGGCGTACCGTCGATGACGAGCGTCACCGTGCCGTGGTCGATGCCTGTCGGTACCACCTTGATGTCGGCTGCCTTGGCGCGGGCAACGACCTCGTCTGGATGCCAGGTGGTGGCCATGTCGACATCGCCGGCCGGCACCCCCATCAGGCTGTTGCGCACGGCGCCGCCGACGACGCGCACCTCCCCGCCCTCGACATTCAGGAGATCGAAGACGCGACGAAGGGATGGAGCCGAAAACCAGCTCTCACCGGCAACCGAGGTCATGCATAAAGCCTTTCATAAAGCATTCGGACGATGCCGGCGGTGATACCCCAGATATTCCTGTCGCCATAGGGCATGCGATAGAAATGCCGGTCTTCACCCTGCCAGTGGCCGCTTCCACGCCCATGGTTTCCGGGGTTCATGAGGAAGGACAGCGGCACTTCGAAGACGCTTTCGACCTCGTCGGGGTTGGGCACCAACTCGAAGCCGGGCTGCACCACCGCCAGAACCGGCGTGATTTTGAAACCGGACAACGCCATATAGTGCGGCAGTCGTCCGATCGTCTCGACGAACCGCGGGTCAAGACCGATCTCCTCCTGCGCCTCGCGAAGGGCGGCGGACTCGATCGAGCGGTCCTCCGGGTCGACCGCGCCGCCGGGAAACGCCACCTGGCCGGAATGCTTGCGCAGGCTTGCGGTCCGCTGGGTGAAGATGACATGCGCATCCTCGCCGTCGTCGACCACCGGCACCAGCACGGCCGCATCCTTCAGATGCAGGGTTTCAAGATGCGGCACGATACTGGGATTGAGCAGGAAATCTCCGTGTTCCCGCCACGCGCTTTCCACTGGCCCGCCCATCTGGGTCAGGGCCCGGCGGCGAAATTCGTCGGCAGAATAGGGATGCCGGTTCATCGCGACAGCGCTTCCAGTTCGGCAGCCTTCATGATCGGGAAGATGGACCCACCCGAGCGCACGCAGAACATCTCGACGCCGTCGACCACCACGGTCTCGCCGAGTTCGACGAGATCGTACATGACGGGCCGGGAAACCAGCGCATCGAGCCGGCCGCGCACGTGCAGGTACGGCTTCAGTTCGCGGTTCTCGCCATGAATGACAAAACGCAGGGCATGCTCCGGCCCGGCCTCGACAACGTCACCGACATTGGTGCGAAAGGTCAGCACCTGCACGCCGTCCGCCTGCGTCACGCTCATTTCGACGGCAACGAAGGGCGCGTCGACGATGCGGATCGCCACCTTTTCCACAGGCGTCACCAGATAGGTGACGCCATCCTCGTCCTTGCGCAAAACTGTGGAGAACAGCCGCACCAGTGGCTGCCGGCCGATCGGCGTGCCCAGATAGAACCAGGTGCCGTCGGCGCGGATTTCCATGTCGATATCGCCGCAGAACGGCGGATTCCAGCGCTCCACCGGCGGCAGGCCACGCTTGCGGTCGCCCGTCTGGCCGGCCGCACGCGCGATCAGGGCCGCCAGTCCGGCCGCGTCCCCGGTTCGCTGAATTTCGGCTTCTGCCATCGTTCCGTCCCGATTGGCCCCGATTTTGCACCGGAGGCGTGTATGTCGTCGCGAGATGCGGCGTGTATGCTGTCACGAGATAGTGCGTCTGCGGCGACTTGTCAGCCGTCAGCCAGGGTCTAAATTGGAATAAGGCAACTGAAAATCCCCCGCGGGGCGATTCGGTTCAACAACGGGCGACCGGGGAGTACGACCATGAGTGTGATGAAGGGCGCCACGGAAGCGACCGACGAAAGGGCGATCGTTGCCGCGGCGGAAAACGCGCTCGCGGAGATCGCGCTCGTGCGGGCCGAAGTCGGCAAGGTCATCTTCGGTCAGGAGAACGTGGTCGAGCAGACGCTGCTTGCCGTTTTGTCCGGCGGCCACGCCCTTCTCGTCGGCGTTCCCGGCCTTGCGAAAACCAAGCTGGTCGCGACGCTCGGCACCGTTCTCGGCCTTGATTCCAGCCGCGTGCAGTTCACGCCCGACCTGATGCCATCGGACATTCTCGGCTCGGAAGTGATGGACCAGGATGCCGCCGGCCACCGCTCCTTCCGCTTCATCCCCGGTCCGATCTTCACGCAGCTGCTGATGGCCGACGAAATCAACCGTGCCTCGCCGCGCACGCAGTCGGCGCTGCTGCAGGCGATGCAGGAGTATCACATCACCGTTGCCGGAGCCCGCAAGGACCTGCCGCAGCCGTTCCACGTGCTGGCCACCCAGAACCCGCTGGAGCAGGAAGGCACCTACCCCCTGCCGGAAGCCCAGCTCGACCGCTTCCTGATGCAGGTTGACGTCGGTTATCCCGAGCTTGCCGCCGAACGACAGATCCTGCTTGAGACCACCGGCGTCACGGAGGCCTCGGCCCGGCCGGTGATCGACGCCGCCC
Organism: Ensifer sp. Root142; assembly: GCF_001426785.1. NCBI lineage: Bacteria > Pseudomonadati > Pseudomonadota > Alphaproteobacteria > Hyphomicrobiales > Rhizobiaceae > Ensifer > Ensifer sp. Root142. The sequence goes on from NZ_LMFK01000019.1 coordinate 61,678, forward strand.
GCCTGCAGCAGATCCAGAGCCTGATCCGGCAGATGCCGGTCGGCGAGAAGGTGGTCGATGCCATCCTTGATCTCGTGCGCTCCGCCCGCCCCGGCAACGGCAATGCCGCCACCGACAAGAACGTCGCCTGGGGCCCGGGTCCGCGCGCCGGACAGGCGCTGATGCTCTGCGCCCGCGCCCGTGCGCTCTACGACGGTCGCCTGGCGCCGTCGATCGACGATATTCTGGCGCTCGCCGAGCCCGTTCTCCAGCACCGCATGGCGCTGACCTTCGCTGCCCGTGCCGAAGGCATGACCGTGCGCGATGTCGTCGCCGAGCTGGTGAAGCAAGCCAAGGGATAAAGAATGGCCTCCATCGGGCACATAGTTGCGCGTACCCCCGCTGGTGAGGTTCTTTCCCGTGCGCAGCAGCGCGCGATGCTCGTTCCTGACTGCCTGGTCGAGGCCCGCCGCATCGCCAATACGGTGATCTCCGGCTGGCATGGGCGGCGCAAGCGCGGGATCGGCGAGAATTTCTGGCAGTTTCGCCCCTATAGCGACGGCGAAAGCCTGTCGCGCATCGACTGGCGCCGTTCGGCCCGCGACGACCATACCTATGTGCGCGACCGCGAATGGGAAGCGGCCCACACCATCTGGCTCTGGGCCGACCTGTCTCCGTCGATGATGTACAAGTCAACGCTCGGTTCGGTGTCAAAGGAAAGCCGGGCCCTGGTCTTGATGCTGGCGCTCGCCGAAATCCTCGCCCGCTCCGGCGAACGCATCGGATGCCCCGGCGTGATGGAGCCGATCTCCGCCCGCAACGCCGCCGAACGGCTGGCAACCGCGATCATGCTGAGCCCGCTCTCCGAAGGGCTGCCCGAGACGGGGATGATCCGCAGCGCCAGCGATCTCGTCTTGATCGGCGATTTTCTCGATCCGACCGACAGGATCATGGAGCGGCTGGGCCCGCTCGCCCGCCGCGGCCTGCGCGGTCATGTCGTCGAGGTTGCCGATCCGGCGGAGGAAGTCTTCCCCTATGCCGGGCGGACTGAATTCAGCGACCCGGAAACCGGCCAGAAACTGACGGCCGGCCGCGCCGAGGTCCTGCGCGAGGACTATCAGCGCGCCTACCTCGCCCGCCGCGAAAGCCTCGGCGTCACGCTGCGCCATCTCGGCTGGACCTTCACGCCGCACAGGACCGATCGGCCCGCCTCCGAGGCGCTGGTTGCCGTCCACATGTATCTGTCCGGCATGCCAGGACGCGCTACGCATGGAGGCCAGCTATGACCGGCCTTCCCTTCCTCTTCGCCAATCCGGCACTCTTGGCAGCCCTGATCGCTTTGCCGGTGATCTGGTGGCTGTTGCGCATGACGCCGCCGAAACCGGCGGCCGAAGTGTTCCCGCCGTTGCGCATTCTCGCCTCCGTGTTGAAGCGCGAGGAAACCCCATCGAAAAGCCCGTGGTGGCTGACCCTGCTGCGCATGCTGATGGCGGCCGCCGTCATCCTCGCGATCGCCGATCCCGTCGTGAACCCGCGTCAGAACACACTTGCTACCGGCGGCCCGCTGGCGATCGTCGTCGACAACAGCTGGGCAACCGCCACCGACTGGGAACAGCGCGTCGATGCCGTGAGCACGCTGATTGACGACGCGGAAGCGCGCGACCTTGCAGTCTCCATCGCCTTCACCGGTGATCGCCAGCACGACGCCACGCCAGGCTCGGCAGCAACCGCGCGCAACAGGCTTGCCGCTGCCGCCCCCATTCCCCTTGCCGTCGACCGAGCCCAGGCGATAGCCGCGCTGAAAACCGCATTTGAGGGCACGAATCCCGGCACGCTCGCCTTCGTCAGCGACGGCATCGAGGCTGCGGATCAGAAGACGATGGCAGCGCTTGCTGACGTGGGAGCTGCCGAACTGCGGGTCGTCGAGGCCGATGGTAGCCGCACCGTAGCGCTGACCGATACCAGCAACGGCTCGACCGGCATGTCGGTGACGGCAACGCGCCTGCGCAAGGACGGCGCGCTGACCCTGCCGATCGTCGCCTACGATACGCGTGGGCGCGCGATCGCCGATGGACAGATCGCCTTCGCCTCGGGCGAAGGCGTTGCCAAGGGCAGCATCGAAGCGCCCTTCGAACTGCGCAACGACTTTGCCCGCATCGGCATCGAGAATGCAGCGACCGCCGGCAGCGTGCATCTGCTCGACGATGGCTTCCGCCGTCGCCGCGTCGCCCTGCTGAGCGGCGAGGCCCGCGACCTGTCGCAGCCGCTGCTATCGCCGCTCTACTACATCAACCGTGCGCTCACCCCCTATGCGGATCTCGTCGAACCGCACGAGACGGATCTCGCCGTCGCCATTCCGGAACTGTTGGAGCAGAAGCCGTCCGTACTGATCATGGCCGATATCGGCCGGCTGCCGGAGGAGATTTATCCGAAGCTGTCGAAGTGGATCGATAATGGCGGCATGCTCATCCGCTTTGCCGGCCCGCGGCTTGCCGCTGCCCCCGCAGACGATCCGCTCGTGCCGGTGACGCTGCGCCAGGGTGAACGCGCGCTTGGCGGCGCGCTGTCCTGGTCCGAACCGCAGCCGCTTGCCGACTACCCCGGAAACAGCCCGTTTGCCGGCATGGCACGCCCGACAGACATTCTCGTCAAGCGGCAGGTGCTGGCCGAGCCGACCTCCGATCTTGCCGAGCGCACCTGGGCAAGCCTTGCCGACGGCACGCCGCTGGTAACGACCTCAGCTCACGGCGCCGGTCGCATCATCCTTTTCCATGTCAGCGCCGAGGCCACCTGGTCGAACCTGCCGATCTCGGGCGATTTCGTCGAAATGCTTCGCCGCAGCGTCCAGCTTTCGCGCGGCGGCGGCGTTGCCAACGAGGGCAAGGCGCAACAGCAGACGCTCGCGCCCTATCGGCTGCTCAATGCCGACGGCGTGCTCGTGGCCGAGACCGGCAACGCCCGGCCGCTCGACGTCATCCCCGGCAAGGTGCCGGTCGCCACACCGGAAAACCCTCCGGGTCTCTATGGCTCCGAAGACGGTTTCACCGCGCTCAACCTGCTGCCACGCAATGCCGAGCTGCAGCCGATCGACATGACGGCCGCCGGCGCTCACACCGCCCAGCAACTGGCCGGGTCCGAGAGCTGGTCGCTGAAGCCGGCGTTGTTCACACTGGCCCTGCTGCTGCTGCTCGTCGACGCGCTGATCGTGTTGTTCATGGGCGGGGCCTTCTCGCGGCTGCGCGCAGCAAAGGCCATGACCGCGGTCCTGTTGCTGGCGGCAAGCGCCTTTCTCGTTTCGCCGCCGGATAGTCTGGCCGATGACAGTCGACCGGAAGACGCCGCCATTCTCGAGCGCCTCGACACCACGCATCTGGCCTATGTGGTGACCGGTGAGAGTGAAGTCGACCGCCTGTCCGAGCGCGGGCTGACGGGGCTCACCGACTTCCTCACCTATCGCACCACGCTGGAGCCCGGCACGCCCGTCGGCCTCGATATCACCAAGGACGAGCTCTCGTTCTACCCGATCATCTACTGGCCGGTCTCCGCCTCGGCGCCGATGCCGAGCCCACAGGCCGTCAGCCGCATCGACGCCTATATGCGCGCCGGCGGCACGGTGCTGTTCGACACGCGCGACCAGTTCTCCTCGCTCGGCGCGTCATCCGGTGGCACCAGCCCCAACACCGAGAGGCTGCAGGCGATCCTTGCCAACCTCGACATCCCGCCGTTGGAGCCGGTTCCTACCGACCACGTGCTGACCAAGGCCTTTTACCTGCTGGCGAACTTCCCAGGCCGTTATACCGGCAGCCCGCTCTGGATCGAGGCGCAGCTCGACAATCGCGAAGAGCCAAGCAACCGCCCAGCGCGCTCGGGCGACGGCGTGACGCCGATCATGATCACCGGCAACGACTTTGCCGGCGCCTGGGCGGTGGACGCCAATGGCGTCGCGCTGCTGCCGACGGTGCCGCCGGACGAAATGCAGCGCGAATACGCCTTCCGTTCCGGCGTCAACATCATGATGTATATGCTGACCGGCAACTACAAGGCCGACCAGGTGCACGTGCCGGCCCTGCTCGAACGGCTCGGACAATGAGGGCCGATCGATGACCGCCGACTTCTCGCCTTTCATCCCCTGGCCCTATCTGGCGGTGCTTGCCGTTGCAGCCGCAATTCTGGCTGCGCTTGGCATCTGGCGCGGCGTGCGCGGAGCCTGGGTGCGTGCCGCAGCCCTTGCCGCCTTCTGCCTGGCACTGGCCAATCCGATCCTCTTCCAGGAGGAGCGCGAGCCGCTGTCGACCATCGTCGCTGTTGTCGTCGACCGCAGCCAGAGCCAGGACTATGCCGGCCGGCGCGAGCAGACCGACAAGGCGCTTGCCGATCTCAAGGACCGGCTGTCGCGCTTCCCGCAGATCGAGACCCGCATCGTCGAGGCTGCCGACAGCGAAGAGAGCGAAGCGCCATCGACGCGGCTCTTCTCCGCCTTGACCTCCGTGCTTGCCGATGTGCCGCCGGCACGGGTCGGCGGTGCGATCTTCATCACCGACGGCCAGATCCACGACGTCCCCGATATCAACCAGAAGCTCGGCTTCGACGCGCCGATCCATGGGCTGATCAGCGGCAAGCCGGATGAGTTCGACCGCCGCATCGAGATCGTCAGCGCGCCGCGTTTCGGCATCGTCGGCGAACAGCAGAAGCTGTCCTTCCGCGTCGTTGATGACGGTGCGGCACCGGGCGGAACCGCGCAGGTGACCATCCGCCTCAACGGCAACGAGATCGCAACCGAAGTGGTCGAGCCCGGCACTGACGTGCCCTTCAGCTTCACCGTGCCGCGCGGCGGCAACAACATTCTCGAATTCGCGGTCAACGGCGTCCCCGGTGAAGTCACCGAGACCAACAATCGTGCCGTCCATGTGCTCGACGGCATCCGCGAGAACCTGCGCGTGCTGCTCGTCTCCGGCGAGCCGCATGCGGGCGAGCGCGCCTGGCGCAATCTGCTGAAATCTGATGCCGCCGTCGATCTCGTGCACTTCACCATTCTGCGCCCGCCGGAAAAGCAGGACGGGACCCCGATCAACGAGTTGTCACTGATCGCCTTTCCGACGCGCGAACTGTTCGTGGACAAGATCAGCGAGTTCGACCTGATCATCTTCGATCGCTACCAGCACCGCGGCGTCCTGCCGATCCTCTACTACGACAACATCGCGCAATATGTTCAGAACGGCGGTGCGCTGCTGATCGCCGCCGGTCCCGAACATGCCGGCAACGATTCCATTGCCGCAACGCCCCTGTCGGCCGTGCTGCCGGCAAACCCGACCGGCGTGATGAATGAAAAAGGCTTTTACCCCCGCCTGTCGGACGAGGGAAAGAAGCATCCGGTCACCCGTGGCCTCGAAGGTGCGGCAAGCGAACCGCCGCAGTGGGGCCGCTGGTTCCGCACCGTCGACGTCGACAGGCCGCTCGGTCAGACCGTGATGGAAGCGGCTGACGGCAAGCCGCTGCTGGTGCTGAACCGCGTCGGCAAGGGCCGTGTCGCCATGCTGCTGTCCGACCAGGGCTGGCTCTGGGCGCGCGGTTTCGAGGGCGGCGGTCCGCACGTCTCGCTCTATCGCCGCACCGCCCATTGGCTGATGCAGGAGCCGGCGCTGGAAGAAGAAGCGCTGACCGCGCGTGCCGCCGGCCGCACGCTGGAGATCACCCGTCAGACCATCGAAGGTGACCCCGGCCATGCGACCCTCACCTACCCGTCCGGCAAGACCGAGGAGCTGACGCTCGCCCAGCGCGAGCCGGGTCTTTACAGCGCCGAAATCAAGACCACGGAAACCGGCCTGTTCGAAGTCGCCAACGACGAACTGACGACGCTTGTGCATGTCGGCAATGTCGACGCACCGGAGTTCAGGGCGGCGATCTCGACCGAGGACAAGCTGCGCCCCTGGGCTGACAAGACCAAGGGGCTTGTGCGCCGGCTGGCAAGTGCCGATGGCGCCATCGACCTGCCATCGATCCTGCCGGTGCGCGGCGCCGTCCGTGTCGCCGACGACCAGCGGCTGTCGCTGCGCATGACGGATGAAACCGTGCTCAGGGGCATCAACTCGCTGTCGCTGTTTACCGGTCTCTTCGGCCTTGCCGTCCTGCTCTTCCTGATATCGGCGACCTGGTACCGCGAGGGTCGATGACCGATCCGAGCGTCGCCATCAGCAACCTGCGCGATGTGCCCTATTTCGCCGATGATATCGCCGACCGTGTCTGGCGGGCCTGGTGGGAGCCGCGTGGCTTTCCGCTTGGCCATATCGCCGAACTGGTTGCCGGAAGCCTTGGCGACCACCACATCCCGTTTGCCATCGTCGCCCATCGCGGCGCGACCTTCATCGGCACCGCATCGGTAATCGAATCCGATCTCGACGAGCGGCCGGCACTTCGTCCCTGGGTCGCGGCGGTCTGGGTAGAGCCGACCTTTCGTGGACTCGGCATCGGCGCGAGCATCGTTCGCCATGCCGCGGACGCGGCTTTGGCCACCGGCGTCGAGAGCGTGCATCTCTGCTCCTTGCCGGAGAAGCGAGCATTCTATCAACGCGGCGGCTGGCAGCTCGACGAAAACGATGTGGGTGAAAGCCGGCTCGACGTCTTCAGCATGCGCCGTTCCTGATTTAGGCCACAATGACTGTCGAAATCGCAGGGATAGTTTTTAGGAGCCCTGTACATGCGTTTGATCGTCTCCTCCCTCCTCGCTCTCACCGTAGCCGGTTCTGTCGTCACCGGGCCCGCTCATGCGGCCGATCTCATCGGCTTCTGGGACAAGCCGCAGCACGGCGGCAACAGCTTCAACCGGCTGCCGCCGGACGAGGCCTATTTCAAGGCGCTGTCCGGTTACGGCGCCACTTGGGTCCGGCTCTCCTACGACAAGTGGAAGCCGGCCAAGCGCGATTATCTGATCGGCGATGCCGACAAATACGAGGGCATTCCTGCGGCCGACCTTAAGATGCTGAAGGAAACGCTCGACCGGGCCGACAAGGCCGGGTTGAAGGTCGTCATCACTCCCCTGTCGCTGCCCGGCATGCGCTGGTCGCAGAACAACGGCAACAAGTTCGATGGGCGCATCTGGCAAGACAAGGCCTGGTGGGCTGAGGCCGCAAGCTTCTGGCGCGATCTCGCGCGCGAACTTAGGGATCATCCTGGCGTTGCCGCCTACAACATCATCAACGAACCGGCGCCTGAAAAGCAAAACGGCCTTGCCGAGCATGCCGACAGGAAGGCGATGCTCGACTGGTATGCCAGCAAGAAAGGCAGCGCATCCGACCTCGTGGCCTTCTACGAAACGGTCATCGCCGCAATCCGCGAGGTCGATCCGGCCACCCCGATCATGGCCGACGCCGGATGGTACGCGGCAGCCGACGGCTTCACCTATTGGCCGTCGGGCCTCAGCGACCAGAAGGTGGTCTACAGCTTCCACATGTATGAGCCCTACGCCGCGACGAGCGCACCCAACATGAAGCGCGAGAAGCCCTATACCTATCCCGGCAAGGTGCCCTTCGGCGAAGGCGATGAGGACTGGGACAAGGCGCGGGTCGCATCCTATCTCGACCAACCGGTGCAATGGGCGAAAGACAAGGGCATACCGCTCAATCGCGTCGTTGCCGGCGAGTTCGGCTGCATGCGCCGCTGGACCGGCTGCAAGGCTTACCTCGAAGACGTGCTGACGACGCTCGACAAGAACAGCCTGCACTGGGCCTTCTACAGCTTCCGCGAAGACAGCTGGGACGGCATGGACTACGAACTGGGATCGAAGAAGGTCCACTGGAAATACTGGGACGCGATCGACGCCGGCACGCCGAATCCGGTCAAGCGCACGGCGACACCGGAATTCGAACCGATAGCCAAACGGCTGGCAAAGGAGGAGCAGTGATGTTCGAGATCACCGACGCACCGCCGGCCGAAGCACTCGAGGCGATCGGCAACGGGCTGACGGCGTTCAACGCCGCCGATGTCGGCCCATCCGAGCGGCGGCCGCTGGCAGTGCTCGTCGGTGGACCCGATGCGGCGGGCAAACGCGGCGGCCTCAGCGGCTACACCGCCTGGGGCTGGTTGTTCGTGCAATGGCTGTGGCTACCGGAAGACCTGCGCGGACAGGGCCTTGCGGGCAAGCTGCTGACGGCGGCCGAGGAAGAGGCCATTCGTCGCGGCTGCCACGGCGCCTGGATCGACACGTTCAACCCGCAGGCGCTGCGCGCCTACAAGCGCCAGGGCTATGAGACCTTCGGCGAGTTGCCCGACTTTCCACCGGGCCGCAGCCGCGTCTTCCTGAAAAAGCTGCTGGTTTCGCAGTAAGGCCCGAAGGCCATCAAACGGCAAGCGCCAGTTCGATATCGGCCAACTCGGCCGCGTCATGGGCGGCCGCGTCGTCCCGCCAGCCGATGACGCCGGCAAGGCCGGCGTGAACGCCTTCAGCCATCGGCACCACCAGCACCCGTGCCGGATCGACCGGGCCCGGAAATTCCAGTGCGGCGTAACGGACCTTTTCAAAGCCGAGCGGCTGATAATAGGGCGGATCGCCGACGAGGATGACGGCCTGCGACCCCTTCCGCCGTGCCGCCTCCACGGCGATGCGCACGAGTTCCCGGCCGATGCCCATGTTCTTGTGCGACGGCCTGACAGCAAGCGGTCCAAGCAGGTGGCCCTTGATCGAACCGGCCATCACAGGCGTCATCCTGACCGAGGCGATCGTCCCGCCATTGTCGGCGCAGATGAAGGACAGCGACCGATCGTGCGGCCCCTGCTCGCGAATGCGCGCAGCCGCCCGGGCAAACCGGCCGGGGCCAAAGGCTTCTTCGTTGATGATTTCGATGGCTGCGTCATGGGACGCGTCTTCGGTCAGGTAGACGAGGTCGTGCTTTTTCATGGGATCAGGAACCAGGCATACGAACGGACATGGGGATGGCGTCACCCGAAGAGGGCGTTGGCAGCATCAGCGTCGTCGCAGGTTTCCCGAGAAGGTCATGAGTACGGTTCGTTCCGGACACAGAGAAATTTTCTGAAATCGCCGATACCAGAAAATTGCCCGATGTCAAAGCCCAAAACGCACTGTTCAGAAATCGATACCTATCGAAGACCGGCAAAGACGCTATCTATGAACGACGAAACGACAAAGGAGATCGCCCATGGGCAGGCTTGTAGACGGCATCTGGCAGGACGTCTGGTATGACACGGCGGCGACGAAAGGCCATTTCAAGCGCAGCGAATCGCAGTTTCGCAACTGGATCACCGCCGACGGGTCGGCAGGCCCATCCGGCGAGGGCGGCTTCAAGGCCGAGGCCGGGCGCTATCATCTCTACGTCTCGCTTGCCTGCCCCTGGGCGCACCGCACGCTGATCTTCCGCAAGCTGAAGAAGCTCGAAGACCTGATTTCGGTCTCGATCGTCGATCCGCTGATGCTGACGAAGGGCTGGGAGTTCAAGGGCAAGGATGGCGGCACTGTCGACCACCTCTACGGCTTCCACGCCCTCTGGCAGGTCTACGCCCGCGCCGACCCAACCTATTCCGGCCGGGTGACCGTGCCCGTCCTGTGGGACAAGCAGAAAAACACGATCGTCTCGAACGAATCCGCCGAAATCATCCGCATGTTCAACTCCGCCTTCAACGAACTGACAGGCTCGAACGACGATTTCTACCCGGAGGAACTGCGAGGCGAAATCGACGAGCTGAACACCCGCATCTATGGCGCGGTCAACAACGGCGTCTACAAGGCCGGTTTCGCCACGAGCCAGGAAGCTTACGAGGAAGGCGTCACCCCATTGTTCGACATGCTCGACGAACTGGAGGAGCGGCTTGCCACCCGGCGCTACCTGACCGGCAGCAGGCTCACCGAGGCCGACTGGCGGCTGTTCACGACACTGGTGCGCTTCGATCCCGTTTATGTCGGGCACTTCAAGTGCAACATCCGCCGGATCGCCGATTACAGGAACCTGCAGGGTTATCTGCGTGACCTTTACCAGGTGCCTGGCGTGGCCGAGACGGTCAACATGAACCACATCAAGGAACACTATTACCGCAGCCACACGATGATCAATCCGACCGGCGTCGTACCCGTCGGCCCGATCATCGATCTGGATGCGCCGCATGGGCGGCAGGCTGCCTAACGCATGTCGCGCAAAAGTGTGTAGCGGTTTTGCGATCATGACATGCGCAAAAAAAGAGCCTTAAGCCGCCGCCGCGCGTTCACGCGTGCGGCGGCGCGCGGCCGGCCCTACCAGTAGCTGTCGAAAGCCGTGCTGCCCGCAAGCTCGCCAAGCCGGCGGCGCGTTGCCGGCGTCGTATCGTCAGGCAGCGCATCAAGCGCGAAGAAACCGCTCGCGGCGATCTCCAGATCCGGCACCTTCGGCAAGGTCTGGCGCACGCCGTCGCAACGGTAGAAGACCACGTGATCGCGGCGACTCGTGCGCCTGTTGTAATAGACCTGTACCAGTGTCGGCGGGGCGGTCGTTTCCAGATTGCCCTCCTCGCGCAACTCCCGCAGCAACCCTTCGAGCGCGGTCTCGTCGCGGTCGAGCCCGCCACCCGGCAAATGCCAGCCGGGCAGGTAGGAATGCCGCACCAGGAAGACGCGCCCTTCAACGTCGAAGCAAGCGGCACGCACGCCGATCGTCATGCCGCGCGACAACGCGTAATAGCCGTGCACCAGGCGCATCAGGACGCGGAGATACCAGCGTCGCATCTCCGGTGGCCGCTCCTGCTTCAGATGCCTATCCTTCCGCATTGACTGTCAGACCGGATTAATCCGGCGACATGATTCCCCTCAACCGGAATATGCGCTAGACGGGGACGATGTTCAAACTTGCCCATATCTCCGATATCCATCTCGGCCCCCTGCCCGATCTCTCCTTGAGGGAACTTGCCTCCAAGCGCATCACCGGCTTCGTCAACTGGCACCGGAACCGCAGCCGGCACCTGTTCACGGGCACGCTCGACTGCCTGATGGCCGATATCGAGAAGCGCGATCCCGACCATATGGCGATCACCGGAGACCTGGTGAACCTCGCCTCGTCGCGGGAGATCGCAACGGTGACCGATTGGCTCGAGGACGCTGGCGACCCGGCCAACATCTCGATCGTCCCGGGCAATCACGATGCCTATGTGCCCGGCGCCTACGAGAAGACGACGCGCGCCTGGTATCCCTTTATGCGGGCGGATGGCGCACCGGCCGAGTGGCATGAGGGCCATCGCTGCTTCCCCTATCTGCGGGTGCGCGGCCCGGTGGCGCTGATCGGTTGCTCGACTGCGGTCGCGACGCCGCCCTTTGCCGCCAGCGGCTATTTCGGCCAGCGGCAGGCGCGCGCCACCGTCAACCTGCTTCGCCAGGCCGCTGACGCCGGTCTTTTCCGCGTGGTGATGATCCACCATCCGCCGATCCACGGCGCCGCCTCGCTGCACAAGCGCATGCTCGGCATCCGCCGGTTTGCGGCAACGATCTCGTCGGGCGGCGCCGAGCTGGTGATCCACGGCCACACCCACCTCAATACGGTCTACTCGCTGCAGGGCCCGAATGGCCCGGTGCCGGTCGTCGGTATCTCCTCGGCGTCGCAGGGTCCGGGCGGACACAAGCCACAGGCTGCCTACAATCTGTTCACGATTGCCGGCGAGGCCGGCAACTGGTTCCTCACCCGCGAGCGCTACGCGCTCAACGCCGATGCGACCGGCGCCACATTGGTCGAAACCACCCGCTTCTAGGCCCGCTCGCCCGACTTTTCGCCGAAATCCCATCGCCGGGCGAATAAATGCCCCTATTCGTGCGTCACACTCCCGTTCGGGTTCCCACGACCGGCAGAGCGATCTATCCTCTGTGCCGTGAATGGTGTGCTCGGCGCCATTCCATATGTTGGGAGATGGGCATGATGAACCGCAAGACCATTCTATGCGCCCTGTTTGCCGCCAGCGCGGCCGTTTTTGCAGGGCAGACCGCCATGGCCGCCGGCGAGGACACCAGCGAACCGCCGAAGAAAACCAAGACGAGCAGCGAATGCACCAACGGCAAGATCTGGGATGCCAAGAAGAACGCCTGCGTCAATGCCAAGAAGAGCGATCTTAGCGACGACATCCTCTTCGAGGCCGCCCGCGAGCTTGCCTATGCCGGCCAGTATGAGAACTCCATCAAGGTCCTCGGCGCCGTCAAGGATCAGAAGAGCGCCCGCGTGCTGAACTATCTCGGCTATGCCAACCGCAAGGCCGGGCGCATGGAGCTCGGCATGCAGTATTACAAGCGCGCGCTCCAAGCCGACGAGAACTATATCCTCGCCCGCTCCTACATGGGCCAGGCCCTGATCGAACAGGGTCAGGTAGAGGATGCCCGCGTGCAACTGGTCGAGATTCGCGATCGCGGCGGCGAAGACACCTGGGCCTATCGCTCGCTGCTGCAGTCTTTGGGCGGCGTCAGGCAATATTGATGCATGCCCACTGCCTTCCCGAACCTGGGAAGGCAGCCGCGGCATCGATCCTTGAAGCGTCTCCTCAGTTGCGCTTCTTCTCGGTCCATTCCGGCGGCAAGCCCAGCGCGCCGCCGACAATGCCCGTGACCCCCGAGCCACGCCCGAAAACCGCGCAATCGGGATCGGTCGATTTGCCGGTAACCGCATAGGACACGCTATTCGAGACGTTCTTCATCGACGGCAGCTCGAAGTCGGACTTCATCGGATCGTTCGACTTTGCCAGCATCGCGCTGAAATCGTCGGAAAAGTCTCCGGCAAGCTCGAAGGCGTCGGCGGCAGTCGACGCGCGCGAACCGCTGGTGACGATGTTTGCCCCCCGCGCCCAGGTCAGACCCGCGATCTGTTTGCCTCTGGCATCGAAGGCCTCGGCTTCGACCGATAGATTGCCGAGACCGATCGGAAGGCGCGGAACCGGGACAGGCGAGACTTTCGAAGCGACACTCGACACGCCGGCAACGACGGCGTTGGTGGCTTTCACCTTCGTTACAACGGAACGCACCGCCATATCCGCCGGCTTCGACACCGGAACGACATCGAAATGCGCGCTTAGCGCCTCGCACAGCGAGCGGTCGATCGCCGTCGCCACCAGCTTCTTCTGGGGGTCGCCGAGGGTGCCGACATCGGCATTGGAGGCAAAGGTCGTCGGGATCAGATGCACGGTCTTGACCGTCTTGGTCGAAGCGGCATCCACCCGATACTTGGTCTTGGTTACCATCCCGTCGCTTGCGACGAAATCCTTGTAGGAGGACAGCGAACCGGTTTCGCTGAGAGACGCACTCTGGCAACCGGCGAGGCCCGCCAGGGATACGGTCAAGCCGGCCACCCGCAAGAATTTCGGAGCGGGGCGCCACCCGCCATCACGCGGTCGCCCTGTGGAAGGTCGACCGTCATTTCGTCTCTCGCCGCATGCATGCTCGTTCATTGACGCGTCCTCTGTGATCGACCTGGAGTTGTGCGGATGAGTGCCGATCAGATTCGGGCCGAACTTTGACGCAATGCCGGCCCACCCTTGCAGTTTACGGTAACGACCGCCCTGCGAGACGACATGCGGATCGGCAAGGGTTTTTGGGATAACGGCGAAAGAAAGAGCAGATTTCGCTTTCCGATCCGTGACTTCCCTTGCAGACTAACGGTCAAATGTTTCATATCATTCACCGTGGAATTACCTGGCGAATAAAGACACGATCCCGCACGTTTCATTTGGAAGAGCAATGCGCCCAGCGGCAGAAACGAAGGACTTCAGACGCGACTTGGTCAGCTTGCTGCCCAAATTGCGCCGCTTCGCGATGACATTGACGCGCAATGCACATGATGCCGATGATCTTGTCCAGGAAGCTTGCGAAAGAGCGATTACGCGCAGTCACCTCTGGAACGGAGAAGGCCGGCTCGAAAGCTGGATCTACGCCATGACGCGCAACCTCTGGATCGACGAGATCCGCAAACGGAAAGTCCGCACCGGCAGCGGTACGGTCGACGTGTCCGACCAGGACGAACTGAGCATCGAGGCCTCCGCCGAGAAAGCCGTCTACGCCAACCAATTGCAGAAGATGATCCTCTCGATGCCTGAGGGCCTGGCAAGCACCTTCCTGCTGGTCAATGTCGAAGGCCACAGCTACCGCGAGACTGCCGATATCCTCGGTATCCCGATCGGCACGGTGATGAGCAGGCTGTCGACCGCGCGGTTGAGGCTCGCCGCGATGATCTCCGAAAACACCGAAAGGAGGGCATGACCGTTGCAGCAAACAAAAGGTCACGCGCTCGAAGTCCGGTTGTGCGCCTATATCGATGGCGAACTCGGCGAGGCAGAAAAGACTGAACTCGAGACGCTCCTCGCCCGCGACGAGGAAGCCAAGGCGTTGTTTGAAAAGCTGAAGGCCGGCAGCGCCTTCGGCAACACGGCATTCGAGGATTTCCTTCATGATCCCGTGCCGCTGGCGCTGGTGCGTCAGATCAAGCAGGGCTCCGGCATCAATCCCAAGGCGGAACGCGTGACGATCGCTGCCGCCAATGTGCGCAGCGTGCGCATCTGGCCGCGGGTGATGGCTGCTTCCGTGGCGCTGGTGCTGGTCGGTGGCTTCACCGGGTTTATCATCGGCACGGCCAACCACGCCGGCGAGCCGACAAGGGTCGCCTCCGCCCGCACCTGGCTTGACGACATCGCCGACTACCACCGCATTTATTCCCGCCAGAAGGAACGGCTCGTCGAGGTCCCGGCCTCCGAAGCGCCGAAGATCGAGACTTGGCTCGCCTCCAGCGTCGGCGTCCCGTTCACCATTCCCAACCTCACCGGCAAGGGTCTGAACTTCGAGGGTGCGCGTCTGCTCGTCGCCAACAGCAAACCCGTCGCGCAACTTATCTATCGCAATGCCGATGGCGACGTGTTTGCCATCTGCTTCCTCAAGGACAGCGACAGCCCGCAGTCAGACAAGTTCTCCGAAAGCATCCGCGACAATCTCGGCATGGTTTCCTGGCAGCGCGGCGGCGCGTCTTTCGTGCTCGTCGGCCCGTCGGCCAGCATCGGTCTGCACGATCTGGCCGAAGCGGTCTCCACGACAATCTGAGCCGCGACCTCCGCCTGAACCAGGCAACGGAACCATGGCAGCGCCTGTTGCCAGGGTGGATCGTGTTGCCGTCAAAATCAGACATCGACCGCAGCGCGGCAGACTGCATCATCCGCGCGAGCGGCCCTATGCCGAGCCGGGCTGATGTTAGCTCAAGCGGAAATTTTTGCAGGCAACCAAATAGTTACACCTGCTTTCCCGGCCTAAAATACATATGCTGCACCGGAAAAAATTTCGCTCCGAATTGCCGTTTCGCAACACCCGCAAAATTGGCAAAACCCGGCAAGAAAAAACCAACGGTTGACATATCAATACTTTGTCTATATCTCTGACAAATCGATATTTGCTTGCTGAACTTTGGTTACCGCGCATTTAGCAACTGCGCCCTGACGAACCTTCCTTTCAAAAATCGCTATCTTCATCCGCAGCGCTTG